>PLLA01000027.1:0-341 GCA_003140835.1 Candidatus Tumulicola scandinaviensis | reverse complement strand
GGAAACCCGTTACGTCTCGGGGCCAGACGATTACGGTCCTCTTTGCCTCTACAAATGGCGTTTCGCACTTCTCTATCGCAAAAGGAGGCGAATCCGCTACAGCGATTGGCATAGGTCCTTGCGGGGACGGCAGCGGCGACGGGGAAACGACCGACCGAGGGTTGGCGAGATTTATGCTTGTCGATTCAAACTCTGGAACGTCGCACGGTACTGTGCCGTGTTTGTCCCAACCCAGCACCTCCTCGCCTTTCGTTAACGCTGCAAGTACCCAAGCATGGCGAACAGTCACCGGCTGAGAAAAAGTGACACCAAGAGGGGGCGAGGCTGTAACTAGAGACGAT
>PLLA01000024.1 GCA_003140835.1 Candidatus Tumulicola scandinaviensis | reverse complement strand
TTCCACCGCCGCCGGAAATCCGAGTTCTGCAAGCCCTGATGCGCCATTACGAGCATCTGAAGACCACCCGAGTACAGCAATCGGTCTATGCTCAATCGTCCGAGGCATCGGCGGTTATCAAGGCATCGATTCAGGAAGNNTGACGTCGATTCCTGGAATCGGTGAAACCACCGCCGGGTCTATTCTTTCTGAGATCCCGCATATCGATCGCTTCGAGTCCGCCAAGGCTGTCGCCGCGTACGCCGGTCTTTCGCCACGTGACCGGCGTTCCGGAACGTCCATCCATGGCCGCCCTCGGCTTTGCAAGACCGGCAACTCCCGCGTTCGTAAAGCGCTTTACATGCCGGCGATCGTTGCTCTTCGGTTCAACCCAGTGCTTCGGCTGTTTGCAGAGCGCCTACTGGCAGCCGGAAAACACAAGTGCCTGATTATTGCAGCGGTTATGCGTAAGCTACTCGTCCTCGCCTATGGCATTCTTCGATCCGGCGTGCCTTTTGATGCCGATTACGCTTGACGCCGAATACGGTATCTATCCCGCAACGCAGCCTCGGGGGATAGGCTTAAGGGGGTAATTCCGGACCCCCAGACGACAAGCGCCGGATCCGGGCTCGGCTAGAAAAGCCTGTAAAAAAAGGTTTTTCTAGATATCGCGCGATGAGCCGGCCTCGCGCGCGGCTCGTGCAAACTTTGCAATGGCGTTTGCAAAACTCGCGATGTATCGAAAACGCTATATGGCGTAAGGCGTTTTATCGTCCACCGGCGATGCATGGTCGCAGGCGGTGCTTGCGTCCATTCGCGGCGGATGCGGAGGCCGGCTTTCGTTTCGGAGCGTTATTGCGCTGGGATAAACCTCAAGCCAGCAATCTTTCCGGCACCATCGATTCCGAGGAACTCATTGACGGTCGCCGCTCCAAAAGTAAGCACGAAATCGTATATGGTGATCCCTTGAGCGGTCGCGGATCCGACAAAAGAAACGGCCGTCGGGTCTCCGAGAGGGGCGAGTTGCGCAGCCACCATTTGTACGAGCGACGGAGTGAGCGCGGCGCTCATCTGCTCCGTAAGCTGCGAGCGATCAACGTTCGCGGTCTGAATGCGATGGAGCCAATCTTTAGCGATTGCGGTCACCTTCGGATCGACCTGGGGTGCGGGGGACGGCGCGCTCGACTGCGCCGGCGCAGTTTGAGCACCGCCGGGTGCAGCGAAGAGAAGAAGCGAAAAACACAAAAGCAGCGAGTTGCAACAAATGCGTCGTAGCACGGTGGTCCTCTTTGGCGATTAAGGTTCGATGCCGTTTCCCTCCGGCTGGCCGAAAAGTTAGCTTCGAATATCGTGGCTCCTTCCCCAAACAATAGTAAACCCGATCGACATTATCGCCGGCCGCCGCGATCCAAGCCCCGCTGCATGTTAAGCGCCGCGCTCTAAATTGCGAGACTCTGCGAGCGTGGCTTCCGTTATGCCAGGCGCTCGCAGCTGTAATGGCACCGCGATCGGTGGCGTGGCTGCAGAGCGGCAAGGGGCTTTGCTCTCTTCGTTTCTCGTTTGCCGCAGCTAAAGGCACTTCTGGGACTGGGGGAAGTTTTGCCATGCGCGATCAGCTGCGGCCTTAGCACCCGCTAAATCCCCAGGGTGATCCAATAGATAGTCCTGGCCAGCTGCAGCAGAGGCGAGCCGAATATTTAAGCCTTCGCCGACGCACTTCCGCGTAGCCGAATCTTGGATCGTCGGCAGAAACACTGCAGTAGCGCGCAACTCCTATTTCCGAGCAGCATCGCCGCAATCGAGAGTCGGCGCGAGGCGCCGAACCTGCAGATCGCGATGCGGCTTGGTTCTCGCGTGAGGTTGTCCCGAAGCTCGATGCCTATTCGCTTAGCGAAATCGCCAAGGCGACGGGGCTATCACTCGCGGCCTGTTCCCGGATTCGCGCTGGAACTCGCGTCCCGCATCCAAGGCATTGGGAGGCATTTGAACTATTTATCCAAACCCCTAGCGTTACTATGGGGTCTAGCTAGAGTTAGCTAAGGGCGCTCTGGGCTAAAATAGGAATCGCTTTTTCTTATAAACACGCTCGAAAGCTTATAGATGAGAACACAGTCCACGTTGATTTTCGGATCATTGGTTATGTCAGTACTCTGCGCCGCGCTCTCAACGATAGAAAGCACTGGTTCTGCTAATGAGGCCCTGCGGATTAACGCTCAGGGGGCCGTTACGAACCTTGGAATCTGGCTCTACCGCACGAAGGACGGTGGGTATGGCCACGGTGACGCAACCGTCGGTACGAATGAAGCGCTTATCATGCCGGCGCCAAGTCCGCCGCCCGACGGTACGGTCGCTGGGGTACTAATCAAACGACATCCGTTCGACAATCTTGGATACCCGCTCCACATCGCGCTGGTCGAAAAGTCGTTTGGCGAATTCAACAAGATTGACGTAATCGTCGACGACAATAGCGGAATCTGGAGTCATAATGAAGTTGCCCGGCTTTCGTGGATAGTTTGAGATTGGAAAGTCATGCGGCGCTTTCCCGCTCGAAGACCGCAGGTGAGCGGTAGGCGAGCGCCGAGTGCCGGCGGTGTAGGTTAT
>PLLA01000107.1 GCA_003140835.1 Candidatus Tumulicola scandinaviensis | reverse complement strand
GGCGCCGCCGGGGTCGAGTTGCCTGCGCTGCACGCCGCCACCGAAGCAGTAAGGAGCACGGCCAGAAGCATAGGCTTCAATTGTTGTTTTTCCATCAGAGCACTCCAATAGCCTCATTATACCTTCAATCAGGGCGACATAGCTAAGAACGCGCCGCTTTTCTTTTGCCGCAGTTCGCGATTGCCGTGCCAGAGTAATTAGAGACTCTAGCAGCGAGGGCGAAGCCGTTATGCTGGCCGAGGTTCTAAGGAACGGCATAGAGGTAGAGACTCGCTCGGCACTCCACTCGGCATCGACGATAACCTCTGGATTGACTCTCTCTTCATTGCCGTCTTTAGAATCAACGCTAGAGGATAGCGCCGAGCATCGCCTGACAAGCTCCGGCCTGCGGCCTCCGCGCCGCATCCGCCTTCGGCTCCGCGGCCGCTCCCGTCCGGTCGCGGCAGAGCCGAAAAACGAAAAAAGACGACAATAACTTTTGCGATTTTGCACTGTAACACCCCAAGAGGCCCTCCAGGTAAACACCAAACGACGTTGAGAATAGAGCTGGTGATATAATAGGCTGGTGCACCGTTAACAATCTCATCGACTTGCTACCACGTGACACGGAGCGCGGGCTATGGGAACAGGCCCTTCTTGAGCTCCCCCTGGATGGATTGATGCCGGGCCTTCAAGACCCTCATAACAAAATGAGTGTTAACCGGGATCACCCGGCCACGGCTCGAACCGAAGGCTCAGATGGGGAATCCCGGTTCAATTATTGCGAGGATTCGCTGCCCCGTTTACGATCGTCGCGCAGTAGCTTCGATGCACGCCGTCGCTAAGAGCGTTCTCCTTCTGGGAGTTCTCTTGGCGTTCGTGCCCGGTTTCGCGGCCGCTGCGGCACCAACAACGCAAACCAGCGACGCGGGCCCATACACGATCACGCTCAATCAAACGAGCGTCGATATGAAGGTCATGCCCCTTGTGACTCTCACCGTTCGCAAGGACGGCAAACTCGCCGACGACCTTCTTCCGTACGGCGGTTCGAGCGGACTTGCCGATTTCATCAATACGCGCACGGGCGTGACGTACAACGGGTACATCAACCCGTTGGGAACCTCGGTGAGCTCGGTGGCGCCGACAAACGGGAAACCGACGAGCGCCGGCCCAGAGATGGAAATCTCGATGCCCAACATACCCGCCGGCAACTACACGCTCAAAGCGCACATCCGCGGCGCCGGCGGAAAGGTCTATACCGCGTCGCTTATGCTGGACGTGCGATAGCGGTCTGAGCCTGCATTCTGCGGATGGATTGTGCAACAATACATCTTAATCCGCATTCACCGGATGGATTTCGGCGAAAAGACATCTGAGCTAAGCGCGTTTGCTCCATACGTACATGCCGCCCTCGTCCGGATGACGCGACGTCAGGTACACGACGCAGACCGACAGCGGAACGAACATCGCCAGACACCCGAGCACCCAAACCACCAGCGACGACGGACCGGCGGCGGCCGCGGTCGCCACCCATTGCAAGTTCGAGCCCGCGACCACGAAGAACAGGGTCACATCGGCGAGACCTAACGTGCGGCGCAGTTCCATGCGCAAATGTTTGCGGGAATGCGGCGGCGACTCCCTTTCAGGCGCCGCCACGTCCTACGCAGTTATTGGGTGTCGACCGGTTCGTAGGACGGCGCCTGGTGCATGAAGTAGCGGCGCGATCGTTCTGAAGGGATCGGATTAAACGGCAACGGTGGCCGATTGAGATTGATGAGGCTCGCAATCGACTTCGCGCGCACGTCCGTCGTACCCAACGATCCGAGGCCGAACGTCTGCTCGACGTACTTTAGAATGCTGCCGAATTCATATTGCGTGTGAGTGATCTGACCGGGCACGACGTACGGTGATACGACGAGCATCGGGACGCGAAACCCTAAACCACCCGCATTGTCGAAAAACGCCGGTGGCTCGTGATCGTAGAACCCACCCCAATCGTCCCACACGATGACGATCGTCGTCGTATTCCAATACTTGCTCTGGCCGATCGCGTTGACCACCGAAGCGACCCACGACGGGCCATCGTATTCACTATTCAACTTTTGGGGATGATCGGAATCGACTTGCGACGGAATGACCCAGGACAGCGCCGGCAATTGGCCGTTGGTAATGTCGGTGAAAATGTTTTTTTCGGGGATCGAAATGTTGGTCGTCCATTCGGGTCCGTTACGAACGGCGGGAATCGCGTCGAAGGCATTCCAGAGGGCGCCGTCGGTGTTACCCTTGTGCGGCGGCGTGTAATACCTCCATGAAACCTGATGCGCGTCGAGCAAGTCACGCAGGGTGCCGGTCGGATACGTAAAGCACGGGAAAGGCCCCTGATCGAACAGATACTGTCCGCCGGTCGTTATCAGCGATGTCACCGTGCTCGGGCGCGAATCGCATCCCCAACTCCACGAGCTCGAAGGATCGTCGACGATGCTGTCGTTGGCATCGATGGCGGTGCCGCCGGCAATAAGGTCCTGATGCGCCGTGAAACTGCCGCTGCCTTGCGTTTGAAACATGTGGTCGGCGAGCACGTAGGTTTGCGCGATCGTCCAATACGGTTGAATCTTTGCCGGATCGACGTATTGGTAGGGATATTTGCCGGCTCGCTGGCCGGTGCCCATTTTGGACAGGTCGAACCCGTCCATGTTTCCATTATCGTAGTCTTGCAAGTAGGTTGGGTACGTGTGGTTGATGTCGAGTGCGGCGAGCCCTACCTTTTTGAGGGGGATGACGTTGCCGGTGTGCATCTTGCCGCTCGTCGCGCCGTCGGCCCCCGGGTACGTACCAAAGAGATTATCGAAACTCCTATTCTCCTGGATCATCAGGACGATGTGCTGGATTTGTGCGGGCGCTCGGTGGTTGCGGCCCGGCTCCGAAGCGGCACCCCGAGCCGGCGCCACGCCCGGCGGAATCTGCCCGGAACCGCCACTCGAACAAGCGGATAGAAGAACCACGGCTACAAGCGCCGCCGAAAACCTTTGCGAACCTAGCATCGGATAGATCTCCAATCGACTCGTCCAGATACTGCCAAAACCCCGAAATTGCCGTATCGCCGGAGAGGGCTTTCGAGCCCGGCGCGCCTAGGGAACGCGGGCGTGAGACGGGCACCATCCAGACCGCGTACCCGAGCGGGTCGCGGATGTTCCCGATCATGGCGTTGAACTTAGCCACCATCTCCCAGTTCAGCGACGCTCGAGCAGATTTCAGTCGAGCTCACCCTTACCAGCAGACGGGGTTCCAGCCCGAGGCCCGGCTCCATGCGGCCAGACAAGGACTGTTCTTGGCCAACACGAGCGGCAGCGTATTCCACGGTCGCTGACCGCCAATAAGTTGTTGCTGGTTGATCCACGTTCCGGCCCACGGCGCGGTTACGTCGACATTCAATATTTCGCCCCCAACAACGGCGCGAGGCGGAGTCGCGACGACGGGTTCCGGCCCCATCAAGAAAGCCGAGAGCTTGGATGGCGCACCCCATCCGGGCGCTGCAACCCAGAATTGGCCCATCTTCGCGGCGGAATAGGGCGCATACGGGGTCCCCGGCGGATACGGCACGTTGTACAATTTAGGGTCGATTTGCAGCAGCGTGAAGCCTTGCCAGCTTCCCGCCGGCGCCGCGAGCACATCGGCGCGCAGCGCGGAATAAACGCCATACACCTCGGGTACTGAAAGCTCTTCGCTCAGTGCGAGCGCAACGCGCCCGATCGGCGTGGAAGCAACGACGAATCGATCGCCGGCCGCAGCCCAGGAACCGGGAGTGAGGTGTGTGGCGCGGTAGCGGGCGACGATCTGACCGGAAGGAGCGGCGAGCGCGACGGTATGATAAACGGCCGTCCCAGCGCGTTCTGGGTAGCTTCCGACGACGTATCCGGCGCCTCTCTTCGCGAGATCGCTGAGGGCTTTCTCTGACGGTCCGTCCTGCGGCTCGGCCAGGCGCCGATAATCGGCGGCGGCCAGGTTCGGTCCGTAGCGAAACAGCGCGGGTAGGACCGCGAGGCCGCCCTGCTTGGGGGCCGTCCATTCCGCCGCGGCGGCGGGCTTGGAGATATCCCCGGCTTCGATGGTGAGATTGACCGATTGAGCCTGGCCGGTACCGTTGGTCGGATCGGTGGGCGCGCGATGGAGGGCGAGCACACCGTACATCTCCGGCCGCCGTCGCGCGAGGAGCGCTGCGCGCACCGGAGCGGATTTCGCTGGCACGATCGTGGCGATGGCAACCCCGTGAACGCCGGACGGCAGTACTTCGGGCGGAGGCACCGGCAACTGCGCGATTTTGTTGCCGAACGGGTCCCAGATGCTCGAACCGCCGTTGTAATACAACTGCTGCTTGGTGATCGGATTCGTTTCGATCCCGTTACGAGTCGCCGCGACAACCCAGGCCCCCGTATCGGCTGAGAGGTGTTGCACGCTTGCGATTGTGGAGTGATCGCCCTTGGTCTGATCCGGCGGCGTCCCGGGCATGACGCGGTCGGAAACGCTCGACCATGCGATGATGTCGACCTTGTGAAGAAGCGCGAGGCGCGCGTACTGCCAGTACGTGTCGTCGTAGCAAATCAGCAGCGAGATCCGTCCGAGCTCGGTGTCGAACACTGGGAATCCGATGTCGCCGAACGACGTCCAGCGCTGGTCCTGCGAATTCAATCCGTGCTTGCGATATTTGCCGATGTAGCCGTGTGGACCGATCAGCGCCGACGTGTTGTACCCCAAGCCGCTGGTGGGATCGAACTCGCCCAGTCCGACCACTACGTACATATGGTACTTGCGCGTCACTTTCGCGAGCGCCGCCGTCGTCTTGCCGGGTACGGCGTCTAGGTACGGGCGCACCATCGCGAAATCGTCGAAGATGTAGCCCATGTTTGCCGTTTCGGGCAGCACGGCAAGCTTCACGCCCTGCTTTGCAACGCTTTCAACGCCCGTCACCATGCGCGCGATGTTGCCATCTAGGTCGCCCCACGCGGGATCGTACGCAACAGCCGCAGCTTTGAAGCTCGGAAGCGGCGTTGGAGCGGCCGCTCGTGCAGACGAGAGCGTCGTCAAAGCAACGATGCAGATCAGAACCAAATGAAATCCGAAGCCGATATATGGACGTCTCGGCACAACGACCTCTCCTGTCCAGCAGCCCTAGACCTGTGGTTTCGACTCCGCCGGCAGGCATCCCTCAGGCCTCGGTGCTATTTCGTTTGGAATATCGGCTTATTGAATTCTGTGAACGCTTAGACGGCGACCCCATCATGAGTTGGGGGATTTATCCACACGGCAGATGGTAGCGCGATTCGCTTTGGGGCGCCGCCGATGAAGCGCTCCGGCTTTGCTCGATACCCGGCTTGCATGATCTCGTGCCTGGTTGCGAGGACCTTCTGGGCTTCT
>PLLA01000113.1 GCA_003140835.1 Candidatus Tumulicola scandinaviensis | reverse complement strand
AGCTACTTCAGACCTTCCCTAGCATCTACGGTTCGCTTCTTTGCCCTCGTAAATCATAAGGTCCCAAGTGATAAAGGGGCCGCCCTGTTTTTCCATCAGCGTCCCTAGGTTGTTGAACACACCGCCATACTTCCCACGGGTAGCAACGGAATAGCAGGGACCGACCTTTTTACTGCCTCCCTGAAATCCAATGACACCATAGCCGGTGTACGTTTTTCCGGGAATCATTCTCGCTCCGCTTATCCCACCAGGCGGCGCAGTCTTTCCAAATGTGAACTGCGCTCGGTAACCATTCCAGGTTGAATATGGGGCTGCGATTCGCAAGCAACATGCCTCGCGACATGCCTAGCTGCGGCACGAAAACAATGAGCTTAACGGGTTGCGGCGCGGGATGGATGCCTGGAAATCCTAAATCGCCACCGAAGCCGCGAAACGACGGTACACATAGGGCTGCGCCTTCCCTTGGAATGTGTTCTGTCACTTCCGCGTGTGGGCCAGTGATAACTTGCCCTTTGCACTTTGGCGGCCCAGTCTCCGTGGTCGCCTCGCTAGAGGTCTGCGGCGATGTACCGGTGGAGACAAGCCGAACGGACGGGTTACTTCCGCACCCCTGCAACAAGACAGCGAAGGCGAAAAGACCTAAGAAACGCGACAACTCATGCTCCAACCTCCTTAATACTGTTTGATTCAGACAGTGCCTTCGCTCCTCCGCCTGAGAGTTTCTTGCCACTGCCAAGACTCCCGTTTTGCGGGGACCACGCAACGCAACGCGGTTTAAATGCTGCGACCGCCGCATTGCTCACAGATTTGTCACTGAATGAAATGCCGCCGCAGGTGTGTGGTGTGCGCCCGCCGTGCCAATGGGACCCGCTGCTGCAACCCATCTCCCCTCTTGCCGTCGTGCGTCTCGCCTCGGGTGGCGCCGTCCGCGCCTGGAAACGTCGCGAATAAATTGTCGAAGCTGCGGTTTTCCTGCACGAGGACGACGATGTGCTTGATGTATTTGCCGGGCATGGCGTCGAATGAAAACGATCGATCGGCGACGCCTGGAACGATCGGCGCTGCCCCGCTTCCATTGGAGCATCCACTAGTGACAAAAGCAGCTATGAGCGGCGCCGCAACAGTCATTTCGAGCCATGCAGAACGAAAACGCATTACAATAGTCGCTTTGAGTCTCAGGAGAACTACTCGGTATCCACCGGCGCGTTGGACGGAGGCTCATGCACGAAGTATGCGCGAGAGCGTTGAGCCTTAATCAGGTGAAAGACCCGTGGGTTCATCTTGAACTTAAAGATATTGCCGATCGAGGTAGCGCGGGCGTCGGTCGTTCCGAGCGAGCCCAGCCTAAACGTCTGTTCCACAAACTTGAGAACACTGCCGAACTCGTACTGNNGGCAGGAACGTACGGCGATACCACAAGCATCGGAACGCGGAATCCTAAGCCACCCGCGTTATCGCGGGACGGCGGCGGCCGATGATCGTAGAAGCCGCCCCAGTCGTCCCACACGACCACGACGGCCGTCGAGTTCCAGTAGCCGCTGGTGCCGATCGCATTGATCACCGACGCTACCCACGAAGGTCCGTTGTCCTGGCTGTTCAGGTGGGGATGGTCGGAGTTGATTTGGTCGGGGATCAACCACGACACCGCCGGCAGTTGTGTGTTCGTAATGTCGCTGAAGATATTCGTCTCGGGCATAGAGATGTTGGTTTTCCACTCAGGTCCGTGATAGACGGCGTCAATAGCAGCAAACGCGTTCCAGAGAGCCCCAGACGTGTTGGCCGTGTACTTCGGTGTGTAATATTTCCAAGAGACGCCCTTGGCGTCGAGCAAGTCGCGCAGCGTGCCGGTAGGATACGTGAGGCATGGGAACGGTCCTTGCCCCTTGAGGTATTGCAAACTCGTAGTAAGGATGTTCGTGGTCGTACCGCTAGGAGCGTTGCAACCCCAAAGCTTATTCCCCGACGGATAATCGACGAGGCTTCCGGTAATGCTATTCCACGTTCCTGCGGTGGCTCCGGCGATGAGGTCTTGGTGCGCGGTGAAACTGCCGCTACCTTGTGTTTGGAACATTTCGTCGGCTAGCGCATACTGCTGCGCCAGCGACCAGTAGGGCTGAACGTCGGCCGGATTCACGTACTGATACATGCGCGTGCCTGCCGGATTGTTTCCGTTGTAGCCCTCAAGATTGAAGCCGTCCATGTTCCCGTTGTCGTAATCGCCAATGTAATATTCCCACCCATGGTTGAAATCGAGGCCGCCGGCGAGCGGCTGTTGCTTGAGAACAATCTTGGTGCGTACGTAGCCGCCGCCTTTGAGCTTCTTTAGATAGTAGCCGTACGTCGCGCCGTCGACGCCAGGGAAGGTCGCGAACAGATTGTCGAAGCTGCGATTCTCCTGAATCATGATCACGACGTGTTTGATCTGGCTGCTCGCATGAGTGTCTGCTTTCGCCGAAGACGCAGAGCCGGCAGGCAGCGCGCCCGATTGTGACGGCGAGCCACAAGCGCTTAACGCGGCAACGAGCAAGACCGCGAGCCGCTTCAAGTCACTCCTTCGCACGGTTAGATTGGTAGAGGCCTTACAGCGGGGTAAAGGAATCCCCTTCGCCCTCATATCAGGGACGCGATTCAAAAAATGATGTCAGTCAACAAGACTTCGAGGTAGCCCGAGCTTTAGCATCGTTGCGCCGCTTTGCTGGCCGTGCCAAGCGTCCGCCGTCAACGACCCTAGGTGCTGCGCGTCGCCCCGCGTCACTGTTACCGCTTCAAACGGATGGCGCATTACCTCGCAGATCGGAGCTGACGGACCTGCCGTGCCCACCAAGACGTAATTTCCTGAAAGGGCTACAAAAAGGGCTACACCGCATGCCGGAACAGAAAAACTCCCCCATAAATGCATCGATTTACGAGGGAGTAGATGGCTCCGGATGCTGGACTCGAACCAGCGACCCGCTGATTAACAGTTATTTCAACAACACCCGCTATGACTAGTTCTCCCCATTAATGCGTTCTTTAGCTTCTCTAGCCCCTTCCATTTCTCTGGCATTGGCGGTACAATGGCGGTACACAAAAGGCCCAGGCGACGATCAGATCGCCCGGGCCAGTGCCGCCGGAAGATTGAGGCTCCCGATGACAAGCACAATCATACCCCAACTCCCCGCCACCTTCGCAAGTGCTGAGAATGCTCTCGCCGCGATTGAACGGGCGCGCGAATACGCCGATGCATCCCACGCCCCTGGCACCCGCCGCGCCTACGCTTCCGCCTTGCGCGGCTTTCAAGCATGGTGCGCGACGTGCGACGTTGAGTCTCTCCCCGCGGCGCCGCAAACAGTCGTCCTCTACGTGACGCATCTCGCCGACTTCTCGAAGCTCGCGACCATCCGGCGTCACCTCGCCGCGATCGCTCATGCGCACCGAGAAAGGGGCCTAGAATCGCCCGTAGCGCACGAAGTCGTGCGTAGGGTAGTTCGGGGCATCGCGCGCACCAACGGCGCGGCACAGAGGCGCAAAGCCGCCATTACCCTTGACGTACTCCGCGCGATGCTGCTCGCGGTTCGCGGCCACGATTTGAAGGTCAAACGCGACCGGGCGATTCTGTTGCTGGGATTCGCCGGCGCGCTGCGCCGTAGCGAGCTCGCGGCCCTAGACTTCGAGGATCTCGGCTGGAGCCGCGAGGGTCTGCGTGTGACGATCCGTCGATCGAAGACCGACCAGACCGGTCTAGGTTCCGAAATCGCCGTTCCCTACGTCGCGACGCAGTCACTATGCGCCGCCCGCGCCGTCCGCCTATGGCTCGAAGCGACGGGCATCACGACTGGCCCGGTCTTCCGCACCTTCACGCTTCGCAGCGCCCTGTCCGATCGTCGCATCGACGGCCGCGATGTTGCCAACCTCGTGCACACGCTCGCCGCGCGCGCCGGCGTCGAAGGCGACTTCAGTGCCCATAGCCTTCGCGCCGGCTTCGTCACAAGCGCTGCCAAAGCAAAGGTATCCCTCGACTCTATCGCGCGCACGACGCGCCACAAATCTCTCACCGTACTCATGGGCTACGTTCGACCGGCGCAAGCCTTCGACGACGTTGCCCTTACCTCGATCATCGCCTAATACACTCTAAAGCTGCGCCGGCCTCAATGGGCCGGCCGAAGGGGGTTGCGACTTATATAATGGCTCGAGCAAGATCGTTAAAAGTGCGCCTTAAAGCGGTCGATGTTTTCGCGGAAGCGGTAAAGATTGCTTCTGATGCGCGCGATGCTTCCGTAGAAATAGACTGGTCAGTCAGTGCCAAAACCCCCTTGGAATGGGAAATCCGGGTTAGACTCATCCACGGCATCGAGCTTGAAGAGTTCGCCAACTGGAGGACCACGCACCACCCGCTATCTTGGGTGGCCTTGAGAATCCGTCAACGCCTACTGGAGTTCAAAAACACAATGGACGACAACTCGGAAACCATTGGTGCTGACTTGAAAGTGGCGGACAAATTGTGGCTGGCGTTTCACAAGAGAGAGCTCCAAAAGGAGACTAAGGCACGCCAGGAGCGCCTACTTGCATCCGCCAGCGATGCACCTTCATGATCCGCTTCTTCTACTCACTCGCCCGTCTGCTCGCGTGGGTCTCGGCTTTTAGCCGGGGTCCCGCAGCTGTGGGCCGGCGCGGCCGCAACCGGGTCATTATGCGGGGCGCTGGAAGAATCTTCAGGCGTTAGTGTGCAGTCAGCTACCACTCATCTCATAAACCCGAGCGCCTGCGCAATGATTAGCGCAATAAGCACAATGAACGGCATAAGGATAAGGGCGAGGCAACTGAGGGACGCTCCCATACAACCGACTTGCATCCCGCGAGCGCTCTTCTGAAGCTCAAGAGACGCCTTCGCGACCTCAAGTTGCGCTTTGCGGATTTCCTCATCTGAAGCCATCGGCTATACGATCTCAGCAACCCTTCTCGGGCAGCTTCTCCGCATCCCTGATGACATGCCCGTAGTCGTCGATCCAGCGTAGTATCCACCGTCGAAGGTACGCGCGATCGGCGTCGCTGCACTTCAGCAGCGCCTCACGCACGCGCTGGAACTCCATCGGCGTGTAGCCGTTGACCGTCACAAGATTCTCTTGAAACCCAGATTATGCATGGCACTTACAAAACGCGCCGGTGTCAGGAAGTCGCGATCAGGCGCAAACTTGTCGATGGCCGCCCACTGGCCCTCGCCGATTTCCTCGTCAACGAAATCGACGAACTCTAAGATGCGATCGCGGGCAGCCTTGGCCACTCCAATAAGATGCTCGGGAAACTCTGCCGGGTGCCCGGACCATCCACAGCTGCATTCGACCTCGCTCGACGCGAGCTTACCTGGATCGATTAGGTTGTGTACTATTCCCCACAAGGCGGCTACCAGAAGTATATCTTCGTTATTGCGACATGGGTCTGCGTGAATAGATTGATGAGGAAGATAGACTTTGCTGTGATCGGCGGCCAAAGTAACGAAACAGCTAAGACATTGTTGCGCAGCCCGTCTGCGGACAAGATCCTGGACAGACCCAACTCTATATCTGCCTTCGGCTCGACCGTGAAATGGAGCTCATCGTAAAGGGAACCATCAAATTCCGCACGCAGTTCCGTTGGGTTTATAGGCCACGCGATTGGTCTAACCGCGAGTTGGTATTCGATGTAGCCCGGTTCGGTCGAGCCAACTTCATTGATCGCGTACTGAAAGTTCCGACTCGTGTCTGGAGGCTCGATTTTCGTCGTGTCATGGTTTCGGATCTTAAAATCGTGTAGATAGCGGATCAGTGAGCCCCTTTGCTCGAAGCTTCGACTTGCAGCATCCAATATATCTATCTGGCGCATGCCCGCGAGATGGGCCACAGCATCGATATAATTTACTGAATTGGGATCCGGGATATACGAGTATTGACCGCTGTTTAATCCTCCAATGATCTGCGAAAGCCAGACCCCGACACTCGCCCCAGGCGTCTGGTTCAGAAGCGCCAAAAGATCCTGTCGTTGCTGCGATTCTGCTTCCGGATGCAGCTGAGTCTGCGGCGCTCCACCGGAGGTTCGCGATGCCGCGGACTGTATCTGTTTTAAGGTCGCGGCAGATGATGCGCCGCGCGCGACCGCTAACGCCAATGGCGTAGTAGCGCAGTCAATAAACGTTTCATGAACGTTCCTCAGTGTATTGTCATGTATGGCGCCGGCGACCATGCTTATCATCGGAGTCTTATTGGTTCTGCACGTCCATAGAGATACGTTATCCACGGAAGCGCCGGCGATCTCACCGCGTCCTGTAGCACTCATAAGCATGCCTCCGCCCCCACTTACCTGAGGCGAAGAAGAGGCCCGGGAACCACTCGTTGGCGGCGCCGAACTTCCCTGAGAGGGCGGCGGTGAGCAAGTGTCACTTCTCCGAAAGCCAGTAATTGGGTTGTCGTGTATCTTTGCCCCCTGATACGTGATTGAGGGTGCGCCGCTGTTTCCGCATTGTTCAAAGCCATTTATCGGATTGTTGTATATCTCTCCCTTATCGGCGCCCTTATATTGTATAGCTGCGTTGTCGGACGATTTAGATGGCAGCGTCGGTGCTGCATGGTTAGCGACGGGAGCAATCGCTCGAGACACAGCGTGGCTGCCCGATCCTACTGGGACCCGTACCTTCGCAGCGGCCTCGCGTTTTGCCGGCTCAGTCGTTGGAACGATTGCCGGGCGGGAGGACGTAACCTGTTGTTTGGGCGACGTCCTCCTCACCGCTGGCTCTGTGGACCGCGCTGGCGACAGGGGGACGCTAAGATTACTAAGTCTGGCGTAAATGAATGATCCAACGAGAACTATAGCGAGGATGCAGCCAGCCCCTAGAAGCACCTTGCCTCGCTTTGACCGAGTGGGGCGGGGAATTGCGACGACATCTTTTTGGGGTTCCGTCAGGCGAATCGCCGCATGGGTGAGAAGAACTGCGAGCACGATGATTATAAAAGCAACTGGCAGCAAGACCCATAGGGGTGCACCGAGTATCATGAGCTCGAAGTCCGTGACCTTGGCCCCAGACTGGTGCGCCGCTTTGAGCGCGTTGCGAGCGAATGCGATTATCACGACTCCGAGCGTGCCGAAAATCGGAGCTATCATGAAAGTCCAGAGTAGGTTCTCGAAAACAAGTCTCGCGAACCATCGGACGCCCGCCCATATCCCAGGCCAGAAGACGCGCATGTTTCAAGTGTTGTTCGGGGCATATTGTACCTCCCTCTGCAAGTTGGTAATTCTGGCGCAATAGATTAAGCAGCCGCTGGGACTCAAGTGGCAAAAGGAGTAAGGCAACCAGCCTAAAACTTAAAGCGTGGGTGAGGGCGCTTTTTAGCGTCCCTTGCTTTTCTGCGCACCGGCAAACGAGGGGCACCCACAATGGAAAACCAGGCGATCGCGATCGAGCTTACCAAGCTCGTTGTCGCTCAAAGCAAAGCTCCGATTGGGGCCGATTACTTTCACCTCGCGACCGACTACCTCAGCATATATCGGTACATACTGAACGACTTGCATCAGCACTCCAGCGGGAATGGGCAATCGTCATTCCGCGCAACTACTGGTTGACTTTACGTCCCCTCGCACGACCACGGAATGGTCGCGGTTACTGAAGTGCTCGGGGTGCTGTAGATCGTGAATCCGGACGCGCTGTGAATAGTGCGCCAGGACGGATGCAGCGCGGCCCTTACCATACTGCACCCGACTGTCGACGTACTTCGCGCGGGTTCTTGGCACCGCGACTCCTCTTAACAGTTTCTAGGCTTTAACTCGATCACCGAGGCGTCCGATCACGGCGCATAATCCACAACGACTGACCCACCAAAAATCACCATCCAATCCGTAGCGGCAGTCACGAGATTCAATGTCAGCGTTACGTTTTGGTTGGCCGTCGTATCTTTTGTCAGAAATGTCGGCGTGGCGTTAATGCCAGCCTGGTCGGTGGGAACGTCGAGGCCGCCGCTCGCCATCGTTTGAGCGTTTGTTGCCCCGGTGTTCATAACCGTGCGGTGAAACCCGTACCACTGTTTGGATGCAGAACTGTAGGTCGTGAAGTTCGTCCCACCAAACGTCGCCTTCTCAGTAACTGTGTTGGCGTTGGAAATCCGTAGAGCCCTTGTGTCTATATCAAAACTGCCATTGGCCCCCATAGAGTTCGCGGGGATCGTCAAGGTTAGCATCGTCAAATCGGTATTGGACGTTTGGGTGTAGTGCCCACTCGTGACGATGGTCCCAAACGAGGTCGGACTAGAAACCACGGTCGGAACGCCGCTAGTGAGTGCGTTGTTGAATATCCGGCAGTGCGTGGTGTCGGCGCATTGGGCATAATACAGCCCGGCAGCCTGGCTTGACCCGCCACCGCAGTTGCCAGCCGTGCAGATTGCGTTCGCCGGGAAATACATATAGCACCCGGCAACGGACGAGCAGATCGTTGATAGGCTCGCTATGGCCGTGTCGAGCGTCAATCCACTCGCCGCAGAAGGCGTTGTCGTAAACGTTCCCGATGACGGCAACACGACCGGGACACCCCAACGATACAGCGTGAACGGCGAGGCCACTCCATTGACGTAGACTCTTCCGACGTTTATCGTTCCGACGCCCTTGGCGCCACCCGTTGGCGCCCCTTCGACAAGCCCGTTTTGAAGGGTTTCTTCGAGCCCGTATTGCGTCGTCACGCTACGCGCAGCGGTGTTGAAGATACCGTTTTCGTTGACGCCGACGCCGTAGGCTTGAGTGATCGTAATGTTTTGCCCAAGGGCTACGTTTCCGGTTTGGTTATTCGACATTGTGATGGTGGATACGTTGGTACTCGTGTTTGTCGAAACGCCCGTAATCGTCGTGCCCGCTGGAATGAAACCTTCGCCACCATCAGAAATCCATGCACCCGGACTTGCAGCGTGCAGTAGTGACGTTCCAGACGCGGTGAAAGTTAGAGTGTTGGTTCCAATCGTTCCAGCGGCGAGCGTCTGAGTGGTCAGGGTTCCGCTGAAGAGATTCAAGCCGTTATCGTCACCGCCGTCAGCCTGATAGGCGTCGGCTATAGCGGCACCAGGGAAACTATCAAAGGTTGTCGCCTGGAACGCCGCGAGGAGCTTCGTTGGCCCCGTCTGCTCGGGTACATTGTATAATCCCGGATGGGAACGGACTCCCACCGAACAGCTGGTTTCTCCTGTTATTTGAGCTACAACTTCCTTGCAAAAGTTGTCGTTGATAACTCGATTCGCCGTCGAACTCGCAGGCTCGCTCGTGTTCACGTCGTTCTCGATTGCAACCTGTGATTGGTTCGCGGTGCCGGTTGAATCTTTAGACACAAAGTTTCCGGCGAAGGGTACGCCGCCCTCGCCCGTTGTCGTCTTGTCGGCCTCGACTTGCAGCCCGACACAAAGTTGCCCGTTAAATCCCGTGTTAAGCGGACAAATCGTCTGAAAGACCACCGATGTTTCAGTTGCCGATATGTTTGGACTAAGGGTGTCCTGCAAGTTAAATGCGATGCCCGGGACAGTTGACGTGCTCGTCTTCTTGATATAGACGACCGGGACGTTTCCGTTCGTGCCGGAAGCGGTAAACCCAAATGCCGTATGGCCGACGAACCACGAGTGATTTGCGTCGCCGATATATCTGCCGCCCGGCATCGGCGCGTCATACCACTGTGACTGAAAGTGAACTGCGCCGCCCGAGTCTACGTACATTTGCACGCCGGACGGTGGAAGCGACGGCGTAGCGACGGGAGCCGTTAAGGTGAGAAGGCTGCCGTTCTGGCCGGTGCCGCCACATCCAGTCGGAAGCGGGGTTGGAATCGAGAGATTCGGAGTCGCACCGCCGCTTGAAACCAGACACGGACCCGAAGCGGTAACGCTCGTTACCGTACCGGATGGGCATCCGCTCGTCTGGAGATTGCTCGAGCCATCGGTGCAAACACTGGACGACGCGCTGAGAGCCGAATCATTGAGACCACCGACTGCCATCGTTCCCGTGATTGCCGCGTTGCCGGTTTGGGCTGGTGCAGGCGTTGGGTTCAGCGTCACAGCCGACCCGGATGGTATAAAGCCATGAAATGTGGCGCCGCCATCCGAAATGTCGCCGGTCAGAATCTGCGTCTTGCCGTTTGGCACTAAGACAAAGGCCACCGGAACCCAACCGGAATCGACTGCCGGCTTACTGGGTGAACTCCCCGGCGTGCCCTGCTTCAGTTGGTAGGCGATCGCGTCTTGGCGCTGCGTCGCGACGGTTGGATGCGAAACTGCACCGGTCAACGCATTGAGGAATGATCGCGACGATGCGACTGTATCCGTTGTGCTTATCTGCGCCTCTAGGAGCCAGTAGACCGATAGACCGACGCCCGGAGCCGTGAACGGTCCCAGAGCAGCCGTAGAGCCGCCCTGGAGCGCCTGTACAACGATAAGCGTGGGGTCAGCAGCAAGGTTCGGTGTGTAACCCACCGGCATGGGGTTGGCATCATCTGCCGTGACCTGGTAGAGCCCGCAGAGCGAGCCGGAAAGCGTCGGAGCAACCGTTACATACAGCCCCGTTCCGGGAGCGGTAGTACAGTTTGAAACAGCTCCAGAACCGTTGCTCGTCAGGTTTAGCGCGTGCAACATCCAAGAGCCCAGAGCGAGTCGCGTAAAGCGCGCTGGCTGCAGCACCGCATCGACCGAAGGCTGGTTTTCCAGCGGGTAGACGATGGAGCGTCCGCTGGGCGCAGTCTGAGCCTGCACTGGCATGGCGAGTAACGCGAAACAGACGGCCAAAGCCGCCGCCAGAATCTTTTTCATTGGGGGATCTCCTAGAATTGAGAAAGCCCGCGTCATTGCGGGCTCAAACGAAAGACTATGTGTCAGCTAATGCATCGTTGCCGCAGCGACGGCCACGTTGCGCCCTCCTGGGTTATTGTGTGTACGTTTTATTACCAGCCGGCGACTGGTGGAGTGGTAACGGCTGCCGGCAGGCGCGCATGAGTGCGGATGGTTCCGGTAGTGCGCAAGGCCGAACGCGGGGTGTCAGCAGCAGCATTAATTCCGCGCATGGCCATCTCAA
>PLLA01000001.1 GCA_003140835.1 Candidatus Tumulicola scandinaviensis | reverse complement strand
CAAGGCGGTGGCGACGTTCTGGTTGCCGACCGACGGCGCCGGCGATCCGCTGCGGATTTCCCCGACGGCGCGTCCGTCGAGAAAAACTGCATAGCCCTCTCGAGCCGGCGCGCGACCTTCCATCACCAGTCCGGCGATGCGAGCGAAGTCGTCGGCCGCGACTTGGGCGGCAAGCGCGTCACGTCCGACGAACTGCGGCTTGCTCAACTTGAGCGCCCAGTTTTGCCCGGCTTGCACCGGCGTAATTTCCTCGGTCAATTCGTGCCCGTACAGCGGCATGCCGGCTTCTAGACGAAGTACGTCGCGCGCTCCCAAGCCGCACGGCACCAGCCCCTCGGCGGCGTGCCGGCTCAGGAGTGAACTCCAAAGCCCCGCCGCCCGGTCGTTGTCGACGAACAACTCGAATCCGTCTTCGCCGGTGTATCCCGTCCGAGCGATCACCGCGGGCACGCCTTCGACTTCGTCCTCCACGCAAAAGTAGTATTTCATCGACGCCAGGTCGGTACGTACGTGCGGCTGCAGCATCGCCACCGAAGCGGGACCCTGAATCGCGACGAGCGAGCGCGTACCGTGCTGGTTCTCGAGGCGCACTCCGCCGGCGGGGAGGTGCGCGTTCAGATGCGCCCACATCTTACCGGCGTTCGATGCGTTGACGACCAGCAGCCAGCGCCCTTCGAGACGGTAGAAGATCGTGTCGTCGTGCGTACCGCCGTGCTCGTTGCAAAAGATATTGTAGCGGGCTTGCAGCGGCTTCATGGTAGCCACCGCATTGATCGCAAGCGTGTCGGCCCACTCGGCGACGCGATCGCCGGTGAGAACGAACTGTCCCATGTGCGACAGGTCGAACAGTCCGGCGCGGTTGCGCACCGCGTCGTGCTCCTGGAGAATGCCGGCGTACTGCACGGGCATTTCGAATCCCGCAAACGGCACCAAACGGCCGCCGAGCCGTACGTGCTCGTCGTACAGTGCGGTGCGCCTCAAGTCGCGAACCGGCGCCGTCATGGCACTTTCTCGGCCGGTGCGACCGGCTTCTCGTGCGGGTAGCTATTGAGAAAGTTCAAGGTGGCGTGGGCGACGATCTTTTCGGCGCTCCGAACGTAGACTTCGCCGTAGACGATGCGGCGGCCGGCCTTAAGCACGCGCGCTTCGGCGATCAAATCGTGCGGCGGCAATGCCGGCGCGAGGAAGTTGCACTGAAGCGACGCGGTCGTCGTGTCTTGGTCGCGGCCAAAAATCGACGCCAGCGCGACGTAGAAAACCGTGTCGCAAAGACTGACGATGGCGCCGCCGTGCACCGCCCCGGTGCCGTTGGTGATCTCGGAGCGGAACGGCATGCGCATGACGGCTTTGCCGCGCTCGACCTTTTCCAGTTGCAAATCCAGAAGCAGGACGAAGTTTCCCCGCTCCTTCTCCCAGGCGTGCGGCGCGTGACTGTAATCGATAGCCATAGTCGTGCAGACGGATTCCGGGGAGGGGCGCTTCTATCCCGGTTCGCGGACGGCGGCGGCCGCGATCGAGTCGTACGCCCGACGAAAGTCGAGCGTACCGCCGTGCAGCCACTGCGCACCGTCGACCGCAAGGGTCGCGCCGCTGATCCACGCCGCTTCGTCGGAACAGAGCCAGACTGCCGCACGCGCGACGTCCTCGGGCTGGCCGAGTCGGCCGAGCGGCACCGTCTCGCGAACCTCCTCTTCGACGTTACCCACGCTCCAAAGATTCGCGTCGGTGCCTTCGGTGTGAATCGGACCGGGCGAGATGGCGTTGGCGCGGATTCCGAAACGACCCCATTCCGCCGCTAGCGTTCGCGTCATCGCGAGCACTCCGGCTTTTGCCGACGCCGAGTGGACCGCACCCGGCTCGCCGCTCCACGCGTAGGCGGCCACGATGTTGACGATCGAACCCTTGCCGGCGCGCAACGCCTCGAACGCGAATCGCGTGCAGTTGAACGTCCCCAGCAACACGATGTCTACGACGCTTTTGAAACCGTTGGGCGAGAGTTCCTCGGACGGACAAACGAAGTTTCCGGCCGCGTTGTTGATCAGAACGTCGAGCCGCCCGGTGCGTTCGACGACGCCGCTCATGACGGCTTGGATGGCCGGCGCATCGCGGACGTCGGCCGCGCTTGCAAACGCGCTGCCCCCGCTCGACTGGATCGATTCGACCGTCTCGTCGAGCTTCTCGCGCCGGCGGCCGATGACGCACACGTGGGCGCCTTCGAGCCCAAAGGCTTGCGCCATGGCGCGTCCGAGCCCGGTACCCCCGCCGGTGACCACGACGGTCTTTCCGGCATAGTGCGGATTCATCGAAACGACTCCCCTTCGGCGGCCAGCGCGCGGCGAAGATAGAGCGGCAGCGAGAACAGCCGGCGGTGCGTGACCGCGTCGTAAAAGAAGTTCTCACCGCGCAGGCCGCTGCAGTACGCGTCGATGACGGATGCGTCGAGCGCCGCAACGTCGATGCGATCGCTGCAGGCGAGAAATGCCCAATCGGTATCGAAGGCCGGCACGTGGGTGAAAAACGAGGCGACGTGCGCGTAGTGGCGGCGCAGCGTGCGCGCCATCTTGCAGTGAAGCGAGGCGTTGTGAAACGAAGCCGTGCTGGCCTGCAAAACGTACACGCCGCCTTCGGCGAGCCGCGACTTGATCAGCCGGAAGACGTCTTCGTTAAAGAGGGCGTTGCTCGGCGAATCTTCCAGCGGCTCGGTGAGATCGGACACGATGACGCCGTAACGGTCGCGGTCGTCGCGCATGAACTGCAGGGCGTCGCCGACGATCACTCGCGCTCGCCGATCCTCGAACGCGCCGTCCGACCACTCCGGCAGAAAGCGCTTCGCGAGGTCAACCACCAACCCGTCGATATCGACCATCGTGCAACGGCGTACGTCGGGTGAGCGCAACGCTTCGCGCAAGGTCGCGCCTTCGCCGCCGCCGAGGACGAGCACGTCGCTGCGGTCGGCGGCCGCCGCCAATGCCGGATGCACCAACGTTTCGTGATAGATCTTCTCGTCGCCCTCAGCGCTCTGCGTGTCGCCGTCGAGAATTAGCATTTTCCCGAAAACCGGCGTGCTCACCACCGCTACTTGTTGAAAATCCGACCGTCCCTCAAAGAAGACTCGATCGATCGCGTGATGGTGCTGTTCGGATGGTGCCGACTCTTCGACGTACCATTGCCAGCGTTCGGTCTTGGGCATCCCGCGCTCTTGGCGAAATGAAAAAAAGAACCCCGCCGATCCGGCGAGGTTCTTTTGCATTAGGTATCGCAAGGAGGCGCTGATTTATTCCAGGTCGAGAAGCCGAGGGTTGAAGTTTACTATGGTAAATGAGACCCGAGGCGACGAAGACATGGGATAAATCGGGGCCTCCTACTCGCAGACTCCAGCCACGATGAAGGGTCCCGGCGGATATACGAGCTGACCTGGATTCGATTGACTGTTGATGGTCAACGAATCTCCGTGCGGTTGACCGCCGAGCGTCGTGTTCGGCGCCCAGCCGCCGACGGTATGCGGACCGGACGGCGTCAGGATCGCCGGGAAGCACAGCCGCGTTCCGGGGAATCCGTTGGTGTCGCTGATGACGAACTTCGGCGTGAGCTTCGGTTTGAGCGTGTACTTGCTGGTGTTGATCAACTCGGCATAGACGAACGGCTTACCGGGACACGCTTCGGCTTTGCCTTGGGAGTTCACGCAGTCTTTGCCGGCGCCGTAGATCGGGAAGTTCTTTCCTTTGACTTGTCCGGTGATGTCGCCCTTGCCGGTCGCGTCGCCCATGAGCGCCGCAATCGACTTCACGCCCTTCGGCGGATTCTGGATCGTCCCGAACGTGGTGGTGATCTTAATCCCCATGTACGCGCCGTACTTACCCAGCTCGACGGTGGTGTTCGTGTCCATGTTCAAGTTGAACGCAACGCACGAACCGTGGAAATAGTAGATTCCGGTGATGTCGCACTTGCTCACGGCGTCGGGCGCGGCGTCGAGCACGGGGCTGCTGTCGGGCGCGGCCATCGTCGGCGCGGCGTTATCGGCGACGGTAGTATTTGGAGCGAAACCGCTGTTGGGCGCAACGCCTTGCGACGGCACGGCTCCATTGCCGCTGCACGCTGCCAGCGCCACCGTAGCGGCAATCGCTACAAAGCTTGATCGAAACATTGAAAAACGCATCGGGATACTTTTACCTCATAGAGAATGCAGAAACCGCAGGAAAACTCGTTTGACGGGCAACGTGCCAAGCCTGCCGAAAGTTCGCGTGCGCGCAAGAATATAACGTAGCAGAAATCAACTTTAGCGCGGAATCTAAAGACGTTTGCGAACTTGGGTTACTTTCCAAAGCAAAAGCACCCCGGTGCGGCCTACGCGGAGAGTACTCGCAAATCGTGGTCGCGGCTCATGACGTGCGTGAACTCGCCGTCGCTCTTTTCGATGCCGCGTTTGAACTCGGTGGTGAGGATACTCTTGGCGTTCAACGCGCGGGCTGCGTGGTCGCAAGCAAGCCACGGGTCGGTATGGTCGCCGCACGTATAAAAGTCCATCGCCGCGTAGCCCTTCTCGGGCCAGGTATGGATGGACAGATGAGATTCGGCCAGGATCACCGTGCCCGAGACGCCCTGCGGCTCGAATCGGTGAAAGGCGCTTTCCATGATCGTTGCGTTGGCCGCCCTGGCGGCCGCGATCATCATAGAGTGGATGCCGTCGACATCCGAGAGCGTGCTCGGGTCGCATCCCGAAAATTCGCAGACGATGTGCCTGCCGAGTGCCTTCAACGAACCAGGTCTCCTTGACCCTCGGGGGAATCCCACCTCCGGACTTCGTCGGCTGGCGTCTGCGGTGCAGTTCACGTCCCCGACCTATCGGCGAGCTCTTGCCGGCGCTTTTGAGCGGTGCACGGGCGTCTCGCCGCGATGGCGCGTAAGGGCGCGCCTCCCTGAACCGTGGACCCGGCTCGGGTCCGGCGCCCATCATACCCCCTGGCACCCCCCCTGTAAAGACCTGGGCGGCTGGCCGCCCGAATGAGGGAGGGACCCTGGATTCTGAAGCTAGCCCTTTGTTATCTTGACTATATGGGCGCCCGGAAGTACGCTTAGAGCGTAATGGCGACTCAACTCGACACCAGCGTCAACCCGCAGGCCCTCATCGAGGATTACCGGCACGGGTTTCACGACGCCGAAAACTACGTCTTCAAGTCTGACAAGGGCCTGACGCGCGAAATCGTCGAGCGCATCAGCGCGATGAAGGACGAGCCCGCGTGGATGCTCGAGTTCCGCCTCAAAGCCTACGAGATCTTCCTCAGTAAGCCGATGCCCACGTGGGGCGACACGGCCAGACTGAACGAAATCGACTTCGCCGATATTCACTATTTCGTGAAATCGACCGACAAGACCGAGCGCTCCTGGGACGACGTCCCCGAAGATATCAAGCGGACGTTCGATCGCCTCGGCATTCCCGAAGCGGAGCGGAAGTTTCTCGCCGGCGTTTCCGCACAATACGAATCGGAAGTCGTCTATCACAGCACCAGCGAGGCGCTGGACAAACAAGGCGTCCTGTTCTGCGACATGGACACCGCGGTGAAAAAGTACCCCGACATCGTGCGCAAGTATTTCGCGACCGTCATTCCTCCGGGCGACAACAAGTTCTCGGCTCTCAACTCGGCCGTGTGGTCCGGCGGCTCGTTCATCTACGTTCCGCCGGGCGTCGAAGTCGCGATGCCGCTGCAAGCCTATTTCCGGATCAATGCCGAGAACATGGGCCAGTTCGAGCGCACGCTGATCATTGCCGACAAGGGCGCCAAAGTCCACTACATCGAGGGTTGCACGGCGCCGAAGTTCTCGACGTCTTCGCTGCATTCGGCCGTCGTCGAGTTAGTCGCGATGGACGACGCATCGATCCGTTACACGACCATACAAAACTGGTATCGGAACATCTTCAACCTCGTAACCAAACGGGCGATCGCGCGTAAAAACGCGACCGTCGAGTGGGTCGACGGGAATATCGGCTCGCGCCTCACGATGAAGTATCCGTCCATCTATTTGATGGGCGAGGGTGCTCGCGGCGAGATTCTTTCGATGGCGTTTGCCGGAGAAGGCCAGCATCAAGATGCCGGTGCCAAGGTCATTCACGCCGCTCCCAACACGACGTCGGTCGTCACCAACAAGAGCGTCAGCGCCCACGGCGGCAAGACGACCTACCGCGGTCTCGTCGAGATTTTCCCGGGTGCCGTCGGCGCTAAGACGCGCGTGCGCTGCGACGCCCTGATCATGGACGACCAATCCTCGAGCGACACCAAGCCGACGATGAAGATACACGAGCAGCGCTCGATCGTCGAGCACGAAGCCAGCGTGAGCAAGATCGGCGAGGACCAGCTGTTTTATGCGATGAGCCGGGGTCTGTCCGAAGCCGACGCCACCGCGATGATCGTCAACGGGTTCTTCGACTTCTTCGTCAAGGAACTCCCGATGGAATATGCGGTCGAGCTCAATCGCCTGGTTAAAATGGAAATGGAAGGCGCCGTCGGGTAACAGGCGCTTCGTGCCGTCCCTGTAAATAATGCGGGCATGGCACGGCACAAGGTTGCAAAGCGCTCCGAAATAGCGCCCGGCACGACCCGGCGGGTCGTCGTCGACGGCGCAGAGATCCTGCTGTGCGGCATCGGCGACCGTCTGTACGCCGTCGAGGACGTTTGCACGCACGACGGCGGCCCGCTCGATCAAGGCGAACTCGAGGGCGAAACGGTCGTGTGTCCACGCCACGGCGCGAGCTTCGACGTGCGCACGGGCGACGCGCTGACCCTACCGGCTGTCGTCCCGCTCATGACCTTCCCCGTCAGCGTTGAGGGAGACGACGTCTACGTCGACGCCTAGCGCGCGAACGGTCGCGCGCCTCGCGGCCGCGATCGTCCTGGTTACGCTCGCGGTCGCCGCGTTCTTCGCCCTCAACGTCGCGCTTGGAGTTCGCACGCACGCGCAGTTCGCCGGAACGATCTCCGGGCTGAAACTGCTGCGCGCGCCGGTGTCGATTCTGCGCGACGATCGCGGCGTGCCGCACATCGTCGCGCGCAACGAGCACGATCTCTTCTTCGCGCAAGGGTACGTCGAGGGATCCGATCGTCTGTTCCAAATGGACTTACTGCGGCGCTTCGTCAAGGGCGAACTGGCCGAAGTATTCGGCAACGCCGCGCTGGCAAGCGACGAGAAAGAGCGCGCCGTTCCCGTGCGCGCCATGGTCGACGCGCAGTGGCGCGGGCTCGACGTGCGTTCGAAGAGTATCCTGGGCGCGTTCAGCGACGGCGTCAACGCCGCTATCGACCGCGAACCGCTGCCGGTCGAGTTTCGCATTCTTGCCTACCGGCCGTCACCGTGGTCGCCGGAAGATTCGCTCGCCGTTTCGATGGCGACGGTGCTCGACTTGACCGACGACTGGAACGACGTCGCACCCCGCGATAGCGCGTACCGCAGAGGCGGGTTGCGCGCGCTCGAGTCGGAGTACCCGCTGACCGATCCGTGTTACGACGCTCCGGTTACCGCGGGTCTTGCCGGCATCGGCCCGGGCGCGCCGTGCAACCTGCGCGCCGGAGTGGTACGCGAGATGGCTGCCGCCGGCGTGCCGGTCGGCAGCAACGAGTGGGCGGCCGGAGCGCATCGTTCGGTGACCGGCCACGCACTGCTCGCCAACGATCCGCACTTGCGCTTGCGCATGCCCGGTGTCTGGTATCTCGCCGACCTGCACGCCCCCGGGCTGCACGTCGCCGGCGCGACCTTCCCGGGTGCGCCCGGCATCGTGCTCGGTCATAACGAACGCATCGCCTGGGGTGCAACCGACGGAACCGTAGCCTCGCTTTCGGTCTTCGCTCCACCCGCGGCTCTCGACCCGAAAGACTGGCAATCGGAAACATTTCGCGTGCGCTTCCATCGTTCGCTCGTTACCCAACGGTACTATCGCGGTCCGACCGAGTTCGGCGTCACCACGACCGGCGGCCGCTTCGTCTTAGTACGCTGGAATGCGTACGAGCATCCCGCATCGCCGGGAAAAGCCTTTCTCGATCTCGATCGTGCCGGCTCGATAGAAGCGGCGACGGCCGCGCTAGCCGCATTTCCGGGACCGACCAACAACTTCGTCATCGCCGACTCGACCGGGCGCGCGGCGTACGCGCTGGCCGGTGAGATTCCGAACGATCCGGTCTGGGCGCGGTGGTTCCATCCGGCGGCCGATCTCGGAAAGCGTTTCGGCAGCGTGCCGTTTGCGCGCTTGCCGAAAGTCCTACCTTCACGCGATGCCGTGGTGTGGACCGCCAACAACAAGACGTATGCGCGCGGCTATCCGCTGCGCCTCAGCCCGCAGTTTGCACCGCCGTATCGCGCGTACCGTATCGCGCAGCTTCTGCGCGCCCGAGCTCGCTACGACGTTACCTACTTCGCGCAAATGCAAATGGACGTGCTATCGCTGCCCGAACGCGAGTTGGCACACGAAATCGCTCCAGCCGTCGGCACGCTCGATCCTGCGGCCGGCAACGCGCTGGCGACCTGGAACGGCGAGATGACCGGCGCTTCGACCACCGCAACGCTCGCACAGGTGTTGCGCACGCAGGTCACCGGCAAGCAAAAGCGGCGCATGCCCGTCGAACTCGCCATCGCCCGGCATTCGCCTGCGGCACTACACGTCGTCGTGCCGCCGGCGCTCGAGCCGTGGAGCACGGCGGGCGCGGTCACGCCGCAGCACGCGCTCTCGTCGCTCGGGATCGATTTCCTCGACGGAACCCGCTTGCCCGGATTCGGCGACGAGTACACGCTGCACGTGCAGTACGACGGCTACTCGCAAAGCTTCCGCGCGGTATGGGACGTCGGAAACTGGGATGCCGGGGGCATCACGCTGCCGCAAGGTGAGTCGGGCGAGCCCGGCTCGGGCCATTACACCGATCAAGCCGGTGCGTGGGTGCAAGGACGCTTGTGGCCGCTGCCGTTTTCGGATGCGGCCGTCGCGCGCACCACCGTCGACCGGATGACGCTTACGCCATAGGCTTTACGCGACAACGCTTACGCGTAACGCGTTCGTTCGTCGCGGCGGTAGCCCGCCGTCGCGAGGATCGCAAACGCCAGCGTATACAGCGCCAAGCCTGCAATCGCATGGGCCGGAAAACCGCCGCCCGGGACGCTCCACAAGAGATCGGCAAACTGCCGCGTCGGCAAGAACGGCGAGAGCTTGGCGACGACGGGGGGGAGCATCTGCGGCGGCATCCACAAGCCGCCCGCGTACGCGAGCAGCAGGTTGCACGCCGTTGCGATGGGGACCGCGGCTCGCGCCGGCGTCCAGTAACCGATGGTAAGACCGAAGAGCACGAACGGCACGCTCCCGGCCAGCGCGTACAGCGATGCTTGCAGCCATTGCAACGCGGTGAGGTCGATGGGCGTAGAGAAGCGCGCGACCAGCGCTACGCAGGCCGCTGCGAGCGCGCCGAACACGATCGCGGAGACGATGCGCGCCGCGAACCGCACGGCCGTCGAGACCGGCAAGGTTCGCTGATACCGTTCCCACGGACGCCCGCGTTCCTGCGCGATCCCCACGCCGAACTGATAAACGGCGACCCCGACGATCGCCCAAACGACGAATGCCAGCGTGGCTTCGTTCGCGATCGCCGCTTGCGTTCGTGCGAACTGCACGTCGAACAGCGCGAAGAACATCGCCGGAAAAACCACCGTCGGCACGACGTAACTCGGCGAGCGAAACAGATCGAGCAGCGCGATACGCGAGTGCGCGCGTGCCAGTGCGAACGACGTCATTTCGAGACCCCTGTGATGGACAGAAAGGCTTCTTCGAGCGAAGCCGGCGCGATTTCGAGTTCGGAAAACGGCGTGCCGCTCGTCACGAGCGCCCGCACGTACGCGTCGGTGTCATTGGTGGCGACCACCGTCCGGTCGCCGGCATAGACGGCGGTCGCCGCAAAACCCAGAGTCCGCCGTTCGAGCGGCTCCCCGACGTAGGAGATACGCCGCACGCCGAAGCGCTCGCGCAACTCGCGCGCGCCGCCGTCGAAAAGCACCCGGCCGCGATCGATCACCACGACCCGCGATGCCATCGCTTCGGCTTCCTCTAAATTATGCGTGCTGAAAAGAATCGCGCGGCCCTCGGATGCGCGGCGAACGACGTCCCACAGCCGCCGCCGCGACTCCACGTCGAGACCGGTCGTTGGTTCGTCGAGCACGGCCAGGTCGGGATTGCCGGCAAACGCGAGCGCCAGCGCAAGACGCCGGGACTGCCCGCCCGATAGCGTTCCCGCGCGGCGCTGCGCGAGTTCGTCCATCCCGAAAGCCGTGAGGACCTCGGCGATTTGTGCCGGCGAGCGTCCGAAATGCGCGGCCGCAAACTCGACGACCTCGCCGACCCGCAGCACGTCGGGAAATCCGCTTTCCTGCGGGGTCGCGCCGAGCCGGCGCCGGGCGGCGACGCTGCGCGGATCTCGCCCGAATAGCCGCACCGTGCCGGCGTCCGGCCGGCGCAAGCCGAGCGCGATGTCGAGAGCGGTGGTTTTCCCGGCGCCGTTAGGTCCGAGCACGGCAACGATTTCGTCGCGCGCGACGCCGAACGAAAGTCCGTCGAGCGCGCGGATGCTGCCGTACGACTTACGAACGCTTTCAAAAGACAGGAGCATGTTACGAAGATGCTTTCAGGAGCGTTTGCAGTTGGGTGACGTGGTCGGAAAAGGCCGTCCGTCCGCGCGGCGTGAGCCGGTACCGCGTTTGCGGCCGCCTATTGACGAAACTCTTTTCTTCGTCGACGTAGCCGCCGGCGACGAGTTTCGCAAGATGTGCGCCTAGATTACCCTGGCTCACGCCGAGTTCGCGCTGCAGTTCGGAGAACGCGATCCACTGCGCGGTTAGGAGCTCCGCAATGATGCCGAGGCGAATCTTGGAGAGCAGCAATTCATCCATGCCGGCGACGGTTCAGGCTTTGACGAGCAGCTCGGTCAAACCGAAGCCGGTATATCCGGCAACCATGCCCGCGGCGAGCACGTAGGCGGCGTCTTGCGACGGCACGACGTTCGCCACGATCAGCGACGCGAGAACCAGCACGCCGCACGCCGCCGCCCGGCGGTTTCCGTGCATCGCGATGTACAGCAGCACGATCGTTTCCGCGAAACTCCAAATCGCCGCCGACGCGATGCCCGAGAAAACCCGGTACGCGGCGACGTTGACGACGAACGCCAACCCGAGCGTCAACCACAGGACGTTGAAGAACTCGCGCTGCACGAGCGACTCGCGACCGCCGGTACCGCGCAGCGCGCGGCCGCGCAAGACCGAGAAGACGATGCACGCAACCAATGCCGCCGCAACCACCCACAGAAGTCCGAACGGCGCGATCCCCTGCCCGATGAGGTGGGCGGCAATCGTGGCACCGCCTGAAAACAGTCCCCAGATAACGAAGAACTCGCCGCCCGCGCACAGCCGTTGCTGCGACTGCGCCAGAATTCGCTCGACCATTTCGAGATGGTCGCGCGCCTGCTCGGGGTTCAGGTCGTCCACGTTAGATCTCCCGCGTCCATATCAGCACCGCCAGGCCCATCCCGAGCGCAGCCGCCCAGCCGGCGGCCGGCGGCAGCCCCCAGGCCGCGACGATCTGACATACAGCCGTCACAGCAAAGTCGTACAGCCCCCAGATCAGGAGCAGGCGGCCGGCACACGGCTTTTCAAAACGTTGTATCACGATAGTCAAGCCTCAGAATAGTCTATTTTATAGAGTTATCTGCATATCATACGGCATCTTCGAGCGCGCGTCAACCCGAAGGTCGCCGGGCCGGAAACTGCGTGCGCCGCGTTTGACACTATCGAGCGGGGCTGCTATCGTACCGAAGTTATGTACGCGATCATCGAGACCGGCGGCAAGCAGTATAAGGTCGCCGAGGGTGACGTCATTCGCTGCGATATGCCGGACGGCGAACCAGGCTCGGACGTGACCTTCGACAAGGTCGTTCTCGCGGGCGGCGCCGGCGTCAAAGTCGGAACGCCGGTTGTCGATGGAGCGAGCGTCAGCGGAACCCTTTTGCGCCACGCCAAGGACAAGAAGATTTTGGTCTTCCGCTATAAGCCGAAGAAGCGCGTCCGCAAACTCAACGGCCACCGCCAGCCCTTCGCCGAAATCAAGATCACCAAGATCACGCTGCCGTAAGGCGGGCCCGTGCTCGACGTCGTTTTTTACCGGGACGGCCGCAATCGGCTGTCCTCCGTTTTTGCGCGCGGCCATGCCGAGTTCGCAATCGACGCCGACGATCTCGTGTGTGCGGCCGTATCGGCCATCCTACAAACTGCCCGGCTCGGCCTCGAGGAATATGCCCGCATCGAGCTTGAGACGCAGCAGCGTTTGGGCGACTTTAGGATCCGCTGGCCGGAGGAGCGCCGCGACGACGAGAGCGTTCGGGCGATCGTCGGATCGGCCGAACTGGCCGTGGCGCAAATCGCCCGGCAATATCCCGAACACGTCCGCTGCAACACTGCACGCGAAACCGGGTAAGTATCGCAGCAGCCCCGAAGGAGGCCCACACATGTCTGACAGCTTTCGCACGACCCCACCCCAGCAGCAGTGGTCCGCGTCGAACCCCGCCGGCAACGGTTATCAGAACGGCGGCCCGGGACCCGGTCCCGACTCCGCGCACGACGTCGAAGCCGGTGAAGTCGGAAAAGCGCTCATCGTCGGCCTGCTCGGCGGACTGATTTCGGCGGCCGGATACATGGTCTACCGGCGGCTCCCCGACGAACAAAAAGAGAAGCTCCACTCGCAGGTTCGCAGCGCCGTCGCGCAACGCGTCAGCGAACTGCGCCAGAACTTCAACTTTTAGCGTCGTCCGGCGGGGCGGTAACCGGAGTCGGAGGAGGAGGCGGCGGCTCGGCGATGTCGGCCGCCCGTTCCATTTCGGCGACGAACGAGTGCGATGTGTTCTGAACGTCCCGCACGAAGCGGCCTGCCTGCCGCATCATCTTCGGTAGCCGGTCCGGCCCGAAGAGCAAAAGCGCCAGCACGGAAACGACCAGAATGTCGGGAACGGAAAACATCGTAAGAGAGGTTCCGGACCGGAAACGCGTTTGGCCTGCCTGGCAGGTCCCGCCTGCCAAGCCGTGCAAGCACTCGGATCCGCTCGTGAAGATCATCTATACCCGCGGCAACCGCACCGAAACGCTAGCCTCGCTAGCGACGCTGCGAAAGATCCTGAACCGCTTTGTTGCACATCGCGTCTTCTACGAAGTTTCCAGCCGGAGCAAACGCGGTCACGAGTTCTTCTCAGCCAAAAACGTGTTCGTCGTCGGATCGATTGAGGTTACGAACTACGATCATCTGAAAATTCTCATTTTCGACGCGAACAGCCAAGCGCACTCGATCGAGATTCTCAACCCGCAGACGATGCGCATCTACGACGAGATGCCCGGGCGGGGATTCGCGGTCTCGTTCGTCAGCGACGACGAAAAGGGCGTGGAAACGCGCTGCTACATTCGCGACGAAGGTGCGGACGACGAACGCATCCACGAGCGAACCGCCCTCGAGAGCATTACGCTTCCGCAGCTTTTCGAATATCTCGACGAACTCACCGCAGCCGACGTCCGAACGCGGAAGTAGGTTTCTCGAGCGCGAGCGCGCGGCGCAACGAACGCACCGCATCTTTCAGCCGGCCGGCGCGCTTGTACGCGGTACCGAGATTGAGGTGCGCGAGCGCGTAGTTCGGATCCGACACGATTGCCGCTTCGTATCGCGCGATCGCGTCGTCGATCCGGCCCTCTTCAAGCAAGAGATTACCGAGGTTGGTGAGCGCCGGCGCGTGACCGGAGACGCAGGCAATAGCGTCGTCGAAGTCCTGACGCGCGCCGTCGGTGTGCTTTAGGGCAACGCGCGCGACGCCGCGCTTGTTGTAGAGAAACGCGCGGTCGGGCGCTTCGGTCGCCGCCGCGAGCAACGCCGACAGTTCGATCTCCGCGCGCGGGTAATCGCGGCGGCCCAGCAGCGCCAGCGCGCGTTCGTAGGGCGCAGGAGTGCGCGGGGAAGCGAATCGGCGCCAGAGCCGGAACATCCCGGTCATGTTCACGATCGATGTGGTCACGCTCTTTCCCGAGGTGTTCGCGCCGTTCGTCGGGCTCTCGATCGTGGGCCGGGCCGTGGATGCAAAGATCGTGGCGCTTCACTACCACCACCTGCTCGACGAGCTCCGGGGCAGCGAACGCGCCGACGATTCGCCGTTCGGAGGCGGCCCCGGCATGGTTCTCCGGCTGGAGCCGATCGCGCGAACGCTGGATCGCATTCTGGAAACGGCCCCCGCCGGCGAACGGCGGCTCATCGCCGTGCCCGCCCCCGGCGGCCGGCCGTTCCGCCAATCCGAAGCCCAGCGCTTTGCCGAACTGGACCGGCTGATCCTCGTCTGCGGACATTACGAAGGGATCGACGACCGCCTCGGCACGCTCTATCCGGTTGAGGAGTACTCGCTGGGAGACTTCGTCCTGACCGGCGGCGAGATTCCGGCCTTGGCCATGATGGACGCAACCGTCAGGCTGTTGGCCGGCGCGTTGAACCGCGAATCCCTCGAAAGCGAGTCCTTTTCGGGAGGGGAGGGCCTGCTCGACTACCCGAGTTTCACCCGGCCGCCCGTCTTCCGAGGGGTGGCCGTGCCCGACGTCCTGCTCTCGGGAGATCATGCAAAGATCGCCGAATGGCGCCGGGCGGAGTCCCGCCGCCGCACGGTCGCCCGCCGTCGCGAGCTTGTCGGCGAGGAACGGCCGTGATACTATACCGTGTGTTTATGCCGCGGCTTCGCCCGGCTTCTGTTTTATCTTGCGAGTAGAAAGTTTATGAACGTCATCGACACCCTGAACCGCGACCAGCTCAAAGACAACGTCCCAGCCTTCCGCCCGGGAGACACGATTAAAGTCTATTCTAAGGTGGTCGAAGGTGGAAAAGAACGCATTCAGATGTTCGAAGGTGTGGTGATCGTGCGCAAAGGCGGCGGCGCGACGGCATCGATCACCGTACGCCGGGTCGCCCACGGCGTCGGCGTCGAAAAAACGTTCCTCGTCCACAGCCCGCGCGTCGATAGAATCGAAGTCGGTAAGCGCGGCATCGTTCGCCGCAGCCGGCTCTACTATCTCAGCGAGAAAATCGGCAAGAGCGCGCGCATCAAAGAAAAGAAGCCCGTCAAGTAACGCCGCTTCAGCTTCTCGGTCTGCTCTGCGTCTTCGCCGTCGCCCGGCTTGCCCTCTCGATCAAACCATTTGCAGACGGCAACCGGTCGTCTTCGGCCGCTTCCATGGTGCGCGAGTATCTCGACGCCCTGCTGGTCGCCGGCCTGGTCGCCCTGTTTCTCATCACCTTCGTCATCCGGACCTTTTACATACCGTCGGTTTCCATGGTACCGACGCTGCAAGTCCGCGACGTTTTGCTGGTCGACGAGATCGCGTACCGCTTGCATTCACCCCAACGCGGCGACGTCGCCGTCTTCACGCCGCCGGTACCGTCGCAGGGCGACGAGTTCGTGAAGCGCGTGATCGGCGTGCCGGGTGACACCATTCGCATTTCCGACGGTATCGTCTACCGAAACGGCGCGGCTCTGCGCGAACCGTACGAGAATCAGCCGCCGAGGTACGACTTGGAAGTCAAGGCCTACGACATCTACGTGGATGGGCTGCCGCTCGATCCGCACAATGCCGATATCCCGCCGCGCTCGATGTGGCAGTCGCCCGACCGCGTTCCGAACGGCTTCTACTTCATGCTGGGCGACAATCGCAACTACTCCGACGACTCGCACGTGTGGGGGTTTGCGCAGACGAGCGGAACCTTTGCGGCCGGGCCGCTCGCGCTTCGAAACGTGCGCGCCGGTTTCGCCGGCCGGGCGTTTGCGATCATCTGGCCGTGGCGCCGCCTGCACATCCTGCTGAAAGATTGACGGCACGCACATGACGCCTCAGGAGCTCCTCGCCATCGTCGCCGTGATCGCGGTCGTGCGGGTCGTCCTTTCGTTGCGACCGGTCGTGGCCGGCTCGAACGGCCGCAGCACGGCGGTCGCGCGCGAGTTTCTGGACCCGTTCATCATCGCGGGGCTGGCGGCGTGGGTGCTGATCACGTTCGTGGCCCGCACGTATTACATTCCGTCCGGCTCGATGCTGCCGACGCTGCAAATTCACGACGTGCTGCTGGTCGACAAGTTCGAATACCGCTTTCACGAGCCGCACCGGGGGGACATCGTCGTCTTCCCGCCGCCGGTTCCCACGCCCGACGATTTCATCAAACGGGTGGTCGGGCTTCCCGGCGACCGCTTGCGCGTGCAAGACGGAACGGTGTACCTGAACGATGCGCCGCTGAAAGAGACGTACGTCGCGGAGAAACCCGACTACGCGCTGCAAATCCGCGACTATGGAATCTACGTGCGCGAGGGCGACGGGTGGCAACGGCTAGATCCGGCCACCGCCAATATCCCGCCGCGCTCGATGTGGGCCGCCCCCGACCGCATTCCGCCGCACTGTTTCGTGATGTTCGGCGACAATCGCAACGATTCCGAAGATTCGCACGTCTGGGGCTTCGCGCAGGATGCCGGACGATTTGCCAGCGGCGCTCGTACCGGCGAAGCTGCCGGATTCACCGGCCGCGCTTTTCTGATCTTCTGGCCGCCGTCGCAGGCCCGCGCCCTCTAACGCCTCGAAGCTAGGATCTCGTGTCGAGATCGCTGCCCTGGCGCTCGCTTGCGAACCTAGCACTGCAACTGGTGATTCTTACCCTACTCATCGCAGCGTTCTTCATGCGCTTGCCGCAGGTTTCGGGACTGTCGATGGCTCCCCATATAGCGTCCGGCGAATACGTGCTCATCAACACGTTTGCTTATCGCATCGCGCAGCCGAAACGAGGCGACATCGTCGCTTTCCGGCGCGACGACGACGCGCGCGCGGTCTTCATCAAGCGCGTCATCGCTCTCCCCGGCGATCGCATCCGCATCGACAAGGGCGTGGTTTCGATCGACGGCCACCGGCTCGACGAACCCTACGTGCGCTTTGCCGACGACCGCACTTTTGGCGAAATCGTCGTGCCGCCGGGATCCGCCTACGTGCTCGGCGATAATCGCGCCGACAGCGAAGACTCGCGCTTCTTCGGTCCGGTCCGCGACGAGCGCCTGATCGGGCGCGCGTTGGCAGGCCTCTGGCCGCCCGCCGACGTGGGTACGCTGTAGTCCGTGACTGCCGAACTCGAACGCGTCGTTCAGTGGTACCCGGGCCACATGGTCCGCGCCATGCGCAAGATCGGCGAATACCTGAAGCTGATCGACATCGTCATCGAAGTTGCCGACGCTCGCGTCCCCCGCAGCGGCCGCAATCCGGCGCTCGATGCGATGATGGCCGGTCGCGCGCGCATTCTCGTGCTCACGCGCGAAGACTTGGCCCATCCGCATGCCACCAAAGCGTGGATCGAAGCTTTTGCTGCGAAAGATCTCGAAGCACTCAGCGTGGACGGGCGATCGCAGCGCAGCATAGCTCGCGTAGCGACGGCAACCGTCGGGCGAGCCAAAGGCCGAAGTGGAATTTCGCGCGCGCTGGTCGTCGGAGTGCCCAATTCCGGAAAGTCGTCGATCATCAACGGCCTGCTCCGTCGCGGCGCCGCCAAAACCGAAAACCGCGCCGGCGTTACCCGTCAGCTGCAGTGGTTCCGCCTGCCGCCCAACGTTGAGATCATGGACACGCCGGGAATTCTGGTGCCGAAGATCGCCACCAAAGACGCGCAGTGGATGCTTGCAATTTCTGGCGCGCTTCCGCGCGACCGCTACGACCCCGAGCAAGTCGCGGTGGCGTTCCACCGGTGGCTGATGCGGCGCCGTCCGCGCTCGCGCGTGCCCGACCTCGAAGCGTTTGCGGCATCGCGCGGATTCGTCCGGCGCGGGGGAAAGATCGATTACCACAATGCCGCACAGTCGTACGTCAGCGCGCTCAACGAGGGGACCTTCGGGCGCATCACTTTCGAAACGGTCGACGATGACGCCCAAGCAGCGTAAGGCCAAGAACGCCTACGAGCGCGAGCGGCGGCGGCTTCACCGCTTACATCGCTTCGAATCGGCGGCGCGCGAGCGCGGCTTCACGCTGGTTGGCGGAGTCGACGAGGTCGGACGTGGACCGCTGGCCGGTCCGGTCGTGGCCGCCTGCGTGGTGACCGCCGGGCCGCTCTTCATTCGAGGACTCAACGACTCGAAGCAGGTTCGGCCGGAGCTGCGCGTCGAGATCGCCGAAACGATCAAGAGCGTCGCCGCGGCCTGGGCTGTGGGCGTCGCGAGCGTTGCGGAAATCGACAAGCTGAACATCTATTGGGCGAGCGTCCTCGCCATGGAGCGAGCCATTGCCGCCCTCGCCTGCCGCCCGGAGTACCTCATCACCGACGCGGTGCGGATCCGCTCGTACGCCGGCCCGCAGGAGCCGCTGATCCAAGGCGACGCACGCTGCGCCGTCGTGGCCGCGGCCTCCATCGTCGCCAAGGTTCATCGCGACCGTCTCCTGGTCGATCTCGACCGCGAGGACCCGCGCTACGGATTCGCGCTGCACAAGGGCTACGCCACGCCGCTCCACATCGAGGCGCTGCGCGCGCACGGCCCCTGCGTTCATCACCGCGCGAACTGGGCCCGCGTACGCGACGCGCAGTTGGCCTTTGGGTTCGAGCTTGAAAGTTCGTATGCCGGATTCGACTAGCACCGGCGCCAAAGGACGTACCGGTGAAGACCGCGCCGCCGCCTTCTTACAAGACCGAGGCTACACCGTCGTAGCTCGCAACGTTCGCGTTCCCGGAGGCGAAATCGACGCCGTCTGCCTGGACGGTTCCACGCTGGTCATCGTCGAGGTCAAGCGGCGCGACTCGGCGCGCTTCGGTTCTGCTCTGGCGGTCGGTGCGCGCAAACGCGCCACCTTGCGCCGCATTGCCGCCGACTACGCGCAAATCGTCGCGCCGTCGGCCAAAATTCGTTTCGGCGTCGTCGCCGTTAACGGCGACCGGCTGATCCTCCACCGAAACGCCTTTTAATAACCATGGCGTCGACATCCAAGCCGCAGCTGCGCCGTTCCGTTACGCCCTGGGGCTCGTTTTCGTGGGGCTACTCCGACGTCGGTGCCGACATTTTCGTCGGCCTGGGCCTGGTGTTGGCGGCCGCTGCCGGCGCATCGAACGTCGCCTTCCTCTTTGCCGGCATCGTGTATGTTTGCATCGGGCTCGCCTATACCGAGCTGGCGGCGACCTATCCGGTCGCCGGCGGCGGACAGTACTTCGTCATGCGCGGTTTGGGCGACGTCTTCGGGTTCATCGCCGGCTGGGCCGTGCTGCTCGACTTCACCATCGACATCACGCTGTTCGCCTGGACGTGCGTGGACTATTCGAGCCAGCTGCTGCCGGTACTGACCGGGTCGATTCATCCGTGGGTGCACTTCCTGGTCACTTTGACGCTGATCGTCGGGTTGATCGGACTAAACGTCATCGGCGTGCGCGAGAGCACCGCTTTCAACGGAATCGTGTCGGCGCTCGACGTCGTCAGCGAAACGTGCATCCTATGCTTCGGGTTTCTCTTCGCGTTTCGGCCGCATCTGCTCGTGCACACCATGCAAATGAGTTGGCCGTCGCCGTATCAGCTCATGCTCGGCACGTCGCTGGCGATCATCTCATTCGTCGGTCTCGAATCCATTTCGCAAGCGGCTCAGGAGACGCAGCGTCCGGCGTCGGTCATTCCGCGCACCTCGATCGCGCTGATCCTCACGATCCTGATTTTCGCACTGGCGTACTCCAATCTCGCGCTCGGCATGCAACCATGGCACCCGATCACCGATGCGGCCGGCCACCCGGTTCAGTTTTGGCAGATCTTTCCCAACAACGGCGACAACCAGGGCAAGGCGGTGGCGCTGCTGGCGAGCCAGGTGCCGTACTTCGGGGCCATCGCGGCCTTTTACGTCCCCATTTTGGGCGCGGTGTTGCTGCTGATTTCCTCCAACTCCGGCGTCTTCGGCAGCTCGCGTATCGCCTATGCGATGAGCAGCTCCAACCTGTTGCCGTCGATCTTTCAGCGCGTGCACGCAAAATTCCGGACGCCCGCCATCTCGATCGTAACCTTCGGCGGAATCGCCATTCTGGAATTGCTCTTTGCCGCGTTCCCGTCGCTGCACCCCGGCGCGATGACGATCTACGCCCGGTTCTTTCGCAACGAAACCGGGCTCGATTTCCTTGCCGATCTCTACGCCTTCGGAGCGGCCACGAGTTATTCGTTCGTATTTTTGGCCTTGATCGCGCTGCGCCTCAAAGACCCGTTGAGCCCGCGCAAGTTCAAGATTCCGTTCAACCTCCCGGTCCGCGTGGGCGGAGAAGACGCCGAGTTCCCGATCGTGGCGGTGATCGGCTTCGTCGGCATCGTGTCGATTCTCGTGTTTACGTTATTCACACATCCGATCGGCCGGATTGCCGGACCCACGTGGCTCGTCTTAGGCATTCTCGCCTACTTCGTCTATCGCCGCCACCGGGGTCTACCGATGTTCGGCTCCCAGAAACACGAGTGGCGCAAGGCGCAAGTCGAGATCCTTCGCAACGCGGGCGAGCTGGAACTCATGGACGAGTACGTTGCGAACGTGAAAGCCAGCGACGAACGCCGGGCGAAGGCGGCGACGTAACGTGCTGGCGGTACGCACGGTTCTCGCCATCGCCATGGCCGTCTGCGGCGGCGTCGTTATCGTTCGGGTTGCCGCGCTCGGATTTCGCGTCGAAAGCGCTCCGGGCTTGATTCTTGGGATCGCGATGATCGCGCTGGGCGTCCATCGCCTCTCGCTTATCGCTGGCATCCGCCGGGGAATGACGCGATGACCGTCCCGCCTGGCGCAGGACCGACGATTACGTTTACGGGCGCTCTGGTGGCCGTCGTCATCGCGGTGTCAATCTGTTCGGTGCTGTGGTGGATGCTGCACCCCCCGAAGTCGCAAGTGCAGAAGCTCGCCGCCGAAACCGCGCGCGAACTCAAGCGAATGGTCGGCAGCATCATGGTCGTCTTTTCGCCCGAGATCAACTCGAGCCACATGATGGCGCTCGCCGTGAAGCTCGCACGCGGGGAGCGGTCGGAGCTGCTGGCGGTCTATGTGATCGAGGTGCCGCTCACGCTCCCGCCCGACGCCGAAATGCCCGACGAAGAGCGCGCCGCTCTCGACGCGCTCGGCACCGCCGAAACGATTGCCAACGCAAATAACGTTACGCTTCATACCGAGACCGTGAAAGTACGCTCGACCAAAGAGGCGGTGCTGGCCATCGCCAAACGCGAAAAGGCCGACCTTATCATTCTCGGATCGTATCTCGAGGGGAAGTACAGCGGTGCGCGGCTCGGAGGCACCATTCAGGACATCGCCGCCGAAGCAAAATGCGATGTGCTGATCGGCGTAGAAGGAAAACACGGCACCCTACTTGGGGAAGAAGCGAGTTAACAGGTTCGACGCGGAGGAATAATGCGCACACGGTTCACCCTTTCGGCATACGTCGCGGTCGCGTCGCTGGCGCTGGTTGCGGCGCTCGGGCTCACGTCAACGGCGCGTGCCGACAACTCGGCGCCGGCAATAACGGCGTTCGAACAAGCCTTCGCAGCGTCCAACGACTACACGTGCAAGCAGCACGTGCACGAAGTTCAGGGCTCGTCCACGCAAGACCGCGTCTATCAACTGTGGTTCATGAAGCCGCACTTCGCGAAGACGCTGATCGAATCGGGCGACGGACGCGGGTCCGGCGGCGTATGGGCGGGCGGCGATCAAGTCAGCGGGCACCAAGGGGGCATTCTCTCGGGCATTCATCTCAAGGTCAGCATCCACGACCCGCGCGCGATCTCGCTGCGCGGCGTGACTATCCCCGAAGGCTTGATACAGAACGTGGTTCATCGCTACGCCACGACGCCCGGAACGCTGAGCCAGGCACCCGGCGGCAAGATCGGCGGCGTCCCGACCGATCGCCTCGAACTCAAGGTCACCGATCCGTCGACCAACGGCGGCGTTTCCCAAGAGATTCTCTATCTCTCGCAAGAAACGCACTGGCCGATTCGCCAAATCCTCTACGCCGGCTCGCAGATCGTTCTCGACGAAACCATCACTGACCTCAAAACGAATACCGGCCTGACGCAAAACGACTTCCCGTTCTAACAGGCGCTCCGCCTTCGGCTCCGCCGATATTTGTCATCCTGAGCGAAGCGAGTGTGAGCGAGCGCAGTCGAAGGACGCACTGCACGAACGACGTGCCGACCCGAGGGGCTATGGACGCGGAGCGGAGGCTGGATGCCGGGAGCGACGCGCCATGCAGTAGCTTTTTCGGACGGACCCGAAAAAGCGAACGTCCCGAAGGGTGGCACGTCGTTCGTGCGACGCGTCCTTCGTGTTTAAGCCGACAAATAGCGTTTGCGGAGTTCGTCCAAAACGACGGCTAACAAGATGACGGCGCCGAGAACGACCTTCTGGAGATACGAGTCGACGTTCAGCAGATTCATGGCGTTGTAGAGCACGCCGATCAACAGCGCGCCGAAAAAGGTGCCGACGATGCTGCCGCGCCCGCCGGTGAGACTGGTGCCGCCGACCACGACGGCCGCGATCGACTCGAGCAGCTCGTCGCCGGTTCCCGTCTGCGGCGAGCCCGACGAGAAGAGCGCCATATACAGGAACCCGACGATCGCCGCGCAGACGCCGCTGATGACGTATACCATCGTCTTGACGCGCGCGACGTTGATGCCTGCCAGTCGCGCCGCCTCTTCGTTGCCGCCGATGGCAAAGACGTATCGCCCGAACCGCGTGCGCGTAAGCAGCACCGACGCCGCCACGATGATGACGACCATCCAAATAACCGGAATCGGAACGCTCGGGAGATGCAGCGCCGACGTGACGCCGCCGAAAAACGACCCGATGCCGGTGTTTTGAAAGTCCGCGCTGTGCAGCGCGACCGGGCGCCCGTGCGCGAGGATGAACGACAGGCCGAGCGCCATCTCGAGCATCGCGAGCGTGGTAATGAAAGGCGGCAAATTGAGTTTGACGACCGGCAAAGCGTTGATCCAACCGGCGCCGGCGCCGACCGCGACCGCGACGAGCAGCGTCGTAACGATCAACGGGAATCCGCTCAAGTGCAGCGCGTTGGCGACGAGCGCGGCGACCACGCCCGTCAGCGCGACCAGCGATCCGACGGAGAGATCGATGCCGCCGGTGACGATCACGAACGTCTGGCCGACGCCGAGCACGCAGTTGTAGGTAATCTGCCGCAGGACGCGGACGATGTTGGCGGGCTCGAGGAACGATCCGTGCGACGCGACGTTCACCACCACGATCATTGCCAGCAGGAACAGCGCTGCTCCGCCGATGCGCAGCCAGTAAACGCGGCGCTCGCGCTCGTTCATGCCGCCGCTCCGGTGGCTACCGCGATGACCCGGTCGGGCGTCGCCTCGGCGCGCGAAAACTCGCTGACGACCGTTCCGCCGCGTATGACGAGAACGCGATGCGACATTCCGAGCACCTCCGGCAGGTCGCTCGAAACCATGACGATAGCCGCTCCGCGCGCCGCGAGTTCGAGCATCAAGTTGTAGATTTCGGCTTTCGCCCCGATATCGATGCCACGGGTCGGTTCGTCGAACAAAAAGACGCGGGCGTTGCCGAGCAACCACTTGGCGAGCACGACTTTCTGTTGATTTCCGCCCGAGAGGTTGCGCACGATTTGCTCGCTTCCGGGCGTGCGGATCCGAAGCTCGGCGATCATACGGTCGGCCGCCGCGCGCTCGCGCCGGCGTTCGATCAAACGGTCCCGCGCGACGAATTCAGCCAGGTGCGCGAGCGTGATGTTCTCGCGAACGGTCATGCCCAACACCAGCCCCTGCCCTTTACGGTCCTCGGTGATGAACGCAATACCCGCTTCGATCCCGTCTTCCGGCGCGCGCACGCGCACGCGGTCGCCGTCGATTGCGATCTCGCCGCGATCGGGAACGTCGGCGCCGGCAATCGCACGCACGATTTCGGTGCGGCCCGCGCCGACCAAGCCGGCAAGGCCGACGATCTCACCGGCGCGCACCGCAAAGCTGACGTCGTGAACGAGTGGGTTGCGTGCCAGACCGCGCACGTCGAGCACCACCTTCGCATCCGCCGCCACCGGAGGTAGGTCGGGATAGTGCGCGTCGACTTGCCGCCCGACCATTGCGCGGATGATTTCGTCGCTGGGGAAATCGCCGGCGGCGCGGGTCTCGACGGCCTTTCCGTCGCGCAGCACGGTCACGCGGTCGGCGATCCGCGGCAGTTCGTCCATCCGGTGAGAAATGTAAATGATACCGGCACCGGCGGCTTTTAGACGAGCGATGATCGCAAAGAGGCGCTCGATTTCGCGACCGCTGAGCGCTGCGGTGGGCTCGTCCATGACGAGGATGCGCGCGTTGCGAGCCAGCGCTTTGGCGATTTCGACGAGTTGCTGCTGCCCGACCGACATTCGCGATACCGGAACGCCGAGCGGCAGGTCGAGTCCAAGCTCGCTCAACGCCTTGGCCGCCCGCTCGCGGATCGCGCGCTCGTCGACGAACGGACCACGCATCGGCTCCGCGCCGAGCGCGATGTTCTCGGGCGCCGTCAACTGCGGAACCAGCGTGAACTCCTGATAGATCATGCCGATGCCGAGCCGCTCGGCGGCGTAAGGAGAATCGATACGCACCGGAGCGCCGTCGACGAGAATCTCGCCTTCGTCGGCTTGCTGCGCTCCGGACAGGATCTTCACCAGGGTCGATTTTCCAGCGCCGTTCTCACCGACGAGCACGAGCACTTCGCCCGCATGCAGCGTCAGCGAAACGTCCGATAACGCGCGAACGCCGGGAAACGTCTTTCCGATGCCGCGCATTTCGAGCAACGGAGCCGCATCGTTTGGCAAACTCGTCGAAGTCCTAGGAATTGTCTAAGGTTTTTTTGCGTCGGCTTGCGTGTAAGTGCCGACCGCGATCTTCACGATCGGCGCAGGCGACGTGCCGGCAAAATAGTCGTGGATCACGTCGACCGTCGTGGCGCCGATCTTTTTCGGGAACTGAATCGCGTCGCCGTACATCGCACCGCTGGCGATGGCCGCGCGCGCTTCCGGCGTCGCGTCGTAACCGACGATTGCAACTTTCCCCGTCATGCCGGCGGCTTTCACGGCCGTCACCGCGCCCAACGCCGAATCGTCGTTGATGCCGAAGATGCCCTTGAGATTCTTATGCGCTTGCAGGATGTCGCCGGTATCGCTGCTGGCTTTCGTTCGCGTTCCGCCCGAATCGACGTCGGCCACGATGGTCACCGCCGGACAGAGTTGCGCGAGCGCCTGTTTGAAACCCTTGACGCGATCTTGCACGCTGGTAACTTCGGGCTCGTCGATGATCGCGACCGCGCCACTTTTTCCGACGGCGTCACAAATGAGTTTGCCCGCTTGGAAACCACCCTGCACGTTGTCGCTGGCGACGTGTGCGACCACTTTCCCTTCGTTGCTCGTATTCGCGATGTCGGCGGTAAAGACCGGAATCCCGGCGTTATTCGCCTCGACGATCGCGCTGCCGATCGCTTGCGAGTCGTACGGCGTAAGAACGATCGCGTCGGTCTTCTTGGAGACGAAGTCCTCGACTTGGCTTTGCTGCTTCGCGTTATCGCGATTGGCATCAACTACCACCAGCGTATAGCCGTACTTTGCCGCTTCGGCTCGCATGCCGGCTTCCATGTCCTGGTAGAACTGCGCTTCACGGTTTTGAATCGAAACGCCGATCGTCTTAGCACCCGAAGCAACCGAGCCTCCTGAGGCGGCATGCGAACATGCCGACGCCGCGAGACACAGCGTGAATACTGAAGCGATCCGAAGATGATTCGTCAAATTTATGCTCCTAGAAAGGTCGTCTGGGTGCCAAATTGGTGGTTGGGCATGCGTCGAACGCTGGCCTCCGTTGTCCACAGCAAGCGACTTCAACTTGTGCAATCTGTGGAGAAGAGGCGTTTTCCGAGCGCAATTAGGCCCGTAATGCTTGCGGCGGACACAATTGCCCACACCGAACCGCTGACCGGACGCCCGTAGACGAATTCCCCCGAAGCGAACAGCGCGCCGTAAATTGCCGCCAAGCCAAGCACCCAACCAAGCAGCGATTGGGCCGGTGAATCGGGCGATGGGGGCAACCCGCCGGCTTTGCGGACGAGCGCCCATCCCGGGCCCGCGGGTCGCACTTTTGCGTAAAAAGCGGCCAGGGTACGCGCCTCGACCGGCGGCGTGACAAAGGTCACAAGCAACCAAACGGCGGTGGTCACGGCTACGGTAATCAGTAATATTGTCGTGCTCGCAAACGCGTGGCCCCTCTTGCCGGCGGCGAAAAACGCCAGCGACACGACGAACGAGGCAAACATCGCACTCACTTCGCTCCACGCGTTGATGCGCCACCAGAACCAGCGCAGCAGGTAAATCAAACCGGTTCCCGCGCCGATCGACAGCAACAGATTGAACGCATCCTTCGCGGTATCCAGCGCAAGCGAGAACGCGACGCCGGCGGCCATCAATAGCACGGTAACCAGACGCCCCGCAAACACCAGCTCGCGCTGGCTCGAGCTCGGCCGCAGAAAGCGTTGATAAAAGTCGTGCACGAGATACGACGTGCCCCAGTTGAGATGCGTCTCGATCGTGGAACGGTACGCCGCGAACAGGCCGGCGACCATGAACCCGGCAAATCCCGCGGGAAGAAAAACCAGCATCGCAGGATACGCGATGTCGTTCCCGATCAAACTCGGTTGCACCGCCGGAAAGCGCAACGCAATGTCGTGCAGCGACGGGTACACGATCGTCGACGCCAGCGCCACGACGATCCAAGGCCACGGACGCAGCGCGTAGTGCATCGCTTGGAACGCGAGCGTCCCATACAACGCGTCGGATTCGGTGCGTGCGGCCAGCATGCGTTGTGCCACGTAACTGCCGCCGCCCGGCTCTGCGCCGGGATACCAGACCGACCACCACTGCACCGTCAACGGAATGATGAAAATCGCAAGCGCCGTCTGCCAATCCTTGAAGTTCGGGAGAAACGACAGCATGCCGGCCTTGAGTCCGGCAAAATGCGCGACGAGCCCGTGCAGACCGCCGACCCCCGGCGCGTGAATCGCGAAGTATGCCGCCGCAAATGCCGACGTAATCGTGATGCAGAACTGGATCATGTCGGTGACCATGACGCCCCACAGCCCGGCGGTAGCGGCAAAAACGATCGGTACCGCCGCCAGCAGGAGCAGCGTTTCGAGCCGCGGCCATCCGAAGAGCACGCTCGCGATCTTCACCGCCGCCAGATTCACGCTCGCGATGATCACGCAGTTAAAGAACAGGCCGAGGTAGATCGCGCGGAACCCGCGGACGAACGATGCGGCGCGGCCCGAATAGCGCAGTTCGTAGAACTCCAGGTCGGTGAGGACGCCGCTGCGCCGCCAGAGCCGCGCGTAGAAAAACACCGTCGCCAGGCCCGTCAGTAGAAACGACCACCACACCCAGTTCTCGGCAACGCCGCCGTCGCGGACCAAGTTCGTCACCAGGTTCGGGGTATCGGTCGAAAACGTGGTCGCCACCAGCGAGACGCCGATCAGCCACCATGGCGCCTGCCGTCCGGCGGCAAAGAACTCCGTAATGTTGCGCCCGGCGCGGCGCGCGAGCACGATTGCCGGAACGAACGTCACGCCGAGCGAGACTATGATGATGATCCAATCGAGTCTCGTCAGCAGCATCACGCGCGCGTTACGGCCCACGCGCGCACTGTCCTTTCGCAGACTAGTCAATGCCGCCGCGGCGCGCAGAGGAGACGCGATATGCCTTCGCTGGCGTTCTCGGCGGCGATGCTCGGCATCGAAGGCTACGTCGTCCGCGTCGAGACGGACAGTTCGGCTGGGACGCCGTCCTTCTCGATCATCGGCCTGCCGGACCGGGCGCTGCGCGAAGCCTGCGATCGCGTACGCGCCGCCATTTTCAATTCCGGGTTTGCATACCCGGCGGGGCAGTTGCTGGTCAATCTTTCGCCCGCCGACGTTCGTAAAGCGGGTCCGGCATTCGATCTCGCGATCGCGCTGGCTCTGGTTGCCATCGACGAACAAGTCGATCGCCACGCGCTGCAAGGGTTCATTGCGCTCGGCGAACTCACCCTCGACGGGAAACTCCAGCCGGTCAACGGCATTTTGCCGATGGTCCTGGGTGCGCGCAGCGCCGGCTTTTGCAAGCTGATCCGTTCCGGCGCACAATGCCGACGAAGCCGCGCTGGTCGACGGCATCGACCTGTACGCCGTCGACTCGCTGGCATCGGTGGTAGCCGTCATCGCCGGCAACGGCATGAAGTGGCGCAAGCGAACGACACCGCCTGGGCTCGACGCATCCGGCGCCGACGCGCACGGCGATCTGGCCGACGTGCGCGGACAGGCGGCCGCCAAACGGGCGCTTGAAATCGCGGCCGCCGGCGGCCACAACCTCTTGCTCGTCGGACCGCCCGGCTGCGGAAAGACGATGCTGGCGCGCCGCCTGCCCTCGATCTTGCCGCCGATGACGCTTCCCGAAGCACTCGAAGTAACGAAAATCTACAGCGTCGCCGGTTTCCTGACCAGAAATGCGGGCATCGTTCGCGCCCGGCCGTTTCGGTTTCCGCATCACACGATTTCGCAAACGGCGTTGGTGGGCGGCGGCGCGCTGGCCAAGCCCGGCGAGATCTCGCTCGCGCACCATGGCGTACTTTTTCTCGACGAGCTGCCGGAGTTTGCGCGCAGCGCGATCGAGGTTATGCGCCAGCCTCTCGAAGAAGGAACCGTCAGCATCGCACACGCCGCCGGAACCTTTACGTATCCCGCGCGCTTTCGATTGGTCGCGTCGATGAATCCCTGTCCGTGCGGATACCGCGGCACGCGCAATGCCGAGTGCCGGTGCGACGATGCCGCGGTTGCCAAATACGTCGGCAAACTTTCCGGACCGCTCCTCGACCGCATCGACTTGCAAATCGAAATCGCACGCGTTCCGTTCGACGATATGGTGCGCTACGACGGCGGCGAGAAGTCCTCCCAAATACGCGTGCGCGCCGTCGGCGCCCGCGAACGCCAGAGCGCGCGCTTCGTCGGCTCCCGCTGGCGTGCAATGCGGAAATTCCCGCGCTCGACGAACCGGCGATGCGGCTGCTCGCGCTCGCCAGCGCGAAGCGGCAGTTCTCCGCTCGGGCACTCGACCGCATCGCACGGGTCGCGCGCACCATCGCCGACCTCGGCAACGCCGGCGCGATTCGCGCCGAGCACGTCGCCGAAGGCATCCAGTACCGCAGCCTCGAGCGAATCGGCGCGGCGGCATAGCCCGCGGCGACAGGGAAGACGAAGCGGGTCGTCGCAGCGACGAGGCGTGCACGTTAGAGAAGCAAGGCCCGCGGAGTTTCCGTTGCTCGAAAAGATGCCGCACGCATTGCATTACGAGCATCATTTATCGTTCATTCGCCACGCGCTCGGCACGAAGAAATGCTTAGTCGCCGAGATCGACGGGGCCATCGCCGGCTTCGTCGTATGGGACCGCGGCTTCTATGCCCGCTCGTTCCTCTGGATGCTCGGCGTGGATCCGGCTCATCAACATCTCGGCGTCGCATCCGAACTCATCGAGCACGTCGAGCGGCTCAACGCCGGCCACGGCGTCTACACGTCGACGAACGAATCCAACGCGGTCATGCAGCAGCTGCTTGCAAAGCGGGGCTTCGCTCAGGTCGGCCAGCTCGAAAATCTCGACCCCGGCGACCCCGAAGTATTTTTCTTTAAGAAACTATAGTCGAAAAACGCACGTTTCATTCGAACCACGCGGCGACCCGAGGGACTCTGGACGCGGAGCGGAGGCCGAACGCCGGGAGCGACGCGCCAGGCAGTAGCGTTTTCGCATGGACCCGAAAACGCGAACGTCCCGCGGGTCCTGGGTGGTTCGAATGAACGCTGGCTATTCGGCGATGAGTTGCGGGACGGCGTCGCCGTTGAGAAAGGCCGAGAGTTCGGCAGGCGAGAACTGGAGGCCGGCCCAGAAGGCGCCGAACTCGCCGTAGCGCGCGCTGGCTTCGTCGAAGCGCATTTCGTACACGAGTTTCTTAAAGACCAGCGGGTCGTCGGCGTAGAGGTCGACGCCCCACTCGAAGTCGTCGAAGCCGGCCGACCCGGAGATCACTTGGGTTACCTGTCCGTGATACGATCGGCCGACGACGCCGTGTTCGCTCATCATTTTGGCGCGTGAATCGAAGCCGAGCATATACCAGTTCTGCACTTCACCGCGCCGCTTGCTCATCGGATAGAAACACGCGTACCGGCGCTGCGGAATTTTGGCCCAGAGACGGTTGGCGACGTGCGGGTTCTCTTTCTGCTTGCGGACTAGCTCGTCGAAGCCGGCAATCCACTCCGGCGACTGCGGCGGAAGCTCGCGCGCGTTGAGTTCGGCGTGAATTTTCCCGGTCGCGTCGTAGAGTCCGATCTCGAGAACCGACACGTACGATCCGAGCGGATTCAAGAACTCGCGCAACTCGAGCTTGTCGACCAACGTCTGGGCATACGCTAGATCGTCGAACGTGCGCGCGTAATGCGTCAGCATGAGATCGCCTTTGTGGCCAACGATTTGCGTGAGGCCGAGGTCGCCGTCGTCGCTGTTCTTGAGGTGGTCGACCAAATCGATCGCGTGTCCCGCGTACTTGTTGCGGCGCTTTTCCGGCAGCGCGTCCCACGTCCGCCGGTCGAGCGAGAACATACGGTGGAGAATCCACCATCCTTCGAGCGATTCGGGAACGTTCGGATCGCGCACGGTTACGCCTTAGCCCGCGCGAGCGTTTTGGCTCGCTTCATTTCGGCCAGCACTTCGGCTTCGAGACGGTCGGGACGTTCGCGGTACTTCGCCCAGAGCGGCGGAGTGTGGGCGATGTCGTCGAGCACCCGGCAATAAATGGCATTGACGGGCGTCGGAACGCCGTGCAGGTGCCCGGCTGCAGCTACCGCTCCGTTGAGCACGTCGACTTCGGTTTGCGGGCGGCCTTTGCGCAAGTCGATTAACAGCGACGGCGCCTTCGTTCCACGTGCGGTGACGATGTTGTGCGCCAACAAACCGCGCGCGACCGGACTCGGCAAGATGGCGACGTTAAAAAGCGCGCGCACCGGATAGCGCGGCAAGTCGACCGGCGTGAGTTTCATGGCTTGCATCACGGCGCGCACTTCTCGAATCATGCGGATCTCGAGCGTAAAGACCTTCTCGAAATGGACCAGCCGATTCGGCAGCACGTTCAAAATCGCGCAACTCGCGTTCGCCACCACGTTGAGCGCCAGCTTGCTCCATTTGAGGGCGCGCCAGTCTTGGACGACCTTGACGTTTAAGCCGGCTCCGGCAAGAGTGGCGACCAGCCAGTTGTAGGCGTTCGAACCGACCGGCGCAAGCGCCAGACCGCCTTCGTTGGTCAGCTTGACGTTGCCGTCACGGTCGCGGCCGACCGGTGTGGTCAGGGCGGCGGCGACCACGTTGTCGGCGCCGAACGCGGCCGCCAGCTTCTCTTCGTTGCCGACGCCGTTTTGGGGGGAGACGAAAACGCATTTCTCCGGGTGTGCGATCGCTTTGCGCAACGTTTCGATCGCCGAATCGGTGTCGTACGCCTTCGTCGCGATCACCGCCACGTCGGCATCGTACGTCGAACGAACGTCGTCGATCGAACGCGGCGCGTAAGTCACCTCGAGGCCCACCGACTGCATCAGTTCGCCGAAATAGGTTCCGACCGCGCCTTTGCCGACGATGTAGATTTTCACGTTGCGTTCCTACCGATCCGTCGAGCCGAATCCGCCGCTCCCGCGCTCGGATGCCGGCAGTTCGTCGACGACGTCGAACGACGCGCGCGACACGGGGGCCACAACGATTTGCGCGATGCGGTCGCCCCGCCGGACGACGAACGGCTCGGTACCCAAGTTCGCCAGCACCACCCGGACGTGTCCGCGGTAGTCGGCATCGATCGTGCCGGGCGAGTTGAGACACGTCACACCGCTGCGAATCGCGAGGCCGCTGCGCGGACGGACTTGCGCTTCGTATCCGATCGGCAGCGCGATGGAGAAACCCGTCGGCACGAGCGCGCGCGCGCCGGGCGACAGCGTTAGATCGTCAGCCACCGCCGCGAAAATGTCGGCGCCGGCGGCGTGTTCGCTCATGTAGGACGGCAGCGGCAACCCGTCGCCTTCGGGAAGGCGCTTGAACGCGACGCGCACGGCAGTCATTGCCGTTCACTTGGCAAGGAGCGCCGCCAACTCTTCCCGGAAGCTCTCGATGTCGCGGAACGATCGATACACGCTGGCAAAGCGGATATAGGCCACCGGATCGAGCTTCTTGAGCGATTCCATGAGCTTCTCGCCGACGAGGGTCGACGCAACCTCACTTTCGCCGCGCGCGAAGAGCTCGCGCTCCAGATCGGCGGCCACCGCCTCCATCTGGTTTTCGGAAATGGGCCGCTTCTCGCACGCCTTGCGCAGCCCGCCCAGAATCTTCTCGCGGTTGTACTGTTCGCGCCGGCCGTCTTTCTTGACCACGAAGAGCCGCGGTGCTTCCATGCGCTCGTAGGTCGTAAACCGGTGCTTGCACCGCGGATCCAGGCATTCGCGGCGCCGGCGAACGACGGTCTCGTCGTCGCGAGAATCCACGACGCGGGTCTCGCTCTTGCGGCAGGTCGGACAGGTCAGCGGTCAACTTCCAATCGGGCCACGCCCAATATATAGTGGGTCTTCGTATTATACGCTACTATCGGTGGCCTCGCAAAAAGGACCGCCGATGGCGGTCCTTCGAGCTCGTCTTGCGAAGACGGCGACTTCTTTTTGGACCTCGAGGCGACGGGCTTGCTAGCCCCGCCGCACCGAGCGCGAGCGAGCGTTCCTAGCTCGCCGCCCCGATCTTAAACATCTTGGTGCCGCAGACCGGGCACTTGCCTTCGGTTGCGGGACGCCCGTTCTTCATCGTGATCTGAACGGCATTTTGGATCTCACGCTTGGTCTTGCATTTGACGCAATACGCTTCTGCTGCCACCTCGGTACCTCCGTGCGGCCTGCCTATTCCCGTGGGCCCGGCCGATTCCCCCTGGTGCTCCGTGCGGAACGGGAAGGGGTTGCCGCCCTTCGGCGCGAGCGTGAAGTGACGAAGGTGGACGAACCGGTGTTCGAAAGCGCCGAGCGCATCCGTGCGGCCCGCGGCAAACGCCCGTTCGAGGCGGTCGCGGCGGGCCTGTGGTGCACCGGCACGCTGGCCGGCCTGGAGCGCCCTTGCGTCGCCATCGTGGGCACGCGGGCCGCCACACCGCTCGGAAAGCGCATCGCCCGCGAGTTCGCCGCCCAGCTCGGAAGCTCGGGCTGCTGCATTTTGAGCGGGCTGGCGTTGGGCATCGACGCTGCTGCGCACCAGGGAGCGCTCGATGCCGGCGCGCCCACGATCGGGGTTCTCGGGAGCGGCCACCGGCAGTTCCTTCCAGCGCGTAATCGTATGCTCGCCGAGCAGATCGCGGCGGCCGGCGGCGCGGTCCTCTCGCCCTACTCGCCCGACGTGCGGGCACAGCCGTGGCAGTTCCTAGCCCGTAACTGCGTCGTTGCCGCCCTGGCAGATGCGATCGTGGTCGTCGAGGCGCCGGCTCGCAGCGGCGCCCTCAATACGGCCGGCTGGGCCGCCGGCCGCGTGCCGGTGCTGGCCGTCCCGGGCGACGTCGACCGCAAGCACGTCCAGGGATGCCTCGCGCTCATTCGCGATGGCGCCGTTCTGGCGCGCAACGCCGGTGACGTGCTCGAAGCGCTCGGCGGCCAAATCGCTCTACCGCTCGACGACCGGCCCAGTGAAGGCAGCGACGACCCCATTCAGGCGACGCTCCTGGGCGAGCTCGGCGCCGGCGCGACCCGGCTGGACGATCTGGTCGCGGCAACGGCCATTAGACCGGCGGCGGCACTGGCGGCCCTCGCCATTCTCGAACTGGAGGGCAAAGTCGAATGCCGCGGTTCGTCGGTATTCGCGCTGACGCGTCCGCGTTAGAAGCCCTGTGCTACCCTAGGAATCTGTGCTCATCCGCATCGTTGCCGTCGATCGCTTGCGGTCGCCGTACGTCGCCGAAGCGTGCGCCGATTTGCGCAAGCGCTTGAGCGTTTACCATCCGTACGCGGAGATCGAAGTGCGCGCCGGCGACGGCAAGGATCCGCGCGCCGCGATGCGTGAAGAGTCGGAACGAATTGCACGTCATCTGCGCGCCGGCGACCGCGTGTGGCTGCTCGNNCCCGGCGCTCGCAAGCCGCCTCGAGGAGATCGGACGCAGCGGCACGCAGCGATTGACGCTCGTGATCGCCGGAACGCATGGTGCCGACCCGGCATTGCGCATGCGCGCCGAGTTTCTATGGTCGCTTTCGGAGTTAACCTTCTTGCACGAGTGGGCGCGCATGCTCGTGCTGGAACAACTCTATCGCGCGGCGAAGATCGCCCGGAATGAGCCGTATCATCGCTGAACCGCACGCAATCGCTTTGAGCGCGTTCGGCGATGCCGTCGGCGCGGCGTCCCGCGCGCTCTATCCGGATGCGCCGGCCGTGACCGTCTCCTTCGAGGCCCCGCGCCGGCCTGAGTTCGGCGATTTTGCGACCAACGTTGCGTTCTCGCTCGCGAAATTCGCGCGCCGTTCGCCGCAAGACGTTGCCCGCGCGCTCGTCGACCGGGCACGCGACGGCTTTGAAACCGACGCGTTTGCTTCGATCGAGCCGGTTGCCGGCTTCATCAACCTGAAGTTTGCGCCGCACGTTTGGCAAAGCGAACTGCTTCGCTTAGCCGGCGCCTCGGACGAAGCTTCATCCGTCGGAGACCCGCACGGCGGCGCGGGCAAACGCATCTCGCTCGAGTTCGGCAGCGCGAATCCAACCGGTCCGCTGGTCGTCGTCCAGGGGCGCGCGCTCTCGATCGGCGACGCGCTGGCCAACGCGATGCGTTTCTGCGGGTACGACGTGTTCACCGAGTGGATCATCAACGATGCGGGCGCGCAGATCGAACGCCTTGGCCGTTCGATCTATGCGCGGTACCGGCAAATCGCCGATCCGTCGTTCCCCTTTCCTGAAGACGGCTATCCCGGCGAGTACATCGTTCCGATCGCTCGCGCGATTTACGACCGCGACGGCGACGCGTGGACGAACGCGCCCGAAGCCACGTGGCTGCCGTTTTTCGAAACCTTCGGCCGCGACGAGATCGTCGGCGCCCAGAAGCGCACTGCGGAACGCTTCGGCGTTCGCTACGACCTGTGGCAGAGCGAAAAAGAACTCCACGACTTGGGAAAGATCCGTCAGGGCATCGAGCGTCTGCGCGAGTTGGGTTTGACCTACGAACGCGACGGCGCGCTATTCTTTCGCACCACCGATTTCGGCGACGACAAAGACCGCGTGGTGCTTCGCAGCGACGGCCGTCCCACCTACTACGCCTTGGACGTGACCTACCATTACGAAAAGCTGAAACGTTCGGATCGCACGATCGACATTCTCGGCCCCGACCACCACGGCTACATTTCGCGTTTAAAAGCGCTGGCGGCCGCCCTCGGATTCCCGGACCAGCTCGACGTGCTGATCTCCGGACAGATCGCGTTGATGCGCGGCAACGAACAAGTCAGCATGAGCAAGCGTGCCGGGAACATCGAAACGCTCGACGACATTCTCGACGAAGTCGGTAACGACGCGGCCCGCTTCTTCTTCGTCATGCTGGCGCCCGAGTCACCGCTGACGTTCGATTTGGCCCTGGCGGTCGCCCGAAACGACGAGAACCCGGTGTACTACGTGCAGTACGGACACGCGCGTATCGCCTCGGTGCTGCGCAACGCGGGCGCCGGCGGCTCGACGGCCGGAAACGACGCATCGGTACGCGCACTGGTGCATCCCACCGAGCTGGCGCTGATCCGCCGGCTGGTCGAGTTTCCGCGCGTCGTCGAAGGCGTGGCGCAACACCTCGCGCCGCACCGGCTGGCGCGCTACGCGCGCGACGTCGCCTCCGATTTCCACGCCTTTTACACCGAATGTAAGATCCTCACCGAGGATGCCGCGACGCGCGAGGCTCGATTGATGCTGTGCGTTGACACCAAGAACGTTCTGGCACGCGCGCTCGCAATTCTCGGCGTCAGCGCACCGGACGCGATGTAGCCGGCGTTGCTTCCGTCCGGCATCTTCGCCGCGCTTTGGTTGCTCGGGCTCTTGGCGGCCGCGCCGGCCTTGCGGACGAGCGCGCGTTACAGCTTCGCCGACCGCCTCCGCGACGCGCTTATTTTAGGCGTGGCGATTCCGTTTGCGCTAGGCTTCGTGCACGCGCTCTACCCGGTTACGTGTTGGCTCGTGCTGCTGGCGTGCGCGGCGATCGCATATCGCCGGAACGCTCCGCGCGTGAAACGCGACGAATCGCCCGCGCAGCCGCCGTATCTGCTCGTCGCCGCGCTGGCACTGATCGCCTGGCCGCCGCTCGTGCGGCCGCTGCTCGACGGCGATTCGTTGTCGTATCATCTGCCCAATGCCGCCGCGTGGGTACACGCTCATAGCCTGTGGACGACCGACCCGCGCTACTGGTGGTATCCGCCCAGCTCGGAGCTTTTCGCTTCCGGTTTGTTTGCGGTCGCCGGTCCGTTCGCGCTCGGGTGGAGCGGTTTGGGCGCACTGGCGCTGCTCGGCTTTCGGATCGCCGAATGGGCGCACATTGAATACGACGCGCCTGCCTGGCTCGCCGACGCGCTGGCGGCCGCAACCGTAACCGTCGCTCCGCTCGCGTTGCAGGCGGGGACGCTGCAAAACGACGGCTGGCTGGCGGCTTTTTTCCTGGAAGCGCTGTGGACCATGCGTTGCGACCCTGCAGCATCGGCGCGCACCGTCGCGGTGACGGTTTTGCTCAAACCGTACGGATGGGTTTTCGCCGCGATTGCAGCGGCGACGTCGAAGGCGCCGCTGAAAGCCTGGCTCGCCGGTGCGGTCGCTATTACGCTGTGGCTCGCGCACGATGCGCTATTGTGGCATGCTGCCATCGTCTCTCCGGCCAACGCGTCGTCCGGCAATACGTGGCAGTCGACGATCGTCGCGCACGGCGCACCGGCGTTGGCGCTGTTGGCCGGCGTTACGGCGCGCGCATCGCCGTTTGCGCTGCTGGCGCTGCTCGCCGCGCTAGCCGGTCCGCTTCTCGCGCCCGAAAAACGACGCGCGTTGGGTTGGGCCGCATTGGCGGCGCTGGTCGCATTTTTGATCATGCCTTTGGCGTATGCCGACCACCATCCACAACTCGAAACCGGCGCGTCGCTGCGCTACGCCGCGCCCGCGTTCGCGCTCGGAGCGCTGTTGCTCGCGCGGCCCGCGTGTCGCGCACCGTGGATTGCCGGCGCGCTCTTGGTCGCATCGGCGATCTTCGGCGCCGGTTCGGTGCTCGGGATTTTTTGGAACGATGACGGTACGCACGTTGCAGTCCTCATCGCCGTGCTGGCGGTGGCCGGTGTGGTTGCGGCGCGCGCCGTCGGCGCGCCGCGGCCGACGGCCGCCGGGTTTGCGCTCGCAGTGGTGTTGGCGACCCACTTGGCCGGGCGGCATCCGGTCGACTACTACGTCGATGCGATGCGGGTTCAGGGGAAAGCGCCCGGCGTATACGCCTGGATCTTGCGCACGCAACCTGCTGCCGTCGGCGGCTGGGGGCTGCGCGCCGGAATTGTCAACGTGCTCGCTCCGTCGGCGCGCTCGATCGATTTGCCGGACACGGCGCCGTGCACGACCGCGCGGCAGCAAAATGTTCTCCTCGTCGCGGTTGCCGAAAACGATCGGCCTGCCGAGTTTAACGCATGGCGGTTGGGCGTCGCGCGCGCGTGTGCGAAACCGGTGCGGTTCGACGACGGCCTCGCAGTCGCCGGCGGCAGCTAGCATCCGCGAGCATGGCGCGCACGCGGCCGCGCAGAACGTCGACGGCGTGAAGAAATCTGCGCCGCCGCGCCTGCGCGCGGCGCTGGACCTTTGGCAGCAGGCGCGCTGGCGTGAATGCGCGGTGGCGCTGAGCGAATTGCCCGAGCAGGAAATGCGCGGCGAAGCCCTGCTGCTCAAGGCGCGGTTGCTGGTGCTGCGCGATCCGGCGGCGGCCGTCGCGCTGGCCGGCTCGATGCTGCACGGCCGGCAAAGCCCGCATTTCCGGGCCGAAGCGCTGATCGTGTGGGGCAATGCGTTGAGCCGTATCGGCGAGTACGCCGAAGCTGAAGAACGCCTCGCCCAGGCCGAACGCGACGGCGGCGACGATCCCGACCTGCTTGCGAAGGTGGCGCTCTACCGCTCCGTTTCGCTGATGTTGCAAAGCCGCGTCGACCGCATCGAGCCGCTGCTCGACACCATCAAAGCCGCACGCAATCCAGATATACGCGCCCAGGGCGCCGCCATGTATGCCGTGGTTTTACGCCACCACGAACACTACCGCGCACAGATTCCCGTGCTGCTGCAGGCACTGCTCGAACTGCGCGCCGCCGAGGCACCGAATCTGTGGGTGCTGTGCAGCATCCTGCACATGCTCGCCGAGATCGTCGTCGAGTTTTGGGAGCCGACGCTGGCGACGCTGGTCGAGGAGCAGTTCGAGCGCATCGCCTGGCACGAAGAAATTGCCGTATGGCATTTCTTCATCAGTCGCGCGCTGAGCTGCTGGTATGCGCTCGCCGGCGACTCGTTCAACGCGTTTCGATACCTCAAACGCGCGATCGAACTGCCGGTCCGCGACGCGTTGAAAGTTCTCAATCACGTGGATCGCGCGCACCTGGCGCACGGTTTGGGCGAATCGCTTTGGGCGCAGCAAGAGTTAACCTACGCCGACGAGCTGTGCCGCCACGTCGCGTGGGAAACCGAGCGCGACGAGCGCGACGATGCCTCGATCGCGCTGGCGAGTCTGGCCGAACTCTACGCTCGCATTGACCCCACCAAAGCCAGCGAATATCTCGCCCGTTTCCAGATGTTTCACCAGCGCTTGTCGTCGGCCAATACGCGGCGGCACGACCGCGTCGACCGCGCATTCGTCTGCGGCACGAAGGGCATGGTCGGGGCGGCGCTCGGAAAACTCGGCGAGGCGGTGCGGTCGCTCGAAGAATCGTACGAAATCTACGACGAGATCGGCTACGACTGGCGCGCCGGCAAGGTTGCGACCGAACTGGCGTCCGTCTCGGGAAATCTCCACTACCTCGAAGACGCGCGCAAGAAGCTGGCGCGTTACGAGCGCAGTTGGCTGGCGACCTCGTACCGCGAAGTCGCCGGGCGGCTCGGTTTCGCCAACGTGCTCCCGGGCGTGCGGCTCACGCCGGCGCAGTGGCAAGTTTTCCACCTGCTGGCCGATGGGTTTTCGCTGGGGGAAGTGGCCGCACACTTGGGCCGCAGCTTGAATACCATTCGCAACCACGCGGGCGCGATCTACGCGGCTCTCGGGGTTCACTCCCAAAAAGAACTGCGCGCGCTGGTCCGTGCTCGCAACCGGAAGGAAAGCCCTAGTCTAAATCGTACTATGTCCATATAGTCCGATTTCGCCCGATCGTGCGGGCTCAACTTTGCCTTTCTAGGAGTGCGCAGATGAAGCTATCAATCGCAGCGGTTACGACCGTATGTGCCGTTCTCTTTACGGGATGCGGCGGAAACCTTGGCGCCCAATCGCCGGCCATCGGCGGCGCGGCGCCGGCCGCGGCAGCACCGGCCGCCGTCACCTTCCACCAGCCGGCTCCGGTCCGGATTTCCGAGCGCCTCGCGGCGACGATTCCGGAACCGGTGAGCGTCGACCCGGCCGAAACGCAGGCCGCCGCGTACTGCAAATCGACCAAGGGCGTGGTCGAAACCCGCACCGCGCTCTACGGCACCAATGGGTCGCAGCCGTTAGCCCTCGCGGGCGTCGCGCGGTTCTGCCAATACACCAAGGGCAAGGGCAGCTCGAGTTCGCGGATTCACATTCTGCTCTCGACCCTCTACACCACGAAACCGACGCTCGCAGCGCTCGCGTACATTCTAAAGCCTCCGAGCGGCTCGTGCCAGGGCAACCCGGCTTCGTGCTACTGCGCGCAGGTACTCGGCGGGGCCGAGATCGGTCAATCGGGTGCCGGCGGCGGCTGGTACAAGAAAAACTCGATCGATCAAGTGCTCGAAGCTTGCGTATTGCCCGACATGTCGTCGATCGATTCGTGGGGAATTCTGTATCACACCAACGGCATCATCCGCGGCATCGACCTCACCAAAGTGATGCGCTACAAATACCCCGGCAGCTAACGGAAATCAACTGAGAAGCTTTTGATTCGATCCAGATCGAGGAGGCGACGGGCGAAGTTTGCTACGACGCAAATGAGCCCCGAGCCGACGAAGATATGGACGAATCAAGAGCTTCTTTCCATTTGGGCGTGGAGCCAGGGCGCCATAAAGTACCGCCACAGAATCTTGATCAGCGCTGCGACCGGGATGCCGAGGATCAAGCCCGGGATTCCGAACAGCTCGCCGCCGGCGAAGATGGCGAACATCGCCCCGATGGGTGAGACGCCGACCGATTCGCCCATGATCTTCGGAACTAAGACGTTGTCGCTAATGCGGGCCATGCCGAACATGATGACTTGCACCCAGACGACCATCCACAGGCCTTGCGGCAAACACATCGGCACGGCGAGGATTTCCGCGACCAGCATGCCGATGATGGGAATCGCGTAGGCGACGCCGCTGACGATCCCGAGGATGAGCGAAAACTTGAAGCCGATCGCGGCCGAAGCGATGGCGATGACGATGCCGGTGATGGCGCTGACGATGATTTGGCCGGAAATGTAGCTGCCGAAAACCTGGGTGACTTCGGCTGCAAGCTTGCGCGCCGTTTCGCGCTTTCCCGACGGGAACATGCCGGCGAACCATTCGCTGATCTGCGCGTCGTTGAGCAGGAAGAAAAACGAGAGAATGATCGCCGAGAACGCCACGAAGAACGCGGTGAAGGTGTTGAGCGCGATCGCTCCCAGCGACGCGAGCACGCCGCTGGCGATGCTCGCCGTCTTCGTGCCCCCGAGTTGGGTCACGTTGATGCCTTCGGCCGGCAGATGCAACTGCGGGAAGTGCTGATTGAGCGAACCTTCGATCCCGGTCAGCCAGCTCTGCGCGGTCGTCGCGTAGCTTGGAAGATTACTCGCCAGCAACTGCATTTGATCGATCGTCAGCGGCACGACGATCACCATGCCGATCGCGATCAACAGGATGAGGGCGGCGAACACGACCGTAATCGCCAGCGGTTTCGGCATGCGGTTTTCGAGGCGGTGCCCGACCGGGCCGACGCCGAACGCAATGAATGCGGCGATCGTGAAGATGGTGAGCGTACGCGGGATGCGTTCGGCGAACCACACCGCCAAGATCGCGACGAAGACGCCGACCGCGATCCAGCCAATGCGCCGCCACAGGTCGGCGCTCATAGCGCCTTGCACAGAAGACGTCGTTCGGTGGCGTAACCGGCGCGTTCGTAGAGCGCTCGCGCTGCCGCGTTCTCTTCGGTGACCATCAATGCTATATACGGCAAACCACACCGCCGCGCCTCATCTTCGGCCGCTGCCAACAGCGCGGTTCCGATCCCTCGGCTCCGCAGCGACGGCTCGACGGCCATGTACGCGACGAATCCTTGGGGTATCGAGGTGACGTCGTCGGGCAAACGGTCGAGCAGCAACACGAATCCGGCCCGCTCCCCGCCGTACTCCGCGATCAACGCCCGGTGGGATTGCGCCGCCACCGTTTCGAGCAGCCGCTCCAGCGCGTTCTCGACCAGCCCTTCGGGCGCCGGCCGGAGCGACGACACGCTAGCGGCAGCCGTCCGGCGTCCGAGATCGGCTACGAACGTTTCGTCGGCGCCGCTCGAAGCCGCGCGGACGGTGACGTTCACGAACGGCGCGATCCCGGATCGTCGACCGGTTCGCCGACCGCGCATTGCGGACACTCGTCCGGAGCATACGATTCGATCGGCAAGTCGAGCAGGGCGCGCGTCGGTACGCCGAAATCGGCTTCGCCGCGGATCACGACGATGCCGACGCCCGCGACTTGCGCGCCATGGCTTCGCACCACGTCGATGACTTCGCGAACCGACAGGCCGGTGGTGACGACGTCTTCGACGATCAGCGCTCGGTCGTCGCCGGCCAGCGAGAAACTCCGCCGCAGCATCGGGACGCCGTTCTCCTTCTCGACAAAAATCGCTTTGGTGTGCAGCTGTCGCGCGACTTCGTAACCGAGAACGATTCCACCGACGGCCGCGCTTACGACGACGGTCGGCCGCACCTTCCGAAACGCGTCGGCGATCGCCCGTGCGAGCGGCTCGACCAGCGACGGGTTTTCGAGGATTCGGAACTTCTGAATGAACCGGTTGCTGTGACGCCCGGAGCTTAGGCGAAAGTGTCCGTCGAGCAACGCACCGCGCTCGGCGAGCATCGCCAGTAGCGCACGTGCGGACGTCGTCATTGCGGCTGCTTTTCGCGCATCTCGTCGAGAATCGCTTTGGCGGCCGCCAGCGGATCGGCGGCTTCGGTGATCGGACGGCCGACCACCAGATAGTCGGCGCCGGCCTCGACCGCCTGCGCCGGAGACGCCGTGCGCTTTTGATCGCCGTGCGCGGTTCCGACCGGCCGGATTCCCGGCGTCAGCGCGAGGAAATCGTCGCCGAAGAAGCGTTTGAGATCGCGCACCTCGTGCGCGCTGCAGACCACGCCGGAGCAGCCGGCATCGCGCGCCAGCGCCGACAAGCGCGTGGCGTTCTCACCGGGTCCGCCTTGCAGTCCGAGTTCGTTGAGATCCTCGGGCGCAATGCTGGTGAGAATCGTCACGGCGAAGATTTGCGGCGCGGCGATTCCCAGTTCGGCAGCGCGCTCGCCGGCGGCCTCGACCGCCGCGCGCATCATGTCGTTGCCGCCGAGCGCGTGGACGTTGATGATGTGCGCGTTGGGCCGCACCAGCTGCCGCACCGCCGCTTCCACCGTTCGCGGGATGTCGTGCAGTTTCGCATCGATGAACGTCCGCACGTCGCGCGATTCGCAGTAGGCGAAGATGCGATCTGAATATCCGTAGAGCGCTTCCAACCCGATCTTGAAGATCGGATCGAGCTCGTAGAGTTCGTCGATCAACCGTTCGGCTTCGGCCGGTCCGGGCACGTCGAGCGCGACGATCAGTTGTGCACTCAAATCTATCCCTCGTCTCCTCCGTGTTGATAGGCGCCGACGATTCCGACGTTGGCTTTGCCGACGATGTCGCCGATCGCCGCGAGCCCCCGCCGCCCAAGATACGCTTGCAGTTCGGCAACGATTCGCTCGGGAATGCGCGGGTCGGTGAAGTTCGCGGTGCCGATGCTCACCGCCGTCGCACCCGCCAGGAAGAACTCCAGGGCGTCGGTGGCGGTTTCAATCCCGCCCTGGCCGACGATGGGAATCGAGACCGCGCGCGCGACTTCGTAGACGGCGAGCACCGCGATCGGCCGAATCGCTGGGCCCGACAACCCGCCGGTTACGTTTCCCAGCCGCGGCCGCCACGTCTCCACGTCGACGCTCATTCCGCGCACAGTGTTGATGACGGCCAGCGCGTCGGCACCGGCAGCCTCCGCCTCGCGCGCGATCGATGCGATGTCGGTTACGTTTGGTGAGAGCTTGACGATCAGCGTCTTATCGGTTGTCGCCCGTGCCGCGCGCACGACGCGCGCCGTGAGGTCTGGATCGCAGGCAAAGGTTTCACCTTCGCTTCCAACGTTGGGGCACGAGATGTTCAACTCGATCGCCGCGATCGGAGCGCACTTCGCGAGCTGCTCGCAGACGTACGCATAGTCGTCGATCGAAAACCCAGCGACGCTGCCGATCAGCGGGCACGGCCGGTCGGCGTACTTAGGAACCTCGCGCTCGACGTACCAGTCGATGCCCGGATTTTGCAGGCCGATGGCGTTGAGCAGGCCGGCGGGCGTGTGGACGAGGCGTGGCGTCGGATTCCCGAGTCGCGGCCGGCGGGTGACGCTCTTGAGCACCACGGCGCCGATCTTGGTCAAGTCGGCGAACGGCGCGAACTCGTCGCCGGATCCGTAGCAGCCGCTTCCCATCAGCGTGGGATAGGCGAGTTGCAGTTTTCCGAGTTTGACCTCGAGACTTGGCTGTGCCGTGATCATCTCACCATTTCAACTCGTCGCTAAAGAACACCGGGCCTTCTTTGCAAATGCGCGCGTAGACGACGTCGCTCCCACCTTGCGATTCCAGCGGAAAGCCGGGAGCTTGCGCCGACGTGCGCGCGAGTGGAACGACGCATCCCCAGCAACCGCCGACGCCGCACGCAAACGTCTCTTCGAGCGAGAGCTGCGCGCGCACGCCGCGATCGGCGGCGATGCGCCCGACTGCCCGCAGCATCGGAGACGGTCCGCACGCCAGGATGAGGTCCGGCATCTCGCTGCGCCGCTCGAGCAGCGCAGTTATCAATCCGTGGTGCCCGGCGCTGCCGTCGTCGGTTGCCAACGCAAGTTCGCAACCGGCCTCGGCAAAGCGCTGGGCATCGACCAGCAAAGCTTCATTGCGCGCGCCGTAGAGCAACTCGACGCGCGTCCCATCGGCCACCAATCGTTGTGCCGCCAGCAGCACCGACGCGATCCCGACGCCGCCGGCGACGATGACCGCGTGGCGGGGTTTGCTCGACAGATCGAAGCCGTTTCCAAGCGGCCCGGTGAGCGCCAGCATATCCCCAGGGCGTAACTCGCCGAGCTCGCGCGTACGCTTGCCCGTTAGGAAAAACAATAGGCTCGCACGCTCGCCCTGCGCTTCATAAATTCCTAATGCCGTCGCGGCGGCCTCACCGGTTGGCGGAATCGCCATCACGTACTGGCCTGCGCGCGTGGCGCGCGCCAGCTCTGGAGCGTTCAAACCCAGCAAAATCACGCCTGGAGCAAGTTCGCTGCGATCGGTGACTCGCGTTTCGTGAACGCGGCTATCGCAGTCAATCGTCGGCATCTCTCACCGCGTTTTCGCCGAATCTTAAAAAAACTTTGCGAAAAACACCGAACCGACTTGCTACATTGGCCGTTATACGGTATAGAGCAGTAAGAACAGGAAAGGAGGGTCCGTAAATGGCAGGTCTGATCGTCTTCAAATCGTTAGCCGACGCACTACGCGCTGGATACCAGGTGTACGACCGGACTGCGGACGGATATCTCGTCAGAACTCGCACCGCGGCCGGTTGGGCAATGGCCCTCGTCTCGTGTAAGTAACCGTCTTAATCCTAACGATTATTCTACCCCTTTGAATTGACGATGCCGCCGGTCTTGCGACCGGCGGCATCGTTTTTCTTCAGCAGCAGAGCGGGCTTCGAGGACCTGATCCCTAGAGCCGGTCGGGCGGCCCCGCGGGTTTTTCGATTTCCGGCGTTGGGCCCGGCCGCCATCCGCCATACGTGCCGGGCGGCGGGGGCGGGGCATTGGCCCCGGCCGGAGCCGCGGGCGGGACGTCGGCGCCGTGTTCGGACGGTCCGAAGCGCGTACCGGCGGCCGCGGACGCACCCATGGGCGTGATCTGGGCTCCGCTGAGAACGGCGCTGATGATTTGGGCGATACCCACGAACATCGGAATCAAGCCGCCGAGCAGCCACGGTCCGTAGACGTAGCGGCCGTCGTGAAAGCCGATGAACGAGAGACCGATCAGCAGCGCGAAGCCGATGAACGCGACCTGAATCCCGCGCCGCAGTTGATGCTGGGCGTAGTATGCCGGATCGTAGGCACCGGGCGGCGCCCATCCGGGCGGCGGGACCGTTCCCGGCGCCCATCCCTGTTTCGCGCCGTACTTCATGGCATTGCGCATCATGCGCGGATCGGGCGGCGGCGTAAAGCCGCGCCGCAGCATCTCCATTCGTTCTTGGTGCGCGAGCACGCGCGAGATGACCCACGCTGCCACCGGCGCACCGACGACGATGAGGAAGAACATGACTGGGACGATTGTTTCTGCTGAAGACATTTGGATTAGACCGCTCCGTTCGTATTGATGTGAATCGATCCGTCGTCGCTCGAAAGCTGTAGGCTCCCCGAGCCGCTTCCGAGCCGGACGGTGTGTTGAGCCGAATCGCCGTCGCCGGCGTTTCGAAAAGATTGCCCGTCGACGATGACTTTGCCGTCGCTCGTCGATGCGTCGACGGTGAGGTCGGCGCCGGACGCCAACCCTACCCGGATCGAGCCGTCGGCCGTATGCAGCACCGCGTGCTGCGCTCCGCCGGTAATCGAAAGTCCGCGCGCTTCGATGCTGCCGTCTTTAGTTTGCGCGTCCAGCGACGATGCGGACACGTCGACGAGCGAGAGCCGGCCGTCGGCCGAATTCAGCGATAAGGTGTCGCCGCGAATGCGGCTTGCCCAAATCGATCCGTCGTCGCTCTTGGCATTCACCGTGCCTTGTATGTCGGAAAGCGTGATGCGTCCATCTTGGGAGGCGACGGCCACGCCGCCGGTGATGCCGGAGATCTCGGCGCCGGCGCAGCGCGCGATGTCGAAATGCGATCCGGACGGAACGTCGATTTCAACGCGCCGTTCGAACCACCCGAGTTGGAAGTGAAGGCCGGAGTCGCCCGAACCGGCACGAGAAATCGAAACGCCGCCGTCGACGCGTTTGACGTCGAGCTGAGGAACGGTGAGACGATCGCCGAAGAACGCTCCACGCGTGCTGGTTAGATCTTTAACGTGAACGAGCCCGTCGCTCGATACCGCCACCACGACGCGCGAGTCGACGTCATCGACGGCAATGCGCGGCGACGTGCCGGCGTCGATCGCGGCGATCGGTTTTGCGACGAACTCGGCCGCATGGACCGCATGAGCGCCGCGCACCGCGTAGATGGCCACGCCGACGATCGCTACTTCAACGGCAATGAGCATTGCAACCAGCGACGAGCGTGTCATTATATTCTGGGCCCCCAACCGGTGAAGGTGGGCCGCAGCGATTGGGCGGAGTTCCGTTCCGGCGCGCTCACGGTCGGCCGGGCCGGTTCGGAAAGAATGTAGTTTGGTATGATCACCATGATCGGGTCGAGCCTCCGTTTTGGGTTTCTGTCCTAGTTACGGCCGGGCGAACGACATGTTTCGAGAGGCCGTCCGGTGCCGGCCGGTCTGACCGGACGAAACACCGCACGGTGGAGCCGCGTAAGAGGAGAGTGGCGGCACTTGCGCAGGCCCCGCGTATCGAACGTATGAGGGCGGCTCCCGACGACGGCGAGCTGGTGGCACGAACCATCCGGGGCAACCCGGAGGCGTTCGCGACCCTGGTCGAGCGTTACGACCGTGCCGTCTACCATCTGGCATACCGCACGCTGCACGACGTGGAAGATGCCCGGGATGCGACCCAGGAGGCGTTCTTCAAGGCGTTTCGCAGCTTGCGGACCTTTCGGCCGGGCGCCAAGTTCAGCACGTGGATCTTCGCGATCGCCTATCATGCCTGTTGCGACCGATTGAACCGCCGCAAGCGTTATAGCAATGAAGAACTTCCCGACCGGGCCGACGCCGGGCCCGGTCCCGAGCAGCAAGCGATCGCGCTGGACGAAGCCCAACGGCTTCGCAGCGCCATCGACGCCCTGCCCGAAAAATACCGCACCGTCATCACCCTCTATCATTTACAAGGCAAGCAATACGAAGAGATCGCCAAGGTACTCGAGCTCCCGATGGGTACGGTGAAGACACATTTGTTTCGCGCCAAGGAGCATCTACGCAGGCTTCTCGCCGGAGCGGAGGTAACCGAATCATGATGTACGACAGCGACGAGGCGCTCGAACGCGCACTGTTCGCCCTTCCCCTGGAGGAGCCGCCGGCCAAACTTCGCGGCGCGATTCTGGCGGCAACCGCCTATCGCCCGGCGGCAGCGTTCTCCGTTTGGGAAGTCGCCGGGCTCGGCGCGATCGCGGCCGTTACGCTGTGGCTGGTCGTCCTGATCGCCATGGGCGGCGGGGGGCTGTTCCTCCATACGCTGGCGACTATCGGCTCGACGATCGAAAGCGGCCTTTCCAACGTCACGATGCTCGCGTGGCTCGCGACCGGCGCGATGACCGCCTTCTGGCTATCGATTTTCACCGGATCGCAACCTTTCGCACCGGCGGTTCGGAAGGTCGGGCGGAGGAACGACCGATAACCCTAGTGGATGGAGAAATCCGTAGCGCCGCAACACCAGCCCCATAGAATCCTCGTCATCGAGGACGATGCCGCGATCAGCCGCGTCCTCCAGCTGGAGCTCGAACACGAGCACTACGACGTCGACGTCGCACGCGACGGCCTGTCGGGTTTAGAGAAAGCTCTGAAGGAGCCCGACCTCGTCATCCTCGACTTGATGATCCCGCGCATGGACGGACTCGAAGTCTGCCGGCGCATCCGCGCCAAGAGTACCGTGCCGATCATTATGCTGACCGCGAAGGACCGCGTTCCCGACCGCGTCGCGGGTCTCGATTTGGGCGCCGACGACTACGTCACCAAGCCGTTTTCCACTCCCGAGTTGCTCGCCCGAGTTCGAGCGCGGCTGCGCGAACGCTCGCCGCACTCGAACGTGATCGAATACCGCGATGTCGTCATGGACCGCGACCGTCACGAAGTGCATCGCGCCGGACGCGCGATATCGCTGACCGCCAAGGAATACGCGCTACTCGAGTATCTTCTGCTGCACCGCAACAAGGTCCACACCCGCGACGAGCTCTTCAACGGCGTTTGGGGAAGCGATTTCCTGGGCGACTCCAACCTCATCGACGTCTACGTGCGCTATCTGCGCGGCAAAATCGACGACGGTTTCGACGACAAGCTGATCACGACGGTTCGCGGCGTCGGCTACACCATCAAGGATTAGCGCCGGCTCGTGTCGCTGAAGTGGCGCATCGCCATTTGGTACGCGTCGCTGCTGATCGTGGTGCTGGCCGTCACCTCCGGCATCATCGTCTGGCGGTTTCAGGGCATCCTCTACGACGAAACCAAAGCCAGCGTCTCGACGACGATGAGCGCCATCGTGCAATCGGCCGAACAGGCCAATCCGTTTTCGTTCGGCGGCACCACCGGAAGCCTGCAGTTTCTCTTCAATAGCAGCAATCTGGCAAACTGGAACACGTCGAATAGCTTCGTTCAGGTCGATTCTGCGACCGGATATCCGTTGGCGAAAACCGCCAATCTCGGCAGCTCGACGATTCCGAAGAACACCGGCATTTCCGCCAAGCACGATAAGGAATTTCGCAACGTGTCGATCGACGGCCGGCCGTTCTTGGTCGAAGATCGCTTTTTGAAGCAAGGCGACACCTCGGCGATCGTTCACGTCGCCGAACCGCTCGACGAACTCAACCAAACGTTTGCGCGGGCACGCGAAGCGATCGTCCTCATTCTCGCGAGCGCCGCGGTCGCGGTCGTCATCTTCTCGATCGTGCTGGCGGCGCAGGCGACCACGCCGATCAACAAACTCTCCGATGCGATGCGCCAAATCGGCTCAGACCGGCTCGACCGCCGGCTGCGCTGGGAGCGCCGCAACGACGAAATCGGAAAACTGGCGGCCAGCTTCGACGACTTACTGCAGCGACTCGCCGAGGCGTTCGCCCGCGAACGCCAGTTCATCTCCGACGCCTCGCACGAGCTCAAGACGCCGTTGACCTCGATCAACTCCAACGCCCAAATGCTGCTGCGATGGGCCGACCGCGACCCCGAAGTCCGGCGCGAAAGCCTCGAGACGATCGCCCACGAAAGCGGCGCGCTGGCCGACATGGTCAACGGCATGTTGACGCTGGCCAAAGCCGACCGCGGCGACGAGATGCCGAAAGAGCCGGTGTCGCTGGCCCAGGTCGCGAGCGACGTCACCCGTCAGGCGCTGCCGCGGGCTCAGGACAAACACCTGGAGCTTAAGTTTACGCACGACGGAACGCCCACCGTCCTCGGCGACCCGGGCTTGCTGCGACAGCTCACCGCGAACCTGGTCGACAACGCCATCAAGTTCACCGAGCGGGGTGGCGTGACGGTAGCGGTGGGGGGCGACAACAACGAGGCGTGGCTCGAGGTCTCCGACAGCGGGCCGGGCATCCCCGAAGGCGAGCTCACGAGCATCTTCGATCGTTTCTACCGCGCAGACAAGGCCCGCTCGCGGGTCGTCCCGGGCACCGGATTAGGACTGGCGATCGTCCGCTCGATCGCCCGGGTTCACGGGGGACGGGTCATGGCCGGCCGCGGACCCCGCGGCGGAGCGCTTTTCCGGGTGACCTTTCCTCAGATGGCGCTAGCGTTCACCGGCCCTTCATGATGCCGGGGAAGCCCGCCGGATACAATAGAGCCGTGTTCGGAAAATGGCGGTGGCGAGGAGCGGCGGCGCTCGTTCTCGCCTCCTCGTGCTGGATCGGCCTCGCGGCGCGCGCAAGTGCCGACGAGCAGGTCGGCGTGGGCCAAAATCCGTGGGTCGACGTTCAACTCGAAAGCGGCACGCTGACCGTGAAGACCTGGGACCGCCCGCAGGTCCAAGTTGCCACCGAAGGCCGGGTGGACGTGCGCCACGTCGACGCCGCCGATGCGGGCCCGCGAATTCCGCGGCAATACACCGCCTGGTCACAAACCGTTTCGACCGATCACGGCGACGTGAAGCTGCCCGAGGAATCGTTTGTGATGCCGCAACTGGCCGGCTCGTCGCACGATGCCGTGGTGGCCCGCGGTCAAGGCAATACGACGATCATGATCCCGCGCGGCACCGCGCTGGTCACCGCACAAGTTGGAACCGGTCAGCTCAATCTCACCGGCTACCACGGGGTCTTCATCACGCACGTCCGCGACGGTGGGATCTCGCTGAACCACGTCGACGGCAGCGGATACGTGGAGTCGCTACGCGGACCGGTCGATGCGTCGTACTCGTCGTTCAACCGTCTGCGCGTGCGCACCGCTACCGGCAACATGATGTTTCGCGGCTGCACGGCGCATCAAATCGAAGCGTCGAGCAAGTACGGATCGATCGTTTACGACAACGGCCGCTTCCAGCCTGGACTCGCGCGGTTCGAATCCGACCACGGCAACGTGGCGCTGGGCGTGCGCGGTGGCGCGCAAATCGGCGCCCACAGCGGTTCCGGGCACATCGTTTCGACCTTTCACAACGGCGCGGCGGGCAACGGCAATCCAAATACGGCGCAGCAGACGGTTCGCGGCGGCGGCCCGGTCGTAACGGCCGTGAGCAAGAGCGGCTCGGTCTACCTTTATAACGGCTCGGTGCGCTCGCATCCGGGGGTGCAATCCGAGTTGCAAGGCGCTGCGCCCGAGTCGCCCGCGCAGGATCGCACCCCCGCATACGGCGCGCCGCGCTACGCCCCGCGCTATCAGGCGCCGCAGTACGCGCCGCAGCCCTACGGCGGCCAACGGCAGATGAATCCCTATGGCGCGCCGCGCCAGCCGAATCAGTTTGCACCGCCGCGTCAGCAGAATCAGTTTGCGCCACGGCAGCAGCCGAACCAGTTTGCGCCCCGTCAGCAGCCGAATCAGTTTGGCCCACCGCGCCAAGCGCAGCAGTTTACGGCGCCGCGTCAGCAGCCTTCACCGCAACGCCAGGGTCAGGGCCAAGGACAGGGCGGCGGCCACCGCCGTCAACCACCGCCCTAAGACGCTACAACAAAAACTTGCGCAGGACCGCGACGTCGAGTTTGAACGTATGCTGCGGAAGGATCGCTTCTTCGCGATAGTCGCAGGCTTCGAAGAAGCGCTGCGCCGTACTGTGGTGCGGAACGAACGCGCTCATCTTGTGGCAGTTGTAGTAACTGGCGGCGTCGGCCGCCGCGTCGAGTAAGCGCCGCCCGATTCCGGTACGCCGGTGCGCTGCCGCCACGACGATCCGCTCGACCTGCGCGACCGATGCGGCCACTCGAATTTTCGCGGCGCCGGTCGTAACGCCGCCGGCGTCGATCGCGGCGAAGTCGTAGACCTGCTCGTGCCAGATGACCGAAAAATCGTACAGCGCACGCAATCCTTCGCGTTCGTTGGCTCGATAGAAATTTGCGACGGCTTCGGGCTGGACGCGCGCGATTTCAATCGCCAACCGCCGCCACCTCGGTATCGAGATCGAGCGTGAACCCGTCGTACGCGGCGATCGCGCGCAGCCCCAACTCGTCTTCGAGTTCTTGTGCGAGCCGCTGGGGATCGGCTTCGAGCATCTTCGTTCCGAAATGCTGGAACACCGCGACCTGCGGCCGGATCTCGGCAACCAGCCGGCGCGCATCTGCCCAGGAGAGGTGGTCGACGTTCATTTCGTCGCGATGGCGCAGAACGTTGATGATGAGAACGTTCGGGCGCAAGCGCGCGTAATCGGCGGCGAGCCCGTCGAAGAAGCGGCCGCACGGCATATACGCGACTCGCATTCCTTCGTAAGCAAACAGGAGTCCGTACGTTTTAACGGCGTGAACGTGCGCGAGCGACGTATACAGCTCTACCCCACCGAAGCGGTACGGACCGGCGCTCGGCTCGAGCCGCTCGATGCGTTCAACGAAACGCCGCACGTACGGCAGAATCACCGGCTCGTGGTCGAATGCATCCGCCGGCGCGAGCAGCGATCCGCGCCGCCGAAATCCGCCCGAGGTCATAGCCTCGACCATCGCGTTGACATCGCTGGCATGGTCCAAGTGTTTGTGCGATAGCACGATGGCGTCGAGTTCGCGCGGATTGCAAGGCGGTACGTGCGAGAGCGCACGGACCAGCGCACCGGGGCCGGGATCGACGTGAACCTGCGTCTCGCCGAGGCGCAGCCACATGCCGCCGGACGCGCGCAACTGTCGCGCCACGACGAAACGTGCGCCGCCGCTGCCCAGAAAGAGAATCGAGGAAGCTGAGCGGCTCAGGCGCCTTTACGTCCGGTCGCGGTGCGTTCGTTGCGGCGCTGATAGAGCGCGAAGAACGTTTCCAGATTCGAGCGGTACTGTTCGAGCGCTTCACTCCAGCGCCGCAGCGCCGCGGTGCCGTTCGGGGTCAACGCATACAGTCGCCGCGGCGGCCCTTGTTCGGTTGGATTCCACCAGGACGAAATGCAGCCGTCGCGCTCGAGTTGCCGCAGCGCGCGATACACCGTCCCGGCGTCGGTAATGACCTCGAATTTTTCATTGAGTTCGCGCGTGATCTCGTAGCCGTGCAGGCTCTTCTCGGCGAGCATAACCAGCAACCACGCCATCAAGTAGTTTTTGGGCGTGCCTTTGGGCGGCAGCCCGCCTTCGCGGGCGCTGCCCATGGGAACGGCGCGCTGGGTGGCGTTGGCCATGGCCGGTAAGGTTAGGACCGCCGCGAACCGGGACCTGTGAAACCCGCGCTTGTCATCCTGAGCGGAGCGCCGAAGGCGCGCAGTCGAAGGAGCCGCAGTCGAAGGATCAGCTCAAAACGGGAATTTTGTCGAACGATCCGCCGAGGACGGTCGCGGAAGGCCGGCCGAGCCAGCGCTCGAGTACGGTGGCATACACGCTGCGGAAGTCGGTGGTGTAGGCCAGATTGCCCATGTTCGTGCTCGAGAAGTCGGGCAGCTTGCCGTAGACGCCGCCTTTGACGCCGCCGCCGATCAGGAACAGCGGCGAGGCCTCGCCGTGGTCGGTGCCGCGGGCGCCGTTCTCTTCGATGCGTCGCCCAAACTCACTGAAGGTCATCGTCAGCACGCGCCGGTCGTTGCCGTGAGCGGCGAGGTCGGTGTAAAAGGCCGACATTGCATCGGAGAACTGGGCCAGCAGGTTATTTTGCGTCGCCATCTGGCTGACGTGCGTATCGAACGAGCCGTGTTGTACGTAGAGCACTTTCGTTCCGAGATTGCTGCCGATGATCTGCGCGACCAGCGCCAAGCTGCGGCCGATCGGCGTTGCCGGATACGCGGCCTGCGTTTTGTATCCCGAAATCAGGTGCGGCAACTCTTCCGACGTACGCTGTGCGTGATCTTCGATTTCCATGACGTGCGCTAAGTACGGCGAGTTGAAGGGCAGGCGTCGGTCGCGCGACTCCTGCGAGTAGGCTTCGCGCGAGAATGCTTCGCGGTTGGCGATCAGGCCGTAGTTGCCCAGATTGGAGATCGCCGGCACGTCGGTGCGGGTGGCGACCAGCGCCTCCGGGAGCACTTGCGACACCGCAACGCCCTTGAACAGATTGCTGTCGGGAAGGCCGGCGTCGTCGAGATAGCGGCCGAGCCAGCCGGTGTGCTCGTACCGATCCGGAACGCCGGTCTGCCAGATCTCGCTCGAGCGAAAGTGCGAGTGGTCGGCGTTCGGGTAGCCGACGCCCTGGACGATGGCCACCATACCCTTGTCGTACATCGTTTTGAGCGACTGCATCTTCGGATTGAACCCGAGCGTCGAATCGATCGCCAGCACGTCGCTTGCCGGAATCGCCAACGACGGACGCATTTGATAGTACTGCGGATCGCCGTGCGGCACGATGCAGTTCAGGCCGTCGTTTCCGCCGTTTAGGTTGACCAGCACGAGGCAGCGATTTTGCGAGCCGGGTAAGCCCGGCAGTGGCGACTGCGCGAGCGCCTGCGCGAAGACGTGATCGCCGCTGGCGACCACTGCGAGTCCGGAAACCGTTCCGAGGAGAAAGTTCGACCGTTTCATCGTTTGCCTTGTCAACTCAACTGATAGGCCGGCATGGCCATCGCGAGATAAGTAGCGCCGCTCACGCGCTCGTCATAGTTCTCCGGAGACAACGCCGCCAATGCCGAGGTGCCGGCACCGCCGAGATAGCCGTCGAGTTTGAACACCGAAGCCGGCGCCGCATCGCCTTGCAAAATCGATCCGACCAGCGTGCTTGCGACGGTCCGCGGTTGCATCGGCATGCCGCGCAGCCACGACGACTGGGCGATGGCTTGCGAGTTGATCGTGCGCTTCAGGAAGTTCTGGCGGGCGATCATCGTGTCGCTGGTAAGCCAGTTTTCGCCACCCGGCCAGCCGGCGACGTTCGGAGGATAAAACAGCTCTTGCCCCATCTGGCGCAAAACCGGCAGCGCGGCGGCGTCCATCCGCGGCAGCCCAAGCGTCTTGTAGGTGCCGACGACGAACTCGACCGGCGATTTCACCAGCGCGCGATAGGCGCGGTCCGAATAGAACACGTTGCTGCGCAAGAGCGTCGCCATCACCGGCATCAGCTCGAAGTTGTGCTGGCGCAGCAAACGCGCGACGCCGTCGACGAGGTCCGGCTCGGGATCGTCGTAAACGAACGCGCTCAGCAGGCTCGTCGCAAAAAAGTGCGCGCACTGCGGCTGCTCGAAGATGATGTCGACCACGTCGTCGCCGGTAAGATTTCCGGTGCGGCCGAGAAACGTTTTGACGCCGTCGTCGTGAAAGCGCTCGTCGAAGGTCGCCTGCTCGGTGAAGCGGCTGTAGCGCCAGCCCGTCCAGGCGCGCGCCGAGTTCCGGATGTCTTCTTCCGAATATTGGTTGACGCCCAGCGTGAACAGTTCCATCAGTTCGCGCGCGTAGTTCTCGTTGGGATGCGACTTGAGGTTGGCGTCGTTATCCAGGTACACCAGCATCGCCGGGTCCTTGGAGACGTTGCGCGTCAGCTCGCGTAGATTCCCCAACGCACTGCTGCGAAACAACTGATTCTGGTTGTAGATCATCGCCGGCGAAACGCCCTTGAGAATCGCCGCCGAGGTGAAGTGTCCGTGGAAGTAGAGCGTCATCTTTTCTTGCAGCGGCGCCGGCGTCGAAAGCATGCGATTGAGCCACCACAGCTGCACGCCGCGGAGCGACTGAAACTCGTTCTCGCGAATCTGGCGGTTGATATCTTTGCGCTGGTCGGGGCTCATCGCGCGCAACCCCATCGGGCCGTATTGCGACAGCAAGCTCACCGGACTGTACGCATTGTCGGGTCCGGGCAGACCTGAGGTCGACGGAAAGTGCACGAGCGAATCGACCGCGCCGCGCACCGGCATCGTGGCGTAGCGGCGAACGACATCGGGCGTGCCGTCGAAGCCGGCGCGCCGCAAGAGATGCGCCGCCGTGCGTTCGGTTAGCGGTCCGGGAAATGCGTCGAGCGCCGATCCAGCGTCTAGATGCCCTTGCGGACGGTGCAGGCCGCCGACATCGACGGTCGTCTGGGCTGTTGCCATCGGCTGTAGTATACATCGCTCCGGGCGTGCGGGCGCCGGTTGCGGCCGACATCTAACCCGCGTTTCATTCCTCGAGCGCTCGTTCTGGCGGGCACCGGAAGGAGGCGGCCAAGCGCCGAAAGGCGCGCCCGATGGCTTTGCTGGAATCGCACCTCGAACGGTCCGACGCTTTCGACCGTAACGCCGAACGAATGGAGGGCATGGTTGCCGAGCTGCGACGGCGCCTGGTCGCCGTACGCGAAGGCGGCGGCCCCGACGCGATTGCGAAGCATCGCAAGCGCAATAAGCTGACGGCCCGCGAACGCATCGAACGTGCGATCGATGCCGGCTCGGATTTCCTCGAGTTTTCGGCGCTGGCCGCCAACGGCATGTACGACGACGCGTCGCCTTCCGCCGGCATGATCACCGGGATCGGCATCGTCGAGGGGCAGCACTGCGTCATCGTCGCCAACGACGCCACGGTCAAGGGCGGCACGTACTATCCGATGACCGTCAAGAAACATCTGCGCGCGCAGGAGATCGCCGAGCAAAATCACCTGCCGTGCGTTTACTTGGTCGATTCTGGTGGCGCGTTCTTACCGCTGCAAGCCGACGTGTTTCCTGACCGCGAGCACTTCGGGCGTATTTTCTACAACCAGGCGCGCATGTCGGGCAAGCGCATTCCGCAAATCGCGGCCGTCATGGGTTCGTGCACCGCGGGCGGCGCGTACGTGCCGGCGATGAGCGACGAAACCGTCATCGTGAAAGGCAACGGCACGATCTTCCTCGGCGGACCGCCATTGGTGAAAGCCGCGACCGGCGAAGTGGTGACCGCCGAAGAACTCGGCGGTGGCGACGTGCACACGCGCATTTCCGGCGTCGCCGACCATCTCGCCAACGACGACGCGCACGCACTGGCGATCGTTCGCGAGATCGTTGCGAACTTGCACCTGGAGTTGCCTCGTCAGTGGGACCGCATCGAGCCGCAGGAACCGAAGTACGACATGCGCGATCTCTACGGCATCATTCCCGCCGATAGCCGCGTGGGATACGACGTTCGCGAGGTGATCGCGCGGCTGGTGGATGCATCGGAGTTCCACGAGTTTAAGCCGCGCTACGGCGCGACGCTCGTGTGCGGCTTCGCGCGCATCGAAGGCCATCCCATCGGCATCCTCGCCAACAATGGAATTCTCTTTAGCGAGAGTGCGCTCAAAGGCGCCCACTTCATCGAGCTGTGTGCGCAGCGCGGCACGCCGCTGCTCTTCTTGCAGAACATCACCGGCTTCATGGTCGGCAAAGAATACGAAAACCGCGGCATCGCCAAGGACGGCGCCAAACTGGTGACGGCGGTCGCCTGCGCGGAGGTGCCGAAGTTCACGGTCGTGATCGGCGGAAGCTTCGGCGCCGGCAACTACGGCATGTGCGGGCGGGCCTATTCGCCTCGCCAGCTGTGGATGTGGCCGAACGCACGCATTAGCGTCATGGGCGGTCCGCAAGCCGCCAGCGTGCTGTCAACCGTAAAAGGCGACCTGACGCCCGAACAAAAAGCCGAGTTCGAGGCGCCGATTCTCGAAAAATACGAACGCGAGGGTAACCCATACTATTCGACCGCGCGCTTGTGGGACGACGGCATCATCGATCCGCTCGACACCCGCCGCGTCATTGCCCTCGGCCTCGACGCCGCCGCGCACGCGCCGCAGCCGCCCACCCACTTCGGCATCTTCAGGATGTAGCTATTGCCCTCTCATCCTGAGCGGAGCCGCGAAGGCCCGCAGTCGAAGGACGCCTTACTGCGGCGGTAACTTACCTACGAAAAGCTCGTAATACTTAGGCCGTTCGGTCCATGTGCCGTTGCGATAACTCAAGACGGCGGCGGCTCTGGATTTCGTCGGGCAGCACATCGGAGCGGTCGAGTTATAGTACGGGCCGGAAAGTACGATCGTATCGCGGACGCTGCCGCTGCCGCTGTGCGTGACCGTCGCCTTGAGCGCACAACCGTTGCGCACCGAAACCGCCGGCACAACCTTTCCGCTGGCGTTCGTGGCAAACACGCTGACGATGGCGCCGCCGCAGTCGGCGCCGGCTTCGTGCGATTGCACGATCAGCTGTTGAACGCCGGCCTGCATGAACTCACCGACTCCGGCGATCTGCAAGGTTTGCAGCGGGAACCACATCTTCACACCGCCCGAGGCTTGGGTCACCTTCGAAAGCGGGCCGCCGTTGGCCGGCGACTGATACTTCAGATGATACGTCGTACCGTCGATAGCATAGATCGACAGATACCACTGATAGAAGTTCGTACCACTGCCGGTCCCTACCAGCGTCTTGCTCGCAACTGCGCGCCATTGGCTATGCATCGCCTCGCCCGCGAGGTACACTAACTGGCTTTGCGCCACCGTACCCGGCGGCGGCGACGAAAACGTCGGATGCGGCGGCTCCTCCGCACCCGCCGGAACCAACATCAAACCAAACGCCGACGCGACAAGTAGTAAACGAATAAAGTTCATAGCACTGTCATCCTGAGCGGAGTGAGCGAAGCGAACGAAGTCGAAGGACGAGCGAAAACGCGCAGCGCTGTAGTCGAAGGACCATCAGCTCGCTGTTTCGTCGTCCTTCGACTGCGCGCCTACGGCGCTCCGCTCAGGATGACAAGGCGCCGTTAAATGCCGGCATACCATTCGTAGCCCTGATCTTCCCAATAGCCGCCGCGGCCGGAAGCAATATTGGCGAAGCTGCCGACAACCTCAATGCGCTCGACCCACTTGGCGCTCTTGTAGCCGAGCTGGGTAGGCACGCGCAGCCGCACCGGCGCTCCGTGGGCCGCGTCGAGCGGCGCGTCGTTGAGGCGCATGGCGAGCAGCGCCTGCGGGTGGCGCGCTTGGTGCAGGTCGAGGCTTTCGTAATAGAGATTGCCCATGCCGTCGTTGTCCATGCAGTGAAAGACCACGTAGCGTGCGTCGTTACGCGGGCGCACCGCGTCGAGGATGTCGCTGAGGCGCACGCCGCTCCACTTGCCGATCGCACTCCACCCCTCGACGCAGTCGTGCCGCGTAATCTGCGTCTGCTGGGGCAACGCCCGCAACTCGCCGAGCGGAAACGCATGGCGACGGTCGACCGCGCCGTCGACCAGAAGCCGGTAGCCCGCGAAATTACTCGCCGCCAGCGTCACGTAGCGGCTATCGCTCGGCGCAAAGCCGTTGACGCGAAAGTTCCGGTCGACGTCGCTCTCGCGATACTCGCGCGCGAGTCCGCGCGTGCCGATGAGCGCGTGGTTCAAACCCTCAGCCGACGCGAGCACCTTCTGCACCGTTGCGTTGTTGTTGAGCGCGTTGGCGATCGGCCCGCAGCCGGTAAGAATGGCCGACGCGGACGAGGCGAGGAAGATGCGGCGCTTCACGGCCCCACCCCATCGTGCTCGCCGAGCCGGAACCAGCCGGTGATCATCGCGCGCATTTGATTGAGCGCCCCTTGGGTCGCTACTTGGAACGTGTGGATCGCAAAGAATCCCAGTAGCGCGATCATGCCCACAAAGTGCCACAGCCGCGCGAACTGACGCCCGCCCAGCAGCACCGTTAAAGGGTTGGCGATCGCGTCGATCCCCGGCGAAAGCGCCAAGCCGGTCAGCACCACCAGCGGAGCGATCACGAAACCGATGGCGGTATACGACGCTTTTTGCAGCGGATTGTAGGTACCGTGTGGCGGCGGCTCCTTACGCAGCTTGAGATAGTACGCTTGCATCGGCCACAGTTTCGGCAGATCGCTCGGCCGCAAAATCATGTCGCGCAAGTTCCCTTTCATCGCGCTCGAGACGAGCCATACCAGCCAGCACAGCGCCGCGGCCCATGCAAAGAATAAATGCCAGCGGCGCCCGCCCGCCAGGTCTTGATAACCTGGAATCGTGATCCAACCGGGAAACGCGTGGGGTCCGCGCGAGCCCATGCCGTCGTCGGTCCAGCCCAGCCAGCCGGTCGTTACGAAGCGGTGCCCAAAGATGGTAGTCGTACCCACCCCGTCGACCGGCGCGGCAATGGCCAGCACGCGGCGCGCCGGGTCGCTCTTGTCGGACGCGTCTAGGTTCGGCGAGGCGTTGAAGATCTGCAGTCCACTCGACACCAGCACGGCAAACGCAATTACCCAGAGCCAGTGGCTAGCCCGCGTGAGAACGGCGTAGCGATAGATCATCCGCACGGTAAGCGCCGCTTTCTTGACATCCTAGGCATTGTACGTTTCCCAGGCGCGATTGGATGAAATCGAGAATCGGCACCGTCTATGGCTGAAAACACGGTTGCTTTTACCTTCGCCGACGGCGTCGCGCGGGTGACGCTCGCGCGTCCCGACGTGCGCAACGCGTTCAATGCCAACGTGATCGCCGAGCTGCACGCGTTGTTCGAGCGCATTGCCGCCGCCGACGACGTGCGCGTGGTCGTGCTCGCCGGCGAGGGCAAGGTCTTTTGCGGCGGTGCCGACGTCGGCTGGATGCGCGAATCGCTCGACTTGAGCTTCGAGGCCAACGCCATCGATGCAGAACGCATGAGCGACATGTTCCGCGCAATCGACAACTGTCCCCGGCCGGTCATCGCGCGGATTCAAGGCGCGGCCCTGGGCGGCGGCGCGGGCCTGGCGGCCGCTTGCGATATCGCCATCGCCGCCGACGACGCCGTCTTCGGCTTCACCGAAGTCAAACTCGGCATACTTCCCGCCGTCATTTCGCCCTTCGTCTTGGCAAAGATCGGCGCTTCGCACGCGCGCGCGCTCTTTCTCACCGGCGAACGCTTCGATGCCGCGCGCGCCATGCGCATCGGCTTGGTGCATGAAGTCGTGCCGGCGGATACGCTCGACGCGGCCGTCGATCGGTGCATCGGCGAGATCGGCAACGCCGGCCCGTATGCCGTGAGCGCGGCCAAGCTGCTCATCCGGCGCGTTCTCGACGCGACCTATCAAGAAAGGCGCGCGATTACGACGCGCGCCATCGCCGACCAGCGCATCAGCCCGGAAGGCCAAGAGGGCCTGCGCGCCTTTCTGGAACGCCGTAAGGCGAGCTTCCATCAATGATTCGCCGGCTACTGATCGCCAACCGCGGTGAGATTGCCGTACGCGTCGCGCGGGCGGCGCGCGAAGCCGGCATCGTGCCGCTCGGCATCTATTCGGAAGCCGATGCGAAGGCATATCATCTGCAGTTCGTCGACGACGCGCGCTGCATCGGGCCGGCGCCGGCGCCCCAATCGTATCTCGACATCGATGCGTTGATTGCCGCCGGTGCGAGCATGCAGGCCGACGCCGTGCACCCCGGCTATGGATTTCTTTCGGAACGTCCGGCTTTCGCGCGCGCGGTTGCCGACGCGGGGATGATCTTCGTCGGTCCGACGCCCGAGGCGATGGCGGCGATGGGCAGCAAGATCGAAGCCAAACGCCGCGTGCGCGAGTTCGACGTGCCGGTCGTGCCGGGGTACGACGGCGACGATCGATCGCCCGCGACTTTGCGCACCGAAGCCGAACGCATCGGCTTTCCGTTATTGATCAAAGCCAGTGCGGGCGGCGGCGGGCGCGGCATGCGCGTCGTCAACGCGTTGGCGGAGTTTGACGAAGCGCTCGATGCCGCCAAGCGCGAGGCACTGGCGGCCTTCGGCGACGACGCGGTGCTACTCGAGCGCTACCTGCGCGATCCGCGGCACATCGAGTTTCAGGTGCTCGGCGATACCCACGGTACGATCGTTCATCTCGGCGAGCGCGAGTGTTCGATTCAGCGCCGTCATCAGAAGATCGTCGAGGAGGCGCCGTCCGTCGCGCTGTCGCCGGAGCTGCGCGCCGAGATGGGTGCGGCCGCGGTGCGCGCGGCAAAGTCGGTGAACTACGTCAACGCCGGAACCTGCGAGTTCATGCTCGACGGCGACGGCAGCTACTTCTTTCTCGAAATGAACGCACGCTTGCAGGTCGAGCATCCGGTCACCGAGCTGGTTTACGGCATCGACTTGGTGCAGTGGCAGTTGCGCATCGCTAACGGCGAGCCGTTGATCGTTTCGCAAGACGACGTGCAACCGCGCGGATGGGCGATCGAGGCGCGCATCTACGCTGAAGATCCCGCCAATCACATGTTGCCGTCGATCGGAACGATCTCGCACTGGTCGCCGCCCGAAGGGCCCGGCGTGCGGCTCGACGCAGGCGTCACCACCGGCAGCGAAGTGAGTTTGTACTACGATCCGATGCTCGCCAAACTCATTGCCTACGGCACCGATCGCGCACACGCGATCGCGCGGCTCGAACGCGCCCTCGAAGACTTCACGATCGACGGTATTCGTTCCAACATACCGTTGCTGCTATGGATCGCGCGCGACGAAGCGTTTCGCGCCGGCGATACGACCACCAGTTTTCTGGCGCGCCGCCTCGACGAGTCGGCGTTTGCCAAACGGCCGGCGCCGCGCGAGGCGGTACTGCTCTGCGCGGCCGCGTTACTCGCCGACGGCCGCGCGCCGTGGCGCATCGGCGGCATCGGGATGCCGCTACGCCTGGCACACTCGGGCGGCACGGTCGCCGAGGTCACCGCCGACGCGATGGTTCAACCCGGTCTGTGGTTTCTCTCCGGCGACGTCGTCGGCGAGTTGCTGGCGGCGCGCTATGGCGATACCGTGCGCGCGACCTTCGACGGCAATACGATAAGCGGCGCGGTCGGATACGACGGCAGCGGCGTCGCCGTGCACTTCGACGGGCGCACCTACGAGTTTCGTTTCGCCGATCCGCCGGCCATCGAGTCCGCCGCCGGCGCGCACGCCGGTGCGGCCGGCGATGGACGCGTCACCGCACCGATGCCGGGGAAAATCGTCAAGGTCGCGGTGCACGAGGGCGACGCGGTCGCCGAACGCGCACTGCTGATCGTGCTCGAGGCGATGAAGATGGAACACCGTATCGAAGCGCCCGCCGGCGCCCAGGTAAAAGCCGTGCTCGTGAAAGAAGGGCAAATCGTCGCCGGCGGTGCGCCGCTAGTGGAGCTGGCATGATGAGCCTTCCTAAACGCGTTACGCTGTTCGAAATGGGTGCCCGCGACGGGCTCCAGAACGAATCGGAAATCGTCTCCGCCGGCGACAAGGTGCGCTACATCGATCTGCTGTCGGCAACCGGCTTGGGCTGGATCGAAGCGACGTCGTTCGTAAGCCCGAAGGCGATTCCGCAGCTGGCCGACGCCGGCGAGGTATTCGCACGCATTCGTAAGGCGCCCGGCGTTCGCTACCCCGTGTTGACGCCGAACATGAAGGGTTACCAACGCGCCAAAGACGCCGGCGCCGATGCGGTCGCAGTGTTTACGGCAGCTTCGGAGCATTTCACGAAGCGCAACATCAACATGACGATCGACGAATCGCTGGAAACGTTCCGCGAGGTCGTGCGCGCGGCTAAAAACGACGGTATGTGGGTGCGCGGTTACGTCTCGACCGCATTTGGGTCGCCGTTCGGCGATGAAGTGACGCCGCGCGCGGTCGTCGACGTCGGCGTCAAGCTGATTGAGATGGGCTGCGACTCGTTGTCGATCGGCGACACGATCGGCGTCGGCGTTCCGAGTCAAGTCGAGGTGCTCGTTTCGATGCTGGCCGAAAAGATTCCGCTCGACCGCATCGCCATGCACTTCCACGACACGCGCGGCACCGCGCTTGCAAATGTCTACGCCGCGTTACAGCAGGGCATCAGCTCGTTCGACTCCTCGGCCGGCGGATTGGGCGGCTGCCCCTACGCGCCCGGCGCCACCGGCAACGTCGGCACCGAGGACGTGCTGTACATGCTGCACCAGATGGGTATCGAAACCGGCGTCGACGTCGCGAAAGTGCGCGCCGCCTCGCGCTTCATCGCCGGCGTCCTCGGCCACGCCCTCACGAGCAAAGCCTTCCAAGCCATGGAAGCCTCAACTCAGCGCCTATAGACTTCGGTTGCGCGTGGATCGCGCGACTCCCAGCCGGCGCGTTGCAACTCGGGGGTTGCGAACGCGTCGTTCGGATAACCCACGCAAAGATAGGCTATGAGCTGCCACTCCGGCGGCAGACTGAGGGCGTCGTGCACTTCGACGGGATCGAGGATCGATACCCAGCCGACGCCGATGCCTTCGGCTCGCGCCGCGAGCCAGAACGTGTAGACCGCCATCGCTGCGGAGTATACCAGCATGTCGGGCATGGTGCGGCGCCCGAGGCCTTTACCGACGTGCGTTTGCGTATCGGCACACACTGCCAAATGCACGGGCGCTTCGCGCAAGCCGGCGAGTTTAAGACTCGCGTAACGCGCCGCATCGTCCCCGGAGTAGTCGCCCAACGCGTCGGCGTTCGCTCGTTCGAAGGATGCGATGACGGCAGCGCGCCGGGCGGCGTCGTCGACGCGCACGAACCGCCAGGGTTGAGAGAACCCTACCGAGGGCGAGAGCGAGGCCGTACGCACGAGCCCTTCGATGACAGCCGCGCCGATGGGATCTTTGCGAAACTCGCGCACGTCCCGCCGCCATGCGAACAGTTCGTTGAGTTTGGCGCGAAACGTTTCGTCGAATGAAGGCTTAGCCGCCGCGACGACGCCCTCCCGATCGGGCAAATCAGCCCTTTCTCGATTTCACGGCTAAAACCGACGTCAGCGGTCCGCTGATTTCGATGGCGCGATCGGTGCCGGCCTCGGTGAACGTAAAGCCGAGGGAGCTCACCCGTTCGCATTGACCGCCTCTTAGGACGATTTCGGCGTCGGCGACAAACTCGTAGCCGTCAATTTTGAATGAATCGCGCAGCGTCGGGTGCCAGCCGTCCGCCAGTAGTACGGCGACGATCTTGGTTACGTCAAGGGCTAGACTCATCTCAGCGATCTCCCGAACGCCGCTCTCCGCAGCGTCGACGTTTCTGTGGCCAGGATCGGGCTTTTTATTCGAACCCTAAAAGACCTGGACTCTCCCGGAAGGGGTCGACCGGCCGCCCGCCAATCGTGAGTGTCCGGCTCCATCCCGCGCCCCACCGAGGGTTCCGAACGTGGCCAAAGCGCTAAGCCGGGTGTGGATGAAACGTCTTTCCCTGCAGGCTGTATGCACGGCCTTCGTTCTCGTTGGGCAGGCGCTCCCCGCGGCCGCTGCGGACGGCCCACTCACGGGCGAAATGTCCGCCTTTAACCACCTTGTCGGTGGAACGTGGGATTGCGCCGTACGAGTGCCGGCGCTTCGAGGGCGTTCACCGCAAACCGTCTACTTCAGCGAAACCTACGACGTTATGCCGCGCAACGTTTTGCACTCGCGCGTTGCAGCGGGCGACGTCGTGGGCGATCAATACTACGGGTACGATACGAAAGCGCAATCCTATTGGCAAGCCGCACTCGACACCAAGGGCAAGTACGGCTGGGCCACGTCGCCCGACGGAGGCACCTACACCGCCTATGCTTGGGATCGTAGCCTAACCGACGCCAAAGTCAGCGTCTTCGATGCGTATGCGAACCTGAAGGCCCAAACGCACAACGGCCGCTTCGCCGCGCCGCCTGGGAATCAAGCGCACCTCACAGGCACGTGCACCCGCGCCCAGTAGACTGCCCGAAGAGCCCAAAAGCGAAATTCTTGCCTTAAACGCGTTAACGCCCTTACGCGCAGTCATTAAAAGTAGTACGCTTAAAGCGCAGGCGTAACAAAAAACGGCCTGGGTCCGCTAAACCTGGTGTGGGCGCGAAACGAGTCGGCTTATGGTCAATTCGTTTCGCGCCCTTTAACATGCAGACGTGCAAGAAATATGACCAAGCAATTCGCGATTGGCGAAGCATTCACGGTCGTTGTCGCCGACGTTCATTTGGGCTCGACGGAGTTCGTGCAGGCCGAGTTTACCGGCCCCGTCAACGACGAGAGCGCCCTACGTTTTGTTCTGCAAGCCCGCGAAGCGCCATGGCATCCCGACGGTGGTCGAGGGAAATGCGTCGTGGGCGGACACATCCCGGCGGCCGCAAGTCCCGGAACCTACAAACTCACCCGCCTCACGGTTCAGCAAGACGTCGGCCCGGGGTGGGCGCAAGAATGGCCCGCAACGCAGTTGCCGGACGTTTCGTTTGAAGTCGTGGGTCCGCGCGTTTAGCGGACCGGCAATAAACCGCGAGATTGAGCGCAAGCCCGAACACGCCGATTTCTAACGGCGCCTCCGCTCAGGATGACAACGCTCTTAGAGTTGCAGCGGCGCGGTCGAGCGCAAAATGCCTTGGCCGTCGGAGGCGAGATACAGATAGCCGTTGAGCCAGCGGATCTCCCAGAAGCTGTGGGCGATGAGCGCTTTGTCGAGCCGCGACCAGGTGCTGCCGTTATCGCTCGAAACGAACGCGCCGCGCAGCGAAGCGCCGCAGTCGAAGGACGACATTCTTCCATCCGACGCAAATGGCCGCCTGGTTTGCAGGACGAATAGAGCGCCCCATGACGATCGTGCGAGCCGGAATCCTCTACGACGGAACCCTAGAACCACCCAAGCAAAACGTCGATATCGTGATCGAAAACGGGCGAGTCGCCGAGTTGAAGGCGGCCACCGGTCCGCGCGATTTCGAAGCGAGGTGCGTCACGCCCGGGCTGGTAAACGCCCACGCACATCTCGAAGCCAGCGGCGAGCCCGATACGATGGGCGCGTTCCAAACCACGCCGCCAAACGAGCGGCTGCTCAACGCCGCCGCCAATGCCGCTAAATCGCTGAAGGCCGGCGTCACGACCATCCGCGACGTCGGATGCTCGAACGGCTTCGCCCAAAGCGTGCGCGACGCCATCGAAGCCGGCAAAATTCCCGGCCCGCGGATGCGCTGCGCCGGCAGCGTGCTGTGCATGACCGGCGGCCACGGGTGGCCGATCGGCCGCATGGTCGATTCGCCCTTGGAAGCGCGCAAAGCCGTACGCGAACAACTCTGGGCGGGCGCCGACTGCATCAAACTAATCGCCACGGGCGGCGTGCTGACCAAAGGCGCCGTCCCCGGCAACGCGCAGCTCACACTCGACGAACTCGCCGGCGCCGTCGAAGAAGCGCACCGTCACGGCTTGAAAGTGGCCGCGCACGCGATCGGCACCCTCGGCATCAAGAACGCGCTGCGCGCCGGCGTCGACTCGGTCGAGCACGGCACGTTGCTCGATGACGAAGCCATCGCGCTGTTTAAGGAGCACGGAACGTACTTAGTGCCGACGCTCAGCGCGCCGACCTGCATCCTCGCGCACCTTGAAGACGGTCAACAACCGCAGTATGTGGTCGATAAGGCCCGCGGGCTCGAGGACGTGATGTTGAAGAACCTGCGGCGTGCGTACGATGGCGGCGTGCGCTTCGCCGGCGGCTCCGACGCCGGAACGCCCTATAACTACCACGAGAACTACCCCCTCGAAGTCGAGTTGATGTGGTCGCTGCTCGGCATGACGCCGCAGCAGGCGCTGCACGCCGCGACCGCCGTTGCCGCCGAACTGATCGGCTTACATTCCGGAACGCTCTCCGTCGGCGAGCCCGCCGATCTTCTTCTCCTCGACCGCGACGCCGGTGAGGACATTCGCGCGCTCCAAGACGTCAAGACCGTAATCAAAGCCGGAGGAGTGGTATGACGCCGTCGACGCCGCCCGCCGTTACCGCGCCGATAAACGGCGCGGATCCAGTATCGGGCAGCCCGATCGCGCACGTGATCGTGGTGATTCAAGAAAATCGCACGACCGACAATCTCTTTGCGTCGTCGATTCTCGCCGGCGGCAGCCCGTATCCGGGTGCGAACGTCACGCGGGTCGCGCGCGTTGGTGGAAAGACCGTCGCACTCAAAGCGGTCCCGTTCGAATACCCGGCCGATCCGCGCCACACGCACGCAGCGCTGGTGGCCGAGTGGAACAACGGCAAGATGGACGGCTTTGCGAAGGATCCGGTCTACCCCGATCCCGGCTTCCCGCCGGGTCCGCCGAACTTTCCACTCGCCTACGTGCCGGCCTACGAGACGACGATTTACCATCTGCTGGCGCAGCGTTATGCGTTGGCCGACAACAACTTCGCACCGCGCTTAGTGCCGACGTTCCCGGGCCATATGTTCCTGGTTACCGCGCAAAGCCAACCTGCCGACGATCCGACCGATCCGCTGACGTGGGGCTGCGATTCCAAGCCCGGTACGACCGTTCCAGTGTTCGGGCAAGGTGAAAACGAAGTCACGCCCGGCGTTTTTCCGTGCTTCGACAATCCGACCATCGGCGATCTGCTCGATCGCGCGCACGTGTCGTGGAAATACTACACCGGCGCGTATAACGCGGTGGCCGATTCTTGGGTGAACGTCTACGACGCGATCCGCCACATTCGCTATGGCCCCGACTGGCAGACCAACGTCGTGTCGCCGATGTCGAACGTCCTGAGCGACATCGAACATTGCCAGTTGCCGCAAGTGTCGTACGTGACGCCGACCTGGATGGCCTCGGATCACGCGGGTTCGCTCAGCAACGCCGGACCGGGCTGGGTCGGCTCGATCTACATGGCCGTCCAACAGAGTGCGATGTCGGCGAATACGGCGTGCCGCTACTCCGGCGATACGGCGATTATTCTCACCTGGGACGATACCGGCGGGTGGTACGATCACGTGCGGCCACCGGCCGGGCCGAACGGAACCAGCTTCGGTTTCCGCGTTCCTATCGTCGTGGTTTCGCCGTGGGCGCGCTCGAATTACGTCGCCGGCAAAACGAACTTCATGCCGTTCGTCTCGCATACGCAGCGCGAATCGACCGCCATCGTGCGCTTCATCGAAAAGAACTGGTCGCTCGGAACCCTCGGCGAACGCGATCTCGGCGGTGACGACCTGAGCGACATGTTCGATTACGCGCGGCCCACGCCGGTGCCGGGTTTTACGTATTTAGCGTTTCAGAAACTGATTCGAAAAACGCAGTGGAATCTCGCGCGTAGTATTCACGACACGCACCTCGTCGACGCCGACCAGTAGCGTGGACCACCCGTTAGCTGGGCTGCGTCTCGCGGTTCTGGCTTCGATCGCGTGGCCGGCGCCGCCGGCCGGCTACGGCCCGTGGGAGCAGGTCGCGTTCGACATCGCCGACGGCATGCGCCGGCGCGGACTGGACGTCACGCTATTTGCCACCGGCAACTCGCAGTTCGAGGGGAATCTCGCGTCGGTGATTTCAGTGGGGCTCAACGAGGATCCGGCGCTATCCGGCGACGTGTTCGGCGCGCTGCATATCGGCGAGTTATTCCGGCGCGCGCACGAGTTCGATCTGATTCACAATAACTTCGACTGGAAGCCGCTGACGTACGCGCTCGGTTCGACGGCGCCCCCGCTGCTCACCACCGTGCACGGCTTTTCGTCGCCGCAGATTCTGGCAGCGTACTACGCGTGCGCCTGGCGCAGCTTCTTCTGCTCGATTTCAAACTCGGATCGCGATCCGGGACTGGACTACCTCGCGACCACGTATAACGGCGTCGATCCCAAGGAGTTCACGTTCGAAGAAAAACCAGGCGAGTATCTGGTGTTTCTAGGGCGCTTCCATCCCGAGAAAGGGGCGCATCTGGCTATCGAGGTTGCTAAGCGCGCCGGCGTCCGCCTAAAGATGGCGGCCATTCCGCAAGACAAGACGTACTTTCTCGAGCAAATCCAGCCGCATATCGACGGCGACCGCGTGCAGTTTCTGGGCCCCGTCGAGCGCGATCAACGCAACGAGTTGCTGTCGGGTGCGCTCGCGCTCGTCCACATGACGACGCGCCCGGAGCGCTTCGGCATGACGATGATCGAAGCGATGGCCTGCGGCACGCCGGTCCTCGGCGCGCGCATGGGCTCGATTCCGGAAATCGTGGTGGACGGCGTGACTGGCTTCTTGTGCGACGGCGTCGACGATGCGGTGGCGAAAGTGCCGCGGCTCACCTCGCTCGATCGCCATGCGTGCCGCATCCACGTCGAAGCCGAGTTCAGCGTCGAACGCATGATCGACCGGTATCTGGCGGTCTATGCAACCGCCCTCGAGTTGGGGTTGCCGCCGGAGCCGAGTGAAAGCAAACTTCGAGCCCGCGCCCACGACTGGTGGGACCGCCCGATGGCCTACACCGAAATCCCCCCGAAACCGAAGAGTTTGAAATTTTCGTGACCCGCATTGTCTCCTGAGCGGAGCGCCGAAGGCGCGCATTTGAAGGAGCGCCTCAACGCGGAAGTTTTCAGTACGCGT
>PLLA01000069.1 GCA_003140835.1 Candidatus Tumulicola scandinaviensis | reverse complement strand
CATTCGATACCGCCGGCGAGATCTACGTCGCGAACCTGCGGGGCGGAATTGGAATCTACAAGCCTGGTAGACCGCGACCGATTCGGATCATTCGAAGCATCAGCGGCAGTACGTACGGAGTGTATCGTCCGCGACTGGTCGCGATAGATTCCTCGAGGAACGTTTACGTCGCAGACGGACCGAAAGCGCTTGGGTCGCAGGACAGTATTTTCGTGCTGTCCGTTTTTCCGCCCGGCAAATCGCAGTCGAAGGCCGCCGTCGAAATCGCAGAACCGCGCGCACTTCTCGTTGGGCCGGAGTCCGTTTACATTGCGTGCGCATTTCCAAAAAGCGATAAACGCAACCCCAACGGATGGGTTAAGGTCTACCCGCTCGGATTGGGTTACTCGCCTCTGACGATAGTGAAAGGCATCCGCACGCCGGATGCTCTAGCCGTCGACGGCTCCGGAAACCTGTACGTTGCCAATCTCAACGGCCAAAGCGTCACTGTCTATGCACCTGGGGGCAGTACGCCTATCCGCACGATTACCCAGGGCGTTAACTTTCCGAAATCACTCGCGATCGGACCCGAAGGCAATCTCTACGTGGCAGACCTATACCAAGACTCCGTTTCGGTGTACAAACCTGACGGGTCGCAACCTTTTCTGACGATCAAGCAGGGAGTCAGCACGCCTGTTTCACTCACGCTAAATGCTCCGTAGAGCGCCCGTCAACTTTCTGACCAGCGACGTAGATTGTCACAACACCGTTACCGCTTCCGCCAGGCAATGCCGGAAAACCCACTCGAAGTGGAGCACATTCCGGGAGCGGGAAGCCACATTGTCGTAACGCTTACCGTGTGGTCACTTTGAACCGGAAAGGAGCCAAGCATGTTCAGCTGGGGTCAGTCACGTTTGGCGAGCATCGCGCTGGTCGCCGCAGGGGCGGCGATCGGAATCTTTAGCTTTGGCGCTGTTCAAGCGGCACGTCTAAATCCGGATAACTTGGTCGAGCGTTGCAACGTCGGTATCGCTTGCATCGAAGGGAATGCGAGCGGGCCTCGAGTTTGGGGCGTCTTCGGAATTGCCTCGAGCGCCGACGGCGTTCGTGGAGTTAGCAACTCGGAGACGACCGACGGCGCGGGCGTCGCGGGAATTAATAATAAGGTCTCTGGCCACAGCCGCGGCGTCTTTGGATTCGCCGGGAATGGCCCTGGTATCGTGGGCGTCTCCACGCGGAACGGCGAGGCCGGAATCGTTGCCGCCAACTTCAAGGGACTGAAGGGTATGGGCGTTCTCGCCGAGGCCGCTGGCCCCAGCGGCGGCGTAGCCATCGATGCGCGCGCCGACGCCGACGACACCGATATTTTCATCGGATCCAATCGAGCGAACCGTGCGATATGCATTATGGATGCGAGAGCCGACCTCTCGTGTACCGGCTCTATCGAAGGAAGCGCAGCTCTGCGCGTGACGCATCGCAACGGGAACGGACAGCGAGTCGTCAGCTACGGATCGGAGTCGGCGACCGCGACGATCGACGACGTTGGAACGGCACGGCTCATTCGCGGCATCGCCAACGTGCAGATCGATCCTTCATTTGCGGCAGTCATGGATCGAAAGTGGTACTACGTGTTTCTCCAACCACTCGGCGACACGCGCGGGCTCTACGTAAATGTCAAAACGGCGACCGGCTTCCAGGTGCGTGAAGCGGAAAGCGGCCGTTCGAACCTGTCGTTCGACTATCGGATCGTTGCTCATCCGATCGATGCGCCGAACGATCGACTCCCGATATCGCCCCCTCAACTGCGAGCGCAGTCCATCGACCCGGAACAGTAGGTTCGTATCATGCGGATAACGCGTTTTCTCGGCACTGCGGTAGCGTTGCTTGCCGTGTCGGCGGAGGGCTGCTCATTCGCAGCACGCGACGTACCGCCGCCGGCAGATTCGCCGCAGAGCGTGGCTCAAGCGTCACATATACCGGCGCATCGACCGCGCGCAGAGGCGCTCGTATACGTCGCAGACTTCGGCAGCAACTCCGTCACCGTCTATCGGTCCGAACGTCCGAATCCGCATCCGATCGAGACGCTCACGAACGGCGTCGTCGCACCTGCTGCGGTATGGGTCGATGCCGAGAGCACACTGTATGTCGCTAATGACTTCGGCTCGAACAGTCCGTACAAGGATACCATCACCGAGTTCCCTCCCGGCTCCACGTCGCCGCTCAAGGTCCTCACCGGTACGTCTTCGCCGGGTGCGCTCGCGGTCGACGCGCAGGGCACCGTGTTCGTCGAGGATCAGAACGCGAATGTCATCGACGTTTATGAGAACGGCAGCACCATGCCGACGAGGAAGATCACGGGAGTTGGGTCGGCCGCATACGCACTAACGGTTGACGAAGCCGGGAATCTCTATGCGGTCCGTGCGGAAGGCGAACGATGCCGCTCGGATGTGGTGAAGATTCCGCCGGGAGCCAATGGCGGCCGAAGTCGCGGCTTCAAGGTGCCGGGGTGCGCGTACGGTATCGCTTTGGATGCCGCCGGCAACCTCTACTTGGCTTACTTCGGCGACAACAACATCAGCGCCGTCAACGTCTACCAGCCCGGCGCTCGCGTGCCGTTTCGGCGCATCTTGCAAGGCGTGAACGCACCGTTTCGACTTGCCTTCGACCGCGACGGCTCGCTCTACGTGCCGAACGACAACAGCACTTCCGTAACGGTGTATCCAAAGGGCAGCGACAGGCCCTCGATCACGATCTCGTCGAGAATCCAAAATCCGTTCGGCGTCGCGATCTCGCCGGCTGCGCCGCTTCCACCAAGCCGCGAGTGAAATGAAAGCAGCGGTGATCGAAGCGCCCGGCGATGGTGCACATTACGGCGATTTTGCTGAGCCAGGCGATCGTGAGGGGCGGCAAGTCGTCGAGCTTGTGGCGGCGGGTATTCATCCGATCGTGCGCGGCCTTGCAAGTGGCGAGCACTATGGAAGCAGCGGCCAGTGGCCGCTCGTCCCCGGGTCGACGCCGTCGTTCGCTCCGCAGAGGGCGTGCTCGCATACTCCGGCTTCCCACAACCGCCTTATGGCACCCTCGCCGAACGAATCTCCGTGCCATCATTCGTATGGATACCGCTGCCGGAAGGCGCCGACCCGGCACGGGTTGCCGGCGGTGTGAACCCGGGTCTTGCATCCTGGTTACCGCTCCAGGCACGCCGCACAGAGATCGGTAGACTCGATAACGTTCTGATTCTTGGCGTCACCGGAATGGCGGGATTTCTCGCTGTACAGAATGCGCGCATTCTTGGTGCAACGCGCGTTACCGGCGCAGGTCGCGATACACAAAGCCTGTCCGATGCGGTCAAGGCCGGCGCTACGACCGTCGCATTAAGCGGCGATCCTGAGCGCGACGCAGCATCAATCCTTGCCGCTCTCGAAGGGTCGTCTCCCGATATCGTGCTCGATTTTCTCTGGGGTGCACCGGCAGAAAGCACGTTTGCCGCGCTCGGTAGACGCGGGCTTGAGGCTGATCGCACCGACATCTCGTACGTTCAAATCGGCGCCGCCGCAGGGTCGCACGCAGCAGTTCCTGCCGCACTCTTGCGTAGCCGCAAGCTACGCATAACCGGAAGCGGCGCCGGCTCTGCGTCGCTCGCCGATATTATAGCTGAGATTCCAAGCTACATTCAGTTGATCTCGGACGGCGCAGTTGACGTACCGACTCGCACGTTTCCGTTATCGATGGTGAGCGAAGCTTGGGAGGCCGCTAAACGTGGTCGCCCGCGAGTCATCGTATGCCGAAGTTGATCTACATTACCAACACATCGCTCGACGGCTATGTGGAGGATGAATCCGGTGCCTTCGATTGGGTCAATCCCGATCAAGTGCACGCGTTCATTACTGAGTTGTTGCGGCCGATCGGAACCTATCTTTATGGGCGGCGACTCTATGAGACGATGGCCTACTGGGATGCGCCGGTGGAGGGCTATCCACCCGAACACCGCGACTTTGCACGGGTCTGGCAGAAAGCCGGGAAGATCGTCTTTTCACGAACGCTGACAGACGCTACGACACGCAACACGCACGTCGAGCGCGACTTCGACCTCGAAGCTATTCGAAAGCTCAAGCGGGAATCGGAGCACGACATCAACATTGGCGGCGCCGAGCTTGCGGGAGTTGCGCTCGAAGCCGGTCTCGTCGATGAATGTCACGTCTTTATCAACCCAGTGATCGTCGGCGGCGGAAAGCCGGCATTCCGAGCCGCGTTACGCCGGAACCTCGAGCTCCTGCAGACGCGCCGTTTCGCTACCGGAGTGATCCATCTGCGCTATCGCGCCAACGGCGCTACGTAACTTATTCCGTACTGGCGGCCAAGGCGCACGATCTCAGCCTGGCCTTTCGGTATCGTTAACCCGCTCTTCGAGATAGCGAGGAACATGCGTTCGAGGCCGGCGGGCATGATTGTCACGACCAAAGTCCCCGGTGTGCTGCCGACATTGCGAAACTGATGCGGCTCATTTCTAGGAAAATAAACGACTGTGCCGGGCAACGCGTCGGCCACTCGCGTTCCGTGCCAGAATCGAAAGTGCCCCTGCGTGACAACGATCGTTTCGTCTTCACGCGTATGGATATGCGCGGGAGGGCCTCCGCCCGGCGGAACTGTTTCCTCGATCGACGCACTCGCCCCGTTCGACTGCGTGGCCGTGACTTCGAGGGTCATTTTGATACCGAGCATTTGAAAAGAGACGGGCGTCGTACTGTTGTCTGCCCCGAGCACGATGCAGAGGGCGGCGACGGCTGCCATTTGAACGATCGCTGTTCCGATTCTTGCATTACGTATCACGAGATCCTCCTTTAACGAAATTGTCTAGTGCTTCGAGCCGTTCTGCGATTTCTCGAGCGAAAATTGCATCGACGAAGCGTCGCAGAATGGCAAACGGCCACGCCAGCCGATAGTAGTATTCGAATAGCACCGACGTGCGCCCGTTGCCGGCCTCGCTGAATCGCCACGTGCCCGCAAACGAGGATAAGAAGAAGGGGCCTCGCGTCATTTTAACCGCGGCGACTTCAGGACGCTTGTACACAACGTAAACCACCTCCATCGAAAAGCCGTGGTGGTCGACGCAGAGGGCCTTCGCGCCGATTTGCGGCGTCAGCGCGCCGCCGAGGAGACACGCTTTACTCAGGAAGGGATCCCACTCGAGGCGACGCGGGTAATCTTGCGTCAGATCGAAGATCTGCTCCCTTGGAGAGTTGATCTGGAGCGACTTGCTGAATTTCATGCTTCTTCGCAGCTTTTCTTGATTGCGGAAAGAAGATACCGCTGGAAGGCTCTCATCACGATCGCGATAGGAATCGAGAACGCCCGCATCAATCCTCCCACGGAATAGGTGCTCGTAAGCGTCAGTTCGATGCCGTTCCGGTTGTGGACCATATGATATTCGCCGCTGACGAGGCGGAAAGGCCCGCTAGAGAGGTCGAGAACGAAGGCCACCTTGAAGCCTCTATCGGCGCGAAACGTGAAAGCGTAGCTTTTTAACGGCTGCCAGGATGTGATCTCTTGGGAAAATCGCTTGCCGTTTGCGAAATAGGCTACGCGCCGGCGTTCGGGCGGTTTTTCAAGAAGCTCTGCATGCAACGGCTTTGGGATGCCGAGCAACGTGAAGAGGCGCGGAGGAATCGAGGAGTCTATCCGAACGTTCGTGATGTTGCGCCAGACCGTCTCCGGTGTTGCTAAAACGCATGTCGACGACGAGAGTGTTGTAGAATACATGTCACGCCGGACATGCGTCTAGCGCGTCGATTGAGCGCACCTGCATCTCGAATGATGTCGATGTTATCATTCTGTAACCATCACTTCTCGAAACTTCCAATACGTCTGCTGGCTTTATCTTTTCCGATGCTCTAACGGAGCTCGGTTTCCTGGCTGAGTGGGGGTGTCAACGCGAATTTTGCTTTTGGCGGCCTGGTTCGTTGCGGCATACACAAAAGGCGCCCACCATTGGTGGGCGCCCTTTGCGACGGGATGTCAGAGGCCGAGGCGATTCCGATCAGGCCACTTTCAAACCGGTGTGGACCAAGAATGGGACCGGTATTCCGTTCCGGTCCCATTCCCATACAATCCGGAGAATAACGGGACAATTCGCCCCGCTGGTTGCTCAGGACAATTCAAAGCTTACTACATTTATTCGGACGACCGTTAGCCACGACCGTGCTTAGTGGCCGGCAGTCAACCGCAACCGAACACAAACTAAAGACTCACTCCAGGCGCTTGCGGGGGAACGCTATCGTGTTAAGCTCCTCCGCCTCTTCGTATAATATGATCGAAGTTCTGCCCTCTCCGGTCAGCTCCCACATGTCTCCAGCGCCCCAATCTACTAGCTCTGCCGCCTCGGCGGCTTGCAGATAGTCGAGTGTTTCCTCGGCACCCATATTGGCGGCTGTCGATACGGCGCTCGTTGTGTGCGGCGTCCCGTCGTCAAGAAATCTCAGGACCTCAACCAATTTGTGTTCCATCACGCGAAACCAGCCTTTTCTATTCCCAACTCGTACCCCAAATGTCTCTCGTGACCTTTGATTAGCCGCACGAAGTACGGAACCGCACTTTACGGCAACGCTTCTGAGGGCCTTCGCAGCGAGTCGTCAAAAACGAAAGCCGATTCCGGCGTAGGGTGCCGAGTGCGTTTTGTCGAGGTTCCGCTCGCGGGCTCCCCGTGATAGCCCCAGAAGCAGGGCCGCGGGAGAGATGGCCTAACGGGACAGCCTCTCAGAACGCAACGAGATTCATCTTTACCATAATGAAAGGCCTATCAAATGACGCCAGGCGTTAAAGTCGTCGTATACTGCGATCCGGATCCAATCGGCGTGCTCACGTTCTTACGGGTTCCCAACATCGGAGAGTATATTCAGACGGATTCGGACATGCTACTCGTCACAAAGGTGCTCCATAATACGCGAGAAAACGCTTCTGAGGGCGCGGGCATCATGTGTGAAAGAGTCGAGGGCGATCGAAACGGTCATCAGCATTAAGCGCCCCTAAAGCCGCGTAAAGCAGGCTAGCAGAACCGCGCCCACTGAAGGCTGGTCGCTGCAAATGTTTTTAGTTATCCAAATTTAGAGGCTTATGGCTTAGGGTGCGTAAGGCCACAGCGCGGACATTACAACTTAGAAGGAATCATGTATAACGAACGAATTACCTATAACGACCTAATTGTGCGCTGCGGCGACTGCAGGACGACCTTCACGTTCAGTGCCGGGGAACAGGAATTGTTCGCTCAAAAGGGCTTTATGCACAAACCTGGGCGATGCCCCGAATGTCGAGCCGCGCGCAAAGCGTCGGGACGATCTGGACCCAGCCCAGGCTACAGAATGCCGGGCGAGCGAGCTCGACGCTAAAGGAGCCTAGGAACAGCCACTTCGGGAAATCTGCCCGGGCGTAGCCAGCTTTTGGAAACCCACGCGCCCGTTTGCCGCGTCGAATAAGATTGCTGTTAGCGGATTGCGGCCGAACCGTCGCGAGTTAAACGAGGCTTCGGAACGACGCCGCTGGAGGTTCCTATGCGACCGGCAGGTTTCTTCATCGCACTCGCTTGTTTCGTTGGGTTGTCCGCGTGCTCGCACGAGACGGCGGCGCGACTGCTCCCTGCCGCGCCATTCGTTTCGTCGGTTTTGGGCACTCACGAGCCTATCGATAATGCATCATTCCGATCGATCTATTCGTTCGGAAAGATTGCGAATGACGGGGCGCCCCAATCGAGTCCGCTTTCCTTCAATGGCGCGATTTACGGAACGACGACGGATGGAGGTGCATCGGCCTTCGGCACCGTGTTCAGCATAACGCCGCAGGGCCTCGAAAAGATTCGACATAATTTCAAAGGAACTGACGGATCGCAACCAGTCGGCGATATGATCGAGAGCGACAAGGTTCTGTACGGAACCACGTACACAGGGGGCGCGATTGGTGCCGGAGTTGTTTTTAGCCTTTCGCGCAACGGTACGTTCAAGGTGTTGCACAGTTTCGCCGATAACGCCGTGGACGGTGGGCTGAGCGAGAGCGGTCTCGTGAAGGTCGGCTCGACGTTTGACGGCACGACCGAGGGAGGCGGCAAGAACGGCGTCGGCACGCTATTTAGCATCACGAGCGCTGGCGACGAACACGTGTTGCACTTTTTCGGGTCCCGACGGTTCGGAGCCGGGCTCGAGTTTGATCGCAATAAACGGCTTGCTTTACGGGACTACGTTCGCAGGCGGGAAGTTCAGCCGCGGCACCGCATTTCACGCAAGCGTTCACGGTGAGGTGAAGGTGCTGCACAACTTCGGCAACGGCAGCGACGGTGCGCAACCGTTTAGCCGCTTCGTCGAAATGGGCGGTATGCTCTACGGAACGACGGGGCTTGGAGGCGCGAACGGCATTGGAACCGTGTACAAGATGACGCTTGGTGGTAAGGAGAAGGTGCTTTACAGTTTTGAAGGAGCGGCAAGCGGGTGTACGCCATTTGCCGGGTTGGTTGTGATGAAGAGCCTACTCTACGGAACGACGTTCGGCGGGTCGGGATCGCGATGCGCGTCTAACGGCACGATCTTTCGCATCGCTTCGGATGGCACCGAGTCGACGCTCCACGCGTTCACCGGCGGTTCGGGCGGAGCCAACCCGTACGGTGGGCTCGTCGTGGTGGGCAAGAAACTGTACGGCACCACTCAAAACGGTGGCTTGCATAACGCCGGTACGGTGTTTTCGATCGCGCCTTAGACGGGTGCGTTGTGGCCCTTCGATTGCGACGCTAATCACAATTGTCTGCGATGGCGTCTAGGTTCGCGTAGCTCTGTCGCGTTCGTTCAGCGTCGTACGTCGCTGTTGATCCATACGATATGCGATTATCAAACACCACACGCATTGTGCGGCAAATACCTCGGCCAGGGATCCGGCCGTCAGCGCTCCGTTGAACAGAATCAGCGCCGCTTCCAGCACCGCCGACAGCGCGCCGAGTACACCCAGCACGGGATACCTGCTAAGGGAAATATCGAGCGACCAGGCAAACCCGGCGGCCGCGTACGCTAGAAGTCCGAACTTCGAAAAAACTTGGATTGCGATTCCTGCGGCGAGCAACACAGGCAGCGCCTGCTGTGCAATCGGCATCGGCCGCCCTACATAGTGTTCGCCAAAGGCTGGGAGAAAGAAACCGTCGATCAGAGCGGCGCCGATTAGAGCACCGCATCCAGTGGCGAAGATCATCAGCGCTGCAACGTTAGGCGGTCGGCGATTCAGCGCATCCGTCGCATAGGCCGCAAGCGCGAAGAAAAGTGCAATTACCAACCCTATCATAAAGGCGTGGAACGCGCGGTCGTTCGCGCTCAGCCTAGCCATTTCAGAAAGCAGCACGTCGGGACTGCGGGTGTCAACGACCGGGTGATGAAGCGCGGCTACCGGAATAAGCACGGAGAATCCGCCAAGAAATAGCGCCGCAAACCGTCTTCTGAGCATGAGCTTACCTTAGCATGCTGAATCTCGGGCGCAATGGACAATCCGGGCGAAATGTCCGCAGCCCGCGGACCGACTATCGAAGCAATTCTGCGCGCGTTTCGTGAACTGTTTCTTGAGCGTGGGTTTGCGGACATACGGGTCGTCGATATCGTAGAGCGCGCCGGGATCGGTCGATCTACCTTCTACGAGTATTTCCAAAGTCGTGAAGACGTACTGCGCGATAGCGTGCGTGCTCCGCTGCAGCAGCTAGCAAACCTGGCGCGATCCCGGGGCGACGAGCGCCTCGTCGCCTCAACGCTGGATCACTTTCGAACAAATGCGCCATTCGCACTCGGACTGTTAAACGGTCCGGCTGCCGCTGTTATACACGATGCCCTTGCGGATTTGACTGAGTTGACGCCAATCCTCGCACATGCCGTTGCCGGTGCGCAACTTGCCGTCATCCGCCTGTGGCTGAACGAGACGTATTCCAGCTCGGCCAACGAACTGTCGATCTCACTGCGTCGGATTACGCTGGCACTCTGTCTGCCCTAGCCGGCTAGACTCCAGGCTGCGTCGCCGATGGGTCGCCGATAGCGGAGTTCGCTACGTAAACGTTACTGCTCGCGTCTACGGCTAGCTTCTGCGGAACGTTCATCCCTGTGTTCGAGCCGGTAATGGTTTGGATTGGCTTGGCATTGCCATTCGCGCCCGCGGCATAAACCGTCACGGTACCGTAGTAGCTCGAGATGTAGACTTTGTGGTTAGAATCTATGGCGATCCCTTGGGGAAATCCTAGCAACGTTTTATTACCGCTGATCTGTCCGAGCGGAGCCACATTACCAGTCGCACTCCCGGCATAGCTGTCCGTTTTAGGCTTTTGGCCCGAAGGGCCCGAGCTTGCGACATAGATGCATGTCGAAGAAAGGCACGATGAGCTTGTCGGTGAAGACGGCATCCGAGCCACCGAAGGGGCCTGTTGCTCAACGACCGGCCCAGGCGCGGACGACGAACCGCCGCCACACGCGGCAAGCGCAAACGCCATCGAAAGCAACATTGGTTTAGCGGGCGTCGGCGGTGTTAACGATCTTACGCGCGTCCGGTGTAGCACCGCAAGCTGCGGCCACATCGAAACGGCGGCGACCGCATCCGCGAGCAGAGTCATGCGCTTCATTGAAACTCCTTATGAGGACGATATTAGGGCATTGGGGTCGAGGCCGCCAGCGCTTGAGCCGCCGTACGCTGGGCGCCCCCATAGAACACGTGGTCGCCTTCGACGCTAACGAGCACGGCAGCCTGGGCGCGTGTCACCTCCATCTGAGGGTGAAAGAGCGACGACGCGCCGTAGACTCTGCCAAAGCTATCGCTGCCGCCATTAGACCCGGTCGCGATCGCCGCGACGTATGTCTTGGAGATTGCTTGCCTGTCTTTCCATGGCGGCATGACGGTGTTGCGCGCGTAGTCGATCTTGCTCGTCAAACCTGAGTCGACGCTGCCGCGGTCGAAAACATTCTTGATCGCGAACATCTGCTCGCGCGTCAGAGGTTGATCCGGTCTAAAGGTCTTGTCGGGAAATCCCACCGCGTAACCCGCGTCCTGCATGCCTTGGACGTACGGAAAATCGGGATCGCTCGTGGAGACGTCGGAAAAGTAAGATGCCTCGGTCTTATCTGCCAGCTTTACGAGCTTAGTCGGCGTATCGCTCCACAGCGCGTTGTTAGCTCGAACGAGCCACCGGATGAAGTCGCGTCGTTTGATCGGGGCGCCGGGATCGAACGTTCCAGATGTTGGATCGACGACGCCCAGTTGCGCTAGCTCGGTGACCTCTTTCTCGCCGTTCACGCCCGCGATGTCGCTAAGCGCCGCCGGCGAAGCCGTAGTCTCGGCACCCGACGGCGCGGTCGAGACACTCGCCGAACCGGTTAAGGGCGCAGACACCGTCGCGCTTGCCGTCGACGAAGGCGCCGCCACCGGAGACGATGATGCTTGGTCGGAAGCATTTGCGCCCTTCGAACAGCCGCTCAGCCCTGAGATCATAGTTAAGAGTGCGGCGATATACGCAAGTATCGTCCGGTTCATTTCTTGGCGCTGCTCCTTCTGCTTGAGTACGCTTACACAGCCTGCATCGCCGGGTAACGTGACTTAGCTATTGATTAGTGGTTGGTAGATTCAGTAGCCTACGTCTTAGCGGTGCTGATTGTAGAGTCGACGGCTAGATCGAATCCGGTGAGCACCTTCAGCGCCGAACCGCCCGAAGGATCGTTCCAAATCCCGACATCGGTATTTCTTTCGTCGGGTCCGACCACTTTAGGCTGCTGGATCTGGACTTCGTCGCCGCGGGTGGTAGCCTCACGAAGCCAAGCTCTGAAACTGTCGTCAAACTTGGCAGAGTACCAAGCACCGATTACGTCGCGACCATTTTCGAATTTCCGACTATCTGGGACCTTATTGTTTGGGTGAAGCCACATCCCGCGGGTCCGTTCCGCTAGTGAGGGTACCCAGCTCCCAGCACGACCTATGTAGAATTTTGACGTTTGACTACGGCCCGAACAGCATTTGCTCCGGGCCATCCACGCCTTGCGAAATTGTCCGCTTCACCCTTTTCTGCCCCGGTCCGTAGACAGTTACCGTTTGTTTAGATTGATTCCCGACATAGAGGCTGCCTGAGGCACTTAAAAGGAGTGGCTCCGGAAGACCTATGCCCTGGGTTATCGTTCGTAGCAACAAGGCGGAGCCTGGGGCGCGTCCATTCGCGTGTGT
>PLLA01000052.1 GCA_003140835.1 Candidatus Tumulicola scandinaviensis | reverse complement strand
CGCGTACTGAAAACTTCCGCATTCTTGACCAGGTATGCTTTTCGTTGAAGCGGAGTTGCGTGAACTGCCCATACAAACCATCCCTTGTTGGTGTCCGCAATAACCGTCGCGTCTACCAACCGCTCTGTCAAAGCACTCAGGACGTAGTCATATCTAGTCGCCGTGGTTGCCGAACTTTGCCCGCTTGGCCAAAATAGGAGCTTCGCCGGGCAAGTTTCCGATGCTGCTAGTGCGCACCCGCCCAGGCTGACGAATAGTAAGCCTGTTAGCAAGAGTACGAACGCGAATGTCCGGCTCATTCTAGACCGCGTATTCAGCGCGACGGGAATCCCATCCCCGCCAAGCCTTATCTAAGTGCAGGTTGGCTATCGATGAAAGGGACCTGATGGGCCTCCGGGCGAGGCGTTACCAAGTCCGTTACCAAGTGCCCGATTTGGGAACGATTTGGGAACGAAATACGTCACGATGGGTACTTCTGAGTACCTGTAAGCCGGACTTTCGTGCTCAATCGTCGTTAGCGGAGACGCATTGGGACGGCTTTAGTGATTTTCAAGACCGGCGCCTTTAACCGCTCTGCCGCCTCCGCCAAGACCCACCAAGCGCTTCAGCCGAGGGCTGCTTTTGGCCAATGGCCTTGCTCACGGAGCGGTGGTCGCTGGTTATAGCGTGCTAACATTGACACAACTCAAGATACTTGCAAGAGGTGATAACGCTAGCGGTCTTTACGGTGCTCGCGTTTTATTGTCTTCGGGCAGTCGCCAAAATGGAACTACGGAGTGAGTTTCCTCTTCATTGTTGGCGCGGTCTACTTTGCCTTAAAGGGCTAGACCCGTGCTCCGATTCGTGGTGCACAAACGTCACGATCGACGGCTGACGCGATGGGATGGCACTAATTTACGGCACTTCAGCTTCCATCTCCTCGGGCTCCTCGTGTGGCCTGAATAAGGCTTGAGCAATCGCAGTTGGGACAACGGCGGTCAAAATCACCACGGTAACGAGAGCAGAATATTGCGCCTGATTTATGTAGTGATGCGTGAGACCGTAGAGACTCGAAATCGTTCCGAACGTCAAGCCGGTGGCCATCATTAGCGTCAGGTAATTCGCGTTAGACTGTGGGTACTTAAACGCATAGCGCGCAAGAGGAAATACTGCGACAATCTTGGCGATTACCTTAACAAAAAAGAGAATCGCAATGAGGCCCGCTCCACTCACTGCAGCTCCGAACTCTATGTACGTGCCGGCCTTGATAAAATAGAAAGGTGCGAGAAGAGTCATGGTCATTGTTTGAAGTCGCCGTTTTACATCCGGATACGTTATCATGACCCCAGCACAGGCGAGGCCGAGAAAGTATGCCGGCAAGACGCCTTCGCTCTTTGCATATGTTGCCAGAGCCGCCAGTAGGAAGATGATCGCGAAGAGGATGCGAAGCGCGGGCTCGCTCACATACCGGCGTGCACGGTCGATGAGTACGGGTAGCATCTTAGGGACTAACACCATGGAACCCACGATCGCAGCGATCAAAGCGACCAACCAGAGATTGTAGTTCGCAAAAAGTAGCCCCAGGGCAACTACCGTGCCGAGGTCAGTAAAAAAGCATGCGGCGAGTATCAACTGGCCAAACTCTTTACTGGCAAGTCCGGACTCCACCATTACGGCATAGACCACGGCGACGGACGTGGTTGACATTGCGATGCCAGCGATCTTAGAAGCGTCAACGGTCCAATGTCCAAAGACATAAGCAAACACCATTGCTGCCAAGAATGGAGCCCCAAAAGAGGCCGCGCCAAGCACCGTGGACGGCAGCCATTGCTTGCGTAATACCGCTGGGTCTATCTCAGCACCGGCAAGGAACGTCAGGAGGATGCTTCCGAAGCCTGCGATAAAGTCAATCCAGGCGTTTGTTCGCAGTGCGATGAGGTTTCCAGCCAGCATGCCGACGACAATCTCGACCAATGCCGCCGGCATCTTAACCCGGATCGCTACAAAGGCGCTAATGGCAGCCAGTAGCATCCATGCTCCGGCCACCAGCCACATGTTGCCACTGTCGATGATTTGATGCAAAAGTAAAACTCCTGTCGAAATGATTTGTGCCGACAGGAGCCATCAGCCGTTGATCGGCGGTTACATCGGGAGCTCCATCCCGTTTTAAATGGCCTTCAACCCATTAGGTTTCTATCCCTCGCGATAGCCGCTATTTTTTTCACCTTTTGAAAGTCGCTTGTATCGTACCGGCTCAATAGTGATCAGCCCCTCGCCCAGCATCTCTTCCAATTCGGGGAGCAGCGGTTCGAGTACAGACCAATCCTCGATTACTTCAATCATTATTGGTAAGTTCGGAAGCCATGAGAAAAGCTTCGCAGCGTGCACTTCGCGATGGGCTCCAAAACCCTCGATTCCCCGGAACGCACTAGCGCCAGCGATCCCGCGTCCCCGCAAGAATTCAACGATGGCAGTATAGGTGGGGAGAACACCCGAGCGGTCCTGCTCGTCAAGGAAGATTCGCAGCAGCCTTCCGTCTTGGAACTCATTTTCCGTCATCGCACGCGTGCCCATTAGCGACACCGCTAGGTACATTCTAGCACCAAATCTTGCCAGCCGCGCGCGACCACGGTGTTGCATGCGAACCGGACAGACTAACGACCCGCATCGCCTCACCTTTAGAGCCTTCGGGGCTGTTACACTCTTTGCTCTCCTCTACGCAACACTGGTTACTGGGGCGGTTCCCGCATCCGCGCAGCCACACAGAATCCAATGCGAGCTCGAACTATGGGCGAAGAAAACCCTACGCGACAAGGGTGCGAACGCTATCAACTTCGTAGCCCGCGATACAACCATCGCGTGGCTGATTGGTCAAGGCGCCCCGGCTGACCCCGATACGGTCGTGCGACGCATCGCTCCCGTAGAAATCAGCTCGTGGCGCATTTCGGCCCAACTCGTCGGATACCGAATCGAAGCGGATGGCGACTATCACCTCGTGCTGCGCGACCCACGAGGTCGCACAATGATTGGCGAGGTTCCAGCCCCCTACTGCGTGACTTCGCGTTCCGACCAATACCAGCAGCTAAGGGCCTCCGTTGACCGACTTGGGCATCATCACGCAACGCGGCAGTGGTGGTGGCTAGACTATCGTGGGAAGAAGCCGCCGACGATTACCGTCTCGGGGATCGGTTTCTTCGACCGCATTCACAGAACCGATGGCCAAGCCCCGAACGGCGTGGAGTTGCATCCGGTGCTACGCATTGCCCCGTAAATGCCAGATTTAACCGTCAAATAATGCCGTACAGGTAGCACGACCTCGGTTCCGTCGGCGTGTACGATTGGACAGAGAGGAGTCACTTGTGTCAGACAAATCGAACCCATCGGATACAGAACAGTACCTTGAAGATTTCGATGTGGAATGTATCGAGCAGCTGGTTGCGGGGGAGTTGACGACGGAGACGCTCGTCGGTGACGGTACGTTTGCGAAGTTAGTGTTCGGTTCGCTTCGTGAGCGCGTGCGCCCTCAGTCTGCCCTCACCGAAATAGATGCGCGCGTGGCGAAGCGCGCAGCCACGAAAGAAGCCCCCAACGGGCCGGAACCGGACCGCGAAGAGCTACATTAGCACGCGATGGGAACGAGCAGCGGCCGCTAACCATGCGATGAGCTTCGAGAACTTCTAAGGTACATCGGCTCCGGTGGTTCGTATCAGGTTGCTGATTCGACCGACTAGCAACCGCACTAGCTGATTGAGGTCTTGTGGTCGCTATGGCTACTCTAGGGTAGACCGACGATGATAGCCAGTAGAGTGCATGAGAGGAGGCTTTATCTTTCATGGAAACAGTCGTAATGGTCTTCGCCGGAGAGTACGATATTGCGTCCAAAGAGCAGTTGAGGGCGGAGTTACAGCTGCTCGTGCCGGTGTCGGACCTCGTGTTGGACTTCACCCAAGTGACGTACCTAGACTCGACCGCGGTTAGCGAGATGATACGGATGCACAGGCTGCGCGCCGACCATCTCTACGAGCGTGAGACTATCGTCGTGCATAACGAGAACATTCAAAAGCTCTTCGACATGCTCCAACTGCACGAGGTCTTTCACCTCGTCGGTACGTTAGATGAGGCTCTTGGTAACGGTCAACCTGCCGCTATTCGGTATGCATTTCTCGATGGTGACGGACGTGCTACCCAGCCCCCGCCTGTAGTTCACTTACAGCAGAGCCGCTAGGCACACGCTATTCCCTCTACCTTCTCCCGGTAGCTTCGTCAACGAAGAAAGAAAGGGACCGGACTTAGCGCCGTCCCTTTGTCCCCTTATGCCCAGGGTTCGCGGAACACCACTCCGCGGTTGCTCTCTTGGAGTAGGTCAAATCTTACTTTTGGCGACGGATGAAAAGCCGATACCGTATCTAAAGGCCGCTCTTTATGTCGGCGTCTCGACCGAGTTCGGCGTAGAGTTCGACCAACCCGCGTGCTACTTTTGCAACGTCGGCCTCATCTCTCCATTTGTAAGTAGTGTTGCGGTGCCGCCCTGGCCACGCACTGTCGCCTGCCAGCGTAACGACGAACTGCACGAAGCCCTCATTGCCAGCTTTTCCATACGCCATAGCATGTCCGAATAGGACGTTCTCGTAGCGGCCGTCACCTTGATAGGCTCCAGCTTCCGGGCCGATGTATTCCTTGACCGCGATGTAGACGGCTTTGCCCCATCTGCGGTATCCGTTCTGACCATCATCTGCAACAGTCCTCATTGTCAGCCTAGATACGTGGGTCGTAGCAGTCGGGACCTTCGGAAATCGGGCCGAATCGGCGCCTTTGGTGGCGCGAAATGTGGCCGCCCTTTCGTCTACAGCAGTTCCTTGGCCTTAAGGAACTCTCGCCAACGGTTCACGCAGCGGTCTGCTAGGTCAAGCACGTCATAGAGTCGCTCTCGCAGTTCCTCAGGCTTGCTTTTCCCCGCGACATTCACTACGAAGACAACGAATAACGGCGCTTGATACTGCCTCCCAACGGAAAACGCCTTAGTGCTCGGCTTTTGGTCGAGGCTCAGATGCTTCATGCCGTTCGCCAAGTCCCGGCAGATGCGAAACTCCAGCGATTCTTTAAAGAGCATCTCAAGGTCGGGCTTCGTCACCGCTCCGGCATTCTTCAGCCAGTCGCGCAACGAAAAGCAGGCGATGAGGAACGCCCAAAGCTCATCCCAAAAGCGAACATCGTTGAAAGCGACTTCCCGGTCGGGGAAGCGGACGCCATTCTGTGCTTAGGACGAAGCCGGTGCAAAATGCGAAAGGGCGACCGGATTGAGCGGCTGCTCCTTCTAACGTAACGCTCCCAGCCTGGTCGGGCCGTGGCGTTCCTGGCTCTCGCGACTCCTGGCGCGAATGCCGAAAACAGTCTCGCGCTGCGAGGCTCCAGGGCAATCTTAGCACATCTATCCCTCGCGTGACCGGAAATATAGCGACCAGATGCCTTTTGTTCGGCCTAGGGCGCTTTCGCGGTCTGGAGCCGTCGCGGGATTCCCAAAAGCGAAATGCTATCCCAAAAGTGAGCCGCGCCTTGCCTTACGGTCGACCGCTAGAAGTGTTAATATTAACGGTACGAACAGGTTAGGCGGGTTTGGACTTCCCGCTTTTCCGAGGGTGTGGGTTCGACTGGAGGGGACTGGCCATACGGACTGCCGGTTCCCTTTTAGCTGCTGTTACTTCGATGCATCCCCCGCATTGGCGTCGTACTCGACGGCATCGAGTTCTTTCTCGTGAAGGTGCCGAAGAAGCGCGAACGATGACTTGGATTGGCGCGCACGCAACCGTAGTCTTGCAATCGGTTGGCGCTGTCACCAACTTTGCAGGTGTTCTGCTGCTCTTCCGTTACGGCATGCCCTTCAGAGTGCGTGCCAAACCGAGTTACATGGTCGTCCGTCTTCAAAGTAGCGACGACCAACGAACCGACAAGCATTATGCCGTCTGCGGATACCTTGGAATCGCAATGGTAGTTCTTGGAACCCTCGCTCTAATAGGAGCGAGCTGGATTCATCCAACCCTGCAACCAGTTCCGTCTAACGCACCTCCTCCGGCGCAGGTATAGTCCTCACCGTCTGCGTTCCGTTTTGAGGCATCGGCGGATGCGAACGGTCGTTGAACTCGCTCCAGTCGCTCTCCAGTTCGACCATACTGTTATGCAAGTCCACGCCCAAATCTTCGCATCGACTCGACGCCTGGGCGCGCCTCTCTCGTAACGACTCGTTTCTCAGGAGCGGCTTCATCTTATCGAGCGCCTGTCCAACGTCCGTAAGTTTCCGCGCGATAACATTTAGACCGTGCGCTACTTCTTCGTATTTCAGGCGCTCTTCAATGCCGTCAAGCTGAGTCTCGCATTCTGCAAGGAGTATTTCAAGGTCTTCGTCCACAGGTTCTCCCTTAAACATTTGGCCTTTCCACGAGCCGTTCGCCTAAGTCCTAAAGGCAACGACGGAGAAAGGCGTCGGCGCAGAACTGGCTTGACGAACCGTGCGTCACTTTTACTTCCAAGCCTTTAGGCTTCAACCACCGGACATTCTCGTGTTGCAGGTACCTAGTCGATGCCTCATCCTCTTCATGAACCGTCAGGCAATGGAAGAGTACCACGGCGGGAGTCGTCCAAATGCAGACGGCGGTATTGGCCCATCCGTCGAGTTTACCCCTATAACTGCCGGAGAATGGTTCCTCATTTCCGATTCGCGACTCGACGGCCTATTCCAAGTCACGCAGGGTACAGGACAGTTCGGTCGGGTCCGTTGCAACCGACGCTTCGCTAGACGGCCGCTTGAGCGCCAGACGTGTTATCATCGTTGTGTCACTGCCAAACCGTTTGGAGCGAGTATGTCTAACCCCGTGCCGGACGCCCTCAGTCNNGGTACTTCGCAACAGATTCAGGGCGCGATTAGGACCTGTCTCGACGGCCTCGGCTTCATCTATCGCCGCGTCATTCGCCCCGGTGAACATCCTTCGGCGCGTATCTTCGAGTTGCACCACTCGACCGGGTTTATTATTGAGGTCCAAATCGTCGCGCCGAATCAAGGTCAGCCTAAAATCTCTGTCCTTTGTCGCTTCAACGGACAAAAGCAGTCTTTGAAGTTAGCCTATACCGCCGACGCCCACGCCTTCGAGGCTAACCTCGCTGACTTAAAGCAGCAGGTTCTTCTTGCTGCGGGCTTATCACAAGCGTAGCAGGTTCAAGAAAGAAAAGGGACCGGCCTTAGCGCAGTCCCTTAGTCCCTATGCCCTGCGTTTGCGGGACACGCGCCCCGCTGACTCAGGGAGTCAAATCTTACTACTTTTTGGCTAAAAGTGTAAACCGATACCGTACTTAGTAGAGCGCCCTCGCGTATTTGTATCTGCTGAGGTCCGCGTAAAGGTCGACTAGCTCGCGACCGACCTTGGTAACGTCCAACTCTTCTTTCCAGCGATACGTCGTTTCGCGATGTGCTCCACGCCACAGACTTTTGCCGGTTAGCGTCACGATGAACTGTACATCGCCTCCGTTTCCGGCTTTGCCGTAGGCCATGCCGTGGCCGAATCGGACGTTCTCGTAGTGGCCACCGCCTTGATGCTCTCCCGCTGCGGGGCCTATGCGGTCATGCAAAGCAGAATAAACGCCCTCAACCCACTTGCGATACTTGGCTTGGCCTTCAACTACGGTATCCATTGTCAACCTCGAGTACTGCGCGGCCGAGGTACCGACGTGGTACTACCTGCCTGAATGCTCTGCTTTGGGACGTGCGCCGGAGGCGGGCAATCGGCATCCGCTCTACTCTTCGCGGATAAGTAGGAATCGATAGTATACACAACGTCCACCCTCAGGTCGTAGCCAGCGTTGTCATCGTGAATAGTTCCCTGACCAAGGGCGAGCGGCCCGTCGAATGCGTCGCCTGTGCTGATATAGGCGTCGCTCTCTTGGATTTTGCCGCTTCCGCTCAGGCCTTTGACTGTAACTACGCGGAACGTCTTCGCGTCAGGCGGATTGGAAAAGACAAACGTGTGGCAGAGCTTGGCGAGAGTCACGCCCTGCCGGGGTTCATTTGGGACGTACCAAAGCGTCCAAGCAGTCGGCGATGATGCTTGTGCTGCGCAGCCAGTGACGGAACCAACAAAAGCTCCAACCACGGCGAGTCGCGAGGCGAATCGGGTAAACACTCCAGGCCTGCTCCGTAACAGCTTGAACAGTGCGAGCTAACCCGAATCTCGCTTGCTGGTGTCCTTCATACATGAACGGAGCAGCCCCTTCGTTAAGGAGTCATAACCTTCAATGTCCAAACAGTCCGAGAGCGGAACTAGTCGCGCCCGCGTACGGGATGCCTAAGACTCCGAAGAGAGTCGGCCGCTTGTGTAAGCGGCTGGGTCGCATTCTTTCAAACGATTTAAGGTCAAAAGCACCGTCGTTCTTATGATACACGGTGGCAAATCGCGCGCCAAACTCGTCGGTGTAGTGAAGTTCCACGCTTTCCCTGAAAATGCCGTCCTCCCTCATCGTTGGACTCTTATCGTCGCTTTTGGGCGGGTCAGACTCGTATGAAATGCTCGCCGTCGCGAAACGGCTGGGGCCCCCATCGTCTCATCGTTGGGCCCACGGCTATAGCTTGCGCCACTTACCCCGCGAACCGGTGCCCATGTCCCTCACGCGCTCGACATGAATATCGGCGTCGGGATTCATCTCCCGGGCTAACGCGACAGCTTTCCTCTGCGTCGGTGCTACGGCACTCGCGCGCTGCGACTTGGGTTTCCGAATAGCATAGTCCCCCTGCGCCCGCTGCTCTATGAAAAACTTTATTTCGCTCAAATGGTTACCTCATGTAGTATGCCGAACAAAGCGTCCGGCTTCGCGAGATGCGACGGCTTTCACGCGCACACCTGGTTCAGAAGATGAGGAGAGCCTCCTCTCCTCTTCAACCTCATAGATCTTCTACGGACAGTCCGTCAGAACGACGTATCACTCGCTGCTGGCTCGTGGCCTTGTTCAACGCCTCGATGACGCCGTCTGCAACGAGCAGTTCGTCGAGGTTTAGGACATGCGGGTGTGACGCGAAATAGCTATCGGTGAGGTCCAGTATCTTCGAATCACCCGGATTCGTGAGCAAGATTCGTTCAAACGGTCCGACCCTCGGATTAAGCATCTGGACTATAGCCTTCGGAAACTCGCGCCGAAGCAGAGAAAGCACTCTAGCTAAAGCAAGAGCGCTGGTTTCTTCTTGGGTCATTTGGTCTACCAACCTTAGGTTGGAATCGCCTCTACGGGCGGTTACCGCGTGGACTGGAAAACTTGTCCCATCGGACCTGGCGATTCCACTCTTCGTACAGACCGGACAGCCGGAGACGGCTGTCGCGATAATGATTCCACGGGCTACTTCACACGCCTCCCGGCACCGCGAAACTGCTCGGCAACTCGCATACGGTTTCGCGACCTTCAATATCCTCAAACCGAACTCTGAACGATTCCTCGTCAACATCGCCGTGCGATGCACAAGCTGCTACGTGGAAGTAGACGCTATTTAGCAACCCTCCTTCGATGGCTCGCGTTGCACGGCATTGAGGCCGATAAACTTGGTTGGCGGTACTGTTTGTGATTGATGGTAACCAGAGAACTCAACGGTGATTCAACAGTGATTCAACAGTGATTTAATGAGAGTTAAACGCGCTCTTGCGGCGGAGGCAACACCTGTTGCATGAGTTTGCACTGGCTAACGTGCGAGATGTACCAGTCTGAGAAACCCTCCGAGCCAAAACGATTCCGGTAGTCGAGTCTCACCCAGTAGCCCGGAGCAGTTCGCACGGATTCAAATGGCGTCTCCATAGCTTCACTCTTAGCTCCGGCCTTTAGCGGCCCCATGTTGGAACTCATGTCAATGCCATTAGGAACCCGCTGGAAGTGGGCGTTTACCGCCTTGATATTAACGTTCAGTTCCAAAGAGGCGCCTCCCGAAAACTGGGAGGCGCGGTGGACGTGCAATTAAGACGAGGAACTCGTTATGCCGGAGGCCGATGACGCGTCCCACCATTGGGTTGCGCCGGTGCTCCGCCCCCGCGCGAAGCCAATGGAGCCGACATACGCGGTGTGTCCATGCGCGGGGCCGTCATACGCGGTGTGTCCATGCGGGCGGCCGACATACGCGATGCCGCGATGTGCGCCGTCGCCATGTGCGGTGCCGTGAAGTGGTTTCGTGAAACCGATATCGGCCCGTTGTGCGTCGTATTCTGTCGCCCTGCGACGCGCGAGTCGTAGCGTTGTTCGGTAGCACGCTGCGTAGTAATTCGATCTTGGTTGCGTTCGATGTCGCCCTTCAACTGGGCGATTTGGGCGCGATTGCCGCCCTCAGCGCGCAGTGTGCCGATGCGTCTTTGATCGCGTGCGATCCAGGTCAGCTCGTTGTGAATGGGGTGGTAGTACGGGTGCATTGTACCGGGCGGTCGCGTTTGAGATACGCGGTTACCATTATAGTAGCGATAGACGTTCCTGGTGTACGTGTTACCGCCGCTGTAGCCGTAGCCCGGATAGCCCTGGTAGCCAGCGGGATAGTTTTGTCCGTAGCTCGGATAGCCGTAGCTCGGGTAGCCTTGTCCGTATTGCGAATAGCCAGGATAGTATGCTTGCTGACCGTAGGGTTGAAACTGCGATGCGATCAGCGACGAAGCAGTGACTCCCAGGACCATATCCAAGGCCGGACTTCCCGTCAGCGACATGCCGGAGGGCGAGCCGTAGCCGTAGGGTGTGCCGTAGCCGTATCCGGTCGGCGTGCCGTAGCCGTATCCGGTCTGTGTACCGTAGCCGTATGCGATCGGCGTGCCGTAGCCGTACCCAGCTTGTGAGCTGTTGGCGTACCCTGCAGTCGGCGGGCACCATATCCAGCGGTTATTGATAAGCGTCCATTGGCCGTTACCGGTCAGCGGACACCCCTGCGGCTCCATGGCCGCTGCAATTGGTGTGTATGGCGAGATTGGTGCGCTTGCCGAAGGCGCGTAGACGACCTGGGCCCCGGCGGGAAGCGTTCCAAGGAGCATTGCCGCTCCGAACGACGTCGCCGTCAGCAGACCTGGAAACCACTTGTTTGTCATAATAATACACGTACCCACTTGAGCTGAAAGCATGTGTTCGTTACGGTTAGCTTGTCGTTAGACGGGAGTTAGAAGCAAAGATCGACGACGCTTCCCAGATCCGCAACTCTCTGGTCCGCAATTTGTGCAGTCTTTCATGGGTCATATAGTCCTCAACAGCACAAACGACGTAAGCACTTGCGCGTGACTCTGTTTGCTCTAGCAGCTTCGGAACTGGACCGGCGGGCTCCGGAGGCACAATTCAATAGCTCAAGAAGATCGTCGCGGATCAGGCGCTCAACATCGAACGTTAAAAAATCGTTGCCGAGTGTACGAGAACTTCGAATATCTCATTGCGCTCTCACGCCGGTCGGATCGCATCATGCTGCGGTGTAATTATCCGAAATCTTTTCCACGTCTGATCCTGGCGATCCGTGGCTTGCAATTGGCCCCCGATGAACGACCTAAAGCCGCGCACCTAAAGTGAGAGGCTCGATATTTTAGCGAGCGGGCTTCACTATGGTATTCCTTTGCATCGTCACCGCCCCCACTCGGGCAAGCGCCCTGCCTTCCATGACGGTGCCGGTCGCCATGCTTATCGATTGGTGGGCGAGGATATTGCCATAAAAGGAACAGCCCGTTCCGAACGTCGCCGAGCTGCCAACCGCCCAAAACACGTTGCCCGCCCTTGCGCCGTTGGTCAAGATGACCCTGCGACCTGTTGTCATGTTAAACTTGGACGCTATCTGGAACAGGAATACCGCCTTGGAGTGCCCGCGGGCATCGAGGGTCAGGTCGCCCGACGATATGGCAAGCGAAGAAGTCGATTTGTAGAGACCGGGGTAAAGCGTCTGGCCGCCAATATTTCCGGCCACCTTAATTGGGTTGCGCGTCCGGCCCATGGCGTCGTTATATGCCCGCGTCAAATCCAGCTTTGCTTGTCGCGCGATGGCATCTGCGATGTACAAGTGCCCGTGAATCACTCCGGGCGGAAACCCGGTTATTGCGCTTCCGGGAGAGAGGCCAACATTACCAAAGACCTGGGTGGGTCCGGTGTTCGTCACGGTAGAGCCTGCGAGGATTGCGAAGGGACCAGCACTCCGGAGCCTTACGAATGCGGTTGCCGGTCGGATTGGAGACGCCGAGCTACCCAGAGACGCAAAACTGCCAAATGCCGCTGAACCTGGGCCAGGCGCCGCCGGGGTCGAGTTGCCTGCGCTGCACGCCGCCACCGAAGCAGTAAGGAGCACGGCCAGAAGCATAGGCTTCAATTGTTGTTTTTCCATTAAACCGATATCCCTCAGATGGGTCGCACCGGCGACTTAACGAACTTTGTGCCAATGCGAGCCGCATTCATACTCTTGGATAAACCGAGCAACGTATCAAGATGGCAGAGTTCGAAGATGCGTCTAATGCTTCGACTAGCTGCAATGATCCGGATGGTTCCCGGACGATTACGCTCGAGCACGCAGTCACGTAATCTGGTGAGGCACCCCAAGACGCTTGCGTCGATGAATGTCACCTCTGAAAAATCCAGGAGGACTTCATCGGCCGATTCAGCCGGACGAAGCGTGACCTGCAGCTCGTCACGTCTGGAAAAATTCCAATCGCCCACGAGCTTGAACGAAGCCGTCTTCGTCTCGAGGGTACGGTCTATCACTTAAGAGAGAGCATATACCAACCCGCTCTGGAAGTCGGTACGTTATAGCACCAGGAACGCGACCTGGGCCTCGAAAAATAGCTTTCAGGCACCCCAGCAATCAGGAGTCAGAGAAGTATCCAAGAGTATGAAGGCTGAGCAAATCCTCGTCCCAACCCAGGCCGCGCTCAAGCAGAACGCGATCCTCGCTGGCTTGAGCCCTTCCATGATCACAGAGGTCATGGAAACCGGAAGACTTATCGTGCTCGAGACGCCGCAGCAAATCTATGAGGCCGGGCGTCCAATACGAGAGGTCTATTTTCCCATCGACGCCGTCCTCTCAGTCGTAACGCAAATGCGGGATGGCGGCTCAATTGAGGTCGGAACTGTCGGCCGGGAAGGAGTGTCGGCAATCCCACTCTTGCTTGGAGCCACGACGTCAGCCAATGAGAGCTATTGTCAAGTTCCGGGCCACGCCGTTGTCATTAGCAGCGACCAATTTCGGCGATTGCTCAGCGTCGGGGACGAACAGTTTCGCAACGTGCTCGATCGATTTCTTCAGGCATATGTAAATATGCTCGGTCAGCTTGCCGCATGCAACGGAATGCATAGCATCTACGAACGGTGCGCGCGGTGGCTTTTGCTGACGCATGACCGCGTCAATTCCGACAAGATCTCGCTGACGCACGAATATCTCTCGATGATGTTGGGCGCGCGTCGTTCCGGCGTAACCATCGCGGCAGCCACGCTTCAGCAAGCTGGCTTCATTCGCTATGCTCACGGGCATATCGTGATCCTCAATCGAGAAGGGCTCGAAGAAGCCTCGTGCGAGTGCTATGGCGTCGCGCGCGCGCAGTTTGGCCCGCTGTTGGGATCCATGGACGGCAACAAGGGAGAGGCGAATCTAAACGGGTTTCAGCGGTCTAAACCCGCTGGTCAAACGCCTTCGCTCGTTGCCAACTTACGTGTCCACCGATAAGGAGCCTTTACCAAAAGCTGTTTCGAGTTAGTTATACGGGCGGGGATTACGCCAGACGTGTTATCGCTATGTCAGCCCTGCTAGCACGTTCCAATGCCGCCGATGCGGAATAAGACCCCCATTGCGCACCTTCGAGCCATGCGAGGCGCTCGCACCCATGGCTTCGGCGATCACACGCACTGCAACGCCCTGAAGCTTCGGCAGATATCTCGCTTGAAAGCCGCGCCCTTCGAGCCATCTATCGCTACACTAGTTGCGAGCATCTTCGCCCTTAACGAGCTATTGGATTCAAATACGGATGTGCCGCCTATCGACTAGACCCGCCATCGGATAGCTCGGGGATGCGAGTATGCCGCGCGGTGAAGACCACGCGCGTCTGGTCGAGCCAGCATGGCCATTCGGCCCGCAGTCGTTGACGGTCATCGCTGCAGCCCTCTCGAGCGCCGACGCAACACCGTAAGAGAGCCGAACAGCCCCAACTTGGTTAGCAACACAACGACCAAGCCCGATGCCGCTGCCATTCCCCACGCCGCGTTCGAAGAGACGCGATAAAAGCACGACTCCATGAGCGACAACGAGGGCGATTACGACAACGGGCAGCATCCACGGGCGCATGTTCTGGAGTTTGTGCATCGTTACTGTCGCTAAACCGTAGCCATGACAAAATAGAGATTGGGTTCTCTGAACGGGCCGCTTTGCGTGATCTGCAGGCCGGCTTGGTTCAGTACGGCGAGCATGTCATCGATTTTGACGTGACCGTGGCGATGACGACGAAAATGCTGGATGAAACCGTTGCGCTTCCCGGAATCCTGAAAATCGACGATCACCACCCGGTCCCCGGGCTTGAGGACTCGCCGGATCTCGCGGACCGCCTGCTGGCGTACGTTGCGGGGCAACTGATGCAGCATGATGGTGATCGTGACGAGATCGAATCGTGCGTCCGGGGAACGGCAGCGCCTCCGCTACCGCGTTCTCGAACGAAACGTCGACGTGCCGCAGCCCGATGCGTTGGTAGTATCGCACCGTTTCGGCTTTGACTCCCGCGCTGTTTGCGAGTTGTGAGATCGTCATTGGATTGAATGCTCCCCACTGGTGGTCAACCATCTGAACGCAGAACGGAGGTACACGGTGACAGCCCGATCAGCGGCGGAAGCGCTGGTCAGTTCGATGCCTCTGGGTGAATGTCGCCCGCCGATCGCTGCCTTCCGACTCGTGACGCGGCTTCACGTGTAGTGGCGTCTCGCATAGCATGACCACGCGCCCTATGTGATAGCTCAAGCTATTCCTAGGGCGGCGCTAGCCTTCAAAAAGGAGGCTATTGCGATGAGTTGCGTTCTTTCCATTCCCTACCCGGAGACCGGCCATCGGGGATCTGGCGGAGATCGATGCCTACTGGCGGCCTGCGGCCTACCTTAGCATGGGTCAAATCCATTTGCTCGACAATCCTTTGTTGCGCGAACCGCTGCGCTTGGAACACCTCAAGCCGCGCCCGCTTGGACATTGGGGTACGTCGCCGAGGTTGAACCTGGTCTTGGCGCACATGAATCGCTTGATTCGCCGGTACGACGTCGACGCGATCTTTATCGCCGGTCCTGGGCACGGCGGTCCCGCGGGTCGCGAACGCGTATCTCGAGGGGACGTACACCGAACGATCTCCCGATGTCTCGCAAGACGAAAACGGCATGCGCCGATTATTTCGTCAGTTTTCGTTTCCCGGCGGACTTCCGACGAAGGATCGCCGAACGCGCTTTGTGAGAGCAATCCGATCCGTCCAGTGTGACTAAAATATAATTGAACCTGAGGGTGGCTTCGCGTGAGTAGGAAAGTAATCCACTTATGACGCGAATAGTCCGAACGGCACGACTCCACGAGCCTCAGAGTGACGTGATCGCTCGCCTCCAAGAGTTCTTTTCGCAACGACCACAGCTCCAGGTGCGGGCTTTGGGTTCCTCAACGGCCCGGGTCGACGTTCGATACTCCCTCCTTTACGATTGGACGAGCATCGCTCCGCCTCGTGGCGGCATGGCGTTTGCGTGGCGACCGGCTTGGCACGGTTTTCCGTCGTTTGGCGCGACGCTTACGGTTCGGACGGTCGGCGAAGAAACGGAGCTCGTACTCGAAGGCTCGTACGAGCCGCCCGGAGGCGTCGTCGGCCGCCTGTTCGATCGCGTCGTAGGCCAAAAGCTAGCGGCGCGCACCATGGATGCGTTGCTCGATCAGCTAGCGCATAACGCTAGAGGAAGCGACCTCGTACCTCCCAAGGGCGCTACGGAATGAGCGGTCGTTTAAAAGCAGCGCGAGCAGCGCAAAAAGTCTCACGGTCGTTTCCTACGCACTGGGGGCACGTTTTCACCGCTCATTTCCTAAATTAATACGGAACCTATCTCATCCGATGCGCGGGTCTCGTCGCAATGCGCGCGATGCCGATAGTATGAAACGTCCTCGCCAGCGGTGGCCAAACGTGCATACTGGCGGTTGGTCTATCCAACGGTTCTCGGAGTCAAGGAGTTAGGCCGTGTCACCAAGCCCAAGTGCGGCCCGTCGGTTCGAATCGCCGAATTGTTGTCACCGCAAACATATCATGAGCCAAACCCCTCAAACGACCTCTCCAGTGTCGAAGCGGATGTGGTTTGGCGATCCGAGCTAGAACTGCGCCTCGCTCCTGATCAAAGCTCGCCTGGTACTAAGGCCCGACTACGGGCGCAGTATGACCCGATTGGCGATGAAGGTTCCGCTGCTGTAGTGGCCGACGAGAGCGACGCGTTGTCCCGGGGTGGGTGTTGCACCGGTGGGATAAATCACCGTTCCATTCTTGAGGTCGACAGTTTGCTGCACTCCATTACGTCGCTGAATCGTGAGGCGATATGGCGCAAAGTTGGCGACAGTGCCGAGCATGACGTGCCCGTGGTCGTATTGATGCGAATCCCACCCCTGCTGCCACGTCGTGTAGGTTGGATATGCTTGGGCCGCGGCCGGAATGGAGATCGACACCGAGCAAATCAGGAGGGCTAGCGCTAGGCCTGCGATCGCTGTTCGCGCAAAAACTTCATCCTAGTTGGATACCCACCGGTCGGCGCAACCAAACAGGAAAAGC
>PLLA01000130.1 GCA_003140835.1 Candidatus Tumulicola scandinaviensis | reverse complement strand
GGCCGAGTTGGAAATCTTCATTTGTGAATCTCCCTTCATCTCACAAACATCGCAGGGATATGCATGAGGAAAAATGGAGCCGTTGGCGGGGATTGAACCCGCGCTCTCGTCCTTACCAAGGACGTGCTTTACCACTAAGCTACAACGGCAACCGTTCCGTCCCGCCTGACGGTACTTCACTTCCCGCCAGGGTCCCTACCGAATCCTGGAGTTCCCTGCCGAGCATATAAGGCAACGCCCATCGAACCCTCCCCTGCTGTCCGTTTTTCGCGGGCGCCCAACGCAGGGCTCCATAAGTCTTTACGTCGCCGACGGGGACCATCAAAACGCGATCGACGTCCGGACTATACACGGCGAAATGGTCGATGTCTCCGACGTACGTCCTGAAGGTCGGCCCATTCCGGTGAGAGTGCGAACTCCAACATGCAAACAAGATCGCGCCTCGCCTTAGTCGTCCGGTCTTCACCTGGATTCGCAACAACGTCCCGTCTTTATAAGCAACCAAATCGAATCGATGATTCTCGCCGAACGGTACGAAGACCCCATAACCTGCGCGATTCAAAGCAGCCATCACTTCGATTTCCGACCGATCGCCAATGCGTTTGGTGTCGCGCTTTCCAGCCGAGTGTACCATGCGTGGATCGTACGATGGAGCCGTGCCATACGCATGGCATTTTTCGAAAATGTTACGCGGGTGCTTCCGTTGTGGGGTCGATCATTTTGCGGACTTCGGTGATTTTGGTTGCCGGAAAGCCGCTCATCTCGGCGTGCTTGCGAATGACGCCTTCGTCTTTGGCCAGATACACGCAGAACGTTTTGTCGCCTGCGACGTAGCTCTCGACCCACTGAATGTCGGGTGCGAGTTGATTGAGCACGGAGTTCGATTTGCCGGCAGCTTCGCGAAGCTGGTCGCGCTCGAGGCTTCCAACTCCGGGGATGTCGCGTTCGATGATGAACTTGCGTAGTGCCATGAGTTTCCTCCTAGGGGCGGGCGATTTCGCGGCTTCCGCCTCGGGTCCATGCAGCGAAGGCGTTTTCGCAATCGATAGAGTAAAATGTGCCCTCATGAAGCGCATTCTTTCTGCCGTCGCGATTGCGACGACGTTCGCCGCGTTCGCCGGGTGCTCGGGATCGAAGAGCGCGACCGCGCCTTACGGCACCGGCGACCCCGGCCTGGGCGCGGCAGGTCCTACGGGGTCGGTTAGCCCGTTTCTGACCGATGGACAAGCCGTGATGCACGGGCTGGATGCAATCGCCGCGCGCTCGGGCCAACCGCTACGCGTCACTCAGGTCACCGTGAACGCTGCCGGCGGTCTCATCGTCGACGTCCGCGAAGCGGCGCAGCACGGACTCCTCAGCCGGTATATGGTCGCGTCCAACGGAACGATTCTCGGTCCGATCCCCGTCAAACTGGTGTCGGGTGGCGTCGTGCGAACCGCTGCCGACATCCAGCATATGGTCTTCGATCCGAAAGCCGTGCCCTTCGCTCAGCTCGCTCGAGCCGAACGCGACGCGATTGCTATGGCGAAACTTCCCAGCTTACGCGTTAGTCAGTGGGACGTCGGTGGCCTCGGCCCCCACTCCCGCCGCGTCATGCTGCTCGAGAACGATAACGGGCGGAGAATCGTCGTTCTCGATCCGCAGTTTCACGTCGCGCAAATCCACGCTTAACGCGCCTTCGTAGGCGTTGCCGCCGGTGACGCCTTCACCGGCGCGGGAGTTATCGGCACGACGGGCCCTGACGGTGCCACGTATCGATACGGCGTTACCCACGCCGCCGGCGTCGGCGACGGCAGCGGTGACGGCAACGATGAATCCGCGGGTGCCGGTGATGCGGGCGGTGATCCCGATGCCGCTGGGGTTACGGCCGGCGCACACGGCGGGAGCGGAACGCACGGCGACGGTGTCGGCGTCGGCTCGGGCGTTTCGGACGGCGACGCCGACGTTATCGGTGAAGGCACCGCCGACGCAACCTCCGGCGGCGTCGGTGGAGCACACGGCGGCGGCGGGATGCACGGCGTAGGCGTTTCCGCCGGCGGTGCCGGCGACTGACTCGGCGTTGCCGAGGCCGGCGCACTTGCCGATGCCGAAGGTGTGGATGACGGCGAACTGGTCGGTGACGGCGGCGTGCACACCGGCGGCGGCGCCACAATGTTTGCCGGACGCACCAACGTGGTTTGGATCGCGTCGTTTACCGAAATGCGCTCGTCTTTGCCGCGCATGAACTGCGCGAAAAAACCGACGAATGGAATGAACCCGGCCAACGCCGACGCCACTTTTTCGTTTACGCCGTTCACTTCAAAACGCTGATCGTCGAAGACGAGCCTTCCGCCGTCGGCGGTCGGCACGCTGTCGATCCGCAACGTCAAATCGCCTTCGTGGCCCTTCGAGCCCGCCGGACCTGCGAGAATAAGCATGCCGGAACCGGTCGCGCCGGTGGCAGCGATCACCTTAGCATCCACCAAAATAGGTTCGAGCAGTACGAAGGTGAATGGCTGGCCGGATTTGCTTTCGTTAGACGAAAGCGGCGCCGTGAGGCGAAATCGCACGTGCGTTCCGGCGGGCACCTGAGTAAGCGGGGGAGACGAGTTGGTGACGGCGATCGTCGACGCAACCAGTCCGACAGCGACGAACGTGCGAAGCGCGCCTAATCGGCCTCCGGCCTTCGGTTCGCGTACACCCATAACCCGGTCTTTTTCGCCGGTTGACCCGGCCCCTTTGTCGAATGCGCTTTCGTATGACGCGCGATGAGTTCGAACGTGTAGTCGGCGAGGCACTCGACTCTCTGCCGAAACGGTTCGCCGATCTGGTTGAGAACGTTATCATTACAGTCGAAGACGAACCGGGCGCCGACGATCTGGCGTCCATCGATGACGACGATGGCGATGACGGCGAATCCGAGCTTCTCGGCATCTATCGCGGCGTCGCACTCACCGATCGGACGCACGACATGCCGCTATTGCCCGACGAAATCGCGCTGTTCCGCGGCCCGATCGAGCGCGTCTCGCGGACGCGAGCGGAGGCCGTGCGCGAAATACGCGACACTGTGATTCACGAACTGGGACACTACTTCGGACTGCGCGACGACGAAATGCCGCATTGACGGCGGCGAAAACTCACACCGCGTTGATGCGGCGGTAGCGCGCCTCCCACATCGCCTCGCGTACGGCCGATTCGAGATCGAGCGGCGTGACTCGCGCGAGACCTTCGTCGATTGCGCGCTGGGCGACCGCAACCGCCACTCGGACCGAGACCTCGCGAACATCCGAGACCGCCGGGAGAATAGCGGCGCCGAGTTGCGATGCGTCCACCAAATCGGCAATGGTGCAGGCGGCGGCCGTGAACATTCCGTCGCTGATGAGCCGCGCGCGGCTGACGATCGTCCCTAAGCCGAGGCCGGGGAACAACATCGCGTTGTTGGCTTGCGCGATCGTATACGTCGTGGCACCGTGCGCCGGCGGGTCGAACGGGCTTCCGGTCGCAATCAACGCGCGGCCATCGGTCCATCGGATCAGGTCGGACGGTACCGCTTCGGCCAGCGCGGTCGGATTCGAGAGCGGCATCACGATCGGCCGCGGCGTGTTTTTGGCCATCTGGCGAACGATCGTTTCGGTAAATGCACCGGCCGCGGCCGAAGACCCGATGAGAATCGTCGGTGCAATCGCGCGCACAACCTCCGCGAGGCCGATCCCGCGCTCGGAGTCGCGCGCGAAGGCGGCCACCTCGGCCGCCGGCCGCGCGTACGGGCGCTGAAAGTCTTGGAGATCCCCCGAATCATCCACTAACAGACCGTGCCGGCCGACGAGCCAAAAGTTACCGGCCGCGGCTTGCTCCGAAATGCCGTCGTTGACCATCGCCTTGCGGATGAGATCGGCGATGCCGCAGCCGGCCGTCCCAGGCCCAAAGATAACGATTTTTTGTTCGCGCAGGCGGCCGCCGGCGACTTTGATGGCCGACATAACCGCGGCAAGCACGATTCCAGCCGTGCCCTGAATGTCGTCGTTGAACGTGCAGACCGACGAGCGGTAGGTGTCGAGAATCCAGCGCGCGTTGATCGCATTGAAGTCTTCCCAATGCAGCAGCGCATGCGGATACAAGCGCAGCGCCGCCGAGATGTAGCGATCGATGAACGCCTGATACCGTTCGCCGCGAACGCGTGGATGACGATAACCCAGATATTGCGGATCTTCGAGGAGCGATTGGCGGTCGGTTCCGACGTCGAGCATGACCGGAATCGAACGGAGCGGATCGATGCCGGCAGCGGCGGTATACACGGATAACTTGCCGACGCAAATGTCGATGCCGCCGACGCCCCAGTCGCCGATTCCGAGAATCGCTTCGGCATCGGTCGCGACCAGCAGGTCGATGTCGCCGGCTCCGGCGCCGCCCTGCGCCAGCGTTTCTTCGATTTCATCCGGCCGGTCGATGGAAAGAAAAATGCCGCGCGGCCGCCGGAACTGATGACTGTATTGCTGGATCGCTAAACCCACCGTCGGCGTATAGACGATCGGCAGCATTTCGACGACGTGCGCGGCGAGCAAATGAAACAGCAACGTTTCGTTGCGCTCCTGCATGGCCGTAAGAAATGCGTATTTCGCGAGATCGTTCGGTTGATTCTTGAACAGTTCGTAGGCGCGCTCGGCTTGTTGTTCGATCGTTAAGACGGCGGGCGGAAGCAGACCGGTGAGGTCGAGCGCGCGTCGCTCTTCGTGAGTAAACGCGGTGCCTTTGTTGAGCTGCGGCGTTCGCAGGACGTCAAATCCGCGGGCCGCGGTTTCGAACTCACCGCTTTCGTCGACGCGATAGAATTTCGTCGGCTTGCGAACGCCGGAGTACGTCACAGTACGACCGCCCTTCCGGGCTCAATCAGCTCGCAGAAGGTGGAGAGCTCGATATTCCCGCCGGAGACCACCGCCACGATTGGGCCGTCGCCGGCCTTCCCGCTGAGCGCGGCAGCAACGGCGAGAGCGCCGGCGCCTTCGGCGATCACGCGCGCCTTCTCGGCCAAAACGCGCATCGCGTCTTTTGTCTCTCGCAGCGTCACGACGATCGACCCGTCGACGACGTGCCGGATGCGCTCCCACATGCGCGGGAAGACGCTTTTGCCGCCGGCGCCGTCAACGAACGTTGCCTGCCAACCCTCGAACGCCGATGCCTTGCCGGCGGAAAAAGAAACCGACGCCGGTGCAGCCGTCTCCGGCTCGGCAACCAGGATGCGCACGCCACGTTTGCGTGCGCGTACGCCGGCGGCGACGCCGGTCGCGAGACCGCCTCCGCCCATGGCGGTGACGACGGTAGAAACGTTCGGCAAATCTTCGACGATCTCTAAGCCCATCGTCGCATTGCCCGCGATGAAATCGTCGTCGTCGAACGGGTGAACGAACGTTCCGGTAATGCCGGGAAAAGTGCGCCGTTCCATGGCCTCCCAGCAGACGTCGAAAGGCGCCTTCACTAAGTGCGCTCCAAGCGCGCGCATCCGCTCTGTCTTGGTTTCGGGCGCCGTTTCGATGGTGACGACCGTACACGGTACGCCAGCTTGCCGGGCCGCATACGCGACGCCCTGACCTGCGTTGCCGGCACTGATGGTCCAGACGCCCAGCGAACGGCGTTCGGGCGTCAGCATCGCGACGGCGTTTGCCGCACCGCGCAACTTAAACGAGTTGATCGGCTGCAGGTTCTCGAGTTTGAGATAGATCTCGGGGCCGGCGGTGCTCGTTCCCAACCTGATCAACGGCGTTCGAATGATGGTGGCTGCGATCCGAGTCCGGGCGGCTTCGATCGATTCGACGCTGATCGGTTGAACGGCGTCGGGGACCCTATCCATGCGGCTCCTTATGCGGCGATAGGAAAAGGGTCTTAGATATATGTTCTCCGGGCAACCAGACCTGCCACGCGTTTCTTTAAGCCGAAACCACGTGAAAGGTAACGTCGGGCAGTTGACCTTCCGGCCACTCCTGCGACCAGCCGGGGCCGATCTGTTGCTGGATGACCAGACGGCTGAGTCTATATTCACCAGGACTGGCGGCGGCCGGGATCTTGCCTCGCAATATGCATTTTCCGGGTCCGACTTCGGGGGCCCACTTTTCTTCGCGAGCGGTCAAAACGAAGCGTACGATATTCTCGTCGTCCGCCGGCCCGCAAAACTCGGCCTCGACGTACTGTCGGGCCCAGATGAAGGTGCGTCACTGGAACCGTGAACTCCGCGCCGATAAGGAACTCTCTGTTCATCTCTTGGCATACCTCTAGTGCCAATTTTCAAAATTGGACAAAGCGGCCCCGCGAGATTAAGCATGCAAATTCGGCGCTGCAGTGCAAGTACAAAATCGTACTTAAAGTACGATCGCCCCGTTCTTCCGGACGCTATAGCCCATGATCTTCTTCCACTCCCGCTCCATCTTCTCGTAGCACTCGCACGCCGCCGATTCCAAACCGGACCGGTTCAAAATCGTAATCTGCCCCCGAGTATACGTAATAAATCCGGCAGCTTGAAGTTCCGACGCAGCCACCACGACGCTCGCGCGGCGTACACCGAGCATTTGGCTCAAGAACTCTTGCGTCAGACGCAAGAGGTTCTCGCCAACGCGATCGTGCGCCATCAACAGCCACCGCGCGCAGCGCGCGTTGATCGGATGCAGTGAGTTGCAGGCCGAGAGATGCAGCGTCGTCATGAACACGGCTTGCGCGTAGCGCAGGCTAAAGGCTTTGAGTTCGGGGTCGCTCTCGACGGCCGAACGAAACTCATCGGCTGGAAGGCTCAGGGCGCCATCGGGAATTTGAACGATGGTGCGATTATTGGAACTCGATTGGCCGAGAGCAATGGCCATGCCGGTCATGCCCTCGCGGCCGATAATTCCCACCTCGGCAGTAGCGCCGTCCGACATCTCCAGCACGACGGAGATGACGCTCCCGACTGGAAATAGCACCCGGTCCATCGGTTGGCCGTAATCGTAAATAATGCGCGCGTTTTCCAGCGTTACCGGTGCGAGCGAATGGCGAAGTTCACTCATGGCGTTGCCGGGCGCGCGGTCGAGGAAAAGATTGCCCGTGAGGCGAGGCGCCGACGTTCCCATCATCGAGAAATACCGCTCTGCCGGCCCATAGAAGATCGGCGGCGTTAGGATTATTCTCGGTGAGGGGCGCCAGTAGGTCTATGATTGGACTGGGCGACCGTGCGCAAGCTATCTCAGGGTGCGTTCGAGTGTAAGTTTATTTCAAGAGCCGAGCATCCGAGACCCGTCATCCGGACTGAAAAGCTCCTATTAAGTGTGCGAAATCGCACATTTGGGTAAAAATCGCCTTAGAGACGCCGGTTACGACGCACAACCCAACTCCGCGTCGTATGGCGCACGAGCAAGGCGGAACACCCATGGAATGGCAGTTCCAGGCGTCAACGGCGAAGGCAGCACTCTCGGCGAGACCTGCATTGGCCGCCTTTCTGCGCGAATCGTGCACCCCTGAATCCGACTGTGACGGCGCCATCATCGCGTTTGGCGAGCTGGTCACCAACGTCATGGTCCACGCCCCCGGACCCATCGAAGTGTTGGTTGAAGCCGATGCCAGCGGCGCCGTGAGGATCCACGTTTGCGATACCGGCTTTGTCGCGAGCGACGCGACCAGGTCGATTATCTCGATATCGCCCTCTTCGTGAGTGGCGCAAGTCGCCGTCGCCGCGTCGATCGAACAGCCACCTGCAAAGATCGAAAGCCACTCGAAGAACCTCTTCTCGCGCGCGGTCAACAGGTCGTAGCTCCAGTCGATGAGGGCAGTCATCGTCTGGTGCCGCGGTAAAGCTCTTGAGTCCCCACCGGTGAGAAGATGGAAGCGTTGGTCGAGTCGCTGAGCGATCTGGCGAGGCGCGAGTATATTTACGCGAGCAGCAGCCAGCTCGATCGCGAGCGGGATGCCGTCCAACCGGCGGCATATCTCGGCAACGTCCGGCGAGTTATCGTCGTTCAGCGCAAAGCCTGCGTCAACCGCAAGCGCGCGATCAACGAATAGCTCGACCGCGCCATACGGCAAAGTGTCTCGCGCCCCCCCACGCGAATCGGGGGGAGCTGCAAGCGACGGCAACCGATAGACGCGCTCGCCAGCGACCCCCAGTGCTTCCCGGCTGGTCGACAGAATGCGCACGTGTGGGCACGACTGGACGATGCTGGCTGCGACATCACGAGCCTTAACGATCACGTGCTCGCAGTTGTCCAGGATCAGCAGTAGATGTCGGGCCTTGAGGTACGCGACGACGACATCTAACGCGGATCCGGTGGCGGATGGAAGCTGCAGGGCAGTCAAGATCGCGCTCGCCACTAGAGTTTGGTCAGTAAGTGGCGCAAGGTCGACCAGCCACACACCGTCTGGAAAACCGTTGAGCAAGTTGCTTCCCAGCTGCACCGCAACCCGTGTCTTGCCAACTCCGCCGGAACCAACCACCGTGACCAGCCGGTGCTCGCGCAGGAGCGCCTCTACCTCTCCGAGCTCGCGCTTCCGAGCCACGAATGAAGTCAATTGCTGTGGAAGATTATGTCTCGCGGTCGTTTGCGCGTCAGATCGCACGACCTGCAGTAGCGATGCGTTTAATGCATCACTTCGCGCCCGCTGGCGGGACGGGTGCGCGATTCCGATGGTATTTACCAGGAGAGCCTCACGCTGAGGCGACAACTCGAGCGCGCGTCCAAGTAAGACCACTGTCTCCCGTTGAGGCCGCGTTCGGGCTCCGCGCTCCAGTAAGCTGATAGCCTCCACACTCAGTTTCGCCCGCTCAGCTAACTGTTGCTGCGTCATCCCGGCATCGAGGCGAAACTGCCTCAGCAGTCCTCCGAAGTGTGGTCGACCTGCGGCTTCCATCCCTCTCCGGTTGGCGGTCGCGTTGTGCGGATTTGTACGGATATTTGTACGGATGTACCTGGATTTCTTTCCTCCGAGCGCAGATAATGATAAGAGCACGCTGACGGCATCGAATGTGCCGCTGGGCTCCAACCCAGGAAGCGCACGCTTTACTTCGCAGAGAACCGTCGCAGCTTTTCCAACCCTTTGAGGAGAATTCGTTCTATGCGTACTTATCACGCGGCCGCTTATGCGCTCAGCGCATACGCCGCGCTCGCGATGCTGGCCGGTTGCTCAAGCGGCGCTTCGCAAATATCTCCACCGACCGCGGGGCAAGCTCCAGGCGCCAGTACCCAGTCCGTCTCACCGCACGTCGCGCAAAATGGTCGCGTCAACAACGGCGGTCGTCCCCCGTCCACGGCGGTTGTTTCGGGCCGAAGAGTGACGACGCCCAGCTTCATGAATCCCGATGCCGCGACTAGGCCTCTCGTCTTCATCTCCGACCTCGATGAAGGCGTCGTCAATATCTACTTGCAGAGAGCCGGGAACAAGATGGTCGGACAAATCACCCTTCTCAATGCTCCACAGGGTCTCGCGGCCGATACCGCGCGTAACCTCTACATCGTAGAAGTCAACAACTTGGATGTCAGCGTCTATGCGCCACCTTATACGAACGGGGCGAAGTTGACGCTTACCGATCCCGGCTATATCCCTGTGGACGTTGCCGTCTCGCGGCATGGTGTCGTCGGCGTGGCGAATCAGTGCAGCTATCCTAGCTGCGGCCCCGGTAGCGTCACGTTGTACGCCAAGAACTCGACGACGCCGTGCGCGACGGTTATCGATGCGACGAACTTTGCGCAGGTGAGATACGCCGCATTCGACGCTGCAGGCGATCTCTTCATCGAAGGAAACAATTCGAGCTCCAGATATGTTGTGGGCGAAATCACCGGCGGTTGCAAAGCGAAGAAGATGAGATTACTCACAACCACCAACACCCTCCAGTGGGGCGGCGGTGTCAAAGTCGACAAGGCGGATCGGATCGCCCTCCTCGACTACGACAGCTCTCCGGGCGCTTTTACGATCTTCACGTACAACCAACCCCAAAAGGGTTCTCTCGGAACCTCCGTTTCGACCACTACACTCACCGGCTCACAGAGCCCAGAGGGCTTCGCGTTCCTGGCGTCAGGTGCCAACATCTACACCGTCGACCCTGGTATCCTTGGCTCAAATGAGTATAGCTACCCGGCTGGCGGCTCGCCGGAAAAGACCATCTCCGGAGGATTCCAGTTTCCGTACGGTGTGGCCGTCACACCACCGGTCGTACCGTAGGGATCTAGGGCGTACACTACCCAGTGTGCATCTTGAGCAAGGAGGTCGAGCGCAACCGTACTCGCCCTTTTTTTTGCTTTAAAAAGATGGGTCTATGTTGGCGTCGGCTCTTCGAGAAGACGCGGGTGCATGCGAGATGGCCAGAAGGTTAGCTGCTTCCGTTGAGAATCGCCGGAATGATGCGGACGTCCCCGCCGAGATGGAAGACGAGGTTGTGAATATCCGTCGATGCAATGGCGCGCAGCGTGGGCAGCTCTGCCGCCGCCTGCTCCTCATCGAACACGTTGAGAGGCCAGTCTCCGACGGTTCCACTCCGCAAATGCGGATGGAGGAGCCCGCGGCCAAAGTACGCGCGTATGATGATAGGGTTGATACCGGCAGTCTGCTGCTGAGGCCATGAAAGTGACCAAACAGCATCAGCGCCTCCGTCAGGTGAGCGTCGTGAGCCTGGCGAGGTGGTGATCCGGAGCGGGAGCGCGCGCAAGATCGCCGACGACCTATCCAAGCAGATTACGGTAGTTGTTCATCGCCGGCTTGCTTCTCCGAAGGGCGATCACGCGCGCACGCATCACGGATTATTACAAATGGGTCGTCGAGCGGCTCTCCCCGGCAGCGACAAAGCCATCAGGGAGATGTCGGCTGTTATCGCGATGTTCTTAGGTGGCTTCGAGCCTGGCGGGGGGCGCGGCGAAGATCCGCCGCTCCACATCACTCGGCTAGAGATTATTGATGAACCCGCGACCGGCCCACCCGTAACGATCGATGCTCGTATGCGCGACATCGGTCGCTCGCTGGTTGCCTGGCATAAGAAGCATAAGGGCGGCCGCGGGTGACTGGTCGGTGAAGAGCAAAGGGGGAAGCGAATGAGCGAGAGTTCTTACAGCTGCGGGTGCAGTGGCGACAAAATTGGATGCAACATGTGCGGTAAGTGCACCGAGCATTGCGCGTGCCCGCCTTCGATCGGTCACGAGGGTGACATGGGCTCCCCGG
>PLLA01000013.1 GCA_003140835.1 Candidatus Tumulicola scandinaviensis | reverse complement strand
GCACGGATAAATGCGTGGCCCGGTGGCTAGACCTTGGTCGATTGCCTGCTTCAACGCAAAAGTAGGGCCGCCCAGGTCGCGGATCGTAGTGAAACCGCGCATCAACGTGCGCTCCGCGTCGGCCGCGGCGGCTAGATTGATGAAGCTCGCGTCTCCTTGCAACAATACCGGGAGTGGCAAACCCGCGAACATGGCGTGCCAGTGCGAGTCGATCAGGCCTGGCATGATGACTCGGCCGCCGCAGTGGATCACGCGGGCGCCATCCGGTGCTGCGGGAGTACCAGTACCAACGGCCTTAATCCGCGTGCCTTCGACGAGCAGAAATAGCCCGTCGCGCAAGCTGCTGGACGTGCCGTCGAAGAGCCTAAGATTCGTAAACAGAATTGGCCGTGCCGACTCTGCCGGCGCCGCCTTGGCGCTCGTAAAAAGGCCGAGCGATGCAACCGAGGCGGTCATTCCAGCGACGAATCCGCGTCGTGAAAGATCTGCGTTGACCCGCTGCGTTGCGTACGCAATGGTCAACGTGTGACAGTGGCACGACTTGCGAAGGGTTACATCTTCATCACGCGATGTGCGGGAGGACATAGGTCACCTCCGGGCAGCGTAATTGCACTATAGGCCGCACGAGGTGAACGCGCAAGCCTGAGAGCGCTGGCTACGCCGCTTTTGCCAATCAAGGTCTGAGTTAGCCGCCCCGTCCTCTTTAATAAGCGCGATGAGCGCCTCCGAAGAAGTGCCCGAAGAAACGCGAGACGATGATGTCGACTCGGAGTTCCAAGAAGTCCGATTCGAGATCGCAATTGGTCCTAAACCGGAGGAACGGCGGCGGATCTATTGGCAGATTCAAGATTAGGACTTCTTAACGAAGGGGCGGTTCTGCAGCTTATGAAAAGTAGCTGCGCAGCCGGGTTTCGGGTGACCCGTATCGTGCAAGCGTTTGGCGACTGAGCAGAAGGTGTCTTCGCTTTTGGGATAGCTATTTCGCTTTTGGGATATATCGGTGGCTTAGGTTCTTGCTTTCCGATCCATTTGCTAAGGCCGGGGCACGATCATGGCCGCAGGTCGCCCCACGGATCCCTCAAGAAGGCGCAGAAATGCGGTTCCTGTCGCTGCGCAATGTCTGGTTCAATGTCGCCATCGTGGTGGTGGTTTCGGCGGTCAATAGGTACGCGGACGGACATCATCAGCGGTGGGGCGACTGGCTGGCAACGGCGCTTTTTGGTTTTTACGCAGTCTATTGCGCGCAAAACTTCGTCCGGTGCCGCGAGATCCACTGCGCGATTACAGCTCCCGGGTTCCTAGCCGCGGCGGTGCTTATGGTGCTTCGGCTAATGAGTGCGGGACACTACGACTATGGAGCGCCGTGGCTGGTGTTTGTCGCAAGCGCCGGCGTCGGTTACTGCATCGAATGGATTTACGAATCCCGCACGGGTAGCAGCTTCCTAAAGCACTGAGTCAGAAGCTTCCCGTCTTTTCGGAGTGGTAGCGCCTCCAACTCTGGCCATGCGCGCCCGAAAGCAGGGCTGCCGCAAGTATGGCCTAACGGAATAGGCCACGCCGCCGGCACGCCACTCTGTCATCATGAGTGAGCGCCGCGTGATCCTTGGAGCGCATTCTAGACGGCGTGGAAAGGACGATCTGGTGAGACAAATTCTTGCTATCTTCATCTGGGCTCTCGTTGCAGTAGCGCCAGCTGGTGCGCAGCAGGCGGGGGACATGAGTGCGATGGGCTACTACGTAGGTACCTGGACGTGTGTCGGCGGACCAGTCGGCTCACCCCCCGCTACTGCAACCGTAACGGACGCAATGAACGGGGCGTGATGAATGGTAGCGTGTCCATTCCGGTACAGGCTGGAATGAAGGTACCGTATTCGGCGAACCTTGTGACTTCCTACGACGGGAAAGGCCGCTATATCCAAACGTTTCTCGATGATCATGGCATCTGGAGCGTATCATACGCGCCTACATGGACTGGTAATACAGAACAGTGGACCGACGTTACTACCAGCGACGGCAAGCCCGGTCATGGTGAAGCCGTCCGCACCGATAATGATCATTACACATATACAGGCTACGGCACGCCTACGGGCACTACACCGAACTTCAAGATAGCGTGTCAGCGCCAATCCTCGTAACGCAAGTAGCAACGTCCACACGGAAAGGCCCTGCTTGGCGAACCAGGTGGGGATTTCTGCTTTGATTTAGCTTTCCGACCGTCTAACGGGGTTCGGATTCCTGGCTCGGTGGGGTTGTCAACGCCGAGCCGACCTAGGCGCGATGCGACGCAACCGATGTTGAGGTCGCCGCGAACCTGAAAAGCCTTGGCGTGCAGCGGGCTATGTGATTCCAGGCGGTCACGGACCATTTTTGCTACTTTCGTCCAGAGTGCGCACGGAAAGGGCAGACGTGGTAAGCTTGTTTCGGAGCCTCGCAGCGCGAGACTAACCCCGGCGTTCGCCAGGGGTCGCGAGAGCCAGGAACGCTACGGCCAAACAGGTTGGAAGCGTTACGTTAGAAAGAGCAGCTGAGTCTTGCCTTGGCCGCTCTTTCGCAATTGGGTGACGGGAGTGACAACTAACCGCGTCGAGGATCAAGGCAATCGGCTACAAGTCGCCGAGTGCATTTCCCTGGCGGGTCGGTTAGCGCCAAAACCGGACCCGCTGCCTCCCGGATCCTTTTGTGTCCATGCTTTGAAGGCAAAATAGACGGCCCCGACAATGAGAAGATAGCTGATCGCGTGGTTCCACTTTGGAACCTGATCGAAAACAAAATAGGCGAAGATCGTAAAAACGACAAGCGTTATTACTTCTTGAAGAATCTTTAGCTGCGTTAAATTGAGCACTCCATAAGCAATGCGGTTTCCCGGCACTTGAAAGCAGTACTCAAGAAGCGCGATCCCCCGCTTACTAGGATTGCTAGAAGTGGCTGGCCTCTCGTGTTCTTTAGGTGGCCGTACCAGGCGACGGTCATAAAAAAGTTAGAGCAAGTCAATAGCAAAATGGTCGCCGTAACCGGATAACGCGCAAAGGAAAAGTAACGGCTAGTGCGCAGCGTTTAGGGCTACCCGGCTCCGACAAATTCCAGGCGGTGCGCGAGGCGCTATTCAATTGCGGCAAAACGCTGGGGCGCTATCTACGCCGCTGGATTCTGCGCGGAGTAGACGAGTACGGCCACATTCATCGCAATGCGGAGAAGCCGAACGAGAAACTACTGATCGAAGGGTGGCGATCCGGGAAGGTCGCTTACGCGACATGGCTCACGGGATTCTAACCTGCTCAGTGCACGATTATGCTGTTACGGCGCGGAAATGGGTACACTGGTTAGGTGAACCAAAGCTCCATGAGGGCTTTAAGGAGTATCCGTTGCGAATTTTTAAAATACTGATGCCGCTCGCCATAGCGGCTCTGTTGATCGGACACCCCACTCCGTCAGACGCCCAAGTCTACGTGAGCTTCTCCGCGCCACCGCTGATGCCAGAATACACTCAACCCCCAGTAATGGTAGCAAATGAAATTTGGACTCCGGGCTATTGGGCCATGGGGCCGGCGGGCTACTATTGGGTCCCAGGCACGTGGATGCAAGCCCCGCAACAGGGCCTTCTTTGGACCCCCGGTTATTGGGGATACCAGCAACAGCAAAATAACTACGCCTGGAATCAGGGCTACTGGGGTCAGAACGTCGGCTACTATGGCGGCATCAACTACGGGGCCGGATACTACGGCAACGGATACGTCGGTGGTGGCTGGTACGGCAACCAGTTCCGCTACAATACCGCCGTCACGAGCGTCAATCCGCAATACATAAGGAACGTCTACGTGAACAGAACCGTGATCGTGCATAACGTCTATCGGTATGGTTACAATGGCCCGGGCGGCGTTCGGATGCATCCCGACGCACAACAAATTACGTGGGCGCGCGAACAGCACGTCGGCCTTACCCCTGCGCAACGCCAACACATTTCCGAAGCAGCGCAGGATCGTAATATGTATGCAAACGTCAATCACGGCAAGCCAAACGAAGTGGTAGTTTCGCGCCCATTGAATTCGACGAATCGACCGGCCGACTTCAAACCGCTTACGGCCACCGATCGCACGTCGGCGAAGTTCGCTTCCGAACCGGCAAATAAGCCGGCGACGAAAACCGCTTCGAAACCGGAATCGCATATGAAACCTGCGGCCCCTCCGCAACACGCGATGAAACCAGCCAGTACCGAACCCAAGGGTAAGACGGCACCAGCAATGAAGCCTGTACCCGAAAAAGCTCCACAAGAGAAAGCTACGCACGCGCCTACAAGGCTGTAGTGCGCTGCCGGCAAGACGCCGACGTTGGGAGCAAAAATAAAGAGAGCCTGGACGATCGTCTGGGCTCTCACTTTCGCTGACTCGGCGACCGATCTCACCGCCTGAAGACTCGTCTCGCTCCACGGATAATTACGCAGTTACGGGCCATCCGGTTTTGGCGGCGAAGCTAGCAGAATGGAAGAATACAGGACAAGGAACGAACTACGAGCCGCCATTCGAGCAAACAAGAAAGAGATTGAAGTGCTGGATCGGGCGTCGTCCGCTGCGCAACGTTTAGGACTCCCAGGGTCCTTAGACGCACGGAAAGAGTACGAGAAAGCGATCGATTCATCGATCTCGCTAGCAAAAATTTGGACGCAGCGCGGATATAAGTGAGCTCCACTAAGCGCACCGATAACATCGACCGAGGTCCATGTCCGAACGGCAAGTGCGAACACAAAGCATCCGTGCACGTTGCAGACGGTCATTGCTTGATCTGTCGGGCATGGATCGTACTGAAGCAACCGGGAGACTGGCCCTGCGCGAAACAAGCAGCATCCATGATATAGCCGAACGCGCCGACGGCCTACGGCTAAGCAATACGCGGCGAGGGGCCGGTTCGAGTCGAATCACGCCGGCAATGCGGCACCCAAAACAGAACTAGTCGAAAGTTTCCTTTGCCGAGCGTGGTCTATGCGAAGCAGCCGCCTCCACCGTCTCGCACGGGCTGTTTTTAGTCGCTTAACGTGATCACGCGGTTGCGACCGCCCTTGGCAATCGCGGAAGAACCCGGCGAGAACCGAGGCCAGCGCAGAGAGCCCGATTGAAGAAGCGGATCATGCGAGTGAAAGGCCCCCGCCTTCCCGCGAGAGCCCTGGATTTTCCGGCCGCCCGAAACTGCTGCGCCCCACTAAAACTAATTGAGGCATGCTTTGCAGCACAACTCTTTCTACGACTGCGAGCCGCGTAGCCACAATGACAAGGACGGTGATCTTAGCCGACTTGCAGGCTTCGCTTGCAGTACTCACCGCTAGTCGGCTGGCATTTACAACCGTCGCCCGTACACGTGAGGAAGCGAAGAAGAATGATTCTGAGATCGAATCTTAGGCGAAGACATTGCGCTCTAGGAAAGATTCTAGATCTATGGAGGCTTTCAACAAAGAGTGGCTGTCGGCAATACCGATGGGTGAATCGTGGAAGCACTTCCTAGAACTGCGCACTAAGACCGCTCCGAACCGGACGGACGTCATGTCCTGGTCGGACCTGCTCGATCTAGACGAAGGTCGCTCTGTCCCCCCATCGCGAGAGCGTTTACGCTTAGCGAACTCGAGGTAGGGCGCGATACGAATCGCGCTCCTGTTTTTTGGAGTGTCTTAGATTAGGCCGGGTCCCCTCTTACGCGCCAGGTTCGCTTTTACGTAGTGACGCGGTGGCCTAGTTCATTGACTTAACCAGCGTGCCGCAGCGTAGTGACTTCGATTAGATCGTGAGGGTGAAGCTGTCGTTGCCCGCGTTACAATCTTGTTGGCCTGAAGGCGACGGTCGCCGCATGTCGAGTTGGAACCGAAGGTTCGTCGTCCCGTTAAGCGGCCTCGCTCCAACGCTCGGCAACGTACGAAAACGTGTATGACTGGCCAGCTTCCTCTCGAATAGACGTGTGGCCGTGGCCATTCGGGGCAGCTCTAGGTGGGTTCGACCCGCGCCCCAAAGCCCCCCCGACTCGAAACCCAGTCTAAGCTCCTGCCGAGACGCGTCACCCCGTTACGAGCTTGGTGAATCGGTTGTGATGATCGTTGCGTAGAAGTTGTCGCCAACCCAGTAACCATGCGCCACAATCCGGCGCCCGACGGCGACCTTTCCGCTGAACTGGTTGTTCAGCGCTGGGGTGTCGTCGATGACGACGGTTCCGGTACCTTGTTGGACGGTCACGAGGTGACCCTTCACGATCGTAATCGTGCCTTCGACGCGAGCGTGACGTTTCACATCGCCAGTGCATGTGCCGTTGGGAGTCCAAGTGTCGCCTTGCCACGCACCGCAGGTTGTGTCCGCATAGGGAGCGGATGGTGAGGTTTGTGCGTATGTGATGGTTGTTAGCCCTACGCTAAGCAGAGCGGTAGAAAGTAGAATGTTAAACAATTTCATACTAGCATGGTACCCACCGCTTGTTGGTTTCAACCTGAACGAGCACTTGTCAATACATTAAAAAGCGTATGCCTAGTGCTTTCGGCCTTTCTTCGACCATTGCGTCGCTGCCAACCCAGAATGAGAACTTGGCTTTCCCCGCAGCGTCAATCGAGCAAAATCCCGTAAGTGCAATTTGTTGCGAACAGTTCTTCGCGCAACTTGTGACACGCTTGGTGATCAAGGGGAAGCGGCTCCGCGTGGCCGGCGATATGGATACACCACTCCGCAGGGGACGATCTTTCCCTCTAAGTTTCACGCGTCATGCAATAGCCTTGCGACATGATCGACGCCGTTACCGTCGCGCTCGGCATGGGCGGTGCATGTTAAGAGCAGGGATTCCGGAACTCCGACCGGTAGGCTCCTGGGCAAGGAAGCGAGCACCCGATGTGCTGTTCCTGGCAGTTCAGGAGGCGTCCGAGTACATCGGGCTTGCCGAGTTTCCGGCATCCGGGCAGCTAGTCCGAACTGCCGTGCTGACATCAAAGAAGTGTCGAAAAGTGCGCCACGCCGGCGAACCGACACGGCCGAGTCCACGCGCGTGTG
>PLLA01000036.1 GCA_003140835.1 Candidatus Tumulicola scandinaviensis | reverse complement strand
GATCGACGTGTGTACGTACACCCGAGCCTCGGCACCAATCACTGGGCGGCCCATCCGAGATTGCACCGGCTCATCAGTTTGCGCCGGCTTTTCGCGTTTGAGGTTCGGCCGCGGAGCACGACGCCGGCGCCCGCGCGATCCGCCGGTGCGCGGTACTTCTCGTCGCATGAGCTCGGCGATCGTCGGCTCCAACTCCTCGCCCTTGAACTCGAGTTCGGGCGTCGGGAGGCTGACAATGATTCGGCCCTTGTGATCGATTCGCACCCCGCGGTCGCGCAGCCACTCGAGCTCGTCGCGATTGGTCATAGAGGCGCACCGCAAAAGAAGACCTCGCGGTTCAAGGGTAGCGCTCCAGTCGGAGGAGCACGGCCATCGCCTCAATCTCGGTCAGCGCTTCGAGGCGATCTGAGCGCCCCTTGGTTGCTGAGCGAACGAGAGTCGCAGCATCAACCGCACTCATGCCGCGCCGTCCGATGGCGCTCTCAATATCGCGACGTTGTTCGGGTGAAAGCCGCGCGCCGCGAGCGGCCATCCGGAGGAGCACACGGTCGACGAGCTGCCGACGCATCGTTGTGACCTCCGCGCGATAGCAGCGCAGGAGGGACACGTGATCCTCCTCCGCCCAGCGAATGCGCTCTTCGGCAAAGCGAATTGCCGAGCGAAGTTGATCGTCGCTCAGCGCGGAATAGTCAAGATGGGCGTTAGAATCCATGGAAGCCACGCTTTAAGTAAGTAGATAGTAGATGAGGCGTGGTGCCGGCTTCCGCCATCGAACCTACTGCATCGCGACAGTCCGGTCGATGGCGGGGCACTTCTTTGGTTTAGAGCATAGCAAAGTTCGAAGTAAAGTCAATAGGAAACGATGGTCGCTTACGCGTAGCCCATCGAGGTCATGGCGAGTACGAAGTTCAGCAAGCGCTTCAAAGAGCTTGTGGCGGATATGAGCGACACCGAGTTGGGCTTCATTCTCGGAGTGTCGGCCACTGCAGCCGGCAAAATGCGAAGTGGCGACATCAAGAGCCTCAAGTTGCAAGCTGCGCTACGGTTAGCCAGAGAGTTACAGATCTCACCGTGGTACCTTGGTGGAGAACCCGAGCCGGTTAAGCAACGTTCCGCCGACGGGATTGCGAAGGAACGTGACCGTTCGTTGGCGTCCTTGCACCTTTCGCAACCCGCTCACCCAGAAACCGCAGAGCATGAGCGAATTATGCAAGAGGTTGCAAGGTTGCGTGAGCGCGTTGGCCGTTTGGAAAAGGCGTTGAAGAAATCCAAGGTTACTTGATGCGCCAGCGCAAGAGGCATCGACCGCATAACACGGCGTCAGCCCGCGGCACAGCGACACCCCGCGCGCAGACTCGGTTATTACCGTAGAAAGATCCGCGCCGAAGGGCGCCCGAGGGTCAGGAGAGTTAGTCCGGCACCCATTTCCATGTTGGAGTGTGCGCTCCGGTATAATTTACAAGAATAACTGCTCCAACTTTTACGCGAAATGCGCAAACCGCATTACCATTGAGGGTCGATGAATATCCTGTTGTGAATCCGTTGATGACGACTGAAGATATTGACGAACTATTCGCACTAAGATAGACCGTGCAATCGAACGGAAAAGGATTGGTAAAGGCTGTAGCAGTCATTCCCGGCTAGGCTATTGTAGCGTATGTAACAATTCCAAAGTTTTCTGAAATTAATCCGGTCTGAGGATTCAAATTGCTCTGAAATTGAATCGGCGTAGTGTTCGATCCGTCAATATTATTGCCCTGAACGACGATTCCAAGCAATCCCGTTCCCGCCATAGATGTAAAAATAAGGATAGCTGCTGCGTTCGTGGAGCCGTATTGGTTCCTTATGGTGTTACCCGTAACAGTGCAACTGTTCTGTTTGATAGATATTCCAAGTCCTGGATAATGCGTGGCCCCGATGGTACCCTGGCAATCTATCTGATTGTCGCTGATCGTTGTGTTGGCCGAGTTGCCGTCAATTGCACCATCGGTAAAGGGACCGTAGCAAATGTTTCCAGTAATGGTAACGTACTGGGAAGTGGGGCCGTTGTTGCTTGTAGAGCGAATCGCGAAAATCATCGTTCCCAGCTGCAGCACAATCTTGTCTGACGGTACTGCACTTACGATATTTCCGACTATTGTCAGGTACGAAACACCGCTAACACTGGGCGCAAACGAGGAAATTCCTTCGCCAATACAGTTGCTTATGATATTACCGGAAACAATAGCGTTGACCGAGTTGTTTAGCCCGATTCCATCAGTTGCCCACTGTATTTGGTTGTTCGTTATTGTGGCATAATTGCAACCCGGAACATCGATCGCATCGTTCGACCAGGTAGGTATCCACGCCGGGGCGGCGGTGCGGCCGTTAAATCCGATGACGTTGCTATCAATGAAGACGGCGTCAAGGGCCTCGCAGCGTATGGCTATGTTGCCACTGGTTAGGGCGTAAGTCGGACTCGGTGGTACCATGTCCCGCTTTGGCATAACGTCGATGATGTTATTGCGTATCCAGACGTTTCCTTGAGTTGGATTGGCTGGGCTCGCCGTGCTAACGACTGAAATAGCGTGATTTGCGCAGTTGAATACCGCACAATTCTCAATTCGGACATTCTTTACGCCCAAAAAAAATAGCGTGGCGTTCCCATAGCTCCTTAAGTTTCCCGCGGCGTTTCCGTCGAAATTCAAGTCTCTAATGGTGATATTGTCTTCCAGGGTCATCCCGGGTTGCGGGTTGTCATAACCAATGTTGGCGACCACGATGTTCCCACTGAGCATCCCGCCACCGTTGATACTTGAATCCGCAACAAGCACCGACCGCGCCGTCGGATCGTCCGCTGAGGAGCCCGCTGGACTTCCTTGTAGAATCGTTTCACTGCCTAGCTTTACAAAATTCGTCATAAGATATTTCCCCGGCGGTACGTACACCGTGCCCCCGCCGGCGTTATTACAGGCAGTTGCGGCGGCCTGAATGTACACGGAATCATCGGTTAGGCCCGTACCCGAGGCCCCAAAATCGCGAACATCGTAAACCCCGTGTTTGCCAGTGACCGCCCATGAGTCGAAGGTTGATCCGCTTCTATTAGGCGCCAAATAAATAATCGAGCCGTCGACGCCGTTCAGAGCAAACGCGTAAGCACCCTTTGACGTATCCTGGACGTGCCATTGCGTTCCATCGAATAGCGCGTTTTGGACCCTGTAGAGAACGCCGTGATCTTCGCGATCCTCGAAATAGTGGTATGGCGGCCCCCCGTCCTCGTTGGCCTGCCACGCTAGGCCCGGGTAAGGACTTGGACCAAGACCGATAAGTTCAGTTGTAACCGACATTTCTCGCGAAACCCTCCGTTTACGTTGTAGCGTGGCGGTGGCTTTTTGTATCGCGAGCTCTTTACCTGTCTAGTCTTTATTTTCTAGCGCCAACTAAGTTGGCGAAAAACACTCGCGTGGCGACCCGTTGCCGAGATCAGAAACAAGTGTCAACAGGCGATATCCGCTCAGGGACTAAAGCTAAGAGCGGTCGGTAAACTGACGCCCTGAGAGATTGTGTACAGCAGGGTGGTGCTACCAGGACCGTAAGCAGTCACAGTACTGACACGGAGGTTCACAACGAACAGGTTGCCATGCTTGTCGAAGGCTAGCGCCTTTGGGAGGCTAACGCCATCACTGATCTTCCGAAGAGTCGTCTTGCTTCCGGGAGCATATACGGTTACAGTGTCGCCGCCGCTGTTTGCCACGTAAAGATTTCCGACGCCGTCAAAAAGCAACGCGCCAGGAAAATTAACATCTGCCGAAATTGTGCGCAGAACCGCCGAACTGCCAGGGGTATAGACGGTGACGGTGCTGTTGAAATCGTTTGCTACGTATAAGTTGTTCGAATCGTCAGTTACCAGGGCGGTTGGGTGGTCGATTCCTTGGGAAATCGAATACAGAACTGACCCGCTGCCGGGAGCGTACACCGTGACAGTATTTGTGCCGATTGAGTGGTCACCTTGATTTGCGACGTATAGATTACCAAAGCTATCGAATGCGAGCGCATGGGACGACTTAACGCCTTGCGTGATGGTCCGTAGCGGTGTGGAACTCCCGGGTCCATAAACGGACACCATCTTGGGGCTTGCCACATATAGGTTACCAGCCACATCGAACAGTAACGCATGCGGGGCCTTTACGTGAATCGTTCGCTGAACGGTCTTCCTGCCGGGGGCGTACACTCGGACATTGTTCGCTAGAGGATTTGCAACGTAAAGATTGCCTGAGCTGTCAAACGCGAGAGACTCGGGGACGCCGATCCCTTGAGTGATCGTGCGAATCAACGCGTTCGTGCCATCTTTGTAGACGGTAACAGTACCTTCGGTACCATCGTTTGCTACGTAAAGGTTGGCATTTACGGCTGAACTACGTATCATCGAACCTAAGGAACTCGATCGCGTATCGCTTTGTGCACGTATCGCCGCCGGTATTGATGTCGAGATCTGCGGGCTTGCGCATCCAGAAAAAAGCGCCGTACTAAATAAAAAACCAGGGATGATAAGTAAAGGCTTCATTTCAATCCTCCAACAAAGCTTGCCGATAAGGCGTTCCCCACTAACCCCATAAACCCCCGTTGCCAGAAATACGCCGCCGGCACCATTTTGATATCCTGGAGACCTGGCCCGAGTCGCTCGCTGAGTCTCTCCATGGGTCCTTGTTGATAACCACCCCTAACGTCACGCAGGGGCCAAACCGGAAATGATGACATTTCTCGACAATCGAAGACACAGTGCGACACATCGCTCCCGTTCACTCGGGCAATCGAATGACGTGGTGGGATCCGCCCTCTATAACGTTCCGGCGACGGTGAAGTTCGATAGCTCGCCTTTCGATATGTGATCGACACGCATTCTCCGGTAACTGCAGAAAAGTGCGGATGTTGCATAAAGAGACCAGCCTACGTCGAGAGCATTCCCCGTCGCATGGCCTCAGCGACCAGCGCGTGGCGGCTACTCACGGAGAAGGCCTTCAACACGGCCTTCGCGTGATTGGCCACCGTCGAGACGGTGATTCCCAGCAACGATGCTATTTCCACGTTTGACTTGCCCTCGCAGAGCAATCGGAAAACGCGCTCTCTCATCGGCGTCAATCCGGAGGACTGCGGGCTCGCGTGACGCCTCGCCCCTAGCTCCTCGCGCAGCCAACTTGCGCCGTACTGCCTCAGCCAGTTTTCAGCCAAGTCCAAGAACGTCGATTTCTTGGTTGCATCATACAGATTAAGAGCGGCCCGCGCAGCGCGCCACTCGAAGCCAACTTGTTCGTAGGCTTTCATCGCCGCCTGCAAGCGCGAGACTGCAACCTTGCGGTTTCCAAGCTCAAGCTCTACCACCCCTGTGGAATAGTTTACGAGCGCCTCGAATCGGCTGTCCCGTCGCATGAGGGACCGGGGGTTCCGGATATCGGTGAGGGTATGGAAGCGAGCGAGGTAGGCCGACGCCTGGGCCGCATTCAACGGCGCGAGCAACTCTGCGAGCAAAAGCAGCGCGATGACCGACTCGTCTTCGCGCCCTTCCCAAACCACCAGGTCGGCTGATTCCTCCGCATCCGATAGTTCCTGGCGAAACCACAGATCCTGGTGACGGACGCGAGCGAGATACGCTCGATCGCAAAACGCCATCGTGCGCCAAGCCGCATCCGGCGCGACTGAGGCGCTCTGTTTGAGAAAGCGGAAGGCATTGAAGTAATCGCCTTGGAGTGCCTTCGTCCACGCAACAGCTTTGGTCGTCTGAAATCGGGCAATGTCAAAGTCGGACGGCCACTCCACCAATTCGAGGTGGCGCTCAACCACCGGTAAGGCTTCGGGGATGAACATTTCGCGTGCTAAGGCCGCCAAAGTTTGCGTCGCGCGGATGCGGTGCTCCATGTGCCTGGTATCCCGTACGTCGAGCGATCGCAGCAACTCCATGAGAACCCGCGCCTGATCCCGCGCTCGGGCCTCTCGGCTCAATATCCAGCTCTCGAGGTGAAGCGCATTGAGCCGCGTTTCCGTTGACCCGCCTTCGCGCACGAGTGGGAGATACTCGCGAGCCCTGTCCGGCTGGTTGCCCGTTATCGCATGTCGTCGTCCAAGTCGATAGGCGACGTCTGCTATTACGTTACGATCGGCGGTGGCCTTCGCGGCCTTAAGAGCCGCTTCGAGCCGGCTATCAGCGCCGCGTTCGTCCCCAGTAACCGCGTATGCCTCCCCTAATAACATTTGAAGCCGAGCAAAGTCAGCGCCAGTTTTGGGCGTCCGGAGTCCATTGAGCAAAGAAACAGCCTTGTAGCCCTCTCCAGGCTTTCTCATATGAATGCGTGCACGCAAGAACGCCGCGTCGAGCGGAGCCAACATTCCCCGTGCGTTGGTTTCGTACAGATCTGCGGCGTTTGAGTATTGACCCTCATCGAACAAGATCGCCATCTCTGCGGCCCAGCCGTCGGTCGGAGATGAGCGCTTGACTCTTGTTACCGCCACAATATTGCTCCCGTTTCGGGAGCGGGGTAGCCCTACCATCTTTGGACTACCCCGCAAGGAGTAGTTTTAGCCCCCCGTAGTCTCGCCCAACGTGTCCGTCGGGGAGCTAATAGGATGATGAATCGACATGTGTGCCTGCTGAGCGTGACCGCCCAACAGAAGTGCCAAGAGCAGGCCAAGCAAGGCCATGATGAAGCCTCCAACGCGCGAAGAGCGCAGAAACTAGACCTTATGGTCTAGCTCCTAGAGGCTATCGCGAAGAGTGGGGCGAACCAAGAGGAGCGAATGAGATAGAACAGCGCCCTTGCGTCCAATGCGAGCGGCGTCGTTTCTGTGTGGGCTCGGAGCCGGCGCCGCCCCGAAAACAAAGCAGGCGGGCGGCTAAATGATATCCCAGGATCGCCTGTGTCGCACTTATTTAGGCCAGCCTGCAGGAGCTATCTTCTGGTGAGCTAACGATGCAAGCCCTTGCTCGCGTTTTCGAGAGCAGAAAGCCTTGCGACAGTAGATCGGAGGGGTCTCAATGGACCAAGATGTTCATTCGCTCATCCAAAGCCGACTCGGCGACAATGCAGATTATGACGCGGCCAACCCTCCGCAGTTTGCGATGCACCTTCAAAACGCAATCAGCCTCGAACTCGCCGGCTTTTCTCTTGCGCCCAGTTGCGGTGCAGCGCCAACATTTGGCGGGCGCGTCCTGTGGGAAGGCACGTCGGCGATTCCCGCGCAGCGGCCACGCCTTGCTGACTTAACCGTCAACATTGACAGAGGTGCCATGTAATGCGCCGATCCATCATGACCCCGGGCATTCCGGCTGAGCCTTTCGCTGAGTACACTGACGTCGGCTGTGTGAGTTACGACATTCGTTCCCATCTCGCCCTGGTAAACATTCGATTCTAGCGATGCGAGTTTCAACTCTCACCGTGATCCTGTTCGTGGCCGTCCTTTTGGCGGGTACCCTCGAGAACGGTGGCGCCGCGCCGGCGCTGTCAGGGATTCCCGCGCCAAAAGCGACTCACACACCGACCCTGTCGCCGCCTTCAGATTACGGTTGGGCGATATGCAATACCGCCGATGTTCTCTCGATGATTGGGAAGTCTGGCCCGATTTACAACCAGCCAAAAGAAGCGGTGCACGTGATGCAAGCGCGTATTGCAGCGTGCAAGCGTACCATCAGTCAATACGTTGCGAGCATAACACCAGCGGGGCCTCCTATCGCGCAGAACCCCCCCGGTTTACCTCCACTCCCGGCACCTACTCCCCAGACAACGATGCCCCCAGCGTGTAGCACCTCGGTTCCAGGTACGCATACGCCAGCAAACAATGCTATGCTACTATATTCTGCGTTGGCGTTTTGCACGAACTGGATCGCAAAGAACATTCCAGCGCCAGCCGCTGGTACGCCCACACCGCAGCCCATCGGATTTCATACGCCATTTGCCGGATCGAGCGATCCGTGGAATAAGCCTGTCTATGTTATGGCGCTCGCATCGGATCCGGTGCTGTCGGCCCAGATCGCGCTGCAGCTTGCGAACAATCTCCGCGACCCAAAAATGAATCCTCATCCCACGGCGGGGCCTTTCCTGCAGGTCGATTACACTCGTATCCAGCGCGATCTTTACAGCAACCAACTCGTCAAGTATGTTGTCGTGGCGGCACCGACGTGGGGACTCGACAAGTATCAGCAGCAGTGCTTCAATGATCCCTCGACGGCAGGCGCAATTGTGGCCGTACAACCGAGCGTCGAAAACCGAACCTATAACCTTTTCTACTCCGCTTCGACGACTGTCGTAGCTATGCAGCTTATGGTCATTGATTGCGAGCCAACCAACACAAGCTACTTGAACAACGCAGCCTACATTACATGGCTTTCGCACGTGCGATCGAGCCACGGTACTCGCGTCAATATCAATTTGGCTACGGTCTTGGCAGCGGGTGCCATTTACTACGGCGTACAAACTCCAAAAACATCGACGTACACCGCTGCTACGCCTAATCCGTTTCCAGCGGGTTCCACCTACTTAAGCTCATACACAATTAGCTCTAAAGCGGCGAACGAAGCCACGACCGCGACTGGCGCGGCGACGGCACTTGGTTCTTCCGCTGCCTTCGGTGAAGTACCCAGCGCAGATTCCCAAAGTGCCGCTGCGATTAAATCACTTCTCCCACAACTAGTCGACGACCTGATGTGGCCATGTAATATGAATTTCCCCGAGCAAACATCATTGCCGCAGCCGCAATGTTTCTGGTTTACTTATCGGCCAACTGCGACACCGAAACCATAGAGGTGACGTTATGACATTTCGAACTCTATTTGAATTTCTGGTTGTAGGCGCCGTGGCTGCAACGGTCCTAGCTGCTGCGCCCCGCACGACTGCCGTACAACTCGACTGCCCGGTGCTTGCCGTGCGCATCTGGTGCAGTCCGGATTGTAAGAGCGCAGGCTGCGATCGATACTGCAGCAGACTTTGGGTTTGGGACGAATATCACTTCGTCGTAGACATCACGGCTAAAGCTCTCAACAACGGGAGCACCGTAGGCGCCACGAACCTCGCGGTCACCATTCAGACGGCCGATACCCCGCACGTTGGGCTTACAATGCCAACGGCCGCACCCCCAAAAATGATAAACCTCCCTCCCCCTCCCGCTACCGTGAATGATGCAGCCATTGCGTGGGACGGTGCAAACGAGACGACGTTCGTCTTGTGGCGAGATACGCTTGGACTTGATGTGACGACGGTAGTTGATCAAAACTCAGGAACAGTCACTACCCTCTGGCACGGAACATGCGCAAAGGCTTCTCAACAGTTGCCGACCGTAACTCCCAAACCAACTAATCCTTAATCTCATCTGGCTTCTGAGTCAGCACAAATCAACAACTTGCGAACCCATTGCAAAAACGCAGAGGGACCGGTTAGCAAATAATTGTCGGAGGAACATGAAATATGATAACGCTCGACTAGGTGCTTCCGACGCTTCTTGCTCACCGATTGGATCGGCGCCGTCATGCGAACGCGATCCCCTCGGTCTAGATTATCATGACAAAGATGAGATCATTGGGGGACCCGGATTTCAAATGCTCTGAGGAATCTCGAAAATCGCCGGAACCGATACGAAACCGACACGGCGCAATGAATTCGGATTATACGCTTCTGGAAAAACCAAAGATGTAACACTTACCGATACAAGGAGAAGCTGATGAATGAATTTGATGGCTGTCGCTGTGACGACGGTTGGAAGGCATGGCTGAACACGATGCCGCCCAACAAGAAGATCTTACACGTCGAAGGATCCTGTACTTGCAAGGACGGCGGACACCATTTACGATTGGTGAAAGCGATTCCTCAAGGGTCTAATCCTACGATTTTGATTCTTAACATCGAAGATACAGTGGATACTGAGGTGCCACATCACGTACAGCGGTACCCCTTGAAATATACGGAGCAGGAAGCAGGTTACCGTCAGGTCACGATCATGCCATGCAACCTCACAATCGACGTTAGCATCATTTCCTAATTCACAGAGACTCTGACGCGAGTCTCGCATGATCGCCTCACACGAGCACAATCGGCGAACCCAGGGAGCGACGTTGCCCAAGGCAGCACAGCGTCTACGGAACGGCAATCCACAAAATGCTTGTTGCATAGGAACAGTAACGAAGGCGCCCAGCCACGAGCGCTTGCTACAGGCGTAGAAGCCCATATGACGATCAAATTTCGAGCCAAAAGCAATTCGCAACTCAAAATGATTCGATACGACTAAGTCATACGAACAGAAACGCTACGAAAGGGAGCAAAGACGGCATGACGTACGTGCGCAAGAACGTTTGGGAGCTCGGTGACGATTGGGCAGATCCGATATTGTGGTACGCGAGAGCCGTTGCCGATATGAAAACGCGTCCCCTCGCCGATCCGACGAGCTGGCGCTTCTATTCCGCGATCCACGGCATCGATGACGACCTATGGCGAAAGTACAAATATCTCAATGACACCGATGTCAAACCGAGCGATGACGTTATAGCGGAATACTGGGAGCAATGCCAACACGCCACGTGGTACTTTCTACCTTGGCATCGAGGGTATCTCCTGACCTTCGAGGCGGTCGTCCGTGCGGCCGTTGTCAGGCTTGGTGGTCCGGCGGACTGGAGCCTTCCCTATTGGAACTACTCCAAGCTGAATCAGGCAGGATTGCCACCCGGATTTCAATCCCAAACCTGGCCCGATGGAAAAGGCCCGAATCCGCTATACGTTGTCGAGCGATACGGTCCCGCCGGAGACGGAAACGTGGCGGTCGTGAATGCAACCTTAGATCCGATGGCCGATCACGTTTTCATCGGTGAGTACCTAGGTGGCACCAAGGGTTTCGGTGGTCCAATCACCGACTTTCAGAATGCCGGCAACTCGTTTGGAGATTTCGAGAATCAACCTCATAACACCGTGCATACTGATGTCGGTGGCATCGGCCGAACAAGCAGAGGGCGCGGCCTGATGACTGATCCGGACACGGCTGCCCTTGATCCGATCTTCTGGCTGCATCATGCGAACATCGACCGACTTTGGGAAGTCTGGCGTCTCAGCTCCCCGGAAAACCTTAACCCGACCCAACCCAAATGGATAAACGGTCCGACAGGGCAGGGAAATCCAAAGTTCGTGACGCCCAAGCCTGACGGTACGGCGTACGAATACCATCCCGGCCAGCTAACGGATCTCACAAGCCTGGGATATACTTACGATGACCTATTGCCCGTGGCCGTCCCCGCGCCATCCGATCGACTGATTAAGTTGGGAGTGAGCCTAATAACGGCGAAGGCCTTCGAGGAGCAGCCTATGGTGCCACCCGGTGAACCTGAGCTCGTGGGCGCAAGTGCGAAAGGCATAAATGTCGTCGGTGCTGGCGCCGACGCGCAGGTGACCCTCGATCAAGCGCCGCGCAAAGCACTTGCAATGAGCCTCCAGAACGCATCATTGGGGGAGCAGCCCGATCGCGTATACCTCAATTTGGAAAACGTCACAGCCCCCGCTGATGGTGCGGTCTTCAAGGTATACGTCGCTCTAAAGTCACGTCAGAATCCGAAAAATCATCCCGACCTGCTGGCGGGCACTATCGCGCTCTTTGGTGTGCGCAAAGCGAGCAAACCTGACGGCAGGCACGCTGGAAACGGTGTTAATTACACCTTGGACATCACTAAGATCGCCGATAGACTTCATCTAGACGGTGCGCTCGACGTCAAACAGCTCCAAGTCAGGATCGTTTCGACCGAGTCCGTACCTGCAAACGAAGCGGTGAAAATAGGGCGCATCAGCATCTATCGACAGTCGCCGTAGCGGGGGAGTTCTATGCATCACTTGCCCGGTCGAAAGCCTCTCGCCAGAGCAATCGTCGGTCTTACCGTGGTCGCGTGGGCGGCGCTTTTAGCGCGAGACGCGAGCATGATGAACGAAATGGACGTAAGACATGCTGCATCGGATCTGAGCGGGGTGCTCGTCCAGTGGTTGCTCATGCTCTCGGCGATGATGCTGCCTATTCTCGCCGTTCCAGTAAAGCATGTATACGATCGCAGTCTCAAACGGCACCGTTTCAGAAGCGTAGGATTGTTTGTACTCGCCTATTTCGCCATATGGTCGGCATCAGGAGTGCTCGTCGCGTGGCTTTCAGCCCTGAGTCACTCTCGTTGGCTCATCTTCACGTTAGCCTGTTTTATCGTTCTGATTTGGCATTGTTCGCCCGGTAAGCAGCGCTGCCTTAATCGATGCCACGCTCTTCCGAGCCTTTGTGCCTTTGGACTTCGTGCTGACGTCGACGCCCTTGGATTCGGGCTACGCCATGGAACATGGTGCATGTGGTCATGCCTTCCGCTCATGATATCAATAACGTTGCTACCGGAGTGGCACCTTGTCACGATGGCTGCCGTCGCGGTCTGGATTTTTGCCGAGCGACTAGAATTGCCGCGTCGCCCCGTATGGTCGTGCAGAGTTCCTCTAAGGCTTTGGCGGATGGCCTGCGCAAACGTGCCGGCCTTCCTTAGCGGTGGTGCGAATCGATTGCTCCTTACGTACGAAGCAAAGCCGGTAACTTTGCCATGAATCGCTTGGGAGGGAAATGCTAATAAAAAGTCTGGATCGCTTAATCTGTGTTCTGCTTACTGTGACAATGTCATTTGCAATGCCAACGGCAATCGTGGCATCGAGTTCGAATCCCAACCCAGATGCGAATCCCCGCTGTCCATTTGGGCCAGGGGTCGCACGATGGGACATTAAGACGTCTATTCCCCCGGCTGCGATGTCGCAGTCGCCGACACGGCTGGATCTTGACAGCCTCATCCATGCTCCAGATCTTCAAAGTAAGCCAGGCCACCGTCGCGGCAGCTCATACCCAGGTCATGAGCCTGAGGACGATGGCACTCTCGTCACCGGCTCCTTTCAATGCCCTGTTAAAATGGTCGCGTCCGGCCGTTCCATTCACTCTGAGGCTTGCGCCGATCACGCTTCAGCTTCTCGAAAAGGCAAAGCGGTATCAGATGGCTGCTCAAGCCGATGGTGAGGCGGCCCCCTCGCCGTTTGCCGCCATTCTTACGGCTCAACTCGACGACGAGCGCATCCCGGACCCAGTCGTAATCGGTGAAGTAACGGCCTACGAGGGACAAACCGTCACCGCCTCGGGAACCGTAGTTGCCTCGACCTGTGAGAAGGATGACGGAGACTTTCACCTTGATCTCGGACCGGAAGGCGGGGGCGAATGCGTCGTCGCCGAGGTCCCGAATCCATATTACATTCGAAATAAACAACTTCGGGGGCGCGTTAGCCTGGCAGAGGGCACGGCCAAGAGCCTTGGCGTGGGCGACCACATCACCGTAACGGGTCAACTCTTCTACGACACTGCACACGGTGGCGGATCTGATCCCGGAGGGCGGCGAGGGAAGGGGCGGTGCGCGCGATCGCTGTGGGAGATTCACCCCGTCTTCGAGATTGAAACCAACGATAACGCTCGCTGAAGTACCGAGTCTCTCGGCCACCGCCAGACTGAGTTCGAGAGGCGCACAGGCGAAATATGCCTGCGACTCGCGACGACGCGGCCGGCACCCAGGTTAATTAATTCAGCCCACAATAAAAGGTGAGGGTGTCAAAATGACTGTAGACGATAAGTTGTTGACGGCCGATCAGCAGGCCCAGATCAAAGAATATCTAGGTGGTTTGTGTGCAAAACCTTTGGAGGCGTTCTGCGCTGCGGCAATCGCCGAATTTGCAGATGCCGTTCTCAATCGCCGTTCCGAACCCGCCACAGTCACACAGCAACGTCTCTATTGCATCGTAAAACACGCGTTGAACGGAAAGGTCCCGAGTGAAGCGGTGGTCAGCCGCCTCATGGGAGTAACTGAGCGTCGAGCGCTTGGCATGATCCAAACCGTGACGAATCGCTACCGGTCAGAATTTGAAAAGGGATTTGTAGAGGCTGCCAAAACGGCGTTCGTATCGAAAGAAACCGTCAAAGAAAGGGACAGTGTATCGGTTTAACGCTCCCCAGGTCGTTGTGGATTACCTGAAGGAAGTCATATCAGCCCTTCAGGGTGGAAAGTTGGCTCCAATACAAAGGGTTCGAGGCAGCGCGGAGATTTTTGAAGTATCCAAAGACACGTACGATGCCGTCTGCACTAAACTCGGCATCCCGAAATGACCGACGAGCAGTTTTATAAGCAAATTGTCGATGGATCACAGATGGTTTCTGTGCTGCTTGTATTCCTGTCAATCATTTTTGGACTCAAGTACCCGCTCATCGCCGATCTCATGCATAGCGATGCTCCAGACGCATCCAGGGTGGTGGAACGTGAGGCTTACCGCCGACGTTTGGTGGGCGCAATTTGGCACCATGTCATGCCTATCTGCATTCCGTCACTGCTGCTTGCGCTCGCATTGGGGCCCTCGGTGGTTCACATTTGGTCTAGCGGCGGTCTCACTTATCCAACGCTCCAAATCGTTCCGCTGCTATTCATACTATCGGAACTTTCCGTATGCGCAGCATTCACATGGTGCGCATACGCAACAATAAAACTGCTCCGCAAGGCTCGGAAAGCATGATAAAGAACCTCAACGCTTCCAACTAGGCGTAAACAGACGGGCTTTTGGGTTGAGCCGGAGCAGATGCGTTCCGTCCACTCCGGCTCTCGTCTCGTAGCCTTTTACGCGGGTGCCGCTCGAACCCGGTACTATTTCCCGGCTCAGTCTTGCTCGCGAATTTGGACGTGATCACCGGCTCGTTCTTGCAGCGCTGCGACCGCGTTCTTCACGCCAGCCAGCAGCGCGTTACGGACCGCTTCTTCCTGGACTCGAAGAGCTGCTTGCTTTACCGTTGCGACAAGTGTCGCATCCTGAATTATCCAGGGCATGTTTATCGGTCCTGGTCCGGGCCAAGGTCTCCACGGTGGCCACTCGGGAACGGGGAGATAGTAGCAGTGCTCTATACCACCGACTCTAAAGCAGATAATCATTGGGCTCGTTTCTCCTTTCGTATTTCTAGTAAGACTCCATAGTCAATACAATGCTTGCGCTGGGGCTCAATGGTACGGTCTGACGCTTCTGCTCGTTCCTCGTTGCCGATCGCCCGATACGATCGCCTCCTTTGACTAAGAACCGTCGCACGTATAGTAGACATTGAAGTTTGTACCGTGCGTGATCGTCTTGTTTGGGATTTCATTGCGAAACGTAAACTGAACGTCGCTCGTCGAAACCTGAAATGCGTTTAAGATAACGCCATCAGAGCTGGAATCAGTCCCGATCGCATGGCACTGGTAGTTTGTGTTTGCAAAGACCGCGTTGCCACTGAATGTGACGTCGTTCGTAAACGTGCAGCCGATTCCAGTGTCGCAGTCGTATTGAACGCTAAGCGTCGTGTTTCCATGGACAACGTGATAGGTAGTTGTGCAGTCATCCCCAGTCGGCTTATAGCATGGTCCGGTAACGACATTGGGATGAACCTTAGCAGGCCCAGATTGCGCTGCAACCGGAACGGGATCGGTAAAGTGCATCGCCGATGCGGCGCATCCCACTAAGAACGCCGCAAGGATGCCCAGGGTGAAGACTGATCGGTTCATTTGTATGTCTCCTCTAGTTATTGAACGCAACTAAATCGTGCGCCGGTTTGGATCAAGAATGGACCGCAAACCTAGGGATCGTACACTCAAGCAATCCCCTAAGTCAGGATGTAAAGCTCCTCTCTTCGCGTTTTTCATCAGCCTGTTCGCCGGTCATCTCCTAGGATTAGCTGGGACGCTTGCAACTCGGGCTCGATCCAGTAGCCGTGTCGCTTACGCAATGTCTTAGTGGTCCAAACCCGTTCTGTGACTAACGCCGGATCGCGTCGCTCCTAGGGATCTCTGTCTCAACTGCCAATCACGCGAAGGCCGTGCTTATAGCATTTTCCGGAGTAGCTGGCACGCACGTGTTGCCGAGGCGATGCGTCGCGGCTTACTCACCGGGCGGTAGAGTGGTCATGAGTCCTTTGAAAAGCTAGTCAATGCAGAAGGTGAGGAAACTGCCTTCCCACTCGTCCGGATCGTCGAGTAGGCCGTCAGTAAGGGAACGACGCGTGTGCAACCTCAGAAGATAGGAACACTGCGGCCACGAGGTGGTGTCGTGGAAGTCCACCCCGGACGAGCCACGCGGGCCGATTCCGCTGGGAAAGGTGGCCGCTGGTGCCGGCGTTGCCGCTGTCAGCATGTCGATCGACCACTGCGCCATCAATTCGTGGTCGGTCGTGTACTGAACATGAATGCTGTTCGTCACCGGCGTACACGACATTCCACCCGCAAACTCTTCAAGGTTAATGAGGCTGACCGCATACCAGTTGTTGATGTGAATCAGCGAAAGCTGATTCGTATAGTCGGGGGCTGCCCCGCCGTTGACTAGCGTGGTCGTACCGACCCGAGTCGCCTGAAAGATGATCGCAGCATTCGAGCCGTTCTTTTGGGAGGCAACAGGGACTGGATTGCCAGCAGTCACTCCGGGTGCGGGGTCGCCACCGGCAAACGTAGTTGCAGTAGCAGAGGCAAAGCCCATAAGCCAGCCGTCGAATCCGTTGTCTAGGGCATTAGCATCGACGGTGACCCAACCGTTTGCATCCGGCACGATGTAGTGATTCGGCGGGTTTGGTCCTGGCGGTCCGACGGGTGGCGTCGGTGTTGGGCCCGCGCCCCGAATTCGCACCGATTGAAGCGTAAACGGATTCCCGTTCCAGAGAGCGTAGCGTGTGCCGACGAGGACCTCATACACTAAGGGACCGGTGATAGGTGTTGGTGCCGCTGCTCCCGCCGGCTGATAGAGGAACCGATACGCCATCTGCTCGGCTGGGTGGGCTGGATCATATTTCGGACAGAATCCCCGAAGGCTTAGATCTTTGTAGAATCCGTAGTTCGGTCCGCCGTGCCCGGCTTCGGTCTTATTCGTCAAGCCAGTACCCGGGTCGAAATCGGCTGTGATGCTGAAATCACCAACATGCGTAAACCAGGGATGGTCAAAGATGGGCGGGCAAACCAAGATGCAGAACTGGCGACACAGCAAGGCGCAGACCCAGTGACACAGCTGGATGCAGTACGGCTCTAATTGAAGTTCACGGAGAGCCGCCGTCCACGCACTTGCGCTGCCCGCACGAACCGCGTCAACCAATCGCCGAACGTCGGCGGGTTCTTGCGCGAGTTTCGCGGTCACTTTCGCGAAAGCCAATGCCTCCGCTACGGGGTCCGAGACCCTTTCGAAGACCGCTTCGCGGCAAAGGGTTAGGCATACCCAGGCGCAGCGCCAGCTGCAGAACCATTCGCAAACAAAATAGCAGTAGGGACCGAGGTTGACACTCCCGATGACGGCCTGCATCGTCGCTGCGTCGCCCGCGTTAGAAGCGGTCGCGACGCGCTCGAAAGAATCCTCGTGTGCGAGTAGTTGGCGGAGCGCCTCTCCGGCTGACTGCAGCTCAGTTGCAAGATCCGGCCGCTCCTCGAGGTCGACGTTACAGACCCAGCGACAAATCATCCGATATCGTACGGCGCACAGCCAATAGCAGAACAGGTGGCAAAACGCGCCGATCTTGTATTCATCGACCACACGCTGAAAGCCGTCCCGATTGCGCGTCTCGACGATTTCAGCGAGCGCACGGACGGATTTCTCGTTGGAAGTGATACGTACGATCGTTTCGGCCAGCAGCCGCTGGTCGGGAGGCTCCTTCGTAGGTTTCGGTATCCCACACAGCTCCAAGCATAAGAAGCCGCAATCCTTCACACGAACCCAATCGCATATTAGTCTGCACAGATCAAAAAGCCCAACCTGCTGAAGCACGGCCTGGACTTCCTTCGCGTCGCCATCGCGAAATGCGTCAAAGGCGGCATAAAAAGCCTTCTCGTCTCGCGCGAGATTGCTGACCGCGTTCGACTGTTTTAGGAGATCTGAAAGCGCATCGATGTCGAATGATTGATCTGCCACAGCGAACTCCCATTACGTACCGTCGGGATAAAATTGCCACGAAAGCTTTCAGCCGACGGAACGGACTCTCATTATGACGGACCGTAGTGTGGCAGATCCTCGGTACGCGCGGGGGGATACCGAATACGACTCGCATCGACGCGCGAACGGCCTAAGACGAGCAACCACGGACCGTTCCGGTCAAGGTCATAATCTCGTCGGTGTGGCTCTTAACCGGATAACAAGTATACTCTGGCTTCTATAGGCTAGTCAACAGGAGCCACTATATGAATGAGCGTTTCAGAAATATCAGGCCAATCAGTCGATCGGCGGATACTTCAATACAGTTACGGGAGGAGCCCATTGGGGCTAGCTCGGATTAATGCCCTCTGAAAGCTTCTTCATTCCGATAGGCCTACACCGATTCGGATAATCGAGGTTCGAAAGGAGCGCCATGATAAGAAACTACTGTATTGCGCTTTACACGCTCGTAATTGCAGTGACGCTGCTGGCTTCGGCAAGTGCTACAACCTACAAGTGGTCCCTCACAAATCCAAACAAGGGGCAACTCAACGCTTATCAGGTTACCAGCGGCGTTATCACCGTTGCCAGTATTCACCTTACGACTGGATGCCAGACGCCGTTCCTGGTACCAGAGCGAATGAAATTTTTCTATGATCTCAAGATCAGGACGGCTATCGGGGTGTCGTGCACGCAGGTTGTCCGAGATGAACTGGTGTCCTTTTACGAGATTGGCAAGGCCTCCAATGTTCACGTCAAAACAACTGATGGCGCGGTTTCTGTTGCCGTGCACCTGCCTCCAACTACGCCACCCACACCTTGATTTTCATATAGCCGAGGGTTTGCAAGAAATAGGAGACCGACGCATGATCTCATATAAGTACTCTCAATACTTAAGCAAGTCAAACGATAAAATGTTCGATGAGTTATACGAACCTGGCCAGAGTACGCCACATTCGGGAATCTACCGTTGTGAAGGCTGCGGTAAAGAAGCAACCTCCGTTTTGACGCATCCCTTACCTCCGCAAAATCACCATGTGCACACGCCTAGTCAGGGGCAAATCCGTTGGCGTCTCGCGGTTTGGGGATAAAGCTTTGGGCTCAGCCTGAACGGGTAGTCGCATTTTTGCAGCTAATAGAGGTCGACTGATCGATCCGACTTCAAGGGCCTGCGATTTTGGGAGTTAGTCGGACAACGGCTTAAGAGACGCATAAACGACGCGACCAGCGCTCGAGGCTGCCAACGTGGCCCAGCTGGGAGCAGCCGCTGATTGCTCTGCGGTGCATGGGCTGATCTGCCGAACGCTGATCGCCGGTGGCGCTTTTGGTATAGACCCTTGACGCGAGATCCAGGGCGTAAAAGTCCAAACCTCTACTTAGATTGGTAAGACGCCCCATCTCGATACTTGAAAGGTCCGACCGCGGTGGCGTCAATCAGGAGTCCGGAGAATAAAGGTTCACATTGAGACCGAATACTAAGGCCCATGGGGGTAGTCCCTAGAGGCCTCTACCTTTTGATGGGCGAAGTAAGCCGAGGAACGCAGGGTAGCCAGGGAACCGATCGATTCATGGACTCTCGAGTTCTTTTGGATGGCTGTTAGAGGTCTGCGCTTGTTGATATTTCGGCTATCCGTCGCCCACCGAAGACTCCGCATACGGCTGAGCCTACGTTCAACAGTCTCAGGATCTTTGCGGGTGGACATTTCTAGTCGAAGTCCCCGTCGAGGCAAGGCAGGCGGACTGCTCGACGAGCTGTCGGCCCAAGGACATGGTCGCGCAACCTCCAGCGCCACGCCCACGCCTCGTCGGCGCAGCGGTTCTCGTCGCAGAGGGCACTTCCTGGCGAGTATCGGCTTGTGCCTCTTCGCAATACTGTGCCTTAGCCTCGGAGCGAAGGCCGGTGCTGAAGAGATAGCTACATCGCAAGTCGAGCAAGCTACGGTTATGGTTCAGGGAGCGGAGGTCGGGACCGGCTTTGCGATCCTCAATCGCGGAGACTATACCTACCTTGTTACGGCAGCGCATCTCATAGACAGAGATGCCTACCAAGCGGACGCGCGACTCCCGAAGGTGCAGCAAAAACCAAATACCGCATGGCTTACGGCCTACGATCCAAAAGACGGCTCACCGCACGATGCCGCGATTCTGGGATCGGCGGACTTCCGTTCTGATGTCGTTGTGATTAGAGTCCAGGGGCTGGCTCATCGGCCGCGCGCTATGTGTTTGGCGGCACACCTTCCGGTCGCCGCTCGTTTCGTTGTGTCCTCGTTTCAAGAGAACATTATTCAAAATCCGACGAGTGGAAAACCCTTTGACAACGAGCACGCAACACTGGCCGGAAGTGAAGGAACGTTGCCTCCAGTCGCCGATAGGCCATTCCTTTTTCAATACAGCGCTCCCGAAGAAGTCGGATTCAGCGGTTCTCCACTCGTCGACGTGGACACCGGGGCAGTCTTTGGCGTGGCTCAAGGCTCGCCTATGGTCGTCGACCCGACAAATGGCGCCACGGTCGTTTCACGCGTGATGCGATACGGCGTCTCCATCGATTCCATACGCCATGCCATCGACGAAGCCAAAGCCGACGACCCAGCGCTCGATAATCTCCCGGTTATCGTGGAAGATGATCGCGGAAATCTGCTGCCAAACCTGACGCAAAGCGGCAGAAAGCTTCGCATTATGGTCTTCGATCAACCTCTCAACGGCGCTGATCCGAAAAACTTGTCGCCGATTTATGCCTGGTACGATAGTGCGATGCGGCGCGTCATCAAGCAAGCATTTCATCAAGCAGATACGAGCCCCACGCTTGATCCAGTAACGGCCGTATATCCGATCGACACCGATATACATCGCATTCGTAACTTGTGTCTGACGTCTGACTTTAAATTCGCCGTTGGGGTCATTGGGATTCGGCGCACTCTCACCTCGCTACACGGCGCTCGCACCCTAGAAAGCCGCGTAGGGCTGATCTCTTGTCGCGGGCACGTTATCGATTCAACTGACTTGGTACCTGCTGCGATGAATGGCGGGGGACCGGACGGTTCGCAAATCGCCCAATACGCGGCCAGCCTTAGCGCTGCCTTAACGACGCTAGCCGGTCCCGACGGCACCCGATTGCAGAACTTCGCCGCCGACGGGTTGCCTCTTGGCGACAGCGAGAGTCGCGGTTTTTATGCAGTCCGTCATGAAGGTTCGACGACATCACTTGGCTACGGCTGGGCGGATGGGGAAGCCGCCGACTTCTCCAAACTCTATGCGGATTCGCCAGTCACAGCGATCGATACGATATCGCAAGAACAACTGAACACACTATCGCCGGCAGAGCTTGACGATGCGCTCGATCGCGCAGGCGGAAACCTAATCGTGACATATGGTGCGCTCCCCGCCGGATTCCCAGCGCCGCTAGAGGCTCTTCGATCAGCCGACCGCTGTGTTTACTTTTGGCGTCTTTTCAAGAAAGGCGCCGATGAGCTGCCGACCCCGCCCGAGAGAAAGGAAACGATATGAGGCGCGCTCTTCTTTTCTTTGTCGCGCTCTGCATATTTGCATCGACCAACGCCTTGGCAGCGCAAGGAACATCATTAACAGGATTCGTTGGTAGGGTACTCTTGCCCCCGGGAAGCGCCACACTCAGCTACCAAGTGTATCTTTATCAGGGCGATGCGAATGACCCAAACTTTTACGCTACGCGTGCGCTCATCGCCTCGACGCAGACCGACGCCGATGGCAACTTCCTCCTAGTCGCTTCCAACCTCCCTCTGTCACCGCTCACCATACGAGTGAAAAACTCTGCATCGCGGACCGGCGGAGATAGTGTCCGTTCCCCAGGTCCTGAAGGGTGGCCGGCGGTAATCTCGGGCGTCGACATTACGCCGACATCCCAGGCCGACCCACGATTCGGGATCAGCACGAATAACTACGCGCGCCAACAAATGTACTTTGTGACCGATCGACAGCAGCGAAATGCCGACTTTGGCAACACGATCGACGTGAACCAGACGCCGTCGATGGGAACGTTCGTGGCGCATGTTGCGCTCGGCCCCGGGCAGGCAACGCTTTTGCAGTGTGGCATTGCGCCGGACTGGAAGTGCGACGGGCCCCAGGTCACTAACGACGATAGCTTTGTCGATAATATCACGGCCAAGGCACGTGGCGCCGAAGCTCGCTCCGCACTGGCTGTCGCTCTGGCCAACCCGGCGGGGAATTCGATTCTCTTATTCGTTCACGGTTATAATAACTCGTTCGACGAGGGCGCCTCGACCGCGGCACGATTGTCGTATCTAATGGAGCCCGCAGTCCACACGACCCTATTGTACTCGTGGCCATCTGAGAATAAGGCCCACGGCTATATCCAAGATAAGAATAACGCCGACAAGTCCGCAAAGCAAAATCTAACGTGGGTTCTTGATGACCTGTCGCGGCTGCCTTCCCACCCGAAGATCATTCTGGCGGCTCATAGCATGGGCTCCTACGCAATAACGACTGCGTTATACGATTGGGCCCTCGCGCACCCAACAGCGACCGACGCGTTCGATAGCCTGATATTGTTTGCCGCTGACCTAGATGTCTCACTGTGGCGACAGACCTACCAGCCGATGGTCGGCCGAGTCGTAAAGCACATACGATTCTACAGCAACGCGAACGATCAGGCTTTGAGAGCGTCGAAGTGCGCAACGGGCGACAATACTGATCGCGTCGGTCAAGTTGTTAGTTGGACGCCGCCAGCGCCTCCCCCGTCGATTTCGCTGACGAGCTTCGATGCCACGCCCTACTCGTCGACTAGCGATTATGGACACGGCTACATTACGTCGTCGACCTCGGTGGCCCTCAACTGGAATGCGGTCGTGGATCCGACGCCGATGGCCGACCTCAAGCAACGTATGACAAGACTTCCGTGGCTTCAGGATGGCGGCGGTAGCCCGATCGACTGGGATACCGTGCAGATTAGCGTGCTGTGCAATATTTGGAACCGCTTACCATAGCTAAGCCTTTGAGACGCGGAAACGTAGCACCAGTCGTGTTTTGGCACCGCACCTCTGGCTTGGGTCGGATCCGAGCACTTTAGTCTATGGCGAGAGAGTGCGTCACACCCAGACCGGATAACTGGCGGGTTCTTTATGAGGGCAAGCGCGATTAAAAAGCCACCTCCAGCACGCACGCGTAAAGGGAAGAACTTCTTATTCATTATAGCTCAGAGCAATCCAGAAGAGACACAATAGTGCGTCGAGACAGAGCCAGAGTTGCTTTTATTGGGAGGCTACGAACCTTCGTCAATTCGCAGAGCATTGGCCACGAGCTTATCGTGGTCATCGTTTCATACCTATTCGTCTTCGCTGGTGCCTGGAACGACGGACTTGTGGGCCTTATCCCTTCGGTCTTTTCAGCGGCTATAGAGCTCATCATGGCTGCTGTTCTTTTGCTCGAAATAATCAGCAGGCTTCTATTTACAACCCGTAGGGGACCGGGTTTCTATTTGCTCACCGGGTTGGATCTCGTGTCGCTGCTAACGATCGTGCCAGCCCTAACGGGATTTGCACTCGCTCGCCTGATCCGGCTCATTTACGCTTCCTGGAGAACCGCCGTCCTTATTGAGCGCCTCGCTGACACCCGCAACAATGCTCTTTATTTAGTCTGGATGTATCCCCTCGTCGCTCCCTTGGCGGCAGCTCTGCTCTACGCAATCGAATCGCAATCTCAGCACCCAGCTATCCGGAACTATCCAGACGCACTAGGAATGACCGTTGGCTATGCTCTAACTCTAGGATCCGTCCGGCCGAGCACGTATGCAGGCAATATCATTTGCGGCATTTTATTCGTAGCCGGAATACTTTGTATTGGTATCATCGGCAACACGCTGTCAAACCGCTATGACCCTCAAAGAGCTGATAGATAACTAAGGAGGTATAATCGTGCGTAAGCTGATCCTTGTCCTGGCGCTTCTGCTCGGCTTCGCTCCGCTTTCTGCGGTCGTTGCGACGGCGCACACAAACTACGTTCAAGTCGCAGTTCAAGGTCTCCAGTTGTTTAGCACGCCTCAGGCAGCCCAAAGGCATTGCCCTAGCGATACTGTCGTTTGGCTCAACATCAGGTCCGGCATTTACCATTATGCTGGACAGCGCTGGTACGGGAATACGGAGTACGGCGCGTACGTTTGCGAGAAGGAGGCGCTAGCGGCGGGGGACAGGGCTACCAGAAACGGCCAATAGGCTCCCGCACGCCTTGTTTGGGCATCTCAAAATAAGCTCGAGTTCCTGTTTGGCATTGATTGAGGCGACGCCCCGAATCCCAGGTGTTTTGCAATCCTTTTATGTGACATATAGGACATTCGTCGGGCAGTTCGTCTACGGCGGTTTGATCTGATCGCCCGTCGAAGGTGAAAGTTCGCAATTGGTAGCTCATGTCACGCCTCTTATATATAAAAACGATGTCGTCTCCTGTGGCGCACGTGCTACAAAATGCCGACGGCAAGAATGCCCGACCCGGAACGCGAAGCGCGCTTGAAAACGTTTCCTGGACAACCGTGTTAGGATATGATCTTAACTTCTCCCTGCGCACGCGCCACAACTAAACTGCCTTGAGGGTCTTATTGGAAATGGACGAGGTCGCGCGCTTCTTTGGAGATCAGTTTTTCATCAATGACGAAGTGCCGCCAACAAGCTGGAGGCACGACGGCCCCATGAACTTCGAGTTCGATGGTGGCGCGATTGTAGGACTTGCGTCGTCTTACATCCTTCTTGGAGCCGAAGACTCGGGCGGAAGAATCCGCGTAGCCGAGCATGTACCCTCTGCTGCTCGGGAGGGCCTAATAAAAGGGAGGCTGGTCGCCGACGTGGATGGTATTCCGGTCGTGGGGGAACACGCGTTCCTCCGATTCGATTGGGACGATCCCGCAAAAAGTAGTTTTGTGTTTGAGCTCAACGAACTTGTCGTTGGCAGCCCATACGATGCAAACGCCGCGCTGACTCGCGAGACGATTCTCGGCGTCAGGCTCTCGGAGCCGTTTCCGTTCGGTTTCAGGACAGCGATCTTCGGCCGCGATGCAATGATTTCGGACTGCGCATCTATTACCGGCGGGGCGAAGGACTCGGTTGGGATCGTGTACGAGGGGGCCCCGATTCCGTTTGACAAGCGGTGGGCGCTGCATGATGTGCTGCGCTTCGTGTGTGGAACACGCGGGAACTCGACCTTTGTCGAAGCGTTCGACGGAAACGGCAAACGTCTGGGCTTTCGCGTCCGAAACGGTGGTGCGGCTAAACCTCCCAAGCAGTTCCTTCAGCCTCTGGATCTGCGTCCATGGGGGGCAATTAATAGTCTCGCAGGGGCTTTCCCCATAATGCTGGATCGGATGCTGACGCTCAGGGCAAATAACGCTCCTGGTGTCAGCGCAACGATCCATCACTACAACGATGGATCGGTACAGACCTATCCGACATCGCGCTTGCGCGATTTGTCTGTTGCGCTTGATGCCCTTTTCTGTGCCGTAAAAGAGAAACAAGCGCGACGAATGCCAATGCCGGGCGTAATAGAGTTCGCCGACAGAATGGTCAGCGTGATGAAGGCGTTTGATCTGGCCTTTGAAAATCTTCCGAGCGGCAGCCATTCTTCGCCCAGCGAGAAAGATCGGATTCGGCAGAAGCTGGTCGAGGCCAACCTGCAGTCGCCACGCCAGGAGGTTTTTGAGTTCTTCGAGGATCTCGATATCGGGTTTCAGCGATTCGAAAAGAAACTCATAAACTATTTTCGGAACGGAGTCCTCCATGTCGGGCATACAGGAGATGAATCAGAAAAGGTCATTTTGGAACGCAACGACCGAGCTGCTAATGGGATCGCAAACATCTATCACCGAGCGTTTCTTCGGGTGCTCGGATTCGAAGGACTATACCGTGACGCTCACGACCACGAACAGTATGAGCTTAGAGAAGTCCCCGACTATAAAGTTGGGATTTGAATCAAGCAAACGAGCAGCGACCCGGCGAAGTAGCGCGATCATTTCACGTCGTACGCTGATCGCGTGGATCTCATCATATCCTCGTCACGCAGCAGCACGCCTTTTCAAGAGATGTCTTGCCCTTTTAACAGGGTGCCAATACCGTCGAGCTTATCACCATAGATACTTTGCGTGGCGACCGCGTAACAAGGACTCAGATCGACCTTGATTCCGCCCACGACCGCCTGACCGAATGCTGTGTACGTCTTCGACGGCACGATCTTTGGCGCCGACCAGGCCGCCTCCCGACGAGATCTGCGTTCCGAACGTTGTCCCGCCGGTTGTCGCGAGTTGAATGTAGACAATAGGCGTCCCGCTTCCCAATGACGGCATATTTTCGTAGTTCGTAGTGCTCGTGATGACCATGACGCTGGCCGACGGGCTTAGATTCGGATAGGCAACCTTTCCTCCAAACTTACCAAATCCGGGACGCACGCCCTTGCCGCCGATGGTCCGAAGGGTGTCCTCCACGGTTGCGTACTGCTGATAGGTCATCTGTCCGTTACACGGCGCCGGGATGCGGTGAAATTGGAATGCGGTGAACTAGGGCCGCGCCGCCCGGAACGGCCGAGGGGAGGACGTGCTGGGTGCAGCCGGCAACCATTACGGTCACGAGCGAACAGCACCTCGCTGGAGTAACGCGCGTAACGAGGCGGCAACAAGAACGAGGCTGTGAGTGCCGCGGGGGGCCAAGACGTTTTGGCGGCCTTGTTCTGAGGTAGGTTTTCCCAAGTGAATGTTCGCCAAATTGGTTCTAGGCTTTGGAGGGCGGCCAAAGCAATGCATTAAAGGAAGCCTCGACGCGTAACATCAGAAAGGGGACTCTATGAATCAGTTTACGGGCCAAGTCGTTTTCAACGATCGCTTACAGGATTGGGTTTTCTACAATGTCGACGGTACGACCGATCAAAGCCTAACAACCGCTTCCGCGGGTCAGGACCCGCAGCCTGGCAAGATCGACCTGGCTGAATATAAAGATGAATATCTTCTCGTTGAAGGTATATGGGACCATGCCTGGATTCGAGAGGCAAAAATCGTTCAACACTCTGCGGAACCGATCGCGGGCGAATCGCGGGGCGGTTAATTTTACGTCGGATTCCGTCTCATTTGAGCGCTCGCGCTCAGCGGGGGCGACTTGTACGGTTCATCAAAACGGGCTCGACAAAGCGGTGGACAGCGCGGTTTATTTCGTCCCAATTGTTGGTTTGATGAAAAAGTCGGCTTTAACGAAAGCCCTTCGAACGTTCTGTCCAGACCTGAGGTTCTCGTTGTCGCGATCCAATAATTTCTCGACGGCAAGCTTTCGCTCAAACTTCGTGCGGGCGCCGTTACCCGCGTTGATGCGCTTTGTGAGCCTGTCCAGCCGTGTATCGTGATCACCGTAGGTGGGAATACAATAGAGGAGGTCGCCGTAGACCGAGCGCAGGGCGGGACTCTCATGAGGCAGCTTCAGGGAGTGAGCAAATTGCGCATGCCGGCTTAAATCGGCTCCTTCGCCTTTGCGTTTCTACCGGAGCCGCGTCACACTGTTGAAGCAGTCTGCGTCAGCGTTTGATTTGTTTCTGAAGGTTTGGCGAGTTTCGCTGCCGGCATCGATGACCTCGTCGTAAAAACGTCTCGGCTGGCTTGTTCTTATTCAGATCCCTTGAATTTAGGGCACTGAGCCAGCAGATCGGAGAAGCGAATGACCGTTCGTCATGGTGGATGCCGCTTAAGCGCACCGATCAACAGGTCGGTGGCGCGTTGAGTGTCGGTTCCCATGTCGAGGCAGTCGCAGGTGATTTCAAGACCGCCGCATTCAACCACTCTGCCACCTCTCCAAGTCCTCGCAAGTCCCTATGGTTATTGAGATTTTTGCGTAACTGGTCTTCTCACGAAGTTTCGTCGGACCATCAGTTTCTCACAATTTCTCACGCACGTTCTATCGCGCGCCTGTTAGAGAGCAGCGAGTCTGCCAGCCGGTTAACGGCTTCCCTCGCTACCCCTTCCATAGCGTGAGCATAGGTCGATAAAGTGATCAAGGGAGAAGAATGTCCAAGTAACTCTGAAACCTCTTTTACGGAGGTTCCCTGTTTGAGGCTTATTGAGGCGAAGCAGTGACGCACGTCATGCAGCCGAAAGCCCTTCATTCCGACCTTTTTCGCTACGCTGGCGAACTGTTTGGTTAGGGAATCTGGTGGCCACGGCGACCCATCCTCGTTGCAGAATACCAATCCTTGATCTGCGTACGCCGGCCCTAGCCGGAGTCGCTCCGCATTCTGCTTTGTCTTGTGAGCATCGCGGTAGGGACGCGCATTANNCAACCGCTCTGCCACCTCTCCATGTTGCGCATCGCCTTATTTCATGCGGTTTTGCGCGCGCATGGCCGCTTACGCCGGACCTCTCAAACCGCGGGCGGTTGCCATTCGGTTGCCGTGCCGCACAAACCCGAGCTTTCGGCGAGCGCGTTAGCGCCGTCCGTTCGCCTCACTCGTCCGCCGAGCCTGGGCCGCTTCCAGCGCATTCGATACTGCAGTAACGGCGCGTTCCTGAGAGCCTGCGACGACATGGCCGTACACATTGAGCGTCGTTGAAGCGGCACTATGCCCGAGAAGCGCCGCGACGCTACGAACATCGCTTCCCTCGAAGAGCGCCCAGGTTGCAACGGCATGACGGCAGGAGTGCAGCGTCACGCCGGTGATCCCAACGCGGCGCGCGGCAGCCACGAATGCTTTAGTGGGCGCGTCGAGCTTCATGGGGCGCCCGAACGCATCGGCAAAGACGAGCCCGCGATCGTCGTAAACGGCACCGGCAGCGAGCTTTTCGCGCGCTTGACGCACCCGCACAAGGCGCAATGCCTCCGCGGCCGCCGGAGCCAACGGGACGACTCGCTCGCGCCCGGTCTTGGTCGATTTTACGAAGAAGCCGCCGCGTCGGTCGGTTCCGATTGATTGGCGCACGACGACGGTTCCGCGCTCAGGATCGACCGCTGGCCAGGTTAGGGCCGCGAGTTCACCACGGCGCATTCCTGTCGAGAGCGCGAGGACGAAGAACGGGTGCCAACGAGTGTCTTCCGTTTCGGCGAGTATTGCTGCCGCTTCGTCGGTCGTAAGCGCTCGCGCAGGCGACGGGTTCGGACGTGGTGGCTCGACCCGGCGCGCTACGTTAGCTTCTACCAAGCCCAGGCGCTCGCTCCACGATAGTACACGATGAAGCATCCGATGAACGTGATGCACGCTGCGTCCACTCAGCATTCCCCCGCGATGGTTCGTCGTGCGCGAAAGCTTTGCATACAGTTCTTGCAGGTGACCTGCGCGGAGCTTCCCGAGCGGAATAGCACCAAGCGTTGGGGCGGCGTGGACGCGCCAAAGCTCTGCATAACGATGCGCTGTATTCGGCGTCAGCCGCGTTTCAGCGTCGCGCAGGAAGCGTTCGACAACGTCCGACAGCGTGACGCTACGAGGTGAAAGATCAACGCCGCGATCACGCGCTTCTAAGGCCTGCCGCTCGGAGTGTTCGGCTTCCTTGCGTGTGCGATAAGTGCCTATGCTCTTGCGACGGCGGAGGCCGGTTGCGGTTGCTTCAAGATCGATGAGGACGGCGTAGCGGCCGCTCTTGCGACGATAAATGCTCATGGTTGCGCTCCTTAATGCACTCGAATCCCAAGCGCCGAGGCTAGATCGGGTCGCTCGCGTTCGAGGAGATGTAGCTCCCTGGGGAGGCCTCCGGGCCCGATGTAGTCGTCGCCAAAATGGACAGCGTACATGCGTTCGATAGACTTTGAACTTATGACGGGACGGGGAATGTGGCGCGCCTTCACAACGGGTACTGCCTTTACGGCATCACAAAACGCACGCGCCATGACCGGCGCAGATTCACGCAGACACTTGTCTAGCGCGGCTGCCACGGCATCGTGTTGCTCTCGAGCAATGCCGCGCGACGCGAGGTAACGAGCCTGCATAGCAGCGATCGCCCTGATCGCGACAGGCGGAATGAAAGCCGGAGGTCCCGGGGAGCGATGGTCCAATCGTACCGCGCCGCTGTGGATCAGAACGCGAGCCAATCTCGCAAGGCTGGTTGCAACGACGTGTTGCGGCACGTGTGCACTTACGCACAGTGCCAAACCAACCACGACGCGCCTCGCCGTGCGGTGCGTAAGTGGCTGATCCTCAAGCAAGGCGTTGGCGACCGCTTTCGAACCGCCTTTCTCGGACCACGCGCCCCGAAGTTCCGGGTGGGCGTCGAGCTTGTTGCCGATATCCTCATTGTGTAAGCGCAGCGAACGCCGGGCTTCTCGGAACGCTGCGCGAAAACGCGCGGCTTGGGGCGGACTGAGTTTGGGCTGGATTGGTGGAGACATATCTAAATACTAATTAACCCCGTTATCCAGCATACGCTAGCAGGGCGACAAGCGCAACCCTCCATGGCTAAGATTGGCCCATGATATCTACCGCCACTCCAACCAAGCTACTCTCGCGTCGCGCGGTGTGCGAAACGCTGGGGGTGTCCCTATCCTCGATCAAGCTACTACTTGGTCGGGGTGAACTTCGCGACGTGCGAATCGGGAGGCGTTCTCTGATTCCCGTCTCTGAGGTCGAACGAATCGTCGCTGAGCGGCTCTCCCAAGCGTCGGAGGGTACACGATGACTACACACGAGATTGCGGCCGGGGTTCACACGCGCGCATTTGGCAATGATAAGTGGATCGCCAATGCCCCGACCTCGCCATCATGAGGAACGTCGTCGCATCGTACTTCTACAGCGACCCGACCTTAACGCCAATTGCGCGAGTCGATCGCATCGAGCCGGGGCTTAACGGCGCCTCCAAATCGTTTCTGCCGTACCTCTGGGACGCATCGGAGGGCAACTACTCTCGAAGCGCCGGCCTGAAGGGCACGAATCTGCCGCTCTACCGCGCGCACGAGGTTAGAGCCGCGATCGCAGGGCGTCAGACCATTTTCGTTGTCGAAGGAGAAGGCAAGGGCGATCGCCTCCGCGACGTTCTACGCGCAGCCGATTCGATCGCCGCGGTGACAACAATTCACGGTGGCGCGAATGCGCCATTCAGGGACGACCATGTCGAAGCACTTGCTGGGGCCGAAGGGGTTGTCGTGCTCGCGGACTCTGACGCGCCGGGTCGGCTTGCGGCGCGTTCGCGGGCACAGCGCATCGCAGACGCTCACATGGGTTGTGACGTGCGGGTAATCGACCTTTACCCCGACCGAGACGACGGCAGCGACGTAGCGGAGTGGTTAGGCGACGATCACACGATTGCGGAGCTAGACTCGCTGATCGAAGCGGCTCAGCGTGTCACGCACTCTCCGGTGGCTGGCTCAGCAACGATCCAGGCCGCGAATGACTGGATGACCGAGCGCATCGTGACAAAGCCCCTCGCTGCGGTTGAACCTCGCGAGGTCATGTGGTTATGGGACCGCCGCATCGTGAGTGGAGAGTTCGGAATCGTTGCCGGACTACCGGGCGTAGGGAAATCGTATCTTTGCGCCGCGATCGCGACTGCAATATCACGTGGCCTGGCGCTTCCGGGAGGTGCTGGCCGAGTCGAGCCTGCCGACACGATTATCCTATCGCTCGAAGATGATCCAGCCAGCGTTCTGCGTCCACGATTCGAGCGGCTCGGCGCGGAGCTGAACCGCATTCACGTCGTGGAAGGGGTTCGACGTGGCGATGAGATCGAGCCATTCAGTTTCGCGCACGTCACCCTGATGGATAGGCTGCTCGATGAAATACCGGGGACGGCTTTGGTCATTATCGATCCAATAGCGTCGCGGCTTTCGGGAGTTGACACATGGCGCAGCAACGAGGTCCGAAGCGTTCTCGATCCATTTATAGCGCGCGCCTCCTCGCGCGGTGTTTCGGTCCTTGCGGTAGCCCACGTGACGAAAAGCCGCGACGGGCACGCGATGATGAAGATTGAGGGATCACTCGGAGGTTTCGTCGGCAGGGCGCGATTTGTGCTGGCCGCTGGCCGCGACGAAAATGGCCGATGCGGCGTCGGCTTGCTCAAGAGTAATTACGGTCCGACGCAGGGCGTCCCCGTCGTTACCTATTCGATCGACCCCGAAACGGGCACATTCGCGTGGGGCGACGAGACGACAGCGATCGATCCTGGGGATCTCTTCGCGGTTCCTGCCACCGCACAGGACCGCTCGGCGAGCGAAGAGGCTTATGACGCCATCGTGGATTGCCTTCGAGCTGGAGAACTCTTGGCAAACGAGTTTTCTCGGCGGGTACGCGCGGACGGAGTGTCGCCAGCCACATTCAATCGCGTACGTCCCAAGATGCGCACAGCTGGAGTCATTGAGCGCCTCGGAGGAGGCGTCACTGGTCCTGTCCGCTGGCGATTAGCCGCCATAGATTCGCAAGAAGAGCCACAGATTCGCACATTGCAAGGTGCAAATGAGTGCGCTTCAATGCGAAAGAGTGAGGACGATGCTCCATATGTCGAGGTGGTGATTTGACCGCCGCGGAGCTGCTCTACCGTGCCAACGAACGCGGCGTGACGCTCTCGGTTCAAGGCGGTAGCATTCTCGCTCGCGGCCAAGAGGAGGCGATCGGGGCCCTCAAGCCGGAGATCGCGGCACACAAACTCGAGATTATTGCTTTGCTGCACGAGCGCGATTCGCTTGCCGGACGCGACTTTACGGATCACGGCTATCTCTGCCGACGCTGCAAGAGGATCGCCCGCGTCGCTGTTATCGGCGGCGAGATTACATGCACTTTCTGCGTCCTAGCCGAGGCGGAGCGGCTGGCTACGCAACGTAAAGACGCGAGTTCTTCGCAGGACTGGAATGAAACAGCGTAACCCGGCTGCGCGCTCAGAGAAGACTGGCCGCGAAAGCGCCGGACCGGTACGGAGCCCGGGTCGCATCTCTGACCTTGCGCGCGCAAAGGAACGATTTTCGGCGTACCTGCGCCACGTTCTGGCCTCAATAGCAGAGCTGGCCGCTACAGCAATCGCGTACCAAAGGGTGCTCCGGGGGTGCCGTCAATGATCGACGGCCGGTGTTCTCCGGAATCGTCCGAATCGTCCTCCCCCATAGAAGCGGAAACGATTCGGGCGATTGCGACTAGGGCTGTGGCTTCCGTGATGGCCACCCCTCAGATCACGGAGAGTGCAAAGCGGTCGCACCCTGAGCCAAGGACCCATCGGTCGAAGCCGCGCCGTGAAGCTCCCGTTGTGGGTACCGACCGCAGGGCAACCCGCAAGCCAGCAAAACCCAACGGCCGTCGCCGGCACGTGCTTGGCAAGCTCTCCGATTTCGTTGGGAAGTTCGACTGGCTGCCTTCCGCCACCGAGCTTGCTGCCGCCATGGGGCGCGGTTCGCGCTGGACCACGTGGCGCGACCTGCGTATATTGGTACGCTACGGGTATGTCAAGCCTTGGCGCGCTCGATGGATGATAACCGAACTGGGCTGGCAGCGACTGCGAATATCACCGATAATCCCGCGGTTTGATCGTAAGCCTCGTAAAACGTACGGCGAACGTTTGGTGGAAAAGCTCCTGCGGAGCCAGCGTCTTTTGGAGCGGACGGAGCGCCTCTTTCGCAACCGGCGATACGTTGGGAGAGAGGGTCTACCGATCGTGGATTAGTGAAAGCTACGCAGCTGTAAACCTAGTTCTCTCGTTGCAAAAAGCTGTGCCCCTGCACAGCCGATTGCGTTGCGGGACTGCACCGTTCCGCAAGGTCACTTGGGGTACGTTTCGTGCGGGAATTGCAACGGGTCGAGCGATTCATTAGCTCGAACGCTTTGCAACGAAATTATGGCCCTAACCTCATTACGGGGTCGCGCTCCGTTTAGAGAGAGTAAAGCCGTACTTGCGCATCAAGTCGGCGTTGTCGTTTACATAAAAAACTTCACCAGTGTCGACATGGACTTCCCAAGACCAGCCGGTGCCCTTTGAGTCGCGATAGGAAACCAGCTTTGTTTCAAATCCTGGGGTGTTCGGATCACGGATACGGTAGCCGACGATGCCAGGGTCAGGCGTCCATGCCGCACCGGTAGGACGGGGGCTCGCCCAAGGGTCCTCCACGTTCGCACGCGGGGTCCCAAAGTCCCACAGAGTTGGCGTAAGCGCAGTATAGTACGAGACTGCGTCGCGATTGCCTAAGATCGCGCTCCAGGAGTACCCTTCGCCATGAGCCGCGACGATATAGCGGGCTGCCGTCGTACCCTTTGCTAGATTTACTGCGCGTTGATTCTGAACCTCAATCGTCTGCAAGAATCGATCGACAGCCGCTTTTCGGTCGTATGGGACCGGAGTTGGCGTGGGCGGTTTCGGAAGGCACGGCATGTAGCACGAGGACGCGGTAAGGCGATCCACTCGCATGACATAGCCGCCGCGCAAATGGACGTAGTTGTAGCGCAGGAAGAATTGGAAGACGATCGCTGCAAGCACGATACCGCCGACAACGTACCATGTCGCTCTGCCGATGCCGGACCTTCCATCATTCGCGCCATCGCTCGGTGCGGCTGTCGGATCGGATGCAGTAACCGTCATCGCTGTCGTTCGCGCGGCCGTGGTCTGCGTCGAGTCTGGAAGAGTTTGGAACGCTCGCGCTCCGCAGTTTGGGCAAAACTCGGCGGATTGAGGCATAGCCGCATCGCAGGTCCTACAATGCACGTCAACCGCCTACGGAGCTTCCCCTCGGATGAGGGACCAAAAGCAATAGAATATGACAAACCCAACCATCGGAAGGAGGACCACTCTGAGCGCGATGATGGGAGGCGCCGCACCAAGAGCGAATATGAGACCCTCCAAAATGTAGTAGATTATGAACGTGAGGAAAACCGCGAGCAGGACCCACCACACACTGAAGCCCGCTTTGCTATGAGGCTCATCTGGGGAACTTTGTAAAGTTGTCACCGCGGCGGCTGGCGGCGTATCCGCCGAACTGCTCGAATAGTAATGGGCCGAACTTTCTACGTTTATGTGTGCATTAGATGCGGGCGCGTTGGACGGCAGCGGAGCAGCCTTCAGGCGGACTCCACATTTCGGGCAAAACGCGGCCCGTTCCGGCGCGTGGGCGCCGCACTTTGGGCAGCATATCAGCACCGCGGTTCCACACGTGTGGCAGAACTTACCGACAGTTTCGGCACCGCATTCTAAGCAAAATGGCATCGTTACCTTTAAGGCTCCCAAATTCGCGGCTTGGTCTTACATTCCAAATGTGCGGGCGCATCGAGTAGGAAGCACTCTTCAAGGCGGCGCGCGTTTGAACGCATCTGCTCGTCAAACCCATGATTGTCAAGGTACGTCAAGAGCTGCAGCGCTCTGTGGAACACCGCCTGTGCATCGCCCGTCTAAGGGCCTGAGCAGCGCTCGCAGCATATAGGTCGGCGACGGCTTCGTTATTCAGGTATTTTTGACGCTCCGTTTCCGATGAAGCCGTAAGTGAATGGTGATAGGCGATTTGTGAGGCCGCGAAGCAGTCCTCGTATACCGTATGCCAGCCTGCCGAGACGCCATCAACAATGCAGCGTTTCGTTAGCGAAAGCTCAGATAAGGTCATACTGCTGCCAAATGCTGGCGCTTGCATAACACCCAGGACGATGAGGGCAAAAAACGTGCTCCATTGCACGCGCATAGCGGCGGTGCTTCTTTTGGGCAGCGCCTTGACCAGAGTCACCGGTCGAAGTCGCTATAGCGATTGGTTATCCAACGTATTTGCTGCTCGGAACACGCTTCGCGCCCGAAACTGCGCACAACCCACGAGCCACTAGCGAGCTTATACATCCAAACGCGATAGATCGCGTCTTGATAATGACTGAATATCACGACAAGGATCGCTCCGCCCATCGGGTTCTCTTCCGACGAGAGGATCGAAAAGGAATCTGAAAGCCGCGAACGATCGATTCCAGCGATTGAGGTGGCAGTCTCGCGGTCGGCAACCTGTAGGCGCTCCGCTTGTAAGCCTTGCCAAAGGCTAACCACGCTAGGCAAAGCATAGGCTGCTAGTGCGGCTCGCCTTTGGTCATGAGTGGGACGCACAACCGCAGTGTCGCTGAGATCCGCGCCCTCCGCAATGCATGAAATAGGCGCCGCCTCCGCCGAGCTTGTCGCGCCGAGAAGAACTATAAGAATCCAAGACGCACTTTTTGCAAGAACGGAGGCGTAGTTCATTATTCGCTCCTGGGCTCGTGACCATAATTCCGGGATAGGAGAGGAAACCTGAAAGACTCCTACGACTCCGATTTTATACGACAATACTGTCGTGGTAAAGGGGAGCCCAGCCCCAGTACGCTCAGATCGTGCGCGCCACGGTCTACGATCAGATTCTCCGAGCCATTGCCCGCAACGTGCGATCGGCTCGACTCCGGCGCGGAATATCCCAAGAGGAGGCCGCCCACCGGGCGGGCCTGGCCGTTCGGCAATGGCAGCGCGTCGAAAACGGCTCCCCGATTACACTTCGGACGCTTGTCGCTGCGGCAGCTGCACTCGGCGCGGAGCCCTCGGATCTCCTGCGCCGCTAAATCTATCCAATATCGCCGGCGTTACCGTCCGAGTGGCGCGACACAGTCACGAGAATGGTACCACCCGAATCAATAACGTAACGCGCCTGTAAATTGTGCGTTGATTAGCCTTTGGTTGAACTCGCGATCGGCCGTCAGGCCGCCAGTGATCGTTAAACACCGTATACCAGCATCGCTTATGTACGCATCGTTAAGCCGTTTATACTTGTGCCATTTTAAATCGTATGCTGCGGCCGCGCGCTGCATGGTGAACTGCTCGGAATCAGCCGATTTCCGAATCTCCACAACTCGCGCATTTTCGTTGTGGATGTGGGTAAACTCACGCAGCCAATAGTTAATATGCTCGTCGCCGGCTCCGTAACCAACGATCATGAGATACGGCGATTTTGAGAGTGCTTGCGCAAGGCCTGCGTAGTAGTTAGCGAATGGCTGGGCGCTAAGCTTCTCCATCTTGCGCAATCCTGATACAATCGGTATGACGCCACGGAAATCTGCTTTGGGGTCGGCTAAAGCGACTCTCCGTGCCCACGCCCACGTTTCTCGCGCAGCGGCTAGGTTCGCAGTGTACACTAGTTCTAATGGCGCGGAGTGCGCCATGCGCATGTCGGATCCATAATACGCATACGATAGGGCTCCGTGAAGATGCGCGTGAGTTAGATAAACGTGCCCCCAGCCGGGACGCCAGTTCGCGTACTGGTCTGCTCGAAAACCGCTGGCATCTCTCATGTAAACCATTTGACCAAAACCATCGAACCATTTCTTGCCGGACAACATTGAGAGCGCGTAAGTGGCGACATCGGACACGAGATCATAGTTCAGCGTGAATATATCGAGATCAAAAATGTCAAGCCGTGGTTTAAGCAGGTTGTAAAGCGGCCTCCAGCTTGAGTCGTAATTGATCATATCGAACTCTTCAGCGATAGCTTCCATTAGCTCAAAGCGTTCGTTCCGAATCTCCCCATGACTGGCGCCAACCTCGCTGAGTATTGGGCGTACAAAGCCTCGCAGCATCGTCGGAGCACGATCCGAAGACGTTGCCAGTGAGTCCAGCTCTTCCAAGACATGCAAGACGTCCTCGAAATTGGCGCTTTGAGACTCGAATCGGCTCCTAAGTGCGCGCAGAATCGCCCCGCCGACCTGCCGCCGTTCAACCATGCGCGTAAGATCTTCCGTTGATGGCGCCTTTGCGTAGAGCGAAGACCCTGCTCCTAAGAGAACGGTCAGCCTGAACGCAGGAGGATTGGGAAAGCCCTCTGGCCCGCGCTCGGAGTTCCCTAGCAACGCGATCGACGGCGCAAGATCATCTAGGCTCATCGGGACGTCAGAACTTTACTAGACTCCTGGCCGTTTCCAGTCGCTCTATCGCCGGGCGTCGTCATTCGGAGGGCCACACATCTTTAATGCCTCCAAACAGTCGACGCTGAAAGCCGATAATCGCCGCTTCGGAAATCCCGAACGTCCAAAGGATCCGCTTACAGTGCTCGCGCGCAAGGCTCATCGCGTTAGCTTTCAGCTCTCGAGGCGTTGTCCGAAGCGTGAAATCGAAGACATTCTTTGTTCCGGTCTGTTGACCAATGCCGATGCGAAATTCCACAAGAGGATCGGGCATATTTAGGGCAGTGGCGCGGCCTTCCAGCCCGTCGACACGGAGGTCGAATTGAACTTCCTCGTCTTCGTCCTCCGTGACTCGTAGGGCGACGTTTCGCGCGAGCAAGTGGAACATCGTCATTTGATTGACGAAGTGGTCTACCCACAGCACGCGCGCACCCAAAGCGACTTCAGCGCGCGTCCCATCGGCGTCAGGCTGGTAGTCCTCTGGAAAGGCGCGAACGATTCGGTACAACGCGCTCGTGCTCAGGGAAGCCGCCTCGATTTGGCGCCATTGCGGCTTCTGCAAAAGCAGGCGCGCGCCCAGAGGTGCGTTTTCCCCGTTCGTATTGTGCTCGTAGGGGATCCCCTCGGGTATCCCGTTTCGCAGAACGACAAACGAAAACTCTCGAATATCACGCGGAGTACGAGCTAGTTCGATGCGATCTTCCCGATATGCGGTCGGCCGAATAGTGAGATCGAAATGCCCGAGCTGTGCGACCCACGGCGAAAAGACCGGCCGGAAGAAGTCGTCGCCCTCCTGCGCCAGCTCTGCGTCGTATGAGCTGGCGAGCTGAGGCGTCTCGATATCCTGCGGCGCTCGCAAAATGCGGTGGAAGCCATCAAATAGTTCGGCTTCGCGCTTGCGCACGGCACGATCGATAATCTCACGCATCTCCTCGACATCAACCACCCGCCGCGATTCCATCGCTTTCGATCGGATAAAGACATCGCCTGGAAGAAAGTGCGGCTGCTTTTTGCAGTCTGCCCTTCCACAGTCTCCACTTTTGTAGAACAGCAAAGGCACCGATTCAAACCCGGGCACCTCGACGATCATAACCACGTCGTCGCCGACCGCATACTCGTGGAGTTGGCACTCGATCGGAGGCGTGAGGACCCTGCGAACGAATGCGTTTACCTCCGTAGGGTCGAACGAACGCAGCTGCTCGTCAGTTAGAGTCCCCGTCTTATAGTCGGGTTCATGACGCCCGATGACGAGATGCCCGCCGCCGGTGTTGGCCAACCCCGCGATATCCAAAACGATCTCCAGTCGCGCGCACCGGGTCTCACCGCGCCAAGCCATCGGCGCTTTAAACTCGATGTTCCGAGTTTCAGACGTACGACGCACAATCGCGTCAAATGTGCCGTCGTTCATTCGCAAGGCAGCTGCGCTACGGACTGCATCGCTGCGAGACGAGCTGTGGAGCGGGGATTCGCCTCCGCGCGCCGCTTCTGACTGTGAGCCAACAGCCGGAGACTCTGCGCAGTGGCAGCTTGGACCGAAGCCTGCGCCATCATCGGCACTGCGTCAACGACAAGTGGCGCCGGCCCCTTTCCGCAAGGCCAGTGAAGGAAACAGCCGATGTGTCATTGCGCCCCTCTCTACAATCGCCCTTCGCGTATATCGCGCCCGAACTAGTCGAAAATCCTGCCACTCTTCGGTCACGTTCTCCGCAACCAGGGCCGCGGGTTCCGGTTCTGAATCCCACCCATTCGGGTGGGCGATTCTTGCAGCTGCGGCCGCGGGGACGTCGATGCCGGCATACCGAAAAGAACAGCAACAGCACGCGGATACGATTTGTAGACCAGTCCGCGACTATTGATCTTTTATTACAAATTTTCTGGGCGCTACCCGACCCGACGGTTTCGGATATTTTGCGAGCGAGGTACGACGCGAGCCGTTGGTTAGCCATCCCCGGGCGGTTGCCAAGCGGTTGCCGTCGATGACAACTGTTGCTGGCTTTTCTCGGCCTTTGTAGTCTCTAGTTGAGCACGAACTGGCCTTTCATAACCACTGTGAACCCTGCTTAGATGGATTTCAAGACCGCCGCATTCCGGCTCTCGATGGACATGGCAATTCCAGGGCGTTGCAGCACCTTGGTGCGCTCCAGCATCCCGAATGACCTCACAGTGTGCGCTCCAACCCTTCACCTGCAATGCGAGCCCATTCTCGCCTTTTTGGGCAACGAGTGGATCCCGTCCGTCGGCTGGTTGTCAGAAGAAACGGGAGCGCAGTTAACGTCCGGCCGGATTCGTTGTACTCTTGCCGCTCCTCCTCACGGCACACTCCTGCTCATCACCGTTTGGTACTGTACAAGAGTACATCGTTAGCACAGCCTATTTACAACCTATTGTCTAAACTTTGGTGATCTCCAATGGACAGTAATGACCAGTTTTATTGATTTTTCCAAATGGAAGTTTCTCCTGGCCTTATTTCGCATGTAAAGAGGGAGCAGGGGCTTCCGCGATTACAGCTTCGAATCATCAATTAGCTTTTTCAACTGGTCCCCGTCACCACCAAAGAAATCTACATCTACAGCTTTGCGCCCGAATCCAGCAGAGCTCATATTTTGAGCGTATTGCCAAAAGTGATATCCTTGCCAAGGCGCTGGAACGTCAGGCCTAGGAACACAGTAGTTGGCAATCCATAGCGGGTGATTTCCATATTTCGTCGGGCTTTCGACGTGCCTCCAAAATGATGGTCCCGTATAAATGATCGGGCGCCGTTTGAAGCGAGCTTCAATCATCTCAATCCAATCATCCATGGACTTCAAATAGAATTCCGGTGTTCCAATATGTCCGTCAGTGTCAGCTTCCACGTCGAGGACCGGAGGAAGGTCCGTATCTTTTAGAGCGGCAGCTGACATGAAGTAGTCTATGAACGCCGAAGCATATGTTTCCCGACATTGGCCGTCGATATTCGCTGATAAGGGCCGCACGGTATCGAGCGGGCAGCGTCATTCCATATGCTCTTAAACGGGATACTAGGCTTCAGCTCGCTCGCGCACTCAATGAACCCGAAGTTAAAGTGTCCAGCAGATTCCCCGTTCATCTTTTCGGACAATTGCCTGGATGCGCGGGTTGGTGGCCGAGCCCGAACTTGTTGTCGACGCGCACGGGAGTGAGCCCGGGGAACGGTCGACGGCCTCAGGGAGGCACTCGCCGCCGCACGTGCGGAGATTACCGATCTCGACCATCAGCGACAGATCGCGTGGGGACTGCGGGCCGATGGCCGGATCGCCGCCGCCGAGCTCGGGCAGCGGCTCGCTGAGCTCAGACATGCGCACGATGACGTCGCCGCGCGCATCGTCGACACCGAACGCGAGCTCACCGTGGCCATCGCCGAGAGCGCGATCGTGACCGATGCCCAAGAGATTCTCTCCGAGGAGCGGAGCGATGGAGCGCCGCATCGTGGGAGGGCCAGAAAGAGATTGCGCGGCTGATCGCCGTCGTGGTTGAAGGCATCTATTTCGAGCAGAATCGGCTTGTGCTTAGCGTCGATACCCCAGGGCAGAGTAACGCAGCTTCAATAAGAAGGAGCGTCTACGGGCCAGCGACGGCTCAGGCGACCTCCGCCGCCTGCGCGCCGCTTTACCTTAGACGGCGCGGTCGGCACAGTAGCCGGCAGGTGGACCGGCCGAAGGCCTCCGCATGCGAAGCAAGTGCAGGGGCCCGCCACCACCAGCCAGCTTGGGGAGTTGACTAAAACTGATACTATAGGCAGTATTGCGTAGTTGATACCAGATGCGGTATCATTACTCGATGGGGATGGTCGAATCCAAGCGAGTCCAGAGGCTCTACGACCAGGTGCTACGCACCCGCAAGAACTGCACGTTCGAAGACCTCGAACGTCTACTCCTAGCCGTCGTGTTCACCGAACGCAGAGCCTCCGGGTCTCACCGCATCTTCAAGCTCGGGCGACTCGCCATCTCCATACCTCAGCGACGCCCCGTAAAGGAGAACTATGTTGACCAAGTACTGGCCATCATCCAAGAACTCGGGGTGTAGCTCTCACACTCTTGAAAGAAAAGGGACAACAACCAATGACGACCGCACTCGCAATGAAGGAGGAAGTTAAGGCGATACTCGCGCGCCCCTACACGCGGGAATTGATTAAAAATGAAGACGGGACCTGGTTCGCCAGAGTCGTTGAGTTCGCTGGATGTATGACTGAAGGTAACACATCCGAGGAAGCAATCGAAAGTCTCGACGACGCCATGGTGGCATGGGTTGAAGTTCATCTTGAAGACGGAGATCCGATTCCGCCCCCTCTCACCTCGGATCAATACAGCGGCAAGTTCCTGATGCGTGTGCCAAAGACACTGCATCGGGAGCTCGCGCGTCGCGCCGACCTCGAAGGTGTCAGCCTAAACCAATATGCTCTTGTTGCACTGTCGCGGTGCGTCGGAGCCTGCTAAAACGGAGTGCTTATGAAACGAGCGATAACTACTATCGGCATAATAGGAGCGATTTGCCTTGTCGCCAATGCGGCGTACGCGCAAGAGCGTTCTCTGTTGGCTAAATTAAGAAAGAATCTCAACCTCTAGACCTCCGCCAAAAGATACGAAAAGGCCGCCCTGGTTCAGCCGAGGCGGTCTTCTTCTTGGATCTAGATTAGAAGCAGAGTGCGTCGAGCACGGTTTACCCCGGGACGCTCAATGCAGCGATGAACAGCGGCGTAACGTCTGCCGTCTTGACGGCAAACGTCCAGACGCAGCGATTCCACACGCCCCAACTTCACTTGACTTCGCGATAGTCGTTCTCGGTGAGCAGATAAATCTCATTGAACTGGGTCTGCCATTGTGGCTTCAGGCTGCGCACGCGTCGCTCCAGCTGATTTAAAAAGTCGGAGTGCGGTTCCCATCGGACGTCCGAGAATCCCGTGTTATGTATCAGCAAGTCCAATGGTACGTTTTCGACCCGGGTGTACGTGTTGCTCACCTTTTCGTAAATATTGCTCAAGATCAGCGCGATCGCCTCGTCGCGCGGTAGAGCGGCTCCCAGGTAGGCTGCCACCTCCAGGCTAACGCCAGCGCGGGCGGAGCCATCGGGGTTCGGAGAGTGTTTCTTAAGGCCCATGGATCGAATGAAGTCTCTGCTGGATGCCTGAAGCCGTATGTTGGCAGAGGACTGATCCTCAGAAAACTCGACGCAGTGTGGGTCCGCAAGCGCGTCGAGGACATTGCGAGCAGTTCGTTCTGCCTCCCGCCTGGATAGCTGTCGTTCTTCGCAATGAACCTCTAGGGTATAGCCGGACAAGTGTCGGCGCGGATTACTTAGCAGATCACCCTTTATGCGCTCAATCACACGGTCCATCTCCGCCCATGCGTGTTGGGACCCAGGGCCGACGGCCTCAATTTCTCGATACGATTTCCCAGTAGGATCGAGGACGAGTTGGTCGGGGCTAGGTGGGGTCTGTGCGTGGTTAGTGTAGTCTTTTAGCCCGAGGAGTTCGAGTAACGACCTGACAACTGCGCCTTCTAACCTCGCTCGATCTGGCCAGAGCGACCGCATATACATGAAAGGCTTGGGTACTGGCGGCCTCACCGCAATCCTGTAGGTTGTCGCGATTTTTCATTGCGGAAAACTTTTTAAGACAGTCGTCGGATCGCGGCTCGTCGATAACTGATGTCGGGACGGCCCTGTGGACCATACGGGCTTCTCTTGAAGCCAAGGTTTGCGCATTCCACGTACGAAACGCGCCGACTCGAGGAAATCGCGATCGGGCGCGAACCGATCGATCTTGGCCCGAGTGCCGTCACCAATCTCCTCGTCGACGAAGTCCACGAACTCGGTAATCCGATTCCGCGAGCCCGTGCTAACGCATCGGTGCGTCGACTTAGTAACTGGCCATTTAGAACACTTCAACTCGAGCACGCGACGCCGCGCTCGGAATACTTGGACCTTACGGAGGACAGGGCTCGGCGCTTCAAACACTAGCCCGGTTGGCGAGCCAGAAGCCCCATCTGTACACCCCCGTGCGGTTGTGTACTAGCCGAAGGATTCGGCGAAACGGGGCTTGGGTAGAACCTTACGACGATCGTACGACAATTGAGGCGGAAACGGGCGGAAAACGCGAACGCCAGCGGAGCCGAATTACGCTCAAACAGCTACGATTTTACAAGGAAAACCGCCTACTTCTTCGGGTTCTTGCGTCGGTCAGGACTTGCTGGCTTCTTGCTTCGCATGTAAGGGGTCCGGGGTTCGAGTCTCCGCATCTCCACATTTGAAAACCCGCGTCATTTCTAGTGATGCGGCGTTTTCGTCTCGATGGCGCGAGGATCGCGCAAGCGGCGTCTACGACAGTTTTACGACGCTCAACGTTCCCGTTTCCGGCAGATCGGCACTGACACCGGCGAGCGGCGTCGCGAGAATAATTTGGAGGTGTGCCCATGTCCGAATGCTTCAAAGTGCGATGTGTAGTTTTGGGCGGGGTCGCTCCACGCTCGCTCTAATTCTGGGAGGATTTCCCTGGGCGCGGTCGGAGAATCACTGCCTAGGAGGTGCTTTCATGTCCCGCCTTGTTTGTTTACTTCTAGCCCTCGCGATGGTTGGCTGTGCCCAACATGTAACGCCAATCGCCGAAACTGGCTCGCAACCGATGATGCAGAACGTTGGAGCGATCGCGGCAAAACCGGCCGAACCCGTGCACGCCTACGTGGAGTACAAGAATGAGGACCTCGAGCCTTCGCTCTTTGCTGTTCAGTGGTCGTATGCCGCGAATCCATTTTGGCATTTGGAATTGGAAAAATGTGTTCGGGTCGGCGATAGGTTTGACACACAGGTCGTCTACAATCACATCAAAGAAGGACCCCAAATAAAGTTTGACGTGATACGTTCTTGCCAAGCGTTTGGTAAGCTTCCGAGAACCGTTAGTTTCCACGCGATAAACTTTGATCCCAGCGCGCACTTTCACGTGGAGTTCCGATTCGACGAGAAAACTTATCATCGGTCACTGTGCGCTCGCGGAGGTGGCAATAAGAAAGTTTGTCATACCTTCTAACCAAACTGTGAGTGAATATCTGCTTCGGTCGGGATCACGTCACATCGGGAATGGCGCCGCGACCCTTGGTATAGTTGGGAGGTCGAACCCTCTTGCCGTTGCCGAACCCCAACGCCATCGTCCGCACCCGCTTGGACATTCGCGCTGCACACTTCGAACAGGTATTGAAGCCGTGGCGGGGTTTCCGCTGTTCTTGATGCCCGCCGAAATGCCGAATCGTTGCCACGCCGCTGATCGCCGGCGCGACAAGGTCTAACGTCAGTTCATCGGCAGGACAGAGGTCGATCTGAAACGTTTGAAAATGAAGGCTTGGTTCGGGCACGCTCCGGGGGGCCGTCGGAGCCTGATGCGAGAAACGCGAATGCCCCCCAAGGCAGAGCCTTCAAACGATGCCGAACTGGCATCCCTCGGACCGTCATGAGATCGTTTCGAGCTCTTGTAGCGTTCGCTCCCTTGGTATTGTCGGCGGGGTGTGCCGGTTTGAGCACGGTCAGTGACGCGGCTGAGCCAACGGCGGCGGCGAGCGTAACAATCTTCGCAAAGGGTGCGATGGGCGACGTTGCTCCGGTGCGCACCATCCTGGGGCCTCATACCGGATTGCGGTTCCCGAGCGCCGCCGCGGTCGATGCGCGTGGCCAACTGTCTGTCGCGAACCGCGCCGCCAACAGCGTCACCGTCTATAGCAGTGACGCTAGCGGCAATGCCGCGCCGCTCCGGACAATCGTCGGGGCGCGCACGGGCCTGAACCTTCCGACCGGTCTCGCGCTCGATGGTCGAGGCGACGTGTACGTCGTAAACCGATCGGGAAACACGATCACCGTTTACGCGCCCACTGCCAATGGAAACGCGGCGCCGATTCGCACGATCGAGGGATCGATGACCGATCTGAACGAGCCGACCAGCATCGCCGTCGACGCCGAGCAGAGGGTCTACGTCACGAATCTCGCCGGCCGCAGCGTCACGTCGTTCGCGCGGGGCGCGAGCGGCGACGTTGCGCCGGTTCGCATCATTCGCGGTAAACGGACGGGGCTGACGGCGGCCTTCGCGATCGCCGTCGGTCCAGGTGGGAACGTTTACGTTGTGAACTCCGACGACAAGAGCATCTCAGGCGTGCTCGTCTTTGGCCCGCGTACCAACGGTGACGTCGCGCCGATTCGCGTAATTGCCGGTTCAGCGACGAAGATGGAGACTCCGAGCGGCGTCGCCGTCGACCCGCACGGGGCCATCTTCGTCCCCGACCACGGGGGAAGCGGCAACGCCGGAGCCGTTCGCGTCTATGCGAAGGACGCCAACGGCAACGTCGCGCCGCTCTACTCGATTGCAGGAAGCGCGACTCGGTTACGGCCGTACGGCCTCACGATTGACCGTACTGGAGAGATCGACGTCGTAAACCAGACGGATTGATTTCCTAAATCAGGCCGCGCCGTACGTCGCGCATACGCCATGTCGCGTCCTGAACCCAGAAACGGCCCGAGTAGAACTGCGACTCTGCCCACTTACTAAAATCGTCGTGTTGTGGATGACTCGGATCTCGTAGCACGAGGAGCAGCTCTCGATAGCCTGGCGGACCACCAGCGTCTTCGGGAGGGCACGGTTCGGCGCCGTCGACGCAAACCGGATACTGTTTGCGATACTCAGCCGCTTCCTCGCCCTCGATCTCGATGGTATGCTCCCACCAGTCCCCAAAGTCGTAGACGTACTCAAAACGTGAAGGATGATTTGGAAAGAGCCGCGCGAGGTTGTAGCGGCGCGCGTCGTAGACCTTCCGATTGGCGTAATCGCGGTTGGGAATGCCGTACTCTTTGCCGTCGATCTTGAACATGTACTGATGGCATTCACGCCAGCCCATGGCGGCCTGCAAGTACCGGTGCAGCATCGCGAGCTTCGTGTCAGGGCGCACGAGGATCGTGCGCCACACGATCGGCATGACGCCGGTGAGCCTGATTGTCAGGCGCCATACGATGCTGGCTTTCCTGGCTGGAACTTCTTGATTATTTGGCGTATCAGACATTGGGCTGCGTGACATGGGGCACTATCCTCGTCGCCGATAGACCTGCTTGCGGTCGCCGATCACCAAGACCAACACGAGCAAGACGTCATCGTTGACCTCGTAGATGATTCGATAAGGGCCAACTCGCACTCGCAACTCACCTGTACCGCCGGCGAGCCTTATTGCACCGTTCGGCCGCGGGTCTAAACTCAACGCATCGATTCTAGCAAAGATGCGCTTACTGGCGGCAACGGGTAGCTTTTCTAGCGCCTTGGCTGCAGTAGGCGCGAACTCAATCCTATAAGCCGAGGCGCGCCTTCACTTCGTCATGAGAGACGGTCCCGTGCTTCTTGATCTCCCGGCGGGCGCGAGCGGCCTCAGCAATATCACGTGCGTCTTCAAAAGCATGGAGGGCTTCCAGTGCCTTCAACGACACCACTGCCGCGACGGGTTTGCCGCGACGGGTCAGGATGACTTCGTCGTCGCCATAAGCGACTTTGTTGATGATTTCACTGCCGTGCTCACGGAGCTTGGTCGCGGCGACCATCGTAGGGGCCAGAGCCATAATGTCCCAAATGTACATTTCGGACACTTTCTAAGCCTGCTATAAAAGTCGCAGTTGACCCGAAACTCGTGTTACGGGGCGCCTACGGGCGCTGCCGTGACCGGCGCAGGGGCTCCTTGGACGTGTTCGTTGCTTTTTGGCCTCAGCGTTAACCAAGGTTTTGATCCTGATGCTCGGAGTGCCGGAGCGAGGCGTACTGCCCAGGAGTGACCACAAAGTTCAAGTCTGCTGTGCATGCGATTTCCCCGTTCGAGCCCTCCTATAACGTGCTAACGCGCCACGCGGCTCAACTCGAACCAAACGTCATCGAAAACGAACGCGACCCAACTGCTCCCACCAAGCGGCGGCGACGAGAAGCAGCGTCACGATCGCGGGAATAGTCGCGAGGCCGAAGGCGAACGTATCCCATTCGTGCGACGGGCTTGTCGTGATACCAAACATTATCGAAGGGTCCGAAGGAAGCCGCCCCTGGCATCGACCGAGGACCGGCGCTCGATGGCTTCGTTACCGGAACCCAGCGCCGACCATACCGCTAAGGCGGCTCGGACCACGACGGCACCGGTACAAAGGCTAAGAAAACCTGTTTCCACTTTGCAACATCTGTTATCTTTCTACACTCGTGCTGCTTAGGATACGTCCGTCGGTAAGCGCCGTCAACCGATAGAAAGCGCGAATTGTTGCGTAACGGTACAAGGGGCCGAAATTGATGCCTGAGATGCGCGCGCCCCAAGCTTACGCCGGAGACTTGGCGACCCCATCAGAGAGAATGTCGACGATTTGACGCACGAGCTGATCCGCGGGTTCCTTGCGCCCGCCGGCGCGCCACCGCATGGCCGAGCCCACCATGGCCGTAGCGATCACGTGGGCGGTGCAAGCGCTGAATCTTGGCGCTAGGAATTCGCCAAGTTCGGCCTCCATCGCTCGCTCGAACTGCGGCTCGAAATCGCGATCCACCTTGCACTTACCATGCGCCGTGACAAAGCCGAATATGCTTTTCCCAAGGGCAGAAAGCAGTGAGCGCACGTCAGATGCCATCGGCTCGTCCTTCGACAGGTACTGGCGTAGAGCGCCGCGGATGACCGCATCCAGCAACGCGAACTTATCCTGAAAGTGGGCGTAAAACGTCGCGCGGTTCACCGTCGCGCGTTCGGCGATGTCTTGCACGCTAGTCGACTCGAAACTCTTCTCCGATAACAGCGACGTCAATGCGTCGCGAATCAGATTTTGCGTGCGAATAACTCGCGGATCGACGCGAGGCTCTTCTAAGGTCTTGGTTGTCATCAGTTTTCCGTTAGTGTCGGCTAAGCAACAAGTTCGCAGGTTTGTCGGTTGACTTGGCCGACCGACGCAAGTAGTATACACAACACCAGCGGTTTAGGCAACATCCGTAGTCTAGTAACCCCGGCCTAGGAAAGGACTCCCCCATGAACGCACTTCACATCGACGCGAGTACTGCCAGAGACGAAGCGCTAAGCCGCCGGCTGCCCGCTCGGGTTGTCGACCGGCTCAGCGAAGCCTCACCTGACCCGACGGTCACCAACCGGGACCTCGCCAAACATCGCCTTCCTCACCAGGTGCTCTCGCACGAAACCGAGACATCCCCCGGCGCCGACGCCGCCAGCGGCATCTACGACGCGACCATGATCCAGACGACGGACGAGATCGTCGACCTCAAGGCATCCCGAGAACTCGACGAGCGTGCGCTACGCACGATCTTTCTCGAGGCCCGAACGGCAAACGGCTTCCTTGATTACCCGGTGCATCGCGAGCTGCTCGCACGCGCAGTGGAGCTTGCCCTCCTCGGGCCAACCAGCAACGGTTGCCGAACGGCGCCTGGCGCGCATCGAGCTACAAGCGCTATTGGATCAAACGAAACGATCGGCCGATATTCTCCAGGGCGCGTTTCTTCCCGAAAGACTCCCACAACGGCCGGGTTTACGATGCGACGCGCTTTATATCGCCGCGGAGCGCGAGGCGCTGATCGGCGGCGACTGGTACGACGCATTCGATCTGCCCGACGGCCGGGTCGTCTTTTCAATCGGTGACGTCACCGGGCACGGCCTCGAGGCTGCCGTTACCGCCGCCCGCCTGCGCCAAGGAATCTTTGCCGCGGCCTTCGATGCCAAAGACCCTGCCGAGATCCTCATCAAGGCGGACCGGATGTTACAGTCGCAACCAAATACTCCGGCGACCGCGTTGGTGGCCATCCTCAGCCGGGATCTATCGACGTTGAGCTACGCGAGCGCCGGTCATCCGCCACCAATCCTCGCGGCACCCGGCACGCCTGCGCACGTGCTTGCGTACGGCGGCGTGCCCTTCGGCGTCGGCGTTCCGCTCGTAACCCAGTCGCATTCGGCCGCGTTGGCGCATAACTCCGTGGTTCTTTTCTACACCGACGGGCTCACCGAGTTCAATCGGGACATCGACCGCGCGGAGGCGGCCGTCCTGCGAGCGGTCGCGCAACTGGTCGCCGACCCCAGCATCGAACGGCCGGCGAGATACGTTCAGCGCAGCGTCATGGGAGCCGAACGGCCGGCCGACGATACGGTGCTCTTGATCGCGCAGGTCGGCGTGGTGCTTCAACGATCCTGGAGCTACGATTCGAGGAACTCGCACGACGCGCACGCGCTTCGGCACGAAATCGCGCACTTCATCCGCTCCTTTTCCCCGACCGAAGAGGAGCTCTTCCGCGCCGAGCTCGTCGTCGGCGAACTGCTTGCCAATACCGTCGAGCACGCGCCGGGCGCCGTACGCGTCGACATCGACTGGACCGAGACTCACCCAGTGGTCACCGTCAGCGATGCCGGTCCGGGCCTGTCGCGCGTCACGCCGGCGCTACCGGTCGACGCTTTGAACGAAAACGGACGGGGACTGTTCTTGATTGGATCGCTGGCCCTGGACGTGCACATCGAGACGCAGCCGGAATTGGGGACGACGATGAGGATCGTTCTACCGGCCAGACGCTAACGCGCGATATAACCGCTAGCGGCGACCGGCTGGAGGCGGGCAATCGGCGTCGGCGCGCGCCTTTGCGGCGAGATAGGTGCCGATTCTGTAGACCACGGTGACGGCCAGGTCGTATCCGTTGGATTCGTCGTGAATCGTGTTCGTGCCGAGGTCGAGGCGGCCCGAGAAGTTTTCGCCGCTATGCATGGTGGCGGTGTTTCCTTGGGGCTTGCGGGAGCCCGTCCAGCCTTTGACCACGGCCACGTCGTACGCGACCGGTACCGGCGCGCTTGCAAACACGTACGTATTGCAGGTTTGAGCGAGCCTCAGACCCGGCTTGGGTTCGTTCGGGATGTACCAGAGCGTCCACTTGTCTGGTTCTTGACTGGTCGCGCAGGCCGCGAACGTACTGATGAAGGCAGCTGCTAGGAGCGCCTTTCCCACGAGTTGGCCGAGCTTCATTGGGCCGGAAGCTACACCTTTCGAAAATCAATCTCCTTGCTGTCGAGGACCGCGGGGACCGAGCGCAGCGTCGCCCGGGAGGAATTCCATCGTACGAAAAAAATCGGCTGCCCGTGCGAGCCGCTCGATCGTTCGCCGCCATCGGAGTCGCCGTCTTCCTAGCTGGGCTGCCGTCGGGTGCCAAAACGGCAACGCCCGTCCCGGACGCGGCGAGCGAACTCCGCGACGCGGTTCGGACGCTCGCAAACGAGCGCCAAGGCGTCACCGCGTTGCACCGCCACGCCGACTCCGAACAGCGCGCTCCCGGTCACGACGCTTCGCTCGACGTCCAGTCGGGGTTGCTGCGCGACGGCGACCGCGTCGTCGCGGTGCGGATATACAGTCAAATGGCCAACGGCGCACCCGCGAGCGCCGGCGACCTCGCCAAGGCGCAGGCCGACGCTGACAAAACGCTCTCCAGCGATGCGTATTGGCTACCGCTGCGCGAAGATCAAATCGCCGGCTATCGTATCGAAAACGGGTCGTGCGACGGCTGCGCGCCCGGAACCGTGGCGTTCCGGTTCACCAGCCTCAAGCGCGACGAGAGCCACGGCGACGGTACGGTCGTGATCGACGCCTCCCATCACATCGTGCGTGTCGATTTCGTGCCGAGCGCCTTTCCCAAGTACGTCGATAAGGCCAGCGTCACGATGACGTTCGGCCAGGTCTTGCCCGACCTCTGGGACGTCGTCGAGATGCGTCAGCATTACAGCGGACACGTTCTCTTCGTTCGCGGAGGCGCCGACATCACCACGACGTTTAGCAACTATCGCCGGTTCGCTTCGCGCGACGACGGCCTAAAGGCGTTGGCTGCGGGCGTCTGAGAGCTAACTGACGACGGCTGCGATCAACGCCATGACGCCCAGGATGGCAATCATCGCGGCGACGAACCCGGCGAGCGAGCGTGGCGCCTGCGGATACGTTTTTCGGTACTGCCGGAGTTCGTAGATCGACAGCAGCAGCGAAAGAAGCCCGAATCCGATCATCGTGATGCCGATCGAGCGAGGATTTATGACGAACGGCGGGGTGGACCGGCTTTGCAAGCTTTCGAAGAATTTGTCGATCGTGAAACCAAAACCGATAAGCGACAGTGCGGTCCGCGTCCAGGCCAGTGCGGTGCGTTCGTACGCGAGACGCAGCGTATCGAGGGCGGGATCCGGAACGAACGCCACCGCGATGGGTTACGGCTGCGAACGGCGCCGCGAGAGGTCGCCGGCGACGTCTCGATAGAGCGAACGGGTTGCGATCGCGAGCAATTCGGCGATGCGGAAGAGCGCGTCTCCGGATATCGTCACGCCCTGCCATTTCACGCCTTCGTGCCGGTGCACGAGCGTGTACGAGTCGCTACCGACGTCGTAAATCGCAAATTCGTTCGACTCGGCTACGAGCCGCGCGCCGTCGAGCGTCTCTCGATCGATACTATCGAAGAGCTTCATGCGGTGTAGTTCGGCAAGAGCGTCGGGCGGCTCCCGCTATGTGGTTTCCTCGCCGAGTTTCTTAGCGAGCCTTGCGAACAACTCGCGGCGGCGTCGCGTGGGTTCGGGGTAGCGCAGGTCGAGCTTCTCGAGCGTCTCGACGATAACGCCGCCGACCGTGACCCGGGCGGCCCATTTACGGTCGGCCGGAACGACGTACCACGGCGCCCACGGCGTGCTCGTGTTGCCGAGCATCTGCTCGTAGGCGTGCGTATAGGCATCCCATCGGTCGTGTGCTTCGAGATCCGCATCCGACGCTTTCCACATCTTCGTCGGCGTCTCGAGCCGCTTGCACAACCGCTTTCGTTGCTTGTCCTTCGAGAGGTGAAGAAAGAACTTCAAGACGATCGTGCCGCAGCGCGTGAGATGCCGCTCGAAGGCATTGATGTCGACGTAGCGATCCGTCCACTCGTCATCGCTGGGTAACGCCGCCTCGCTTCGGAGCAGGCCCGGCATCACGCGCACGACGAGCACCTCTTCGTAGTACGAACGATTGAAGATCGCCACGCGGCCGCGTTCCGGCAAGGCCTTGTATGCCCGCCAAAGATAGTCGTGGCGCAATTCCTCGTCGCTCGGTTGTCGAAAGCCGTGCACGCTGATATTTTGCGGATCGATCCCGGTCATCACGTGCTTGATGATGCCGTCCTTGCCGGCCGCGTCCATGCCCTGCAGCACGATCAGCATCGCGCGATTCTTCTGGGCCGAGAACATGTCGTCCAACCCCACCATGCTCTCGATATCGCCGAGCAGGGCTTTCGCCGAATCGCGTTTGCTTTCGAAACCGGCCTTCGAAGCCGGGTCGTAGTCGGAAAGGCTGACGCTCGTTGGACTGAAGGGAACGATGCGAGCGTCCACGTGAGCTAGCGCTTCGGCGGGGAGGCTGCCGGCGACGGCGACGGCGGTTCCGCGCGAATCGGACCGCCACTGCCGGCCCCGCGATGCACGCCCGGCATGCTGTCGATTCCCGACGCCGCACGAATGAGGTTCACGTCGCGAATTACGGCACTGAGCAGGGCGTTCTCAGACGGGCAATCCAAGTCGGGCGAGGTCCAGCCGTGCCAGCTCACGCGGGTGGTCGTTCCGAACGATGCGCTCTTCATGCACGGCGACCCGGTGACGTTCGCCGCTTTGGCGCCTTTGAGATCGGCAAAGAAGCGCGCGGTCACGCGAGTTGCGACCGAAAACGGCCGGGCGGCGTTTTGCGCGACGCCGGCGCGATTTTGCATCACGATGCTCGCGGTGCCGTCCGACCAAACTTCGATTCGGTAACCGGCCGTGTTCGTCGAGCCGGAATCGACGATCGTCGCACCGTCGCGCGCCGCGGCGTTCACGTTCGCTACCTGGGCCATCGCGGCCGAGAGAACGAGGGCGAAGATCGCGAAACGAAACATTCGAGCAACTGCCTAGAACGCGCCGAGCCCGTTGGGCGTTCCTAGCCCGGTCGGACCGTCGAAGAACTTCTGAGCGTAGCAAATGTAGTGCACCGCCGAAGCACACGGCCCGCTAACCGGCGTGTAGATATTGCTGCCGACCGTCACGTCGAAAAGTTTGAAGCGATTAGCCCAAATGTGCTGCGGGCCGACGATCGACGCTCCGTTGCCGGCGCGGCCGAAGATCCCGGCGATCAACGGCGCGGAAACGCTCGTCCCTCCGAACGCCGTCCAGCCGCTGAAGTACACGGCGACCGGCGTCAGGACGGAGGCCTCTGCCGAAATGTCCGATTCCGAACGCGATTTACAGCTGGGATCGGTCTGCCAGGACGGCTTCTTGACGTCGATGCTGCAGCCGCTGCCGGCCCCGCCGCAGATACCGCTGCATTGCTGCGACGCCAACTCGTTCCAAACGCTTTCCGACCAACCGCGCGCGTTGCTGGCTTTCACCAAGTGCGTACCACCGGCGCAAACGACCGGGGCCAACGAGCACGGCTGCTGCGGGCCGCCGCAGTCCAGTAGTCCACCGCCGTTGTCGCCGGAACTGGCGACGTACACGTGCCCGGTAGCGGAGAAGGCCGGGTCGGAGGCTTCGCCCGGACCACCACACTGTTTGTATTCGCTCGCGCCGTACGAGTTGCTGATGACGATTGCTCCCAGCTTGACGGCTTCTTTGACCGATGCGTACAGGTCGGCGCCGCCATTCGAGTTCGCTTGAACCAGCACGATGTGACACTTGGGACACGTTGCGGAAACCATGTCGAGATCGAGAGCCTGCTCTTGGTCCCAGCCCGTGTTCGAAGGAGGCGGCTGCGTGCCGCCGGTTTGGTTGCGAATCGTGAGACAACCGTTCCCGGTGGTGCAAACCGACAGATGGTAGAACGAACGATACGCCGCGAGGTCGCTCGACGCTTTGGGATACCCGTACGCGTCGACGATGGCTACCTTGGTACCGGTTCCTCCTTGCAGCTTGTACGCACTTTGCAGATCGGATGGACCGTAACCAAAATGCGTCGCGTTCACGTCGTCAACGTTCGCGCGAAGGTCGGCGCGTTCGAGCGCAAAACACTGCATTTCCCCGGACTGCACCGGGCGCGGGCAAACCTGGTGCACGGAGTTGGCATCCGTCAGCGGAATCTCTCCGTCGGCGCTCGCAAGCAAAGGCCGTGCGAGTGCGGATTGCGCCGCGGCCGGCTGCACCGAACTTCCGGCGACCGACGGCACCACGCTGCTTCCGACGTTTCCGCCGTGACAAGCGGCCAGCGAAGCGATGGCGAACAAGGCGGTCGCGCGTATGAAATTGCGGCTCAAAGGATTCCTCCAGGTCGTCGAACGACGTCGGCGAGTTTCTCAAACGGTAAACGGACGATGACACGCCGGCGTTCCCGATTTGAAGCCTCCGGAACTTGCCTATCGGCCGCCCCGGCACCTATCCGCCTGCGGCTTCCAGCGGCGTGGGCGCGCGATCTCGTCGTCGTGACCGACGGAAATCGAATCGTTTCGAGCGCCTTCGCGCCGTGCGGGAAGGCCTATCGCGAACCTGACGATGCGCTGCTTGCTGCGGCGGCCGAACAAGTGCGAGCCTATTTCGCTCGCCGGCTCAGCCGCTTCGATCTTCCGCTTGCCCCGCCCGGAACGCCGTTTCAGCGCGCCGTTTGGGACCTGGTCGCGGGGCTTTCGTTCGGGGAATTCGTGTCCTACGGCGACGTCGCGCGCGCGATCGGGCATCCGTTGGCACACCGCGGCGTTGCGGCCGCAATGGGACGCACGCCGATCGACCTGTTCGTCCCGGCCCACCGCGTGGTCGGAAGCGACGGTCGCGTTAAGGGAGCGAAGCCGGGATCGATGCGCGCGCGCCTGGTCGCCTTCGAACGAATTTCGAAAAATAAACGGAAGTCATAATTCCGACACGGCGTTAACGGCCTCGGCGTTCGCGATCGTTTCTTCGAGAAAGCGCGCGTTGAAGGCCACGATATCGGCGACCTGCGGAAACTGCGGATGATGCCGCTCGGAAGCCAATCGATACCCTCGCCCCGCCGGCTCGAGGATCTTCCACTCGAGCATGTGCGCGAGCGCGGCGCGAACCAAGCGCGCGGCATTCCTTTGAAGCTCGGGATCCACAAACAGTTCGGCGGGCAACGCGCATAGCCGCTGCTCGACGCCGGCAAGCGCGTCTGCCTGCGTAAACTCCGCAGTCCGGCCATCCAACCATGCTGACAGTACGTGACTGGTGGTGACCGGACGAATCGCCGCCAGCGCACTCACCATACGCGCCCGATCGTCGAGCCGCACGATGCGAAACAGCATCGAGAGCCGCTTCGCCACGAACGGATCGTAGCTCACACCCGCTAAATAGATCGTCGCGCGCGGCGCCAGGCGATCGATCGCCCCGCGCATCGGTCCGATCTTGCCGTCGATCGAGTAGCGGCCTTCCGGCGTAACATAAAACGTCGCGCCCCGCCGGACCACGCTCTCCATCCGCGCTAAGTCGGCCTCGATAAACCGTCGCGTCTCATCGAGTATCTCGCGACGATACGGCTCGCGCAGCGCCGCAACTCTTACGGTGGCGTTCGCCTTGCCGAAAAGGTCCGAACGTAAGAGGTCGGTGGTTTTGGTACCGGGTGGGAATTGGCCGGAAACGCGATCGTCGAAAACGTCGCTCATCAGCAGCGGGCCGTGTACGCGCTGCAGCGACCATGCCAGCCCTGAGATTAGCCGCGAGCTGAGTTCGTTTTCCAGCGGCAGCAGCCCCAGCACCAAGAAGAGCGGCCCGGCGTTGACGCGCCGCAGCAAGAATCGCAACCACGGCAGCCGCGCTGCCAGGAAGCCGGGTTCGTACATGCGGCGCGAGGCCGCCGTAAAGATCGGATGGCGCCACGAGCTGCGCGTTACGAACATCGTACTGACGATCGTCATCGACTCGAGATCGTGCATATGGTTGGCGACGATTACGGTTGGGCCGCGGCGACGCGGAAAGTTTCCCCAGTGCCGCACGCGATACGCGACGTGGACCCAAAGGTAGTTGGCCACGTTCGCGGCCACTCTGACAGGCCATCCCCACAACGACGAGACCGGCGTCCGGCCGACGCGCAACACGGTGAGGGCGGCCAGCGCGAAGCTCAAACCGGCTAAGGCGAAGACGGCTTGATATCCGGAGCGCGCTCCGTGAAATGCGGCGATGAGCCAGCCGCCGATCAGCGGCGCGAAGACGTTGGGCAAGTGCGAGGCGACGCCCCATAAGCCTAAATCGCGCGCGACGTCGCGCATCGCCGGGATGCTATCCATAGCGAGCGCCCATCCGCTCGAAAATATGCCGCCGAATCCAATTCCGAACAGGAATGCGTAGAGAAAGATCCACTGCGGAGCGGGTGCGACGGCGAATCCGATAGCGGCAATAGCCATCGGCACGCATGCCAACGCCGTAACGATCTTACGCGGCGCCCGATCCGAAAGAATTCCCAAGTACACCGACGATGCAGTTGCGCCGATCATGGTACAGAAGGCGGCAATCGCCGTGCCTAGCGAGGCATTGGGCAGCCCCTGAATGTCGCGAAAATAGTACAGCACGAACGTTTGCAGTAAGACCAAGCCGAAGAAGACCAGCACCCGAGCGGCGAAGACGATCGCGAAGTCGTGCCAATCGCGAACGTGCGCCCGATCGGGTTCTTCCCACTGCGTTTCGTGGACCCAAAACAGTGACAGCGCGCAGACGACGATGACGACGGCGGTAGCGACGAACGTGTAGCTAGGGGCCGGAACGACGCCCGCGACGCCCAGGCCCAAGATCGTTCCAACCAGGCTGGCGGCGCCGCGGATTCCCGAAACCGCACCCCACTTCGCGCGCGGCACCAACTCGGGTAGTAAAACTTGATAGGCCGCCAACGCTACGTTCGAACCGACGATCGCAAGCACCAAACAAGCGGCAAAGGAGACGAGCGTATGCGAAAATGCCAGCGCTATAAGCGCCGCCACGTCCATCGCCAATCCAATCGCCACGAATCCGCGGCGGCCGCCCCCGCCGCGGCGAATGCGATCCGAGAGCCACCCTGCGAGCGGAGGAACCACCATGGCCCCGAGCGCCGCGATACTGGCCAGCCCTGACAGCACGATCACGTGCGACGCCGGTGCCAATTCCAATAGCGCCGCCGGCACGGCGATGGTCATCAATGCGGCATCTTGAAACGTCAGCGGAATCCAGAGCGCGTTGAGGACGATCCACGAGCCGATCTCGCGGAGCCGGTTCGATCCGACGGGCAACGCTACCGTTTAACGGCGTCGATGAGCACGACCCCGCGCCCGCCGAAATCGCGCAGCTGCGCCAGCGCGCCGACGGCGGCGCCGATCGGCGTGTCGGGGTTCGTCGCTTCGGAGATCGTAAATCCGGTTTGCTTTTTTGCTTGGGCGTCGATGGAGTCGCGCAGCGATTGCGGCAGCAATCTAAATTTGCCGACTACACCGATCATCGGCCCGGCTTTCGCGTCGAGCGTTTGCGGGTCGACCGCGAGCACGACGACATCGTGGCGCTTCCCGCTTTCGATCCGTTCGAACACCGCAAAGTCGACGCCGAGATCGCGCGTATGCGAGCGCACGGCATCGACGCCGCCGCCGTGAACGACCGAGGCGTATCCTTGCGGCGGATGCGCGTCGAGATCGTCCAACCACGCTTCGAGGGCCGGCATGAGGGCCTGCGTGCCGGCGACGACGTCGTGGCCGTCGTACGTTCCGGCACCTTGCGTGAGCAGCGCGTTGTCGCCGACACCGGGACGCGCGGATATGGTTTGCTGCCACGCGCGCGCCGATAGCACCGAGGCGCCCGCGAACAGGGGGAAGTCGACCGGATCGGTGGCGCTGGGCGACGGTCCGCCGCTGGAACCTCCGCCGCGATTACCGCCGGAACATCCGGCCGCAGCCAATAAGACCGCCGCCGCGATCCACCCCAAAACCCTGAGCTTCATTACCGCGCGCTTTCGAGGAGATGCTCCGGCGCCCCCGTAAGCCACGGTGGCATGACCTTACGCACCCTCGCGGCGACGCTTGCCCTAGCCGTATCGCCACTCGTCCTGCCGTCGCCGGCGCGCGCCCTGCAGCCTCATACGCCGGTTTTCACCGATGCGGCCCAAGTCGTTGCCGTGCAAGCCGGCGACGACTTCTTCATCGCGCTGGCATCGAACCCGACGACCGGCTACACCTGGACGCAATCGATCGGCGACGGAAAGGTTCTGGCGTACGAGGGCAATGTCTATCAGGTCCCGTCGAACGGCTTAATCGGCGCGGGCGGCCAGCAAATCTTCATCTACCACGCCAATCGCAGCGGGACCACGGCGATTTCGTTCGCGTACGCGCGACCCTTCGAACCCAACGCAGCGCCGGCGAAATCGCTGACGTTCAGCGTCACCGTTCAGTAGGAGTGCGGCTCTGAGCGAACGTCTCTCGTACGGCTCCTACCTGAACGTCGACGGGCTACTGGCCCTCCAACGTCCGCTTTCGCAACCGCAGCATCACGACGAGATGCTGTTCATCGTCATTCACCAAGTGTACGAGCTATGGTTCAAGCAGCTCTTGCACGAACTCGATGCGGCCGTGGGCGCGATCGACCGCGACGAGCTGCTGCGGGTCGCCAAGTATTTTCGCCGCATTCACACGATCCAGCGGCTCCTGGAGCAGCAAATCGACGTGTTGGAGACCATGTCGCCGCAAGAGTTCAACCAGTTCCGCGATAATCTCAACCCGGCCAGCGGCTTTCAGTCCGTGCAATTCCGAGAGCTCGAGTTCGCCTGCGGCTTACGCAACGCCGAGGTGATGAAACACATCGAGCTCGACGCCGCGGCGCGCGCGCGCCTCGAGGGCCGCTTGAACGCGCCATCGCTCTACGACCACGTTAAAGATCTCTTGCGCCGGCGCGGGTTCGCGGTCGATTCCAGCGACGACGTGCTCGAAAGCTTTCGCCGAATCTACACCGACGAGAATACCTACTACGACCTCCACCTGTTGCTAGAAGACTTGATCGAGTTCGACGAGCGTCTGCTGCTTTGGCGCGGACGCCACATCCGCATGGTCGAACGAATGATCGGGCACAAAATAGGCACCGGAGGTTCGGCGGGTGTGAACTATCTCGCGCGCACGCTCGACAATCGGATTTTTCCGGAGCTGTGGAACGTGCGCACGTACCTTGGGAAGAGCACGAGCTATGCTTGAAGATCTTCGTCCGGTGACTACGACGCACGCCGTGCGGCGCGACGAGTTTCCGATTCTGGCGAATTCGACGTACTTGGTGAGCCATTCAATGGGCGCCGCGCCGCTCGCCGCGAAGTCGGCGCTCGACCGATATTGGGAGCAGTGGGCAGCCGACGGTCCCGAAGCGTGGGAGAATTGGTTACCGAGCATCGGCGAAATCGCCGACGGGATCGGCGCGATCGTCGGCGCTTCGCCGGGCAGCGTCTTTCTCGGTCCGAACGTGTCGGTGTTGCAGGCCGCGCTCGCAACCTGTATCGATTTTGCCGGCGAGCGCAACGAGGTGGTTTACGAGTCGCTCCAGTTTCCGTCGCTCACGTATGTGTGGCGCGAGTGGGAGCGCTACGGCGCCGCCGTGCGCGTCGTTCCGTCCGACGACGGGCGCACGATTCCGACCGAACGTATCGTGGAGTCGATCACCGAAAAGACGGCCATCGCCGTGCTGTCGCACGCCTATTACGTTTCCGGCGCCGTCGCCGACATTCGTACGATCCAAGCGCACTGCCGCAACGTCGGCGCCCTGTTGTGCGTGGACGCGTATCAGACGACCGGTATCTATCCGTACGACGTCACCGACTGGGATCTCGACCTGGTGACGGGTGGATCGCACAAGTGGCTATGCGGCGGTCCCGGCTGCGGTTGGATCTACGTGAAACCGTCGCTGCTGCAACGCTTTCGGCCGGCGGTAACCGGCTGGATGGCACACGCCCGTCCGTTCGCTTTCGAAGCGGCTCCGACCGAATTCTCCGACTCGATGTACCGCTGGGGCCACGGCACGCCGACGATTCCCGGCTACGTGGTGGCCAAACCCGGACACGATCTGATTCGCTCGATCGGCGTGGCGCGCATTCGCGAACACAACGTGCGCCTTACATCGAAGATCGCGGCAATGGCACTCGAACGCGGTCTGCGCGTCAACACGCCGCTGGAACCGCACCGGCGAACCGGTTGGATCGGCATCGATTTCGACGGTTCCGATCGAGTCTGCCGCGAACTCATCGCGCGCCGCGTGTTTCTCGACTACCGTCCGGGGTGCGGCATTCGCGTGAGCCCGCACTTTTACACGACCGACGACGAAGTCGACGCGTTCTTTGCCACACTAGACAGCTTGCGCTGAAACCGCCCCCGGGGCGGCCGGGTCAGGAGCTACGTGATCGTCGATCATCGCAACGTAGGCGCCGCATTCCGGCGCCTTTCACTTCCGGTTGCCGCACAGTTGCTCGGCGATCAGATTTTGGGCGTCGTCGATACGATCGCGATCGGCAGCCTGGGTGCGGTCGCGCTCGCCGGCGCTACCGCCGCGAGCGCAATCCTTACCGCCGTCCTCTTTGCGATCTTCGGTTTGTTAACCGGGACGTCGATCATCGCCGCGCAGCGCATCGGCGCGCACGATCTCGACGGCTTCGCGAGCACGGTGCGCGCAGGTGCGATCGTACCGTTTGCCGTCGGCGTCATCGCATTCGTCGCCGGCATTTACGCGAGCGGCCCGGCCGTTCACGCGCTGGTCGGCAACTTACCCAGCGCCGACGCAAGTTCGCGGTACCTGATCCTTCGATTGGCATCGGCGTTGCCCATCGTCATCTCCGGCACGCTCATCGTCGGGCTCGGCGCGGCCGGAAACCGGATCGTGGGCGTGCTGGTACTGGTGGCAATCAATCTCGTGCACATTCCGCTGCTCCTGATGTTGGCGCTTGGCTGGTGGACGCATCATCCGCTCGGCATCGCGGGCGCCGGCCTCTCTTCACTGCTGTCGGAAACGTTCGGCGCGATCTGTGCGGTCGCATACGTCAGCTTCAAGCCGGCGTACAGGGTCTTTTCGAGCTGGAGGATTTCATGGGCAACCGCGCGCGAGTGCACGCGACTGGGTATTCCTGAAGCCGTTTTTCTCACCGGCGTTATGCTTCCCGACATCGTGATCGTCGGAATGCTCGCGCCGCTCGGTGCGATGGTCGTCGCGGCTTTCCGTGCGCTCAACGTCGTTTCGGATTTGACGTTCGTCGTTCCGAGTCCGCTGCAAAGCGCGGCGCAGACGATTATCGGTCAACGCCTCGGGGCGCGTGACGTCGAGGGCGCGCGCTGGTTCCTCGGCCGCGCGCAACGCGTCGCGACGTTCATCGGCCTCGGCGCAGGCGCCCTGGCGGCCGTTTTGGCCTGGCCGCTCGCCTACGTCTTTACGTTGAACGCAACCGTTGCCGGCATGGCTGCGCTGCCGCTCGCGCTGCACATGGTGACGTTGCCGATTAAGGGCTGGGCGATGGTCTCGCTGGCGCCGATTCGCGCCTCGGGCGATACCCGCTTCTCGATGATCGTCGGCTTGATCTCCAGCGCGCTGGTGATTCCGTTCGCCTGGCTCGGCATCGAAAAACTCCACATCGGACTCTACAGCGTCCCGCTCGGCTGGGTCGCAGCGTGGAGCGCGCGCGCGCTCCTCACGCAATGGAAATTGCGCGAAGGCGAGTGGACTCGACGCGCAGCCCTCGCACCATCGTCATCCTGATCGGAGCGAGCTTTGATGCGCCGCCGGTCAGGATGACAATGCCAATATCTGGGCGAGCTCGTGGTGGATGCGGCCGTTGGTTGCCAAAATAGAGCGGGCGTCGAGCATCGCCGGCGAGCCGTCGACGCGCGTGACGTTCCCGCCGGCTTCGCGCACGAGCAGCGTGCCGGCAGCCACGTCCCACGGATTCAAATCGAACTCCCAAAAGCCGTCGAAGCGGCCGCACGCCAGATACGCGAGGTCGAGCGCCGCCGAACCGTCGCGACGAACCGCCTGCGCCCGGTGCGAGACGGCGCGAAAACAGGCAGCGTTTCTTTCGAAGTCGGCCGGGTGGAAGCCGGTACACGTCATCGCATTGGCAACTCGACCGACCGCCGAGACGGCGATAGCGCGATCGTTGAGGTGCGCGCCGCCTCCGCGCTGCACTGTGAATCGTTCCTGCATCGCCGGTGCGTAAATGACGCCGGCGATCAACTCGCCGGCCCGTTCGTAGGCAATCGACACGCAAAACAGCGGGTAGCCGTGCGCGAAGTTGGTCGTGCCGTCGAGCGGATCGANNCGCTGCCGGGATGCATGCCGCTCTCCTCGGCTAGAATCGCCGCCCGCGGGAATTCGCGCCGCAGGCGCCCGATCACGATCGCTTCGCACGCGCGATCTGCGTCGGTCACCAGATCCGCCCGCCGGCCCTTTTCGCGGATCTCTCGCGGCCGGTCGAGGAATTGAAGCAACGCCGCGCCCGCCTCGTTCGCGGCGGCTATCGCGGTTTCGAGCGGATCTGCATGTCGCATGATTGCGAGGGACTTTGGACGCCAAGGTGCGCGGCCCCTTAGGGGGTTTCCAGCCGCGGTGCGAATGAGGTGCGAGTCATGGCGTTCACGGAGGGGTTCATCTCGGAACTAGTGGGCCGGAAGGCGACCGTTAACGATCTGTCGATCGGGAAAGTCGCCGATTTCCTCGTGAGCAAACCCGAAGACACGTTCCCGCAGATCGACGGCCTGGTCGTGAAAACCGCACGCGGTTTGCGGTTCGCGCCGATCGATACGGTCGCCGATGTGGATCGCCAGGGCACCGTCGCTCTGACGGCGGCCCCCAAGGAACCGGCCCCGAGCGACAGCGAGGCGCTCTACCTCATCTCGGACCTTTTAGACAAGCAAATCGTCGACGTCGACGGTCGCAAAGTCGTGCGCATCAACGACATCGAGGTTGCCAGTGCGGGCGGTCAAATGCGCGTCGTCGCGGCCGACGTCGGCGTGGCCGGCTTACTGCGACGCCTCGGCTTGAAGTCGTTCGGCCGGCGCTTCACGCCCGGCATCTATCGCGCCGTCCCGCGCGCGATGATCGCCTGGAGCTCGGTCTCTCCGATCCGCGAAGCCAATCCGTCGCAGGTACGCCTCTCAGTCAAGCAGAGCAAATTGGCCAAGCTGCACCCGTCGGAGCTTGCCGAGATCATCAGCGATCTTTCCGCCCGTGAGGCGGCCGCCGTCGTCGGTCAGCTCGACGACGAAACCGCCGCCGACGCGTTCGAGCATCTCGACGCCGAAAAACAGCGGACGCTCATCGACGACATCGGCACCGAGCGCGCCGCCGACATCATCGAAGAGATGGACGCCGACGACGCGGCCGATCTGTTGGCAGAGTTGCCCGAAGAACAGCAGTCGCAGCTGCTTGCCGAAATGAACGCGTACACTGCCGGCGAGCTGCGCGAGCTCGTGAAATACGACGAAGATACTGCGGGCGGGTTGATGACGACCGACTACGTGTGGATTTACCCGCACCGCACGACCGAGGCGACGATTCGCAAGATTCGCGAGATCGCGCCGGCTTCGGAGTTCATCTACTACTTGTACGTCCTCGACAAGCAAGACCACTTACTCGGCACCTTGTCGCTGCGAACGCTGCTGCTGTCGCTCCCGACGGCGTTCATCGATCGCATCATGGAAACCGATATGGTAACCGTCGGTCCGGACACGCCGGCGGTCGACGTCGCGGCCACCATCGCCCGCTACGATCTTCTGGCCGTGCCGGTGCTCGACGACCGAGGTACGATGCTGGGCATCGTGACGGTCGACGACGCAATCGACGCGATTATGCCCGACGACGTCGCCAAGAAACTGCCGCGTCTGACGGCCCGGCGACATTCGCCCTCCTCCGCAGCGACCGAGGGCTAGGAGGCGTGGCCGAAATCCTTCCACGCCGGCGCTCCCCGTGGCGGTCGCTGCTCCTGATTTTCGGCGTACTCGGACCCGGATTCATCACCGCTTCGGCCGGGAACGACGTCGGGGGCATCGCGCAGTATTCGCAAGCCGGCGCGCAGTTCGGTTACAGCCTATTATGGCTGTTAATCCCGCTGGCGGTCGCGCTGGTGATCGTTCAGGAAATGGCGACCAGAATGGGTTGCGTCACCGGCAAGGGTCTGGCCGCACTGTTGCGCGAGACGTTCGGCGTACGCGTCTCATTCCTCGCCATGCTGCTGCTCTTTCTCATTAATACGCTTTTGACGGCGACCGAATTCGCCGGCGTCGCGGCGGCCGCCGAAATCTTTCACGTCTCGAGATATCTCGCCGTACCGGCCGCGTTGATCGTCGTCTTCTTCTTCGTGTTGAAGTTCGACAATAAGGTCGTCGAGCGCACATTCGTCATTTTGTCGCTGATCTATATCAGCTACATCGCATCGGCGATCCTCTCTCATCCCAACTGGTCGGAAGTAGCGCGAGGAGCGCTCGTTCCCAGCTTTCATCTACAGACGGTTGGCTGGATGGCGGCGGTCGTCGGATTGATCGGAACCACGATCTCGCCGTACATGCAATTCTTCTTGCAGTCGGCGGTCGTCGAAAAGGGTTCGCGCACCGAAAGTTTACCGTTTGCACGAATAGACGTCATCAACGGCTCGATCCTGGCAATCGCGCTGGCCGGCTTCATGATCATTGCCAACGCGTCGACCATCTATTTAGCGAACTCGCACGGCGCCCACATCGTCGCGACCCAGGCCTCCGACTTTGCCATCGCCCTGCGCCCGCTGGCCGGCGAGTTCGCAGCGACGATTTTTGCGCTGGGAATTCTCAATGCCGGAATCTTTACGGCCACCGTCCTGCCGCTCTCCACGTCATACATCGTGTGCGAAGCCTTCGGCTTCGAGGCCGCCATCGATCGCAAGTTCGAAGAAGCGCCGGTGTTCTTCACCCTGTTTGCCGCCGGTTTGCTGATCGGCGCGGCCGTCGTCTTAGTCCCGCACATTCCACTGCTGCAGATGGTGCTTTTCGCCCAAGTCTTGCAAGGCGTTCTGCTGCCGGCGGAGCTCGTGCTGATGTTGATCGTCATCAACCGCAAGCAGATCATGGGCGACTACACGAATAAACCCTGGGTGAACGCCATCGCGTGGACGACGGTGGTCGTCGTCGGCACGCTCTCGGTGATCTACGTCGCCGGCCAGTTCTTCCCGGCGCTGCTCGGGGGATAACTGTTGACGACCGAGCAAATCGTTGAGTTCGCCGAACGGCTGTCGCACATCGCAGGATCCGGCGGCGGTCCCAAGGGACTCGCCGAGCATCTCGCCGCGGCGACCGGGGGCACCGTTCTGCTCGAGGATCTGCAGTGGCACCGGGTTGCGGCCGCTGGAGCCGGCGATGTGCCTGCGAGCGCGCGCGCGACGGTAGAAAGCGGCGCACCCGGCCGCGCCATTGCGGTCGTCGCCGGCAACGCGCACGTTGGATGGCTTTCGGTTTTCGGCAACGGTATGGCCGAAGCCAACGGCGTGCCGAGCAACATCGACCTGCTCATGCGACTCACCGGAGCGGCAATCGGCGTGGAACTGCTGCGACTGCCGGACACCGCGCGCGGCCGGCGGACGGCATTCTGGGATCGCTTGATCGGCCGCGCGCACCACGACGCAAACGTGGCGCGCGACGATGCGGTCGCGAGCGGGATCGTACTTGCACCGGCATACATGGCGGTTGCGCTGGAGCGAGAATCCGGCGACGAAACCGAACGCTCCGGCGACCTCGCCGAGCTTCGTAGCGTGGCCGCCGACGCGTTTCGCCCGGGCGATGCCGATCTCGGAATGTTGGAACGTGGCGCGACCCTTCTCGTCTTCGTTCCAACGGCCCGCGAGGTCGACGCCAGCAACGTGCGCACCGCGGCGGCGCTGCTTCCCAAAACGGTGGCGAAACGCAAGCCGGGTCTGCGCCTCACCGGCGGTATCGGAATCGTGGAAACGCCGCTCGCATTGCATCAAAGCGTCGATGCCGCGCTCTCGGCAATGGCGATCGGCCGGCGCGTCTTCGGTATGGGGCGAGTGGCGTCGTACGACGACCTGGGAGCCTATCCGCTCGTGTACGAGGGCGCCGACGTACGACGCTTGCAAACGTTCGCACGCCGCGTGTTGTCCCCGTTGCGCACGTATGACGAAAAACATCAAACGGAGCTCGAGCGTACTCTTCGGCTGTTCTTCGAGTTCGGACAGAACGTCAAGACGGCCGCGGCGCATCTCAACGTACACCGCCACACGGTGGTATACCGGCTCCGCCAGATCGGCGAAATCTGTTCCTGCTCCCTCGAAAGTCCCCACGATCAACTCACTTTGCGTTTGGCGGTAGCGATCGATGCACTCCACTCCTCATAACGGCCGGCGACCCGCCACCAAGCGGGACGTCGTCAAGTTGGCTCGCGAGCAGAACGTTCGCTTCGTGCGGCTGGTTTTTGCCGATATCTTCGGCGTGAGCAAGAACGTGTCGATTCCCATCGGCGAACTGGAAAGCGCGCTCGACGGGCGCGTTACCTTCGACGGCGGCTCGATCGACGGATTCGTGCGCGGCGAAGAGCTCGACATGCAGCTCAAGCCCGACCCGTCCACTTTCGCGATATATCCGTGGCCGGCGCCGGACGGCCGCGAGGCGCGTCTGATCTGCGATATTGCGATGCCCGACGGTCTGCCGTTCGAGGGCTGCCCGCGCACGACTCTACGGCGGGCGCTCGACGGCGCCACCGCGTTGCGCGGCGTTCGCATCGGTTTGGAAGCGGAGTTCTTTCTCTTCGACAAGCTCGGCGACGCGGCGACGACCGCGACCACCGATGTCGGCTCGTACTTCGATTTCTCCGCCGACGATCGCGGGGAGACCGCCCGCAATGCCATCGTTGCGGCGCTGCAGTCGATGGCGGTTCCGATCGCATCGGCACATCACGAACATGCTGCGGGACAGCACGAAATCGACATCGCCCACGACGACCCGCTGGCGGCCGCCGACCACGCGTTGACGATGCGCACGATCGTCAAGCACGTCGCAGCCGGCTTCAGCTTGGACGCGACGTTCATGCCCAAGCCCGTCGAGGAACGCGCCGGCAACGGCTTGCATGTCGATTTTCGGCTCGACCCGGCGGCCGACGAGGCGACCGCGCTCTACGTCGTCGGCGGCCTGCTCGCCCACGCGCCGGCGCTCACCGCGATTTGCAATCCGACCGTAAACTCGTATAAGCGGCTGGTTGCCGCCTGGGACGCGCCGATTTACACCGTCTGGTCCGAACGCAGTGCCAACGCACTGGTGCGGGTGCCGCCTGGACAGTCTCCGCCGCGCATCGAGATGCGCAGTCCCGACCCAGCTTGTAATCCATATCTAGCAATCGCCGTGCTGATCGGCGCAGCCGCCGACGGCATCGCGAACAGCACCTTACCGGGGCCGGCCTTAACCGGATCGACCTACGAGTTGAGCGAGCACGAACGGCACGAACGCGGGATCGGCACTTTACCACGCTCGTTGCGCCAAGCGATCGGCGAACTCGATCGCGATCCCGTCGTGCGCGCAGCGCTCGGCGACCACTTATTCCACGCCTTCCGCGACGCCAAGCTGGCCGAATACGAACGCTATCGACGCGCCGTGCATCCGTGGGAACTCGAACAGTACCTCAGACTCTATTGAAGTTTGCGCGCTTCGCGACGCAGGACGTTCCAAGCGAACTCGACGTCGGAGCGCTGCGTACGCAGGTTGCCGATCGCCAAGCGCAAGGCGAGACGGCCGTCGATCTTGGTATGTGAAAGGAACATCTCGCCGGTCGCATTGACCGCGTGCATCAGACGCTCGTTGAACGAGTCGAGCGATTGGTCCGGAGCGCCGCGGAATCGAAAGCAAACGACCGATAGCGAGTGCGGTGCGACGACTTCCCAGTCGAGATCCGCACGCACCCACCCGGCAAACGCTTGCGCTAGCTCGATGTGCTCGCGCAGCTTGCTGCGGATGCCTTCGGCCCCGAAGTAGCGCAGAACGAACCACAATTTGAGCGCCCGAAACCGCCGTCCGAGCTGGAGTCCGTAGTCCATGTAGTTGACCGCGTCGCCTTCGGGCGTCGTGAGGTACTCGGGCACGAGGCCGAACGCGCGACGGACCATCGCCTCGTCCTTCACGAAGAGCACCGAAAGGTCCATCGGAACGAACATCCACTTGTGCGGATTAACCACCAGCGAATCGGCGCGGTCGATGCCGTCCAGCAAGCCTCGAAACTCGGGAAGAATCGCCGCCGCTCCCGCATAGGCCGCGTCGACGTGCAGCCAAACGCCGTGCCGCGAAGCGATTTCGGCAATCGCGGGCACCGGGTCGATCGACGTGGTCGACGTCGTGCCGACCGTCGCGACGATCGCCAGCGGACGCATGCCGGCCGCGACGTCGTCGTCGATGCGGCGCTGCAGCGCATCCGGCCGCATACGATACTCCGCATCGCACCCGACCCGCACGACGTTTTCTTGCCCGACGCCCAGCGCGATGGCCGCCTTCTCGACGTGCGAATGCGTGTGTTCGGTGACGTAGACGCGCAACCGCGGAAGGTCGCGACCGGCCATCCCACGGCGGCGAATGTCCAGATCCAGCGCTTCGCGGGCGGCCGCAAGCGCCGTGAACCCGGCAATCGAGGCGGTGTCGTAGATGATGCCCATCCACGCGTCGGGCACGCCTAACAGACGGCCGAGCCAGCGCATCGTCACTTCTTCCAACTCGGTCGCCGACGGCGACGTGCGCCACAGCATCGCCTTTACGTCGAGCGTTGCGGCCAACGCCTCCGCAGCGACGGCCACCGGCGCCGAACTCGTCGCAAAGTAGGCAAAGAAACGCGGGTGGTTCCAGTGCGTGGTTCCGGGAACGACGATGCGCTCGAAATCCTCGAAGATGCGGTCGAACGGCTCCCCCGACTCCGGGGCTTGCGAGGGCAGCTGCGACGTTACGTCGCCCGGCTTGACGTCCGGCAGCACGCGATAGTCCTCGGGATGCTCGAAATAACGCGCGATCCACTGCCCGACGCGCGCAAAGCCGGCTTCGAAACCGTCCGTTTGACTCACGTCGTAAAGAGTTGGCCGGGGCCGCGGAGAAGGCCCCTTCATGAGATACCGCACGTACCCGAAGACCGACGTGAGCGTCAGCGAGGTCGGCTTTGGCCTCTGGACTACCTCCACCGGATGGTGGGGCGACGTCACCGACGACGACGCCGTCGCAATGCTGCGCGAGGCTTTCGACCTCGGAATCACGCTTTACGACGCCGCCGACACCTACGGCAATGGCCGCAGCGAAGAGCAGCTCGCCAGAGCGTTCGGCGACCGCCGCAACCAGGTCGTCTACGCGACCAAGTTCGGCTACGACTTTTATTCGCCGCAGAACGTCGAGAAGCGCCGCGGCCAGTTCGAACTGCCCCACGATTTTTCGCCCGCGTTCGTTCGCAAGGCCTTGGAAGAGTCGCTACGCCGGCTGCAAACCGATTACGTCGACATTTACCAGATGCATAACGCTCGCATGGCGCAGATCGACGACGACGCGCTCTGGGATCTGCTGGAGTCGTTCAAGCGCGAAGGAAAGATTCGCATGTACGGCGTCGCCCTGGGACCCGCGATCGGCTGGCTTTACGAAGGCGTCGACGCGGTAAGAAAACGCAACGTTGCAAGCCTGCAAGTTATTTGGAACGCTCTCGAGCAGTATCCGGGGAGCGAACAGATCCAGGCTGCCTACGATCGCGACGCGGACACCGGCTATATGATCCGCGTGCCGCATTCGAGCGGCATGCTCGAAGGCCGATACACCGCCGACACCGTCTTTCCCAAGAACGACCATCGCAGCCACCGTCCGCGGTCGTGGCTGATCAACGGCGTGAAGAAAATCGAGCAGCTCCGATTTCTGGAAAAGCCCGGCCGCACGCTGGGTCAAGCGGCGATTCAATGGCTGCTCGCGGAGCCACGCGTCATGAGCGTGCTGCCCAACATCTACGACCACGAGCAACTCATCGAGTTCGCCGCCGCGACACAGGCACCCAAGCTAACCCCCGACGAGCTCGCCCGAGTCGACACGCTCTACGCCAATAATTTCGGCATCGACGAGCCGCCGATGAATTTCAAGGGCACGATGTCTCGCGACGAAGCGCTTCCGGTGTAGCGCACGCAATGCACGAACGCATCTTCACGCCGCTCGCCCCCGAACCGCTCGGGCCCTACAGTCAGGCCGTGCGTCACGGCGCCCAGCTCTTCTGCAGCGGACAGATTCCCACCGACCCGCAGACCGGCGAAATCGTCGCCGGCGACGTCTCGGCACAAGCCGAGCGCGCGCTGCGCAATCTCGAAGCCGTGCTGACCGCCGCTGGAGTTACTTTCGCCGACGTCGTCAAAACGACGATCTTTCTCATCGACATGAACGACTTCGCCGCCGTAAACGCCGTCTACGAGAAATACTTCGGCTCGGCGAAACCGGCGCGCTCGACCGTCGCCGCGGCCGCGCTGCCGAAGGGCGCACGCATCGAAATCGACTGCATCGCAGTTACTTTGTCATCCTGAGGGAGGCGCGCCGCTCAGGATGACAAAGAAAACTACTGTGGGCTGTTGCTTTGCGACGACAGGCGCGACGACTCTTCCGAAGCGATGGCGGCGACGTCGGGATCCAGCGACTGCCGAGCGATTTTCAGCTGGTCGAGTGCCAGCGATTTTTGACCTTGGGATGCATACGCGACCGCGAGGAGGTAGCGGATTCGGCCATCCTGCGGCGCCGCTGCAACGCCTTTGAGCAACGCGGCTTGCGCCAGCGGATACAGGTTGTTGTGTTCGTAATCGATGCCGAGATCGACGTAGGCTTCGGGAAGGTACGGTCCGACCACGGTGGCCTGGACGTAATAGTCAACGGCGCGCTTCCAGTCACCGCGCCGGTCGGCGAGATATCCGAAATTGACCAACGCCTCGGGACGCTCGGGCGCCAGCGAGTGCGCGCGAATGAGATACGGCTTGGCTACGTCGTCGTCGCCGGACTCCAGGTAGGCAGCGCCCAGGTTATTGGTGCACGTGTAGTTCGTGCCGTCGAGCTGTAAGCAGGCGCGGAAATTTTTCTCCGCTTCGACGTAGTTGTGAAGGTCGAAAAACGCTAAACCCAGGCCGTTGAGCGCCGTGAGCGATTGCGGGTCCGTGTCGAGCGCGCGCATGAAGTACGCGAGGGCGTCGGCCGGCTTATGCAGTGCGGCAAAAATTTGGCCCATTTCTGCTTGGATGTCGGCATCGGTCGGCTCGGTGTCGGCGAGTTGCTGCATTTGCTGCTGGTATTGCGGAAGGTCGCCTTTACGCAGATGCATCGCAACCAGGTCGGCAACGGAATCGGTGCCCGGCAACGCTTTGTTGAACTGCACGATTGCGTCATCGACGCGATTTTCGGTGGCGAAAACAACGCCTAAGCGATTGTGCGTTTCGCGGTCGCCGGGATTGTATGCCAGGATGTGCTGGTACACTTGCTCGGCCTTGTCGAAGCGGCCCTGACGGTAATAGAGGTCGCCGAGGAATCGCTCCGGCCCACCTTCTCCAGGATGCGACACGACGTAAATCTCGAGGCCCTTGACGGCGCCCCCAAGGTCGCCGGCGGCGATGCGCTCGCGCGCGGCTCGAATCGCTCCCTGGGGATCGGAAATGAAGACCGGCTCGAAGACCGAGGGATCGTTCACGATCTTCGCTTGAGCGGCCGCCCGGCCGCCGGTCAGCACGACCAGACCTAGGGCTACGGCTGCGAACAGGTACAAACGGCGGCGCATCTTCGTTCCCCCTTTTCGAAGTATAACGCTTTGCGGGGCGCAACGTGACCCCTGGGGCCGTTCTACCCGAGGGCCGGCCCTATTTTACGAGGGGCAGAATGTTGCTCGGCGTGAGGGGGTAGAACGTCATCGCGATCACCGCAACGGCGCAGATCACGACGCTCGCCCAGGCCAGCGGCGCGCACGGCTTCGGATCGTGCGGCTCGTGGCGCGGGCGCGCGTACATTGCAAAGATGGTTTTCCCGTAGGCGTACAGCGAGATGGCGGTACCGGCGATCAACAGTGCGGCCATCCAATCGTAGCCCGCACTGACGCTGGACGACAGGATCAGGATTTTTCCGAGGAAGCCTGCCGTCGGCGGCAGACCTGCCAGCGCGAGCAGAAAGATCGTCATCGCGGTTGCCAGCAACGGACGCCGGTGCGCGAGTCCCTCGTAGCTGGTTAGACGCGAGCCCTGTTCGCCGTCGTTCGAGATCACCGCAGCTACCGCAAACGCCCCGAGGTTCATGAACGTGTACGCGGTGAGATAGAACATCGCGTACCGTAACCCAAGCGCACTGCCGCCGGCCATCGCGGTCAGGATATATCCGGCTTGGGCGATGCCGGAATAGGCGAGCAACCGTTTGAGATCGTGCTGCGCCAGCATTCCGGCGTTCCCGACGATCATCGAGATGCCGGCTACGATCCACATCGGTAAGAGTAGTTTTTCGGCCGCCCCGGATGGCAGCGCGGCGTAGAGGAAGCGCGCGAAAACCGCCAACGTCGCCGCCTTCGTGGCCACGCTCATGAAGGCCGTTACCGGAAGCGGCGCACCTTCGTACACGTCCGGCGCCCAGGTATGGAACGGAACCAGGCTCAGCTTGAATGCCAATCCGATCAAGAACATGCCGCCGCCCATCCAGAAGAGCGCGCTCGATGCTAAAGCCGGATTGACGAAGTCGGCCAGCATCACGCTGCCGGTCGCTCCGAAAAGGAGCGCCATTCCGTAGAGCATGAATCCGGTTGCGGTGGAACTGAGAATGAGATACTTGAGCGCCGCCTCGCGCGCAGTCTTGCGATCGACCATGCCGCACAGACAATAGAGTGACAGCGAGAGCAGTTCCAAGCCGAGGAAAATCGTCATCAGATTGGCGGCACCCGCCATCAGCATCGCGCCGCACGTGCTCCACAGCATCAGCGCCGTCGTTCCGGCGACGCGGTCGGGCGTGCCGATCGCACCGTAAAGAATCAACGAGCCGAGCAGCGCCAGCAGAACGATCTCCTCGAACACGCTAGTGAAGCCGCCGGTCATGAAGCCGCCGAAGAACGCGTTGTAGTTGTGGCCGAACTGTCCGGCAACGACGACGCCGGCAGCGATGCCGCCGATCAGGCCAATTCCGATCGAGACGTAGCGCGGAGCATAACCGCGGACGAACAAATCCACGACCAGCACGAGCAGCGCGGCGACTGCGACGATGGCGATCGGCACGAGCGCGTTCCAGTCGGCGGACGTAAAGGGTATCGTCATCTGACCACCCCCGCGAAGGCGGCCATGATCGCGTGCGGCTGCACGCCGACGACGAGGAGCGCCGCCAGTAACGGCGCCACCGCGAGCCCTTCGAGCCACGTCAAGTCGCGACGCACCGGCAGATCGTCGAGCTCGGGACCGTTCATGATGCCTTGATAGAGCCGCAAGAAATACGCCGCTGCCAGCACGATGGCGACCAGCCCGACGATCGATGGCCAGACGTAACCGGCCTGATAAATGCCGAGGAGCATGACCAGCTCGCCGGCAAATCCGGCCAGACCCGGTAAGCCGAGCGCGGCCAAGCACGCTATGCAGAAAGCACCGGCCAGCCGCGGATTTGCCCAACCCAAGCCCCCGAGCCGCACCAGCGAACGCGTGCTCTCGCGGTCCTCGACGTATCCGACGATCATGAAGAGGGCGGCGGAAAAGAGTCCGTGGGCGATCATGTACACCAGAGCGCCTTGAAGCGCGAGCTGATTGCCTGAGACGATGGCGATCGCGATCAACCCAAGATGGGAAAGCGACGAATACGCAACCACGCGCTTAGCATCGTGTTGGACGAGCGCGGCCGCGGCCCCATAGACCAGTGAGATCGCGCCAAGCACGATGAAGACGCCCGAGTACTGCTGCACGTATTCCGGCAAGAAGGCGAGCGCCACGACGATCAGGCCGTAGAGCCCGGCTTTGGACTGCACGGCGCCCACCACCGCGACCATTGGAGCGGGCAAATCGGTATACGTCAACGGCATCCAGGTGTGCAGCGGCCACACCGGCGTCTTTACTAAAAAGGCCACCGCAAAGCCGGCAAAAATCCACGGCGCCCAAGCGCCGACCACGTGCACGCCGGCGCGGCCGATGACGTCGGTCGAGCCGTCGATGACGCCGAAGGCGGCCGTTGCGAGCAACAGCAATAACCCGCCGGCAAAGTTGTAGACGAGGTAGCGCCATGCGGTGGCAGGATGAGCGCTCCAGCCGATTAGCCCGAAGAAGACCGGAATCAACATTAGATCCCAAAACAGCGCGAACACCAGCAGGTCGCGCGCCAAGAACAGTCCCAGCATCGTGCCTTCGAGCAGCAGCATCAGCGCGATGAAGTTCCGCATCCGCGGGATTCTGGTCGAGGCGATCGCGCAGGCGGTGCACAGCGCGAGCAACAGCGCCAGCCAAAACGAAATCGGGGTTGCACCGAAATGGAACGCGGCTTCGAACGGGCGCGACAGCCAGCGGAAACTCCACTCCAGATCGCGGCCGGCGACGACCATGACGATCGTCGCTATTGCCACTGACGTGCCGGCGATGCGCGACACGGTGCGATCGTCACGCGGCAGCGCAAAGAGCGCGAAGCCGACGAGGATCGGCAGCAGGATCGTCGCGAGCACCAGCATCAGTGCACTCCTCCCGCTACCAGCGCGTAATAGATAATGAAGCACGCCGCCCCGAACGCCAGCACGAGCGCATAGGCGCGCACGAGGCCGGTCTCCAGCGAACGCACGAACGCGCCGGCCGTCCGCGTGACGACGACGACCTCGCGAACGGCACCGTCGATCAGATGCGGATCGAGAATGCGCGCGATCAGCGTGCCGGTTAACTGTGCCGTCCGAACGAAGACGAGATCGATAAAGGCGTCGAAATAGAAGAGGTTGGTGAGCACCGCGGGGATGCGCTCGGCTTCGGTCCGTAGGCGCTCGACCGCATTCGCTTGCGCCGCTTTGGTCGCATACCGCGACCACGCAACCGCAAACCCGGCGAGCACGACCATAAAGACGATGGCCGACGTCACGAGTTCGCTAATGGGAGGAGCGGGCAGCGTCACCGCTGCGAACTGCGGAGCGAAGTAACGCGCCCACGGCGAGTTCTCGCCGCCCCACATGAGTGCCGCGCCGATCGCCACCGTTGGCAGAACGAGCACGCCGACCGGCAGATTCATGATCCATGCCGGCGCGTGGTGAGCGTGATGTGCGTCGGACGCACCCGCGTGGGACTCGGCGTTGCCGCGGTATTCACCCAAGAACGTGATGAAGAGCAGCCGGAACATGTAATATGCGGTCAGACCGGCGGTCGCAATGCTGGTCGCGTAGATCCACGGATGTCCGTGCGCGAGCGCCCCGTAAATCACTTGATCCTTGGAGAAAAACCCGCTAAACCCGGGAATCCCGCAGATCGAAAGCACTCCGGTCAGAATCGCCCAAAACGCGAACGGCATTTTCGTGCGCAACCCGCCCATGCGGCGAACGTCCTGCTCGTTGCCAAGGGCGTGAATGATCAGACCGGCCGCCAGGAAGAGCTGCGCTTTGAAAAACGCGTGCGTGAAGAAGTGCGCGATTCCGCCTTGATACGCACCCACGCCGACACCGAGGATCATGTAGCCGATTTGCGACATCGTCGAATAGGCGAGAATCCGCTTGATGTCCCACTGCACGCAGCCCAGAATCGCACCGGCAATTGCCGTCACCGCGCCGATCGTTCCGGCCAGCATCTGCGCGTCGTGGCTCGCACTCCACAGCGGCGCGCAGCGCGCGATGAGGTAGACGCCGGCGGTCACCATGGTTGCCGCGTGGATCAGCGCCGACACCGGCGTCGGACCTTCCATGGCGTCGGGCAGCCACGTATGCAGCGGAATCTGCGCCGACTTGGCTGCCGCGCCGATGAACAGCGCGACACAGATCGTCAACAACAGCGGGGAACCCAACGACCCGACGGCCGCGAAGACGTCTCCGAACGCCATCGAGCGGACGTTGAGGAAAATCGCAAAGATCGCGAACATGATGGCGACGTCGCCGACGACGTTGATCACGAACGCCTTGCGCGCGGCCGCCACCGCGGTCGGGCGCTCGAACCAGAAGCCGATCAGGAAATACGAAGCCAGGCCGACGAGTCCCCAGCCGACCAGCAAGCCGACGAAATTGTCGGAAAGCACCAGCGTCAACATCGCAAAAACGAAGAAGTTCATATATGCGAAGAAACGCGCATAGGCTCGATCCCCGTCCATGTACCCCATCGAGTAAAAGTGGATCAGGAAGCCGACGCCGGTGATAATGAACGTCCACAACAACGAGAGCGGGTCGAGCAGCAATCCGAAATCGATGCCCGGAAGCCACGAAAGGAGCGCCTGGTGCGCTCCGAGTGCGCCGCCCGAGTTCTGCGTTCCGGCGCTCCACGACAGCACCGCCAGCACAAACGATCCGCCGAGCATTGCGGACGCGAGCCAGCCGCTGAGGGTCTTGAGCTGCGGCCCGAACGCCCAGCAAACGATCGCACCCACGAGCGGCAGGAGCCACAGGGCGACCAGCAGCGGATACGACCCGTCAACGCCCATAACGTGATGCATGGCGTTCATCCGCGCAGCAGCCTAATTTCGTCGACGTCGACGTTCTTTTCCGAACGAAACGTCGTAACGACGATCGCTAAGCCGATTGCCGCCTCCGCGGCGGCGACGGTAATCACGAGGAACGCGAACACCTGGCCGGCATTGGCCAGCCAAGCACGAGCAAAGGCCATAAACAGCAGGTTTGCCGCGTTGAACATCAGTTCGATGCTCATCAGCATGACCAGCGGGTTGCGGCGCAGCAGCACGCCGGCGACGCCGATGAAGAACATCACCGACGAGAGCGCAATGTAGTTTCCGATCGCTACCGGCATGATGAGTGTTTTACTCGCCTCCGCGCAAGATCGCTTCGCGCACGTCGCGTTCGACCTCCAGAGCGTGCTTACGAGTCGGCACGTACGGTCGCTGGTCGCCGGCGAGCGCAACGACGCCGATAACCGCGACCATCAAGATCAGCGCGGTGATTTCAAACGGCAGTAGCTGCACGGTAAAAAGCGCCTTGCCGAAGTCGGCGACGCTGCCGAAAATTCCCGCGGCGCCGACCGGACCGATCGCCGACGTCGTGTGGACGCTGCCCGGAGCCACTGCCGGGGCGTGCATGGCCGCGTAAGCGAGAAATCCCAGCGCAGTCAACACGATGATGATCGCCGGAGCGGCCGCGTTGGGCATGCGATTGGGTCCGGCGGAAAAAGGCGCCACGCCGCTGCTCAGCAGCGCGATGACGAAAACGAACAATACCAGAATCGCGCCCGAATACACGATGATCTGCATCACCGCCAGAAACTCGGCGGAGAGCGTCACGTACAGCACCGCCAAGGTCGCGAAGTTGACGAGCAGCGCGACGACGCTATACACCGGCTTCTTGGCGGCGATCGTCCAGACGGCGCTGGCGACGACGATTGCGCCGAGCACCCAAAACGCGATCATTGCGAGGCCAGTCCCCGGCGCTGCGTTTTGAGAATCTCGCCGCGCCAGGTCGCGGAGTAGCCTTCGGCAACGTCGGTCGTCGACTTGATGTCGGCCACGCGGCCGAGGTCGCCGGGAATTCCACCGGGCCGCTCGTCGGGCGCCGCGCCAACTCCGGCGTCGATCGGAACCAGCAGGCGATCCTTGTCGTAGATGAACGAGCCGCGGCGGTAATCCGCCATCTCGAACCGCGGGGTCAACACGATCGCGTCGGTCGGGCACGCTTCTTCGCACATGCCGCAAAAGATGCAGCGCAGCTCGTCGATTTCGTAACGCGCGGCATGCCGTTCGCCGGGCGAAACGCGATCGCCGGGCGCGTTTTCAGCACCGATGACCGTGATCGCATTGGCCGGGCAGGCGCTCGAACACAACTCGCATCCGATGCAGCGCTCCTGGCCGTCGCCGTACCGGCGCAACTCGTGCAGCCCGTGGAAGCGCGGTGCGTGCTGCTTCTTGACCGACGGATATTGAATCGTCGGACGCTTTCGGAACATGTAACCGAACGTGATCGAAAGCCCCTTGAGGATCGCTCCGACGTTGTACAGGTTCTTCTTGATGGTCGAACTTTGCATGCGTTGTTATCCTCGGAAGGCCACGACGATCGCCGTCACGACGAGATTGAGTGTCGCCAGCGGCAGCAAGACTTTCCAGCCGAAGGCCATGAGCCGATCGTATCGAAGGCGCGGCAGCGTCGCGCGCAACCACATGTAAAAGAACATGAACATCGCGACCTTCGCGACGAACCATACGACCCCGGGAATCAGGGTTAGGCCGAGTGGTGCGTTCCAGCCCCCGAAGAACAGCAACGTGGCGATGCACGAAACGGTCAGCATGTTCACGTACTCGGCGATGAAAAACAGGCCGAAGCGCAAGCCCGAGTATTCGGTGTGGAATCCGGCCACCAGCTCGGTTTCGGCTTCGACGAGGTCGAACGGCGTACGATTCGTTTCGGCGACGGCGGTGATGATGTAGATGATGCATCCGAAGAACTGCGGAACGAAGAACCACCAGCGCACTTGAGCGTTGACGATGCCGTCGAGCGAGGTCGTCCCGGCGAGAATCAACACGCCGATGAACGAGAGCGACATCGCCAGTTCGTAACTGATCATCTGCGCCGTCGCGCGGACGCTGCCGAGGAGCGGATACTTCGACCCCGACGCCCAGCCGCCCAACGAGATGCCGTACACGCCAATCGACGTGATGGCCAGAATTAGCAGAATCCCTGCGTTGACGTTGCCGATGGCCCACGTCCCCGACGACGACGAACCGAACGGGATGATTGCGTAGACCGAGAACGCGGTCAGCAGCGAGATGAACGGGGCCAGCCGGTAAATCAGCGGATCGGCGGTCTTGGGCGTGAGGTCTTCTTTGAGCATCAGCTTGGCCGCATCCGCAGCGGGTTGCATTAATCCCCACGGGCCGACCCGGTTGGGACCCGGACGCAGTTGCATCCAGCCCAGGACTTTGCGCTCGGCAAGCATGGCGTAGGCGAAGGTGGTGACGACGACCAGCAGCAGGACCGCCGATTTCACCAAGACGATCAACCATAACGGCACCATCATGCCGTCGCTCCGACGGGCTGCGACGAAGGGGTTTCGACTTGCAGCGTCGCGAGCGTCGGGTCGTGCCGCCACGTGCCGCCGCCCGAGAGAATCGTCGCAGGAGGCACGTCCTCCGGTACGCTCGCGACGTCGCTCGCAAACCGGGAATCGCCGAAGCCGAAATCTTCTGGGGCATGCGCCATGTGCTCGATGACGGTTGCGTCGAGTTCTTCGGCTCGTGGCAAGTCGACATCGAGCTGAGCGGCTAAGCCCAAGAGCATCTCGAGATCGGACAGCACGCCGTCGGGGGCTTGCACCGCTGCGTTGACCGGTAGAAGATCGCCCGCGAGATTGAGGGTCGTCCCGGTCTTCTCAAACGCGCCCTTGGCCGGCAAAACCAGCGTCGCACGATCGGCCGTCTCGGTCAGAAAAAGCTCGCTGACGACGACGAACGGAACTTTAACGAGCGCTTGGGCCACTGCCGCGCCGTCGGCCGCGTTGCGAACCGGGTTGACGCCGAACATCGACAACACTGCCAGCGAACCGTTGCGTGCGTCCTCGAACATCCCGGCAGCGTCACGGCCGCGAGCGCGGGCGGCGGCGTAGCCCGGACCGGACCACGGCAGCATACCCATCGCCTCGGCGCCGCGCGCATTCCCTTGCTCGCTCGCAACGTACGTCGACAGTTCCGCAACGCCGGCGAAGGCGTCGGCAAACGCACGACCGCGCGCGAGATCGATCCCGTCCCAAACGAGCGCAACCCGGGTCGCGCCGGCCGGCAGCGCCGCCACCGCTTCGGCCGGCGTCGCGGCGTGCACGACCGTCGCACCGCCGCGCAACGCGGCCTTGCGGACGCGCAGCCACAGCACCGGCGCACGTTCCTCAATCGACTCGCCGGCGATGACGATCGCCTGCGCCAGCTCGATGTCCGTCAACGCGCCGCCATTGGCGCCCGGTGTAGCCTGGCGTTGCCGTCCCGATCGCCAGTCAAGATTTGCAACGCCGATTTTCCGAAAGAGATATTGCAAGACGTAGGCTTCTTCGTTCGTCAAACGTCCGCCGCCGATTGCGCCCACGCTTGGCGTTCCCTTGGCGGCGATCGCGTCGGTGATGGCTTTGCCCCAGAGCGCGAACGCGTCGTCCCACCCGATTTGGACGAACGATCCACCCTTCCGGTAGAGCGGCTGCGTCAACCGATCGGGCGATGCATAAAAACCGATGTTATACCGGCCGCGGTCGCACAGCCAGCCGTCGGAGATGGCGTCGTCGTTCTCTACCGACATGGTACGCAGCAGCGTGCCGTAGCGAACGTCGGCAAACTGCTGGCAGCCGACGGCGCATTGGGTGCAAGTCGTTTGCGTGCGATTGAGGTCCCAAGGACGCGACTTGAAGCGATAGGTTTTCGACGTGAGCGCGCCGACCGGGCACAACTCGGTCACGTTCCCGGTGAAGTTGTGCCGGTACGGGCTGCCGGTAGCGGTGGCGATGATGTCGTGAGCGCCGCGATCCTTGACCACCAGCTGCCGTTCGTCGGCGATGATGTCGTCGAAGCGCACGCAGCGCTGGCAGACGACGCAGCGTTCCTCGTCGAGGACGATCGTCGGACCCAGGTCGACCGCTTTAGGTTTACGCGTTTTCGGGTCGACCACGTCGGAGTTCCCGCGCGCGTAGGCCATCGCGTAGTCTTGCAAATCGCACTCGCCGCCCTTGTCGCAAATCGGGCAATCGAGTGGGTGGTTAACGAGCAACAACTCCAAAATCATCGCCCGGCCGGCCTCGACGCGCGCGCCGCGCGTGCGCACGACCATGCCTTCGGCAGCGGGCGTGTTGCAGGCAATCTGGAGCTTCGGCATGCCTTCGATGTCCACCAAGCAAACGCGGCACAGACCTGCCGGTCCAAGTTTGGTGTGATAGCAGTACACCGGAATCTCTTGCTGCACGGTCTTGGCGGCTTCGACTAGCCACGTGCCTTTCGGGACGCTGACCGGGACGCCGTCGATCGTCAGGTTGACGTTCATACCGGCACAGTTTCCTTCGCCTTTAATACGCGGGCCCGGAACTGCTCGGGAAAGCGCAGCAACACCGACTTCAAGAATGGCTCGATCGAATCTCCGAGCGCACATAAGTTCAAGCCGGTGATCCCTCCGGAGACGCGCAGCAGCATTTCGTAGTCGCCCGACACCCCACGGCCGTGCACCAGCCGCTCGAGCACGCGCTCCAGCCAATGTCCGCCCTCCCGGCACGGCGTACACTGCCCGCACGATTCGTGAGCGAAGAAACGCACCAGGTTGTGCGCGGCCTTGACGAAATCGGTGCTATCGTCGAAAACGACGAATGCCCCCGATCCCAGCATCGAGCCAGCCTTCGCCATGTTCTCGTAGTCGTACGGCAAGTCGAGTTGCTCTTCGAAGATGCATGCCGAGGAACCGCCACCCGGCTGTACCGCCATCAGGTTTCTGCCGGGACGTAAGCCGCCGGCGATGTCGATGATCTCGCGCACCGTCGTGCCGAGCGCGACTTCGTAGTTACCCGGCCGCTGCACGTGTCCGGAAACCGACACGATCTTGTAGCCCTTGCTGCGCTCGGTGCCCACCGACGCAAACCACTCCGCGCCCTTTTCGAGAATCGGCACCAGGTACGCCAGCGTTTCGACGTTGTTCACGACCGTCGGCATTCCGTACAAACCTTCGATGGCGGGAAACGGCGGCTTCAAACGCGGCTCGCCGCGTTTGCCTTCCAGCGAGTTGAGCAATCCGGTCTCTTCACCGCAAATGTACGCGCCGGCGCCGCGTTGTACGGTCACCTCGAGATTGAATCCGCTCCCGAACAGATCGTCGCCGACGAATCCCGCCTTGCGCGCTTCATCGAGGGCCGCGCTGAATATCTCGTACCCTCGTTTGAATTCCCCGCGAATATAGATGAACGCGTGGTGGCACTCGATCCCGTACGAGCCGAGCAGGATGCCCTCGAGCACTAAATGAGGCGCCTCCGCGATCAGCATGTGATCCTTGAACGTGCCCGGTTCGGCTTCGTCGCAGTTGCACACCAGGTAGCGTAGGGGCTTTTCGGCAGGCAGGAACGACCATTTTTTCCCGGTCGGAAATCCGGCGCCGCCGCGCCCGCGCAGGCCTGACTTTTCGGCCAGATCCAGAACGTCGCCCGGCTTGAGTTCGCGCACGGCGCGCTCCCACTGTCGATATCCACCGCGCTCGCGGTAGACGTCGATGTTGCGCAAGTCCGCTTCGCCGATTCCGGCTGTCAGCACCTTAGTGACGGGCATGCTCTGCTTCCTCACGCCCCTCTTCTACCGATTCGACGACCGCGCGCGAATCCAGCACCGCGCGCTCGCGCGTTTCGCGGAAAAACTCGACGTCGCGGTTGATGATCTTGTCGAGCATGATCGTGCCGCTCTTATCGCCGACGCCGCCGGCGTTGTTCGGGCTCTCGACGCCGGTCGCTCCGGGCGCCTTCCGCCCGGTTGAAACTTGATCGTCCTGCCGGATTTCCCACGTTCGGCCCGGGGGATCGGTCTGCGCCATCGCTTTAACAGGATAAGTACCCGCGCGGATGCCGGCGAGCAACTCGTCGATCTTCGCCGGGCTGAGATCGTACACGAACTCAAGATTGACTTGCATGCACGGCGCCCGGTCGCAGGCCGCCAAACACTCGACTTCTTCGTACGAAACGAGCCCGTCCAAGGTGGTTTCGAGGTTGCTCGTGCCGAGCTTCTCGCGAAAGTAAGCCATCGCGTCCTCGGCCCCGTTGATCGCGCAGGCGAGGCCGCGGCACGGCTGCAGCATATACTTGCCGACCGGACGCCGGTAGAGCAGCGTGTAAAACGAAATCGTGCCCTCGGTTTCGGCCGGCGTGATGCCGACCATCTCCGAAATTGCGAGCACGGCCTCGGGGCTTACGAATCCCTCGTGCTCCTGAAATACGTGGGCCAGCATCAGCAGCGCCGACCGTTTTTCTTCATACCGAGCGATGATGCGCAGGCATTCCGGTGTGACGCGTTCGAGCAGTTCGGGAAAATCGCGCTCGCGCGTCATCGGTCGACCTCGCCGAAGACCGGATCGAGCGAACCCAGGATGACCACGAGATCGGCGATGAGGTTTCCGGGGGCGAGTCCTTTGACCGACTGCAAGTTGTACATGCTGGGCGGCCGCGTCCGAATGCGGTACGGACGGTTGCCGCCGGTGCTGACGACATAGTACCCGAGTTCGCCGCGCGGGGACTCAACCGATTGGTAGACGTCACCTGGAGGCACGCGAAAGCCTTCACTGACGATCTTGAAGTGATGGATCAGCGCCTCCATCGAGAGCGCGATGGTCTCTTTCGGCGGCGCGGTTACCTTTGGGTCGTCGATGAGCACCGGGCCGGGCGTGTCGAGCCGCCGGCGGGCTTGTTCGACGATGCGATGCGACTGTTCCATCTCGTCGAGACGCACCAAAAACCGCGCGTACGCATCGCCTTCGCTGCGAACCGGTACGTCAAAATCGTACGAGTCGTACCCGGTATACGGAAACGCTTTTCGAACGTCGTACCCGATGCCGCTACCGCGCAGGCTCGGACCGGTAACGTTCCACTCGAGCGCGGCTTCGGGCGAAAGAATGCCGACGCCGATGGTGCGATCCTGAAAGATGGGATTGGCCTGCAGCAGACCGCGCAAGTCGCGCATCCGGCCGGGAAACTTTTCGATGAAAGCATCGAGCTTGGCGAGAAAACCGTTGGGAAGGTCTCCGTTAAGACCGCCGACGCGCACGTAGTTGGGATGCATGCGGGCGCCGCCCGCGGCTTCTTGCAAATCGAGAATGTTCTCGCGCAAGTCGAAACAGTAAAAGAATACGGAGATGGCCCCGAGGTCGATGCCGTGCGTGCCTAGCCACACGCAGTGCGACGCGATGCGCGTCAACTCCATAAAGAGCACGCGGATCACGCGTGCCCGCTCGGGAATTCCGTCGGTGATGCCGAGAAGGCGCTCGACGGCAAGCGCGTAGCACAGCGAGTTGGACTCCGGAGCCAGGTAGTCCATGCGCTCGATGACCGTTTGCGCCTGCGACCAAAAGAGATTCTCGGCCGTTTTTTCGATGCCGGTATGCAGGTAGCCGATCTCGGGCTCGGCTTTCACGACGGTCTCGCCCTCGATCTCGAGCATGATTTGCAAGACGCCGTGGGTCGAGGGGTGCTGCGGTCCCATGGACAGCACCATCGCGTTGCCCTCTTGGCTGACGATCTCCGGTGTCAGCGGCTGAGTCGACATGGTCATGACGATTGACCGCCCTCGCGAACGCGTTTCACTTGATCCTGCAGCGCTTCCAGCGTACGTCCGGAAGGCGGCGTGCCGGCCTGGACGTTGTTCTTGTTTGCAAAGGCGGGACGCGGGGCGCGTTCGCGGGCCGGACCACGCACCGGATAGTCTTTGCGCAGCGGATGCCCCTCCCAGTCATACGGCATCTGAATGCGCCGCAAATTGTCGTGACCGTCGAAAACGATTCCGAAGAGGTCGAATATTTCACGCTCCGCCCAGTCGGCCGATTTCCAGAGATCCATCGCCGTCGGCAGATGCGGTTCGTCGCCGTCCACGCCACACAGGATGCGCACGCGCGCCGGCGTTCCGACCTCGGAAACGCCGGCCCTTTGTGCCGACATCTTCAGAAGATGGTACACGACGTCGAAGCGCGGTTTGCGCGCGAGGTAGTCGACCCCGCCGAGATCCAAGAGCATGCCGTAGCCGTCTGCTTTGAGGGCCTCGAGGCGCGCCCGCAACGCCGACGGCTCGACGCGCTCGATGGCGGCATCGTCGATGGACGGGCGCAGACTCGGCGGATCGACCGCGGCGCCCGCGATCGGCGGCGTTTGCGTGCTCGGCATAAATCAAGAACTCCTGGGACTACGAACGAGAGAGGATTCCACCGCGACCGCCCTCGCGGATTTGTTGCTGAATCAGATTGACGGCGTAGAGCAGCCCATCGGGACTTGGCGGGCAGCCCGGCACGTACACGTCCACCGGAACGATCGTGTCGATGCCTTGCACCACTGCGTAGTTATCGAAGATTCCACCCGAACTCGCGCACGCACCCATGGAAATGACCCACTTCGGGTCGGCCATCTGATCGTACAAGCGCTTGACGACCGGAGCCATCTTCCAGGCCACGCGTCCCGACACGATCATGAGATCGGCTTGCCGGGGCGAGCTTCGGAAGACTTCCGACCCAAGCCGCGCGATGTCGTATTCCGCCGACGTGACCGTCATCATTTCGATCGCGCAGCAGGCCAGGCCCATGGTCAGCGGCCACACCGACGAGCTTTGTGCCCAGCGCGCGACGTCGTCGAGCTTGGCGAGCATGAAATGTCCCGGGCTCGAAGCTACCGCCATACAAAGCCGCCTTTTTTCCACACGTAGGCGTATCCGATCGCCAGCACGATGATGAACACGATCATCTCGAGCAGCCCGAAAACGCGCAACGCATGCATTTGCACTGCCCAGGGATAGAACGAAGCCGCTTCGACGTCGAAAATCACGAAGAGCATTGCGACGAGGTAGAAGCGCACCGGAAACCGTCCCGCGACGGCCGACGTCGGTTCGACCCCGCACTCGTACGCCTCGAGCTTCTGAGGGTTCGGCTTCTGCCGCTGAAGCAGCCCGGGAAGGACCGAGAACAACAGCGCCGCGGCGAACGCGACGCAGAGATAAATCGCAACCGGCCCATACGGATTCATGGCTTGTGAAAGTTTTCACAAGCCCCGCTCGAGGACCTGGGAGGCAGGCCGAGTCTCGTCCGAATCCCAAAAGAGTCTTGCGAAGCAAGGTCTCCGATGCTCGCTTCACTCCGAAGCTTATGAAAAGGCGCAGGTAGCGATGGAACGGCGGAACTTTTTGGCGGCGCTGGGGGCGGCTGGAGTCGCACCGGCGCTCGTCGGCGCAACCCCCGCGGAAGAGGAGTTCGCTCCCTTTGGCCGCGCGCTGGTGCTCAGCGGCGGCGGCGCCCTCGGCGCCTACCAGGCCGGCATCATCGGTGCGCTCGCGCAGTGGGGTGGGATTCGCGATGGATCGCCGCTGGCGCCCTACGAACTGGTCTGCGGAACGTCGATCGGGGCGCTCAACGGGTGGTTCGTGGCAACCGGCCAGTATTCCAAGCTGCACGACCTCTGGTACGGCGCGAGCGCCCAAGATCTCGTCCGCTTAAAACCCCAGTACGCGGCGGTCCACGACCCCGAGAGCGGAGTTCTCAACCGGGCGGCTTCGGTCGTGAGTCTGGTCGGCCTCACCCAAGACGAGAAGGGCCTGTTGCAAAGCGAACCGGTTTTCGACTGGATCTCCAACAGCGTCGATCCGAACCAGCCGTTGTTGATGCCGTTCGTTTGGGCCACGACGAACCTCACGCTGCAGCGCCCCGAATACTTTTACGTGCGGCCTCAGGGTGTGAGCGCCGAGCTTCCCCAGAGAGTCGAACGCGCGCTAAAGCTTTCGCTCGGCGCGCACACGGTCGTGCGCGAGGCGACGCCGGAGCTTCTGCATCGGGCCATCTTCGCGTCGGCGGCGCTTCCGCTGGCATTCGATCCCGTGCTGATTCGCGATCCCGAGGGAACCATGAACGCGTACTGCGACGGCGGCGTCGCAAGCAATTCTCCTGTCGGGATCGCGCACGCGGTCAGCCGCGCGGCCGACGTCGTGCTGTTGGATCCGCCGTTCGAGGGAGAAACCAACTATAAGGACGCCATCGAGATCGCATACGGATGCTTCGGCACGATGCAGCGCAAAATTCTCGAAGGGGAGATGCGCACCGCGTATTTCCAATCGATTGGGAAGCGTGCGCTCTCGCGGTTGACGGGTCCGGAACGCGCCCGGTCGACGCGCGGCATAGAACTGCTTTCGAACTATATGCAGTCGGTACCGGAAACCGACTTGCGATACATCCGTCCGAAAGAGACGTTGCCGCTGACCGTCATCGGGTTCAGCGACCAAGTGGGGATCGGGAAAGCCTACCGCATCGGGTGGGAAGACATCGTGAGCCGCGGATTCTCCCCATACGACTGGCAGACGTTCCAACTGTGAGCGTATAATGTCGTCTATGCGCTATCTCGTGCTTGGAATGATCGTGCTCTTTTCTTTGGGAGACGGCTGCTCGGCGCCGTCCGGCGTCGTCGGCGTACAGGACTACGGCCAGGTAACCGGACGCGTGCTCGACGCGATGACCAATCGTCCGATTCCGGGCGCCCTGGTTTCCGTCGGATCGCTCTACACGAGTTCCGCCGACGCACGCGGGGCGTTTACGCTCGAGCGCGTGCCGGCCGGCGATCAGACGGTCACCGCACGAGCGCCCGGATACTCGACGGGCGAAGGCGACGTGACCGTCCTCAAGGATCACACGGTCTCGGTCGGCTACGTGCGGATCGTTCCGCTCGTACATCCTGAAGGCCAACCCACGTTGTCGCCGCCGGCAACTCCGTCACCCCGGCCGTCGGCAGTGCCCACCGTCGCGCCGACGCAGCCGCCGGCCCCAGGCGTCGCGCCCACGCCTGGCGGCCAACCCGTGCCGCCGCCGCCGACCACTGCGGCCAGCGCCATGCCGACGACGGTTCCAACGGCCACGCCGACCTAGCTCAGGCGCATCGCCGCCAGGTCGAGATCGTATTCGATCGAGCGAAAGATCGCGTCGGGTATTTCGCCGGCAGCACGCATCTGCATGATCGTCCGGCGCTCCGCTTCGAGCGCCGACTTTTGCAAGCGACGGTCTGTTCGGTTTTCTGCCGCCGCCTGTTTTTCATCCTTGGCGACCTTCCCGCGCAGCACGTTGATGCGCTGCTCGTACTCGTCGACGATGCGCTCGGCAAGCTCGATTTCGGGACCACTTTCGCGACGCCGTTCCTCCTCACGCAATCGTGCGATGCCGGCTTCGAGCGCGCGGATGCGCAGCCGAGCCTCGCGCCGCCGGCTTTTGCTCGCCTCGGTCATTCCAAGCCATTCGATCAACGGCCGCAACGTTAGCCCTTGTAGCACCAGCGTCGCGAACACGACGCAGACGGTGAAGAAAATCGTCGGGCCTCGCTGGGGAAACACTTGGTCGCCCAGCGTGTACGGAAGCGCCAGCGCGGCCGCGAGCGAGACAATTCCGCGCATTCCCGACCATCCGATAATCGCGACGGCGCGCCAGGAGGGACTCGGATCGTGCGCGTGAGTTTTCCGGCTGAAGATGCGCGGAAGATACGTGGCCGGGAAAACCCACACGAGGCGGACGACGATGACGAGCGCGGCGACCATCGCTCCGTAGAGTGCGTAGTCGCGGACGTGCGGCTGCAGCTCCGCGATAATCGCCGGCAGCTGCAAGCCAATGAGCAGAAACGCGAACGCGTTCAGCACGTAGGTCAGCACGCGCCATACGGCGGAGCCGATCAGCCGCGTTTCGGAATCGACGAACAGCCGCGAGCGCCAACTGAGAACGATGCCGGACGTCACGGCGGCGAGCACGCCGGAGACGTGCAGCGCCTCGGCGGGCAAATACGCCGCAAACGGCGCGAGCAAGAAGACGACGCTGGCGATCGTCGGATCGTCGAAGCCGTACTTGCGCATGTATCGCAGCACGCCTTCGAGTACCGCCGCAGCACCGACGCCGAGAAGAACGCCTCCGGTTCCAACGATCGCGAACGCCAGGCTCGCGTGCGCCAGGGAGAACGCCCCGGAAATCGCCGCTACCAGTGCAAACCGGTATAAGACCAGCGCGGTCGCGTCGTTGACGAGACACTCGCCCATGATGATCGCCGCAATGCGGCGAGGGATCGCGATGCGTCCGAAGATCGCTTCGGCGGCTACCGCGTCGGGCGGCGACACGATCGCGCCCAGCGTAAACGCCAGCGGCCACCCAAAGCCGGGAATTACGGCGTGGACCGCGACCGCCACCACCACGGTCGTGAAGATGACCAAACCGAAGGCGAGGAGCGAGATCGGACGCCAGTTCCGTCGCAGCTCGAGCCAGTCGGTCGACCATGCCGCGCTATACAGCAGCGGCGGCAAAACGACCAGCAATACGATTTCCGGATCGAAATGCGGGTGCGGCAGGTTGCGAGCAAACGCCAGCGCCACGCCGCCGATGACGAACGAAATCGGATACGGGACGTTGAAGCGTTTTGCGGTGACACTCAAGATGACGACGGCGCTGAGAAAGGTGACGAGGATCAGCGCATCGTTCATAGCGTTTGCGTTCTACGGTCCGATTGGTTCGCCGGCCGCGCGCAGATCGATGGCGAATCCGGCGACCACCAGATACGCACGCTCGGCGCGATGGGCCAATCGCTGCGCCATGCGACCCATCGTGTCGCGGAACAGTCGCGCGGACACCGCAACAGGTACCACGTCCCAGCCGATTTGTTCGCTGACCGCGATGACGTAGGCCGGCGAGGCCGCTAGCGCGTCGACGAATTCGGTCGCTTCCCGGTCGAGCTGCTCTTCGAGAACCGTATAGTCGATTTCTAGCAGCTCGATGCGAGCGCCGATGCGCGCGGCTAGCCAGGTGCCAAGCGCGTCGACCAGCAAACACGTTCCGCTCGGCGCGTCCCGAAACAGCGCGAGTTGCGCTTCGTGCGTCATCGTCGCGGTTTCTACGGTGCGCCACGACGCCGGCCGGTCGCGCAGGTGCCGCACCAGCCGCGAATGCCACTCGGCATCGTCGGGCTCGTGCGCGGCGGTCGCGACGTAGGTGACGGCAAGGCCGCTCTCGCGTGCAAGCTTCACCCCAAACGCGCTCTTCCCCGAACGCACGGGGCCGGTGACGAATACGACGGCCATCTGCGCGGTTCCATTCGACTCCGAACGGCATCGCGTCCCGCTTCGTCGAAATAGGCTTCATGACGGCCAACGTTCTGAGCATCGCAATCGGCGCAGCGCTCGTCTTGCTCACGATGAACGACGTCTTCCAATCGGTGATCGTGCCGCGCGCGGTCGGGCGCCGCTTCCGCATGAGCTTTTACGCGTGGCGCGGCGCGTGGACGCTTTGGCCCGCGCTGGCCTGGAAGGCGGCGGCCGGAAACGACGAGCGGCGCGAGGATTTGCTCGCGTACTTTGCGCCGGGCATGCTGATCGCGTTAATCGTGATGTGGACGGCGCTGCTCGTCCTGGGGTACGGCGCGATCCTCTGGGGTTTACGCGGCGGTCTCTCGCCGGCCGTTCATTCGTACGGCGATGCCGCTTATTTGGCTGGCACGTCGCTAACGACCATCGGATTCGGCGACATCGTCGGGCGCACCGCCGGCACGCGCTTCTTCTCGATCGTTGCGGGCGCGAGCGGACTCGCGCTCTTTGCGATTTTTACCGCTTTCCTGTTTGCGCTGTTCGGCTCGTTTCAAGCGCGCGAGACGTTCGTCGTGATGCTCGGAGCGCGCACCGGAACGCCGCCCAGCGGCGTCGATTTGTTGGCGATCGCCGGCTACACCGAAACCACTGCCGATTTGGACCCGCTATTGCTCGACGCACAACGGTGGGCGGCGCAAGTAATGGAAAGCCATATCGCGTATCCGTCGCTCGCGTACTTTCGTTCCAGTCACGACTATCAGTCGTGGATCGGGACGCTTGGCACGCTGCTCGACGCCGCGACGCTGTTGATGACGACCGTCGACGGCGTGCGCAACGGCGAAGCGCGGATTTTCTACAACCTCGGACGTCACGCATCCCACGACCTAACGAAGTACCTGGGCGTTGCGATCGAGGCGACGTCGGCCGGGATCGAACGTCCGGAGTTCGAAAAGGCCTGCGACCGTCTCACCCATGCCGGCTACCAGCTACACGATCGCGACGTTGCGTGGGAACGGTTTGCCTCGATGCGCTCGACCTACGCCCCGCAACTCAACTCGCTCGCGCGCTTCTTCGTCATCCCGCCCCTGCAGTGGATCGGCGACCGCGGCCCCGTAGCGGGACCGCATTAGCGCGGCGCTTGTCATCCACAAACTACGGCTAGAAGCCGTGGGTGCGGTCGACGCGGTGCAGGAACGTTTTGGCGTCGTCGATCGGAACCGCGAAGCCGATGCTCGGCTCCGATTCAAAACGGGAGTCGGCAATTCCGAACACGTCGCCGGTATCCGCAAAAAACACCGGGGCGCCGCTCTCGCCCGGAACGATCGACGTGGTCAGCTCGAGCGCGTCTTTCCGAATCGACGAGAGCTGCCCGGCGTCGAGCGACGTTGCCATGCCGAGGCCCTCGTCGTCGAATTCGTCCGGGACCGGATAGCCGAGCAACGCGACCTGACGGCCGAGGTTGGGCTGCAGATGCGCCGACGATCCCAGCGGAACGGCCGGCAAGTTCGGACGCTGCGTCCGTACCAGCGCGAGGTCGAGATCGGCGTTTGCCGCAATAACTCGCGCCGGCGAGCGCCGGCGGTTGTCCACGGTTATCGAGAGGTCCCACGCGCTATCGATTGCGTGTTGTACGGTAAGAACGTCGCTGCCCCAATCGCCCGACGCGACCACGAATCCGGTCGCATAGGCATCGTCGTACTTGTCTTTCTTATGCTCGGGAGGTACTCTCATGCTCAACAACACGACCGACGGCGTAAGCCGTTTTGCCGACGCAACCAACGCGTCGTCGGCGTTGCGCGCGCAAGCGCCCGCCGCCGTTGCCAACGCGACGACCGCGGCGGCCACGCGATAGTTCATTCGGGCGCCGCGAACCGTTCGGCGAGCGCGCCGCGGAATTCGCTCAGCCCGGCACCGGTAACCGCGCTCACGAACGCGCTGCCGTTTTCGTTGGGCAGCACGCCGGCGACTAAGTCGCACTTATTGAAGACCATGATCCGGGGTTTGCGGTCGAGTTCGAGCTCGTGCAGCAATCCTTCGACGGCGCGGCGTTGGCGGGGCCAATCGGGATTGCTCGCATCGAGCACGTGCACGAGCAAATCGGCCTCGCGCAGCTCTTCCAGCGTAGCCCGAAAGGCGTTCACGAGATCCTTCGGCAAGTCGGTGATGAAACCGACCGTGTCGGCGATGCGCGCGTAGGTTCGCGGTCCGAGATACGCGCGGCGCACGGTGGGATCGAGCGTTGCAAAGGGCTGATCGGCAACGAAGGCGTCGCTGCGCGCGAGGGCGTTGAGCAACGACGACTTGCCGACGTTCGTATAGCCGACCAACGCGATCAACGGTTCGCGATGCGGCGCCGAGCGCCGAACCGCACGTTGCTGCCGAACGTCGGCGAGCTGACGGTTAAGCGCGCTTACCCGGTGCTGGATCCGGCGACGATCGACCTCGAGCTTAGTTTCGCCCGGCCCGCGCGTGCCGATTCCGCCACCCAGTCGCGAGAGGTCGGCGCCGACGCCGATCAGGTTCGACTGCCGATAACGCAGTTGCGCGAGCTCGACCTGAAGCTTGCCTTCGCGGCTGCGGGCGTGACGCGCGAACACGTCGAGAATCAACATCGTGCGGTCGACGATGGGTAACGGCACGATCTTCTCGAGATTTTTTCGCTGCCGCGGCCGTAGATCGTTCAAAACCAACAGCACCCCGGCATCGAGCTCTTTCGCGCGATCGGCAATCTCTTGCGCCTTTCCGCTGCCCACCAGCGTCGCCGGATCGACGGCGTCGCGCCGTTGCACGATGCGATCGACCACGCGCGCACCCGCCGCTTCGGCCAACGCTTCAAACTCCGCCAGCTGGGGTTCGAGCCCGGCGTGCAGTTCCGGCGTTTCGACGGCGACGACGAGCGCGCGCGCGGCTACGTCGCGAGCGGCGTCAAGCGTTCGACGAGCCAGCGGATTCCCTCGTTGTATTGCGGTCCGGGGCGTTCGATGATGGCGGTCGGGACCACGGTATAGACGTGGTGGAGGTGAACGGCGCGCAAGCTGCGCCACGGCTCGCGATCGATCGCCGCATCCAGCCGAATGGCGGAATCGGTCACCAGCACGTCGGGTTGGGCGCGAAGGAGCGCTTCGGCGCTGTACTGCCCGTACGCCGCATGCAAATCGGCGGCCGCATTCACGCCGCCGGCCAACGCGATCAGGCTGGCGATATACGAGGCCGAGCCCGCCGTCCAGATCGGCCCGCTGCCGAGCACGACGAAGACGGACGGTTTGCGGACGAACGAGCGCGTGCGCGCGTGCAGCTGCGTCGTCGTGCGCGCAAGTTGCGCGATCGCGGCGGCCGCCTCCGTCCGACGTCCCGACAGGGCGCCGACCGCTTGCAAGTTGGTGAAGATGTCGGAGAACGCGTCGTCGTGCAACAGCACGACGTCGATCCCGGCGCGGCGCAGCGGGTCGACCAAACGCGCCTGCGAGGTGATGCCGATGGCGACGTCCGGATGCAGCTCGACGATACGTTCGGCATCGACGCTCGTGAAATCAGCAACTCGCGGCAGCGCGCGAGCCCGCGGATCGTCGGTGAATGACGAAACGGCGACGAGTTGCGAGCCCGCACCGATCGCATACAGATCGTCGGCGACGAACGGCATCATGGCGACGATGCGCGAGCGCTTGGTCCCGGCCGCATTTTCCGCCCGGCGCGGCGAAGCGCACGCAGCGAGCAGCGTCAACGCAAGCAACACCACCCAAAAACCTTTCACGAGGCCAGCCTTCCGTTACCCAGGAAGGCCTGCCTGCCGGTGCCAATGGTGGCTGCCTAAGGTTTGCGCGCGGGAAGCCGGTTCGAAGCCGGCACGGTCGCGCCACTGTATGCGGGGAGCCGCCCAACGCCACTGTCCGAGTAGGACGGGAAGGCCCGGGCACGAGGCATCGATCCGCGAGTCAGGATACCGTCGCAAACCGCACTGCATCTTTCGCCTCGCGTAAAGGGAAGGGATTGCGATGGTATCACTCATTGCGGCAGCCGTCGTGGCGGTTGTGGCTTCACCAAGCCCGGCGCCTTCGGCGTCGCCGGTTCCACAAATCGCGCACGTCGTCACCAGCGACCGCTCCGACGAAGCGGTAACGCGCGCAACGCGCGTCACCTACGTCGTGACGAAAGACCAGATACTCCGCAACGGTTATCGCACCGTCGGCGACGCCATCGGCGGCGTAACCGGCGTGGAGTTGGAGCGCTACGGCGCAATCGGGTCAAACGACTCGTACGGGATTCGCGGCAGCAGTTCGGCCCAAGTGCTCGTGCTCGTCGATGGGATGCCGGCACCGGGGTCATTTGCCAACAGCGTCAACTTGGGAACGTTTTCGACCGCCGGCGTCGAGCGCGTCGAGATCGTCGAAGGCGGGGGCTCGACCCTGTACGGCACCGGTGCCGTCGGCGGCGTCATCAACATCATTACCGATCGCGCAGAGCAAACCGCCGGGGCGGTGCGGTGGGGCAGTTTCGGCGATCGCCAACTGCAAGTCGGTGCCGCCGGCTTTTCGTTGGAACGCATCGCCTCGGCCAATGCCTATCCGCTTCCCGCCTATTCCGCCGGAGGCGTGGCGCTGGCAACTGCGCGCGAAAACAGCGACTACGAATCGACGACCTTGCGCTATGGAGGGCGGCATTCGTTCGGTGCCGTCGACGCCGACCTGAGCCTCGGCCTCGACGCCAGCCACGGCGGCGAACCCGGATTCTACCCGTACGTTTCGAGCACCAGCCGGCAAGACGAAGTCGATAGTGACGGCGTGCTCACGCTTCGCACGCACGGGCGCCGAGCGACCACCACGCTGCAGCTTGGCGGCACGCGGCAACAGCTGGCTTTCAGTTGCGATCGAACCGTCGACGCGGCATCGTGCTTTCAGCCGTCGGCGTCGCTCAGCCTCGAGTCGCGCGTCGGTGTCGACGTGCGCAATGCGGTCGACGCGGGATCCCAGCGCATCGTGTACGGAATCGACCTCTCGCGTGGAACCGTCATGACCAATACGGGCGGAGCGGCCGTCCCGGTCGCGCCGAGCGCCACGCCGCCGCCACCGATAAATAGCGCCGCGCTAGCCCAGACGGCGGCATACTTCGAGGACGTCGCCGATCTGAGCCGCTCGTTGCATGCATATGCCGGCGTGCGTGCCGAGCGCGACGGCGCGCTGGGGGGCGAAGTTTCGCCGTCGCTCGGGTTCGAGGCGAGCCTGTCGCAAACGTCGTCGGTAAAAGTCAACTATGCGACGGCGTTTCGCGCGCCGAACGCCTCGGAACTGTACTATCCCGGCTACGGCAATCCGCTGCTGCGTCCCGAGCGCGCGCGCGTGGGCGACGTCACCCTTACGGACACGAGCGTGCTCGGAGGCGCATCGTTGGGATGGTTCACGAACCATACCAACGACCTTATCGTGCCGGTCCTGGTCAAAGTCTATCCAAAGCAGTACGTGTACATTTACGCCCCCGAAAACGTCGACCAGGCAGTCATGCAGGGCTTCACCTTCGACGTCAAGACGCGGCCGTATAACGGTATCAGCGTTGCCTTGAACGCCACCGATCTCTACACCGCGCTCGACGCCAGCAACGGCTCGCGCCTGCCCAACGATCCGGTGTTCGCGGTAAATCTCGGCCTGCAAATTGCCGGCGCGCCGAAAGGAGCGTTCGGCGGAGCGGGCGTCACGGAAAGGCTGGTCGGGAATCGTGGCCCGGTCGATCCCGGGCAACCGCTCTTTTTTCAGCCGGTGGCGTATGCGAATCTCGGCGCGTTCGTCGATCTGCGCCTTGACCGAAGGCTCGACCTCTTCGTGCGCGGTTACAACCTCGGAAACGAACGATATGCCGACGTCGCAGGGTATCCGTTGCCCGGACGCGCGTTTGCATTGGAGTTGCGAACGAGGTGACGTGGCGCTTCGCCGGACTGATCGTCATCGTGGTCGCGGCGGCCGGCGCGAGCCTTTTGGTCGGTGGAACGTCGCTGTCGTTGCGCGATGTCACCGGCGCGCTCGCGCATCCACATTTCGGAGGCGCCGTTAATGCGATCGTCTGGCAGTTGCGCCTGCCGCGGATTTGCATTGCGGCGACGGTGGGAGCCAGCCTTGCGTTATGCGGGGCGCTGCTGCAAGGCATGTTGCGTAACCCACTGGTCGATCCGTACTTGACTGGGGTGAGTGCCGGCTCGGCCGCTGCCATAGCGATCGCCGTTCTCGCGGGGGTGGCCGCACCGTTTACGCCGGGCATCGGGTTCGTTGCCGGACTCGGCGCGGCGCTGCTGGTGGCCGCCTTGGCCCGGCGCGGCAGCGGCATCGACGCGAACCGCTTGATCCTTGCCGGCGTTTCGTTGTCGACGCTCTTCGCGGCAGTCGTGACGCTGGCGATCGTGCGCGCGCAATCGAACGACTACGCAAGCGCGATCGTTGCATGGCTGGCAGGCTCGATGGCCGGACGCGGCTGGCACGACCTCGCAACGGCCGCTCCGTACGTCGCGGCCGGAGCGGTGCTATCGGTATGGGCGGTTTCACCTCTCAACGCCTTGCGCGTCGGCGACGTACGCGCGCGCACCGTCGGCGTCGACGTCGACCGCGCGCAGTGGATAATTCTCGCGAGCTCTTCCCTCTTGGCGGCCAGCAGCGTCGTACTGGCCGGAATGGTGGGCTTCATCGGCTTGATCGTGCCGCACATCGCCCGCCGGCTGGTCGGTTCAGACGCGCGAGTTTTGCTTCCGGCCTGCGCGTTCATCGGAGCCGCGTTGTGCATGATCGCCGACGCAGTGTGCCGCTGGGTCGTGGCACCCGCGGAGCTGCCCATCGGCGTGCTGCTCGCGTTCATCGGCGTCCCCGCCTTCTTGTATCTCTATCTTCACGGCGAGCGTGCGCGATGATCGAACTGCGCGGCGTCGACGTGGCCATTGCGGGACGCACGTTGCTGGAATCGCTCGACGCGCGTTTTGCGCCGGGCGAGTTGGTCGCGATCCTGGGCCGCAACGGCGTCGGCAAGACGACCCTGCTGCGCGCGATCGCCGGACTCCACGCTCCCGCCGGCGGAAGCATCCACGTGGACGGCGCCGATGTGACTCGACTGGCGGTCATGCAGCGCGCGTTGCGGGTCGCGTTCGTTACCAGCGACGACGTGCTGCTCGACGCACTGCGCGTGCGCGACGTCGTTGCGATCGGCCGCTTCCCGCATCATCGCTGGTGGCAGTGGCACGAGCAGGCGGCCGACGATACGGCGATCGACCGGGCGTTGGACGCGGTCGGTATTGCGGCGTTCGCTCAGCGGCTGTTTTCAACGCTCAGCAGCGGCGAGCGGCAGCGCGTCTGGATCGCGTTGGGTCTGGCTCAAGCGACGCCGGTGCTGTTGCTCGACGAGCCCACGAGCCATCTCGACTTGCGGGTTGCTCACGAAATTCTCGGACTGCTGCGGACGCTGGCGAGCGAGGGAAAGTCGGTCGTCTGCGTGCTGCACGATCTCAACGATGCCGCCGCTTATGCCGACCGCATCGTGCTGCTAGGCGAAGGGCGCTTGCTCTGCGCGGACGCTCCGGATGCAGTGCTTGCAAGCGATCTCCCCGAACGCGCGTACGGCGTTGCGATGGAGCGCGTGCGGCTCCACGATGCACGACTGCGCGTTTTTGGGACGACCTCGGGAAGCAAACGGCTCAATGCCGGCGGCGGCGGAGGTCGGTACCCAGAACCCAGCCGCGCTGATCGCGGTGAGGCCCCGCAATGATCACGATGCCGACCGCATCGGCGAGCGGGTTGAGCAAACCTGGCTGCACGAAATCCGGGATGCACGACTCGATTTCGGCGCGCGTTCCCGAACGCGCGAGCAACGCGTGCGGCAGCAGTTGCCGAGCTTCATCGAACGAGGCCGCATAGTAGTCGCGCAACCGGAAGCGCGAGTCCCAGACCAAGACGTCAGGGTCCTCGGCGCTACTGTAGAGCACGACGACGTCGCCACGATGCAGTTTGCACTGTGCCGACGCCGGACCGGCGAGTGCAACCGCGAGCAGCAACGCCAGCATCGCCGGCACCGCGCTACGCATTCGGACCTGCCCCTTGGTTAACGCGAACCACGAGAATCGCCAAGTCGTCCCGCAGACGGTTGCCCACGATCGAGCGGACCTGCGCGACGAGGTCGTCGGCGAGCGCTTGCGCATCGCGCGCGGAGCGCTCGATCAAACGCATCGCACCTGCGTCCCCCAGCAAGTTGCCGGCGCGATTACGCGCCTCGGTGAGGCCGTCGGTCGTCAGCACGAGGGCATCGCCCGGCCGTAAGTCGATCGTTTCGGTTCCGAAGGGCTCCTCCATAACGCCCAAGACCGGACCGGTCACGGCTAACTGCTGCACGCCATCCGAGCGGCGCACGAACGCCGAATCGTGGCCTGCGCTCGCGTAGCTGAAGGCGAACGTTCGCGTGTCGAGAACGCCGACGAACATCGAAACGAATAAATACGGGTCCTTGACGGCACGAGAAAACGCGGTGTTGAACTCGGCCAGAATGGCGCTGGGGTCCCGGTGCCGCAGCGCGATTCCCCGAATTGTGAATTTGATGAAGGCGGTCAGCACCGCGGCATCGATGCCTTTGCCGCTCACGTCGGCGATCAGCAGCAACGCCAGCGAATCGCTGAGTAGGTGGACGTCGAAAACGTCGCCACCGACGGCCAAGTGGCTGCTTGCCGAGCGGTAGGCCGTCCCGACTTCGCAGTTGGGCAGGGGGACCGATTCGCTTTGAAATGCGCGCTGAAGCGTTTCGGTCGTGGTGCGTTCCTCTTCGAGCTCACGATACAGACGCGTCCGGTAGCCGTTGAAAAGAATTGCCAGCAGCCCGAACAGCAGGAGCCAGAACGCGCGCACGTAGGCCGTGCGCTCCAGCTGCGACTGGGTGCTACGAGCGAAGGCTTCGTTGGCCGCCGCAAGTTCCGAACGAATCGCCGCAACGATGCGCGTTTCGTAGTCGGAGAAAAGTTTGTTGCGCTTATCCAGCTCGGCTAAACGATCGTTCGGGTGGCGCAGCAGCGGCGTCGCCACCTCGTCGCGCCACTGGCTTTGAATCCGCACGTACTCAGTGAGCAGCTGCTCCACGCGCACCAAACGCTCCGGCGCCAGGGTCGCCCGAATGAATCCGATTCTCGAGTCGTAAGCGGCGGCCGCCGTCAAGTATTGATCGACGTAGAACGAATCGTGCGTCAGCGAGTAGCCGCGCAACGCATTTTCCTCGACGATCTGTAGCCGCAGCAACTCCTCGAGCGCGAGTTGCGCGGCCTGCACGCTGGATTGACGCGAGAACGTGTCGGCAATGCTCGCCCGCGTCTGGAATGCGCCCTGCACAGCAATGGCCAGCGCAACCACCAGGAAAGCGGTCAGGAGCAGCGTCCCGGTGACCCGGCCTAGCGGAGCAAGAGTCCTCACGACGGCGGCACCAAAGCGCTCGCGGAAGGGCTAGGTGTTGGGATACGCGCCTCCGAACGGGATTCGGGCATGCAAACCCGAGTAGATCCTGGAATTTTCAAGTCCTACGACGTTCGAGGGATTTATCCGGCCGATCTCAACGACGACGTGGCATACGGCATCGGGCGTTGTTTCGTGTCGATGCTCGGAGCGAAACACATTGCCGTCGGCCGCGACATGCGCCCCTCGGGTGAGAAGTTGTTCGAGGCGTTCGCGCGCGGCGCCGCCGAAGCGGGTGCCGACGTCCTGGACATCGGCATGGTTTCGACCGACGCGCTGTATTTCGCGGTTGGCAAATACGGCCTCGACGGCGGCGTGATGATTACCGCATCGCACAATCCGTCGCAGTATAACGGTATGAAGTTTACGCGCGCGCAAGCACAGGCAATTTCGCTCGATACCGGCCTGTCGGAAATCCGCGACCGCCTGCTCGCCGGCAACTTGCCGCCGAAAGCCGAGCGCATCGGCACGGTAACCAGCCGCACCATTCTCGACGATTTTGCCGAGCATTGCCTTTCTTTCGTCGATCGTTCGAAGATCAAGCCCTTCAAGGTCGCCATCGATGCCGGCAACGGGATGGCCGGCGAAACGGTTCCTCACGTTTTCAAACGCCTCGGTTGCGACGTGATCCCGCTGTACTTCGAACTCGACGGCAGCTTTCCGAATCATCCGGCCAGCCCCATCGAGCCCGAAAACATGGCCGACGTGCAGGCGGCGGTCAGGAAGCATCACTGCGACGTGGGCGTGGCGTTCGACGGCGACGCCGACCGCATGTTCATCGTCGATGAGAAAGGCGACTTGATCGACGGCAGCACGGTTACGGCGCTGGTGGCACTCAATACGCTGAAAAAATACCCGGGCTCAAGGATCCTCTTCAACCTCATTTGCAGCCGCAGCGTTCCCGAACTCATTGCGAAGGCGGGCGGCACCCCGATCCGTTCGAAGGTCGGACATTCGATCATCAAAGCGGTGATGCGCGAGCAGGACGTGGTTTTCGGAGGGGAGCATAGCGGGCACTTCTACTTCCGCGACAACTGGTATGCCGATTCGGGAATGATCGCGCTCCTGCAGTGCCTCGAGCTGTTCAGCGAAGCGGGAAAGCCGGTCAGCGAAGTGATCGCTCCCATCGATACGCGTTTTCGTTCGGGCGAAATCAACAGCGAAGTCAAGGACATCGCGGCCAAGCTTCAAGAGCTTCAAGATCGCTACAAGGACGCGACCATCGACCACCTCGACGGAGTCACCATATCCTATCCCGACTGGTGGATGAACGTGCGGCCTTCAAACACCGAGCCGCTGCTGCGGCTGAACGTCGAAGGCGATACGAAAGAAACCATGGAACGCCATCGCGACGAGGCGCTCGCCCTCATCCGATCCTAGGAGCCTGCGTGCAAGCAATACTGGGCCCAGCCTTCATTGCACTCGGCGACGGAACGTCGACCTTCGGGCGCATCGGCGTTGAAAGCGGTCGCATCGCCGCCATTCTTCCCGCCGACGGTCCTACCGACTTCGCCCTGCCAAGCGGATACACTATCGCTCCTGGCCTCATCGACGTGCACACCAACGGCGCGCGAGACTTCCTTTTCAACCGCGATCAAGGCTACGCGGTGCCGATCGCGGCGGCCGAATACGCTCTCATGGGCGCCACCGGCTTCGTTGCGGGCGTTATGACCGCCCCCTTCGAGTCGATGCTTCACGCCGCGTCTGAGGTCGTCGAAGCCGCCAATCAACTCGAAGAGGACGATCCGATCGGCGCTCGCTGTTTGGGCGTTCATTTCGAAGGACCGTTTCTCAATCCGAAGTTTCGCCGCGTTCACCGCGCCGAGTGGCTGCTGCATGCCAGCACGGCGCGCGCGCGAGAGATGATCGACGCGTGCAAGGGCGCGTGCCTGCTGGTGACGATGGCGCCCGAAATCGACGGCGGCGGCGACGCGATGCGGGTCTTTCTTGAAAACGGCGTCGTCTGCTCGGCCGGTCATACGTCGGCGCGCTACAGCGAAGGACTGCTGGCCATCGGTCTTGGCTTCCGGTCGCTAACCCACGCCTTTAACGGAATGCCGCCGCTCGATCACCGCGATCCTTCGATCCTGGCCGCGTTCATGCAAGACCGCCGCACTCAAGTGCAGTTCATTTGCGACGGCTTCCACGTCGCACCCGTCATGGTAGATTTGCTGCATCGTACGCTCGGCGATCGCCTGGTGCTGGCCACCGACAACATGCCGCCCGGGGATCCGGCCTACCATATTGACGGCGGCGTCATGCGCGCCGCCGACGGCACGATCGCCGGGAGCGCGTTACGGATGGATGAGGCGGTGCGCAACTACGTGTCGTACGCACAGATCCCGTTCGCGCAAGCCATCGTCGCGGCCACGTACGCTCCGGCGAAACTCATTCATCACGACGGAGAGATGGGCCGAATCGCCGTGCGCATGCGCGCAGACCTTTCGTTTTGGGACAAAGACTACCAAATCGCCGGCACGATGGTCGGCGGCAAGTTCGTCTATAACCACATCGAGGTCGCCGCGTAGCATAACACTGTCACCCTGAGCGGAGTCCCTTACGCGACGGAGTCGAAGAACGTTACGAAGGCGCGAGTTCGCGCACCGCAGCGGCGTTGAAGTAGCTGGCCCGCGGGTGATGCATCACGATCGCTGCGGTGGACTGTTCGGGAACCATTTGGAACGCCTCCGTGAGCGTCACGCCGATGCATTCGGTAGCCTGGAGCAGACTGAACGCGACGTCGTGCTGGGCGAGGTCGGGACATGCCCCGTATCCCCACGAGTAGCGTTTGCCGCGGTCCTCGGCAATTCCGAGCTCGCGACGAATGCGCCGATGGGTATATTCAGCCAGCGCTTCGGCCGCCTGAACCGAGAAGCCGTGCAAAAAATACGACTCGCCGTAATCGCCGGTGCCCTGCAGCGCCTCGGTCCGTTGCCCCGCCTGGGCGCCGACGGTGACGACTTGCAGCGCGATTACGTCGGTGGCCGCTCCGCCGGCCGGCTCGCGAAGATAGTCGGCTAAACTCAAATGTTCGCCGCCAACCTGGCGCGGGAATTCGAATCGCGCGATTTCTCGCACCGGGTCGGCGGGATCGTACACGATGACGTCGTTCTTCAATCCGGCAGCCGGGAAATATCCATAGGCCACCCGCGGCTTCAAAAGTCCGTTCCGCAGGGCAACCGCTTGATAGCGTTTCAGGCGCGGCTCGAATTCGTCGCGCAACAGCCGTTCGTACGCTTCGCCTTTGGTGTTCGCGGCGCCCCACGATAGCCGGAACAGGCTTCGCAAGTCGAAGTACTCCCACAACGCGCGCAGGTCGATGTCCGATAGCGTTCGCGCACCCCAAAACGGCGGCGACGGTACGTCGGCGCGCTCGCTCTTAACGGCCGAAACCGATGCCGGTTGCGCCGGCGCAATCGTTGCACCGGCGCGGCGATCGCGCTGTGCGAGGGCTTCGAGCTTCGTGCGCTCGATCAACTCCTCTCGCCGCACGGTACCGCTCGTCAACGCATCCATCAACTCGAGGCCCTCGAATGCGTCCTTCGCGTAGAACAGGCCGGGTGCGAAAAACCGCGCCCCGTCGTCGAGCAACGCGATGCGATGCCCGAAGTCGCGGTTGATGGCCGCTCCGCCGACGATGACCGGAAACGCCAGGCCGCGCGCATCTTGTTCCTGGACGCAAATCGGCATCTGCTTGCTGGTCGAAACCAGCAGTGCGGACAGACCGATCGCGTCGGCCTTCACTTCGACGGCTTTCTCCAGAATCGTATTCATCGGCACTTGCTTGCCGAGGTCGTGGACCGAATACCCGTTATTGGTGAGAATGGTGTTGACGAGATTCTTTCCGATGTCATGCACGTCGCCGAAGACGGTTGCAATCACGACGGTCCCTTTGGCCGAGCCCTCCTTCTTCTCCAGAAACTGCTCGAGGTGGGCGACGGCCTTTTTCATGACTTCGGCCGATTGCAGGACGAACGGCAAAATGAGTTCGCCGCGTCCGAACCGGTCGCCGACGTCTTTCATCGCCGGCAAGAGAATTTCGTTCAACACCTCGACGGGCGTGCGGGTAACGAGAGCCTCGTCGATCTTGGCTTCGATGCCGTCCTTGCGCCGCCGCAGAATGGACTGCGCAATGCGCTCGCCGACCGGCAGAGTCGGGTCGTCGTCGAGAGACGAGCCGCTCGCGCCCGTCGTCACGACCGTTTCGAACCGTTCGATCAGTCGCGCGAGGGCATCGGGACGCCGGTTGAAGACGAGATCGTCGCACAACTCGCGTAGCTCGCCGTCGATCTCGAAGTACGGAGTGATGTCTTTGGGGTGGACCAGCGCCATGTCCAGCCCGGCTTCGACGCAGTGATGTAAGAACACGGAGTTGAGGGCCGCCCGGGCGGCGGGTTTAAGCCCGAACGAAACGTTTGAGACGCCGAGCGACGTGAGGACGCCGGGCAACTCTCGCTTGATCGCGCGAATGCCGTCGATGGTCTCGACGGCGGAAGTGAGGAATTCCGCTTCGCCAGTGGCCAGTGTGAAGGTAAGAGCGTCGAAGATGAGTGCGCCCGGCGGCAGACCGAACTCGCCGACGGCGATGTCGTAGATTCGATGCGCTACCTCGGCTTTTCGGACGGCCGATTTGGCCATCCCGGATTCGTCGATGGTCAATGCGATCACCGCGGCTCCGTGTTCTATCGCAAGCGGCATGACCGCGTCCATTTTCGCGCGACCCGATTCCAGATGCACCGAGTTTACGATGGCGCGCCCTGGATAGTTCTGCAATGCCGCTTCCAGAACGGCCGGCTCGGTGGAATCGATTGCGAGCGGCGCCTCGATCGACTGCGCCAGCTTGCGCGTCACCTCACGCATTTGTCGGTCTTCGTCGGGCCGTTCGGTAAGCGCACAGCAGATGTCGAGCACGTGGGCACCGCCGTCGACCTGTTCGCGGGCTACCAGCACGATGTCGTCGTAGTTTTCTTCGAGCAGCAGACGTTTGATTTTGCGCGAGCCCTGGCTGTTGATGCGCTCGCCGACGATCAGCGGGCGAGGCTCCTGGACCAGCGACACGCCGGCCATGGCCGAAGCCACCCACTGCGGTCGCACGTCGCGATTTCCGGCCCGACTCACGTGCGTTGCGCGCCGGGTAGCGGCGGTATCGCTGCCAAGGGCGGCCACCGCATCCGCCAGAGCGGTAACGTGCGCGGGCGTCGAGCCGCAGCACCCACCGACGGCATTGACGCCGAACTCCCGTACGAATCCGGCGAGTTCGACCGCAAGATCGCGCGGCGTTTCGGGGTAAATGGTTTCCCCTTTCGGACCCATTAACGGAAGGCCGGCATTGGGAATCACGCTCACGAAGCAGCGTGAGTTTTCACACATGTACCGCACCGAATCGCGCATCTGCGTGGGACCGGTCGAGCAGTTCAGACCGATGACGTCGATCGGAAGCGCGTCGAGCGTCGCGACCATCGCCCGAATATCCGTACCGAGAAGCATCCGGCCTTCTTGAATAAGCGTCGGCTGCGCTTGAATCGGAACGCGTCGCAACCCGCGGTCGAACTCGCGAACGATGCCGGCAACGGCCGCTTTTAGTTCGAGGAGGTCTTGCATGGTTTCGAGGAGCACGAGGTCGGCGCCGCCTTCGACCAGCGCGCGTGCCTGTTCGCCGTACACGTCGCGCAGCCGCTCGTAGGTGACGTTCGACAAACTCGGATCGGAGGACGAAATCAGCATCCCGGTCGGACCCATCGATCCGGCGACGAAGCGCGGACGCTCAGACGACGAAACGGCATCGCACGCTTCACGCGCGAGTTCCGCCGCTCTGCGATTCACTTCAATCGTGCGCTCGCCCAAGCCGTACTCGTCGAGTTTGATCCGCGACCCCATGAACGAGTCGGTTTCGACCACGTCCGCACCGGCGGCCAAGTAGGCCGCGTGGATGTCGCGCACGATAGCGGGACGCGC
>PLLA01000008.1 GCA_003140835.1 Candidatus Tumulicola scandinaviensis | reverse complement strand
GTGATCGTCTCGACAGGTATAGGGTTTCCGACATGATACACCACGACGTTACCCGGTTTACGTTTAGCACCGTTGTTTGCAACGAACAGATACGCATCCGAGGAGGGTTTCGCCAGCGTCGCTCCCTGACTAATCGCTGAAGGTGGAGTAAGCTCCGGAACGCCAGGAGACAACGACGAGCAAGCAAGTTGCAGCAGGCTCAAGTTGACGGAAGGGCTGCTGACGCTGGCCCTTGGTGCAAGCGGCTACTCCGGACAGGTCGTCCATGCCGAAAATAGAATCGATCACAGCGCAATGAAGAGTTATTTGCTCGTATTGTGTTTGGTGTTGCTTGACGCGACCGCAGGGTGCTCACGCCAGGTACCGTTCGCGATACCGCCGATGCAAGGGGATGCAATCGAGGTTCCCGGTTTAGGGGCGAATTATCGCTCGCTTCATGATTTTGAGTACTTTGTGGGTGGTTACCGTCCCGAAGCAGGACTAACTCTGATGGACGGTGCGTTATACGGAACGACCTGTTTGCGCAAGAGTTACGAGAGTGGCTCGGTTTATCGCATGGACCTTCAAGGGCATGTGAACACAATCCACAGTTTTACGGGCCCTGATGGTGCGTGTCCGATCGCAGATCTGCTCAAACTCGACGGTAAATTCTATGGCACAACCTCGTATGGTGGTTCCGCCTGCCAGTTAGGTGGTGGGTGTGGAACGGTTTTTGAGCTGAGCAAAACAGCGTCGGGCTGGTCGGAGCGCGTCCTGTACAGCTTCAAGGGCGGAAACGACGGGGAAAGGCCGGAGGCGGGACTAGCCTACATGAACGGCGTTTTCTACGGCACTACCTTTACCGGTGGCAGCGGGGCGACTGGTTGTCTACAAAGCGGGTGCGGAACGGTATATTCGGTTACACCGTCCGGTGAAGAGCGGGTTATTCATAGGTACCACTTCTCAGATGGCGCGATGCCATTATCGCGGTTCATCATCCATAACGGGGTGCTGTACGGCACGGCGAGTCATGGAGGCAAATATGGCACGGGCACTGTTTTTGCAATGAATAGCGCCGGCAACCAGCGCATCCTCCTGACCCTTGATGGTTATGACGGCTGGTATCCGCCGGCCGGCGTAACTTACTACAAAGGTTATCTATACGGCACCACCGCGTCGCAGGACGAGAGCCTCAGCGGAGCAGTCTATAAGGTGAGTCTATCGGGTAAAGTCCACGCAGTCCTTCACGTATTTAATTTGCCATCAGAACCAAACGACGGACAATATCCCTCGACCGCGCTTTCTATGATGGGCAACACATTCTACGGCGCAACGCTCAACGGCGGTGCGTTCGGAACAGGTACAGTATTCTCAATTACACCGACCGGACAAGAGCGAGTCATCTACAGCTTTCACAATAGTCATGGGGCTGGCTGGCGTCCAGTTACGAAACTTACGCCGGTCAACGGGACACTCTATGGGGCAACTGAAGAAGGCGGTCACAAGTGTCCTGGATGCGGAACCGTGTTCGAGATTACGCCCTAGCTGAGCGATGAGCGTGCGAGGGCCTTATCGTCGCAATATCCTCCCAACGCCTCGTGGAATCACCAGCTGCGAGCGCGCTTCCCAACAGCCCCCGGCCCGGCTAAATGCCGAGGCCCACTAGAGAGTGTGATCTCTTAGCTCTTCTTGCGAGTGCTCTTCGTCGCCGCACGTAAGGACTTACGCGATCGTGCCACCGCGGTCCGTCCGCCGCTTTCAACCTTAGTCGTGAGGTCCTCGGCGGCTTTGCCGCCAGCCTCCACAAGATTTCCAATGACGCCCATGATCTTGCCCACTCTCTGAGCCCCTTGGGCAACTTGCTTCGTTTTGCGCGTAACCTTCGCCGTAGTTAAAGTTACTTTCTTTGCTAGGTTTCCGCCGCGGGTGGTCTTTATTGCCTTCTTCTTTGCTGCTGTTGGTGCGCGTTTCGCGCTGGATTTCTTAGCGCTTTTCTTGCGCGAGACTTTCTTGGTTGCCATAAAATGTTCGAATATCTCCAAACTTCGCTCAAAAGTGAGCGGTTTCTAGTGGTAATCTTCCCTATCTAGCGACTAAGCAAACCTTAGGCCGCTCAAGGAGCCCCGTTATGAGATCGTGGCTGGAGGCGCCGCAGCACTTTGATCATTTCCAAATTGTTTTTGATACCACTTAAAGAGCGTTCGACCTTAGAGGAGTCATTTCTTTGGCCTGTATGGGGACTGCGCCAAAGACCGTCGAATAACTCGGGACACAGCTCTTCTCAGGAGACGATTCGCATTGTCGTACGCACGTAAGTGCACCGGTTTCGCGGCTATAGTGACGCTCGTTGCTTGCACCGCCGCTCCGTCGTCGCAGCCTCAGAGTCCGAACGTTCTCCCGGCAGCGCTCCACACAGGACCGTCCCCGCACGGATCGTGGATGGATCCGAGCGCGACGAGCCAGCGGCTGCTCTACGTGTCGGATACGGGAAACGATGCGGTGTACGTGTACGGGGCGTCGTCAAACAATCTCGTCGGGACGCTCACGCATTTCAGTCAGCCGCTGGGCGAATGCGTAGACGCCAAAAGCGACGTCTGGATCGTCGACTCCAACGGGCTCACCGAATACGCACACGGCGGCACCAAAGCTATCGGATCGATCAGCATGTACCCTCGTTATTATGGCGATCACCCATACAGCTGCGCGATCGACCCGACTTCTGGTGAGATCGCCATCTCAATCATCAATCGGTATCAAGGGAACGATGCGGGGCTAGTGCTGATTTGCGATTCGGAAGGGGATTGCACGTCATATGTCACGCATGCTCGCGCCTACATCTATTTCGTGTCGTATAATAAGAACGGCGACCTCTACGCCGACGGAATAAAGATCGACAAAAATATTCTTTGGATGGCGATGCGTCCCCAGGGCAGGGTCTTCCAGAAGTTCACAATCAAAGGGGCAACCATCAAGTCGCCCGGAGCTTTGGTCAACGCAGAAGGCGTTTTTTCGGTTGGCGCGCCCGGGTCATCCGGTAACTCCATCATTTATCAGGTTGCCGCAGATGGCACGGTGACAGGTACCACGCAACTCTCGCAGGCGAACGGATGCAATCAGTTCGCGATCGCAGGGAATACGAAGTCCGCGCGTGTGACCTGCCCCAATGACGACGGCGCGAACGTCACCAAGTACGACTATCCGGCCGGCGGAGATCCGGTCGTGACGATCAAAGGCAAATTCGCACGGCCGTTCGCGGCCGTTTATAGCAATTAAAAAGAACGCTTCCTAGGATATCGCGACCTGCAGTAATGCCAGATCGGCAGGCTCGCCAAAAACGCAGAATGGCCAAGCCTTCACGTTTGCCAAAAACCAGCTTCGGTAGCGCTTTGGATGCTTTCGTTTAGGGCGCTAAAGAAAACCCTTTTGCCGCAAAGATGCTCTGCTTGGCTTTCTCAATTCGCGCAATGCGTGTCGCCGGCCGTTTGGCTCCGGTAACGTGGTAGAGGTAGCTCCGTCGCCTTCCAGGCGCCCTAGGCCTTATTCCTAGTGTATAGTGCCGGTCCCCACTACACAAGCGACAAGTGCGATCCGGCGAGGTTCCTGCGCGAGGTCGTGCCAAGGCTCGATGCCTATTCGCTAAGCCAGATCGCCAAGGCGACGGGGTCTATCGCTCCCGGCCGGCCTGCTCGCCCTACCGCCATAATACAAGGAGCCAAGCCAACCAAGACGAGACACCCCAGCCGGCAGAGCCGACGGTTCAAGGCGGCAGCGGATCGGGGCTGCTTTGCGGCTATGCGGACTGCGCCACTATGCTGTGGTGCTGCGCAGCTGCAATGCTACGCGAAGCACGCGATCGGCGACGTGGCTGCGGGGCGGCTAGGGTCCAAACGCCAACGCTCTAGGAGAGCCCACGCCTTCGGAGATCGTGCGCTTAACAGATCCGAGGCCCGGTGCATAGATTGTAACGTTATTGCCGTAGAAGTTTGCGATAAAGAGATTGCCTGCATCATCAAACGCCAATGAATCGGGCGCGTTCACGCTCTGAGAGATAGTCCTTATCGGCGAACCTCCGTCCGGGGTGTACACGGTCACATCGTTACCTTGAGAACGTAGGGAGCTATAGTTCGCGACATAGAGATTGCCAGAATCGTCAAAAACAAGCGCATCAGGTTCAAGGACGCCCTCCGAGATCGTCCGAAGCACGGTCGTGCCGCCCGGAGCATAGACCGTAACAGTGCCGACTCCGCCGGAGGGTCCCTGGGCGTCGAAGTTCGCAACGTAGAGGTTACCATTCTTGTCAAACGCCAGCGCACTGGGCGAGCTTATGCCATCTGTGATTGTGCGTAGCGGAGTGGTACCTCCGGGAGCATAGACGGTGACCACGGCACCAGCAACATAAAGATAGCCTGAAGCGTCAAAAGCCAGCGCAGTTGGAGAACTTACGTGAATCGTCCGAAGCACCGATGTTCTGCCAGGTGCGTAAACTCTTACGACCTGCCTGCATGCCACGTAGAGATTGCCTATCGAGTCGATTGCCAGCGCACGCGGCCAATTTATTCCACGCGATATCTTCCTTACGAGCTTCACTCCACGTCATTCGTATACTGAGACTGAGCCGGTATTGCGAATGTAGTTTGCAACAAACAGGTGGCCGGAGGCGTCAGTTGCTAAGGCCTGCGGATTGGATATTCCCTGGGAAATCGTCCGCAAAAACAACTTGCCCTTGCGATATAGGGTCACTGACGAAGGTGTGCTCGTGTTCGATACGTATAGCGTAGAGTCACGCTCGAGTAGCGACGCGATGCCTGCCGTGCGAGATCGGCGACGCGATCGATGAACGTAATATCGAAGAGGAGGCGAGTGGCCCCACGCCGGAGTCGCTGCTACACGCTGCGAGGAAAACGGTAGAAGCGCAGACCCCTAAAGCGTAGCGAGCGAGGCCGATGATCTTCATTTTGCCGAGCGTCCCTTCTCTTCGCGCAACGAAGCGCGGCCTAGGCTCGTTCCACGAATGGCGCTCGGTTCCATCCGGCCCGAAGCGGCATCGCCGCAAAGGCTCCGGCTGGGACTTCAGCTTAGGGGCTTATTGCGGAGCCGAACGGAGCCACCAAGTTCTTGCCGATCACCTTCTTCGTCATTGGTAAGCCGCCGCCCGGGTATTTGTAGGTGTTTGCGCTGGGGCACCTGGCGTCAGGCACCACAACGGTAGTTGCAGCGACAAAGAACTGCATCATCGCACAAGCCTTTTTGATTGGAAGCGTTTGTTTTAGGTTGAGTTTGAATCTACCAACACCGAACCGGTATATTACGTTGTTCCCTTTTATACGGCCTCCGACCGCCAGATACGTCCCATCCCACTGAAGGCCGCCGATGGAAGCGATACTCACCGATAGGCTTCTATTTGTGAAGTGTTCGTTCTTAGGACGCTTGTACGCAATACCAGATGTCCCGCCACTGAGTAGGCCATCGACGTATAGAAACGCATCGACATAACTTACGAAAAAGGGTTGAACAATTTCGCCTGCTGAGTATGTCGTGGGAGCTCCGTGAGCATTCTTGTAGATTGAGACGCTTCCACTTTTACTCCCGCTCATAAGATTGACGACCGCGAGATCACCGCTTGCAACATCGATTGCGCAGCTAGCCGGTAATTGTCCGGGATCGCTTAAGGTCGCAATGGGGCTGGTCCCTCCGTGAGCAAACTCGACAATAGTTGAAGCGCTCGTGTTCGTGATCCAGATATTCCCCGCCGGATCGACGCACTCACCTCGCGGACCATCAAAGCCGGTCAGCGTGCCCTCCAAGGAGGGCGAACCCATCTTGGGATAGGCGTAGACTTGCACGTCGTTGGTTCCCGGATCCGAAACATAGAGCAGTTGCTTGCTCATCGCATCGGACTTCATCCAAGAACTGTTCGCGATCCCCTGGTTCCGCTGCATCGCGATCGTTGGTGCAAGTTGCGATCCACCGGTGCTGCAGGCTGCGAGGAAAGCGACAGAAGCGCAGACGCCTAGAGCGTAGCGGCTGACAGCAAGAACCTTCATTTTGCCGAGTATCCCTTCTGTTCGCGCAACGAAGCGCGGCCTAGACTCGTTCCACGAATGGCGCTTGATTCCGTGGCTGGGGCGAGCCGCATCTTCACGAAGGCACTGTCGCCGAGCAGCCCAGCGAGGCTCAGGCGATCGAGGCCCGGGGCGCTTGGCGGTGACTGTCGAACCCGTTGGGACGTTATCTTCTCTGAGGGATCTAATAATGAAGACTCTATTTCGCCTCGTCGTAGCGTTGTTGAGCGCGGCGCTCTTGGCTGCGTGTGGCGGAAGTGGTGAAAGCGGCGCTTCCCTGCCAGCCCCGGTTTCAATCGCGCCGACCTCCGGTGACGGCGCGTCGTCAGCGCGTCTCGGGACGCAGCCCGCTCACCTTTACGTCGCCAACTACCTCGCCTCCGACGTGACGATCTATGCAAAGACTGGCGGTGCGCCCGTCCGGATGATCTCGCAAGGCGTTCATGAGCCCGACTCACTAGCACTCGATGCGCAGGGCGATCTATATGTCGCCAACTTTGGGAAGTTTGGTTCGGTGACAGTATACGCCCCGGGAGGAACGTCGCCATTGCGGAGGATTTCCAGCGGTGTGCGTAAGCCCACTGCGCTAGCTTTTGACGCGTCTGGGAATCTGTACGTAGCTAATGCCAAGCGGGCTCAGAGCACTGTGACCGTCTATGCCCCAGGCAGCGGGTCTGTGCTGAGAACAATCTCACAAGGCCTAGAATTCCCAAGAGCGCTAGCATTCGACGACTCTGGCAACCTCTACGTCGCGAACTCTGGTAGCGTTACCGTCTACGCTCCCGGCAGCACCTCCACTCTGCGAACGATTTCCCAGGGCATCGATGATCCGGTCGCACTTGCTTTTGATGGCTCTGACAATCTTTACGTCGCGAACTCTCAGGCCAATACCGTAACTGAATACGCTCCGGGTAGCACGTCGGTGCTCCGGACCGTTTCACGAGGAGTTGATGCTCCGCTCGCGCTCGCGCTTAATCGAACGAACAGTCTGTTCGTGGCAAACAGTGCGGCTAACACCGTGACAGTTTACACGCATCACAGCGCATCGCTACACAAGGTCATCTCGAAACGTATTGATTTTCCGGACGCGCTTGCGTTTGATGGTTCCGACAACCTCTACGTTGGAAACTACAACAACTTCAAGGTTACGGTCTACGCGCCGCACAGCAGTTCGGTCCTGCGGATAATCTCCCAAGGAGTGTATTATCCGCGTGCGCTGGCATTTGGGCCGTGAAGTGAAGCATTGTTGCAGTCTTATCGCAGCGTCGCTTAGCCTGGCACTCTTGGCCGCGTGCAGCGGTAATGAAACCGTCGGTCCGGGCGTCGTATCCGGTGGGGTGCCCTTCGATAGTGTGCTAGCCACACAGGCTCTTACACATCGTGCTGCGCAGCAGAAAAACCTCTACGCCTTAAATTACGGAAGCAGTAGAGTTACAGTTTACGCTCCAGGCAGTAATAAAGTTTTAAGAGCCATTTCTCAGGGGCTCTACCGCCCTGGCGCGTTCACGTTTGATAGCCGTGAGAACCTCTATGTCGCGGTGCATAATAATGTGAGGGTCTACGCGCCAGGTAAGACGACCCTATTGCGCACGCTCCACGTCGGCTATGAACCATATGCTTTGCTTTTTGATGATCAGGAAAACTTGTACGCCGCGGAATTCAATCGCGTTCTGGTATTGCGCCGTAATGGCCAAGTTCTACGAACAATTACTACGGGTGTAAAGAACCCAGTCGCACTCGCGTTCGATGGTACCGGGGATCTATACGTTGCGAATGAATATGCTGTAACGGTTTACGCCAAAGGTACCGTTAAGCTATTGCGGACAATTTCGCAGGACATTCTTGGACCTAGCTCCTTAGCATTTGATGGTTCCGGTAATCTCTACGTTGCAAATCTCGGTAACTTTTACCAAAGCGGCGTTGTGAGCGTATATGCTCCAGGAAGCTCGTCGGTTCTTAGAACGATCTCCCAGGGAGTGAACTATCCAAGGGTTCTAGCCTTTGATAGCGCCGGGAATCTTTACGTGGCAAATGATTCGTCTCCAACTGGCAGCGTTACGGTTTACGCACCGGGCGAAGGGTCGGTTCTGCGCACGATCACGGATGCGGTGGCTGGTCCACTAGCACTTGCTTTAGACAGTGCCAGCAATCTATACGTCGGGAACGCTGACGACAATACTGTAACTGAGTACGCCGACGGTACAACATCGGCGATGCTGAGCATCTCAAAAGGGATAAACAGGCCCACCGCTCTAGCCTTCGGGCCATAATCGCTAGCAGACCGGACGCTAATTGCGAGGGTGCTCGCCAGCAACTAGCGCGAGCAAGGCCTGGGGGACTCCGCGCCTGGAGAGCTCGCCAAGCAGCATCGCGACGTGCGAGCTACGCGGCGAGCCCGTCCAGAAGCGCAGGCGCCGTCATTGCGATGCATGCATTCCCAAGGCGCGCCGGGAGCGCGGCCTTCGAGCAATCGAAGCCGCTCGCAAAGCGCTCGCAGCCCAAGCTGCCGAGGGAAACGATCCGCGCGCGAGCGATCGGGCTGGGCGCAAGCGGGGCGAGGCCAACGCCGAGCAGCATCGCAGCAATCGCGGGTGGACGCGAGGCTCAGCTGCCGATCGCGATGCCGCGTGGTTCCTGCGAGAGATCGTCCCGAAGCTCGACGGCTATTCGCTAAGCGAGCTCGCGAAGGCTACGGGTCTATCGCTCGCGGCCTGCTCGCGGATCCGCGCCGGAGCTCGCGTCCCGCATCCGAGGCATTGGGAGGCATTAGAGTCGCTCGCCGCAACAGTAACCAATAGTGAAGCACTCTAGATGCTAAAAAATTCGAACCGTCTGGTCGGCCTCGTATTGAGCCTGTTGTTTCTTGCAGGCTTACTGTGGATCGCGGCTTTCAAGATCAACGACGCCATTATTGTAGCGTCTAGCCCGGTTAAAGCGCACTGTTCATTAGTCAAATCGGAGAGTAATGGCGAAACGAATGTGCGGATTCAACTTCAGACCGGCAACGCTGAATTACGCTCAGTTCATTTGGCGGTTGATTCCAAGCCGCCGTATAGTAGCTACCAACTCTCGTATGGTCCGTTAAAAAGCGAAAGCACGATGCTGCGGAACGAAACACTGAACTATCCGCACGCAGTAGACGGCGTGTCCTGCTGGGTCTCATGGGCTGTGTTCAAAGATGGCCGCGAATGGCACGCACCATATCGCAGCCCAATCATTCCTTGAGCGTCGGAGGCGATTGGTGCGAGAGTCGGCCGCGAAGACGCAATGGCGCCGCGACTTGTACTGGAGATGTCCGTCAAGGACCAAGAGCTAACGCTGTCGGAGCATCTATACCGTACTGGATCGTTCGATTTATATCCTCAAGGAAGGTAACGAGCCAGGAGCTTCGACAGTCGCTGCCAAGCCCCCGGGCTCGCTTCTTGGCGCGCGTACTGTCAAGGACCAAAAGCCAGGGCTGTGGGCGAACTGACGCCATACTGGATCGTGCGCTGGGGCGACGTGCTCCCCGGAGGATAAACGGTAACGTTCTGCCCTGGCGCGTCGTTGGCGACGTACAGATTGCCGGCGCCATCGAATTCCAGCGCCCAGGGGGCACTTATCCCATCTGTTATTATTCCCGTAGGCGACGTTTTGCCGCGAGGATATATGGTAACAGTGCTATTTTCAGAATTCGCGGCGTACAGATTTCCAACGGAGTCAAATGCTATCGCTCTCGGTATATCCAAGCCGTCACCGATCACCCGAAGCGGTTTTGTAGCACCGGGTTTGAAGACGGCAATTGTGTTATCGAGTTGGTTATCCACGTAGAGGTTGCCTGAACTGTCAAACGCCAACGCACATGGCGTTGAGACCGTGCCCGAGATCGTTTTGATAAGCCGTGTACTGCCAGGTGCATAAACTGTGACGGTATTTCCTCCATAGTTAGCGACGTAGAGTTTTCCGGAAGCGCCAAAGACAAGCGCGACTGGATCAGCAATGCCGTCCGAGATCGTTCTAAGCGGCGACGTAGCCCCCGGGGCATATACTTCCACAGCACGACCACCTCCGACGTAAAGGTTTCCCGATGCATCAAGCGCTAACGCGGAGGGGGAGGCCACATGAATGGCCTGTAGTGGTTTCTTTCCACCACTCGGATACATCCTGACATTGTTGTGGTCAGGATTCGCGACAAACATGTTACCTGAACGATCGAAGATTATTGCACTCGGATGATTTACACCTTGGGAAATCGTTCGTATCGGTGAATCCTTACTGGGCTCGTAGACCGTGACCGAGTCGTTGCCAGCATTTGCGACGTACAAGTTTGCATCGGAACTTACGTGATGCGTCGGATTAGGGACCAACGCGCTACTGGAGGGGGCGGCTGGCGTCGAGGCGCCCAGACCACCGCACGCGGCCAGGAGCGCTGCGCTCAGCGACGCTGCGAGGAGGCTAACTAGAGTCTTCATTCTCAAATCCTTAAAGAAGATAACGGCCCTAGAAGTTCGACCGTCACAACGAAGCTCCCGGGCCGATCGCCTGAGCCCGGCGGGGCTGCTCGGGCGCACGCTGCGCTTTCGGCAATACCGCTTGGCGCCGCGATGGAACCAAGCCCCGCTCGTGGAACGAGCCTAGGGCGCGCTTCGTTGCGCGAAGAGAAGGGACACTCCGCAAATGAAGATTCTCGCTCTCAGCCGCTACGCTCTAGGCGCCTGTGCATCGGTTGCTTTGCTCGCAGCGTGTAGCAGCGGTGGATCGCAAGTTGCTCCGACAGAATCGGTCCAATAACAACACGTCTTATTCCATTCCTCAGTCGCTGGGCGTAACGCTCATGTTGCGAGTAACAGCGGCGATCTGTTATACGTCGGGCAAGGCTTACACGTCGACATGTACTCCTTCCCGCGGATCACGAAGAACCCGATTGGGACGATTCAGACTGCCGAGTCTGGCCTATGCTCCGATAAGAACGGAAACGTCTGGATATCATCTCAGGTCGGGAAAGGCTTTGACATGATCGAATATGCGCATGGCGGTACTAATGCAATAGCCCAACTGAGCGCTGGGACTCCTTGGGGTTGCGCTGTCGATTCCAAGAGTGGTGATCTGGCCGTGGCGAACACTGGGCTCGCTTCCCAGAATGGCTACGTCGCCATCTATCGCAAAGCCGAGGGTAAACCCGAGATTTTTTCGGACCCAAATATTAGTAACTTCTACTATTGCGCGTTTGATAAGAACGGAAATCTACTTGCTCAAGGCAGAAGTACAGCATCAAGTCATATCGTGTACGCAGAATTGCCCCGAGGTGAACGTAAATTGCAAGACGTGGGCGGCACTGTTAGCGGCAGTCTACCAGCGGGCGTGCAGTGGGACGGAACCTACTTCGTTGTTGGATACCAAGATTTCAATACGGTTTACCGCTACACGATAGTGAACGTACAAGCGACCCTCGAAGGACAAATCACGCTTGATCCGGCTGGAACGTTCAGTTTGGTGGGTTTCTCGATCGACGGAAATAAGCTCGCCGGAACTTCGCAAAGTTCTAACGTTTACCGAGTGGCCGCATTTCCATATCCCGAGGGTGGCTCTTCGACGTATCACCATCTTATTGGGGCGCCCTCCGGTTTAACGGTCAGCGTTGCGCCTCACTCGTAGCCCGCTCCTTACGTGACCGCTACCTCGCTAGCGACTTCACCCTTTTCCCACCCTAGCCACCCCGCAGCCACGCCGCCGATCGCGTGCATCGCGTAGCATTGTAGCTGCGAAGCAACGCAGCATAGCGGCTTAGCCTAGCCACGATCGCCTTGCAGCATTGCGCCGAGTAGCCCCGCCGGCTGAGGGTGTCTCGTCTTTGCGGCGTTGGCTCCTATCCCCCAAGGCGGGGGCACGGGATAGATACCGTATTCCGCGTCAAGTGTAATTCGCATCAAAGGGCACGCCCGACCGAAGAATACCGAAGGCCAAGACTAATAGCTTGCGCATGACGGCGCCAATGACCAGCCGCTTGTGTTTTCCGACTGCTATTAGTCGCTCTGCAAACAGCCGAAGCACGGGATTGAACCGAAGGGCAACGATCGCCGGCATGTA
>PLLA01000061.1 GCA_003140835.1 Candidatus Tumulicola scandinaviensis | reverse complement strand
GCGTCCCTACCGCGATCTGACATCGGCACCATCGTTGATAAGATGCAGGACCGAACGCAGGCACCAAGGCGCAAGCGGCTTTGGGTGCGGCTCACCGAAGAAGAAGCTGCCCGCGTGAAGAGTGCAGCCGCGGCGCGAGGCTTGACTGCTGCCGATTTTGTTCGAGCGTCGGTACTCAGAGGCGATCGTAGGCGGTCACGCGTCAGTCGGCACTTCCTGGCGGCTGACGTGGCTTGTACGGTCCGCGAACTCAGCCGGATCGCTGCCGACCTTAATCAGCTACTGACGATCGCTGAAGCGAATGGCATGATCGGGGAGGAGGAGCTGCGCAGGTGCGTTTACGAGGTACGCGCCACGATGACCGGATTTGCCCCGTGATCACCAAGTCGGTCCCGGCGCGAGCGCACTCGCGAACGTTCGCGGTCGGTGTTGACTACATCACCGAGCACACGCATCAGAGAGCGGTGGCGGCCGCCGGCCACACGTTCGAGAGTGGTGTGGCCTACGCCAGCACGCCGGAAAAAGCCGCTTGGGTGCATCTGCGCCGGGTCGCGTCAGTCGAAACAGCGGCGATCGAGATGGAAGCGATCGCCGCCCTTTCTCCTCGCTGTTACGACCCGGTCTACCATCTGATCATCGCGTACGCCAAACGTGAACGACCTACTCGTGAGCAGGTCGTTAGCGATGCGGAGCGGCTTTTGAAAGCGATTGGGATGGAAAAGCACCAGTACGTGCTGGCCGCCCATCAGGACACTGATGACTTCCATGCCCACGTGATTGCCAATCGTGTGGGGCCTGATGGTCGCGCGAACGACCTGTGGCACGAGCGGATCATTCGCGAGCGAGTGTGCGCGCAGATCGCCGCCGAGCGCGGCTGGGACATCGTTGTCGGACGCCACAACCGCGACATCGTGCAGCGGATTGAGCGCCTCCACGATCTCCCGCCCGAACCCCAGCGGCGGCTGAGTGACGGCGCGTACCGGCGCTTGCACGAACGCGGGGAGATGCCATGGCAAGACGTCGCACGGCCGTACATCCTGGAGGCGGTCGATCGTGCCCGCGATTGGAGCGACCTCCGCGATCGCCTTGGCGCCCATGGTGTCGTCGTGAAGCTGGTGCGTCGAGGCGATCGCATGCAGGGTCTGGCATTCGCCGAGGGCTTGGGTCGCAATGCGCCTGGTTGCGCGGCGTCACGGATCGATGCCCTCTGTGCATTGCGAGCGATGGAGTCGCGCTTTGGGTCGTTCACGCCGCCTGACGAACCTGCTCCTGGCGTACTACGCTCTGAGCCATGGAGCAACAGCGTCCGTCCGACGATTCTCGCAGCCGTCGACGAGGCCGCATCGTGGAGCGATCTTAGACATCGCCTCGACCAGAACGGCATCGTGATCAAGCTCGTTGAGCGCGGTGGGCGTGTGCAAGGACTCGCCTTTGCACAAGGCAGCCATCGGGATGCGCCAGGGTGCGGTGCGTCGCGCATCGATCCGCGCTGCAAGAAAGCAGTGCTTGAGCAGCGCTTTGGTCCCTTCCCCAAGGACGAGTCACGCGAACGGAGTTACAATGCAAGTGAAGGCAGTAGCCATGGACGCGCGCACGGCCGAGGGGGTATCCGCGACCGCGCCGAGCACGACGCTCGGAGCGATCCCAGTTGGGCGTTGCACAAGGCCGAGCATATCGCAGACCGTGCTCGGATGCGCTCCGCATATGCCGCGTACCGAGACCGTTTCTTCGATCAACGCGATCGCGCGCTTGGCGTACATCGAAATGCAGCGTGGGAGCGTGAGCGTGCACAACGGCAGCTTGAGGCTCAGCGTCGCCGTGAAGCACGCCAGCTCTTGCGCGCTGTAGCGCGTTTCGGTGCGCGCGGCGTTCTCGCACGTCACCTCGCCTATTGGTCGATCGACGCCGTGATTGCGCGTCGGCGAGCACATGAGTACGACACATCGCGGGTGCGGTGGGAAACAACAAAGATTGCGCTGGCCGCGGAGTGCGGGCTCGCGCGCAAGGAGAAACCGATGGACTATCGATCGTTTGTTACGGAACGGGCCCGCGCCGGCGACACAGGTGCGCGGCGGGTGCTCGATGCGCTGACGCCGGCTCGCAGCCCGCAACGGCCAGGCTTGCAAGGCGAGCCGCGGGCAGTCGGTCTCAATCAGGTGCGGCTACGTCTCGACGTGATCCGTGCAGAAGAAGAAGCACGCTACGAGCATGCGCGCGGGCAGCGCGAACGACTGCAGCGCCTCGCGCAGCCCGCCAAACTCGACGACGTGCTAGCAGCCGAGCGAAAACGAATAGAGAAGCAAGCCGCTGACAGAACTCAGTTCACCGAGGCTGAACGCGCTCGGCTCACTCAGATTGCCGGCCAGAAAAGGTCGTGGAACCCTCTATATCGGGCAGCCGCCACGAGGGAAGAAGCAGGCCTGCACGCCACGCGGCAGATGCGCTTCGAGGCGGCGGTTACGGAAGCGATGCGCGATTTCGATGCTCGTGAGGCGCCGCAGATCGCTCGACGCGTCGCCGCCGATGAACGCCGCTATCTACAGTACGTTACCGAGTCACTGACCCTTGAAAACCAGAAGAACGAGGCGCGCACGCTTCTGCGTGACCGGTTACCGCGTGTCGAGCATCGGCTCAGCGTCCTTGAACGCGCGGGAACGTCGCAGGTTGACCTGCACGGTGACTCGCCTCGGGCTAGATTTGATGACCTCGCGGTAGCCGTTGATCAGCAGTACAACGCTCTGTCAGAGACGCTGCGGCAGCAAGCCGAGCGGAGTCTTCGTCATGAGCAGCGGGATCGCGATCGGTCGCGCGATATGTCGATTGGAGGCCGGTAGTGCTTGGATTCCTGTTGGTATTCCTAACGGCTCGACCAATCTCGGTGCGCCGACTCAGCCTTTTCTTTATCTTCGTTTTCGGGTTGAGCACTGGTATGCTCGAGGCTCTCCGCGCGAGGCACGCCCAGAGCGATGCCCTCATTACCGCGACAGCGCTAACCTTGCTCATGTGGAGTTCCCCACTAGTCCGAATGCTGCGAGACAGCATCAGGCTCGAACAATGTCGCTCGGTGGGCTGATGCACGTCTCAGCGCTCGTTCAATGGACGTACGGGATTGCTTTGACGGCCGTGCCATTGCTGGCAATAGGAGTGTCTCTCGGCGCATTTCATCACCTTACAGTAGGCTCGCTCACGCGGTGTTTGGCGGTAACTGCCCTTCTAGGGGTCATCGTGTCGGCCGTCTTCAGCAGGTTAGGGCGCAGTGGACGACCACATGCTAGGGCCGCTGGCTTTTTGAACACGAGCACGTAGTCGCTTTGTACAGTGAGGAATCGGACTGTACGCCGGACCCGCTAGATGGAGCGCAATGAGAGCACGGCGGACCCGTACGAAGGCCGCCAACCGCAGTACCATCTCGCCCGTTCGAGTCAGCACAGAAGATCAGTGCCGCCTGTGCGACGGTAACGCCGTCGACTTCGAGACGATGCTAAAGATCGTCGCGTGGTTGAAGCTGGACTTGCGGTCGTATATCACCCTGTCGGCCAAGGAATCCGCACCAGCCGTCGAAACCTAGGGGCATGCTTGAAGAGAGTCCAGCCGAGCGCATCATGCGCAAGCGGCGCGAGGAGGCCGAAGCCGCAAACCAGCTGCGCTTGGCCGACCCCGGCTTCGTAGCTGCAGCTTTGTCGAACATCGCGGACAACGTCGCCGAGCAGATCGTGGGCGGCCTTACCAAATTTTACGGCGTCGCGCAGCCGCCGGCGGCGTCACGTGGCATTACTGCTTCCGGAACGTACAGCATGATTTTCAACGGCGGTGGCCACGGCTATCCAGCGGTATTGATTTCCGTTACCCTGGAAGCGCGGGGCCCGGAGTTTTTAGATATCAACAAAATGCACTATGCGCTCTCGGGCTACGTGCGCGTAAAGCAAGCAGCCGGCGCAGCCTTTGAAATTCCGCGCGACCTGCTAATCGATAAGAACTACGACGGCAATGGGCATCCTGGTGTCTCTGCCGAAAACGTGTGTAAGCAGATCGAGTCCGCTTTCCGCTAAAGCTATGGCGAGTCTCGTAGAAAAAATCAAAGGGTTAAAGCTAGGGCCCGGGCTGATTTCCAAGGGCACGTGGGCCTTCGGAGTGTTCGAGGTTGTCCTAGGGACGATGTTCATAGCGGTCAACGACGTCGCGATGCGCTGGACTATCCTCGGCCTGATGGCGGTAGCGTACCCAATATATTTTGTCGGCAACTACGTCGTGGTCAAATGCTTTCCGGCGCACTCTCTTTTGGAGGGCGCACAACTCCTGGACTTTCTAGGTTGGACGCAGGGTGTCAAAGGGCTCCCGCACGTGGAAAACACTCCAGCGATCGAAGGCACGGCGTTCCCTCCGCTGCCATCGCAGAGGACAGAAAACCAACAGTGAGGATGTTCCACGTGGGCGTATTCTTCAAAAGGGCGACGCCTGAAAAAGAGAGCGCCATTGACGGAATCCTTACGACGGTAGGAACCGACTGGGTCCGGTACGCGCGGTTTTGCTGGCTCGTGAACGCCGAGAGTGCCGATAAGATCCACGTATATTTGCGCGAGCAAGTAGGGAAAGACGACTTTTTTCTGATTCTGCCAATCGATATGGCGGCGTACCGACAAGGGTTGTTACCCGGGTGGGTTTGGGAATGGCTTGCTATAGACCGTTCTAAGGCAAACTGGCCCGCTGAAGTCGGTAGAGTGACCGCTCATCTTAGACCGGCGCCCCCACCGAGCCTCGAAAGTCTATCTGAGTATCTGGCGTTGTTGGATTCCAAGGACCAGTAAGAGTTCTTCTAATGGCAAAGGCATCGGTGTAGAATAGGTCATGGCTATTACGCGTGAGCAAGTGCAAATGAATTTCGGACCGCTAGACGAGATCCGAGGGTTACGGTCGCCCTTGGTCGTGCTAAAGGGCGTGAACTGTCGATGCACTTTTCAAGAAGGTCCCCAAGGCCAGTTTCAAATGTCTTCGTTTTGCGGCGAAGGCCACGATATAAAGTACCGGCTTATCGATCAACTGTTGGAGGGGACGACGTAGCGCCTTAGAATTTCAAGGCTCCATGGGAGCACACGATTACGTAACCCGTGGCAAGAGCTTAGAAGATGACAGCTCGTCGGCACTCGGCCTCGATCACGATCCGAAAGGTTAGGTGAAGGATGAATTCGCCGCCCGCATCATTCGTATAGTGCCGGTCCCCCAATTTACGAGGCCTCGTGCACCCTCGCGACTCGGGCGACTTAGTCAGATTCCTCCACTCCCGCGCTCGATATCTCATGCCACCGTCGCACGGCTCCGTCGTAGTTGCGTTTCTTTAGGTCTTTTTCTTCAGGTGGTGCGTCAAGCCACGCTTCGTGCGCCTCTACTCGTTCCCGACTAGCTTCTAGTAGCGCCCGTTCACGGTCGAGCTCGTTTCTAAACTTCATATCGCGGATTCTCGCGAACGCTACGGCTGCAACCTGCCAAACGCTCCCGTTCCCGAGCGTTTTTAAACAATCAAATCGCTATTGGCACCGCTTTTGGGCCCCGCGTGTCGCTGCAGTTCACACTTAATAAAACGCACGGCATACCCCCCTTTACAAGTTGCCTCGCGAATAGCCTAACAGCCCGCGCCTTATGTTCGGATCAACCCCTTGACGACTGACGATAGGCTTGAGATAATTGGCGTGTAAGAGTACACGCGACTTTCGCCCGCATAATAATGCTGGCGGAAAGCCTCCGAAAGCACAGCAGCTTTTGGAGGTTTTCTTTTTGCTTTCGCGTGTCCGACGAGGAACGCTGATGAACGCATCGCCCGCTCCAGCCTTGTACATGTTACCGCGGCGAGAACGCGATCCAGTGGGGGTAATCTTTCCGTCGATCGGAATCGTCATTTGGGTGGGAGCGGCCTCGTGTTGGCTTGCGACTGAGCAAATTGCGCGAGCATTCGGCTATCAAGCGGCGCTTGGCCGGCCGTTCATTGGACACGTCTACTCGCCTTTCGAAGTCGTCGTCTGGGCGATCCGGTTCGATCATCCGGTCTTTAGAAGCGCGGTTCATCGTGTCTTCGTTCACGCCTATGCGACCGTGGCGTGCGGCAACGCTTTAGGATTTGTCGTCGCAGGCTTGATGGCGGCGCGCCGGGTCAGTCGACTCCAACGCCACACGGACCTCCACGGTTCGGCCCATTGGGCTTCTAGTGACGAAGCTCGTGCAACCGGCCTGGTGGGCCGCCATCAGGGTGTCTATGTCGGCGCATGGCGAGATCCGCGTTCAAAGCGAACCAAGTACCTGCGGGACGCCAGCTCCACGCACTGCCTTGCGTTCATGCCCACCGGTTCGGGTAAAACGGTTGGCCTCGTCATCCCAACGCTTCTTTCGTGGGAGCGTTCAGCCGTCGTACACGACCTCAAAGGCGAAATCTGGGACAAGACCGCCGGATGGCGAGCCTCGAGCAGCGAGCGGGGCGGACTTGGGCAACGCGTCTACAAGTTTGAGCCAACGGCGACCGACGGTTCGAGCGTGCTGCTCAATCCGCTCGACCGCATTCGCATTGGTACGGACTATGAAATCCAGGACATCCAGAACATCGTCGAGCTGGTCGCCGACGAGGGCGAGAAGCCGGTGCGCGGCGATAACCGCTTCTGGATCGAGATGGCCAAGCGACTGCTTCTCGGGCTAACTCTTCACGTCAAAAACGACGATGATCCGGGCAACGACTCGCTTCCCGGAGTGGCTGCGACCCTTGCCGATCCGCGCTATGACGACGTAGACAACCTATTCGCATATCTACGCACGTATCCGCATGATCCGTCTACGTTGCGTGGATGGCGTGATGGACAGGGTGACCCAAGCCCAACCCATCCGCTCGTCGCGGCGATCGCGACGCAGATGCTGGCGATGGAGCCGCGCGTCAAGGCGAACATCGTCGCCGAGGCGCAGAGCTTCCTCACGCTGTACAGCGACCCGGTCATCGCGGGGAATATCGCGAGTAGCGATTTCGACCTCGGCGATCTGCGCAACGGGCACGTCAGCGTCTATCTGGTCGTACAGCCGGCCCAGAAGAAGCGCTTGCGGCCGCTTACGCGGCTGGTGCTGACCCA
>PLLA01000034.1 GCA_003140835.1 Candidatus Tumulicola scandinaviensis | reverse complement strand
GCGACCCACAGACGCAAAACTGCCAAATGCGGCTGAGCCTGGGCCGGGCGCCGCCGGGGTCGAGTTGCCTGCGCTGCACGCCGCCACCGAAGCAGTAAGGAGCACGGCCAGAAGCATAGGCTTCAATTGTTGTTTTTCCATTAGAGCACTCCAATAGCCTCATTATACTTCAATCAGAGCGGCGTAACTAACGAAAGCGCCGCTTTTCTTTTGCCGCAGTTCGCGATTGCAGTCTCTCTCGGTTTGCTTTTGTCGTAGCGGACCTTGAGGCCCTGAAAAAACTCGGTGAAGTTATGAGAGCGACCTGATGTTCTCAAAGGCCGCTACCGCCGCCGGAACTTCTAGGCGACTGCGCGCTACGTGTTTGGGCGGCTCCAGGTCGCGCACGCGCGCGAGGACAGGCTACGGGCGGCCTCAGGCGACGCGCAACCTGGACCAAATCGACGCCCTTCGGATGGGCAGTTTTTGCCCAAGCCGATGGCCTCATTTGCTTATCCGTAAGGTTAGTCCGCAGGTGCGAATTAAGCGTGATTTCAGGAGATGACCGCACTTTCGCACCCACACTTCGAAACGGTATGTAGTCACCCCCTAAGTGCTTACTTAGCTAGTATTGCTACACCTGACACGTCGAGCGTTATTCTGCTAGATGCCCGAGAAGCTCGACCCATTCTTGGAGAGTACCCAAATGGGTACCCATTCGCCGGGCTCAGCCGGTCGCTTGAGCTTCTTCTTCCGCCTGTGTCGTGCCCTCGTTGAAAGCCGCCTCAAGTGAGTCGTAGAGCGGCCAGATGGCGTCGAACTCCACTATCTTGACTAGGCGGCGAATGTCTTGGGACTGGACCACTAAGCGGGCGGGAGGGAAGCCACGCTTTCCCCGTTCCGAACGCATCCCGACGAGTCTTCCAAGACAAGTCGAGTCCAGGTATGTGACGGCAGCCATGTCTACAATGACGTTGGGGTGCGTGTTAGGCAGATCGCCGCGTCCACTCAGCCGATAGCCGCCAGAACACTCTTGATCGGGGCGCTCTCTAATTCGTGGCGTGACTTCGGCGCCAAACCCTGAATCCGAAAGCCTGGACTCTACATGAGGTCCTTTAAATGTCAGGTGTACGAACAGGGGGTGCTGAGGTGACGCCGCCCGGTTCCGATCATTTCAATCAGTTATTCCTGGCGACGAACCAAGTCGACGGCGTTACCCAAGTGGCTCGCGATGTGATACTTGTCGAAGACGATCTTCGAATCTGCGTCGGGAACGTTGGCACGGACCGAGTTGATGAATGGTTCCCACATGTCCATACTGATGGCTTCAATGCCCTCCTTTTGGTCGGGACTGAGCATCGCCCAAAAGCCAGCTAAACTCGCCTCTTTACGCTCTTCGGCGACGTGAAGCACACGAGAGCCTTGGTGGTCGTACACCAGCGTCAGATAATTGTGACCTTTACGGAAAGCCTTTTCGTCAATGCCGATCGTCGGTAGTGTCTCGACCGACCGGCGTGCGAGCCCGCGTGCAACTGCGCGCTCCATGATTGCGTGAGTTTCGTCCCACGAGATACGCATCTGCTCGGCAACCGCGCTCTGGCTCGCGACGCCAAGCCAACCAATGACCCATCGTTCAAAGAGCGCCGTGAAGCGGCTGGTCTTTTCTGCCCAGGGTAAGCTCACCGCGAGCACGCCATGCTCGGGGCACTGACAACGCGGGGGCTCAGCGTGGACGATCGTCACGTACTGGAAGATATCCAGATGCCGCCATCTCCGCTCGGGTTGATGATCGTAAAGACGGCAGCGCCGTGCGCACTGCGGGCAACGCCAGCGCGTCGCTCTGGGGTGAGTGATGTACACATGCACTTCGCCTTCACCAAGGCGTAGCTCGACACGCTCAACCTGCCAAGGAGTTTCGACACCGAGAAGATGCGCAAACAGCTGCTTGTCCTGCATCCAGCTCGCTGCGAGCCCTGGCGCAGGAAACCATCTTTTTCACCCACTACAAACCCAGAAGCGCCAAACTACAAGGGTAGGGCGTCAGCGTATCTCGTCGAATTTAACTTTTCCAAGTCACCGTATGAAAGGTACCAAATGGCTCAGCACAAAGGCGCCGAACACCACAAGCAAGCGGCAGAACATCATCGGCACGCCGCGACGCACAACGAGGAAGCAGCCAAACACCATGAGGCCGGCAATCATGAAAAGGCCGCGCATCATGCACACGTTGCGCATGGTCACCACCTAAACGCGGAACATCACCATCACGAAGCTGCGAAGCATCACGCTTCAGAACACGGATCAGGAAAGAAGTAACGCTCGACTCCACGTTAAGGAAAAGGGGAGCGATAGTGCTTCCCTTTTTGTCATTATTGGAACGGAATGCTCGGGTTCGATTCACGATTGAGGACTCGGAGGCACGGAGATCGCTGCGTCCCGATGCATCGCGCATGAGGTTGCAAAGTGTCAAATTGCATGACTATCGCAGTTGCACGACCAGACCCGCACCGATGTAGCTAAATTTTAGCGCCGGAATACCGGTGAATGCGTGGCCATACTCGATGTCTAGCTCCGTACGGCTTCCGAGTAACTTTTGAATGCCGAAGTCGGTAAACGCTCGGCCACCCCGATCTAGTGCGACTTTCGATACAAAGACGTACTCCGCGTAAAACTGATAGTAATTGGGGATCTGGGCTGTGACCACGAGCGACGGCGTCGTAACGCCATATTTACCGTGTGAATGATTCGCATAGCCGCCTGTCGACGAAACAGCGATTGTCGTACCAATGCTCATGGCTGCACTCATCGCAAATGACGCGTCGAAGTTTCCAGTGAACGTGGCATTGCCGGCAGTGAGGAACTTCGAGCCGTTAGGACCAGTATATAGCCCGTCGAAGGCGACAGTCCATTTGCTGCCCGGGGGAAGCTCGGACTTTAATCCGAGCCCGGAATCCGTTACGCCGCTGGTTACGGTATTCACCATACCGTTGGTATACGTACTGGTCTTCTCATAGTTTGGACCGATCACATCAAGCTCGAAACGAGGCACAATACCGAGTCGCAAAAAGTTTTGCGGCACCTGGCTTTGAATCGATCCTGCGCTTACAGTCCCGGTGACCTGATTTTGGTAGCCCAGTTCGAAGACTGCCGTCCCAGCCTTGACTGCGCAAGCACTAAAACCGATGGTCGGCCGGTTTGCCGTTGCAAGTAAACGCCCAGGACCAGCGCACGGGTCGGACGGCTGCGGGCTCGGTGAAGGGGATGGAACCGGCTGAGCATCCGCGGGGCGTGTGACGCCGAGCATCGGCGGCCCCAAGATCGCGACGGAAAGCACGATGGCAAGAGTGCCAGGCTTCATGACGGTTCGCGATCCGAGGATCCCGCGGCCCTTTTGGTCACGACCCCTTAGCCATGAAGTAGAACATGCCGATGGTCGCTGCGCCCATGAGTGCAACGGTACCCCACCCCCAGGCGCGCGCCATCACTGAACTCTTCCACGCCCCCATGATCGACGAATTCGATGCAAGCCACACGATGACGGCGATGAGCGGTACGGCCGCAACGCCGTTGAGCACTGCCGACCAGAATAGCGCCTTGATCGCATCAATACGAAGCAAATTCATCGCAACACCAAGGATAATGCCTGCGGCGATGACGCCATAAAACTTTGGTGCCCGATGATGGGGCTCATTCAAGCCCTCCCGAAACTTGAACGTTTCGGCAGCGACGTAGGCGGACGACCCCGCTAGCACCGGTACCGCGAGAATGCCCGTACCGACCATGCCGAGTGTAAAGAGAAGCTCGGCGAAGCGTCCGGCCAAGGGCCGCAATGCCTCAGCGGCCTGCTGAGCGGTTGCGATGTCGTGCCTTCCGTGCGCTCCTAACGTCGCCGCGGTCGTTACGATGATAAAGAAGGCTACGAGGTTGGAAAAGATCATCCCGGCGTTAACGTCGGTATGCATGTCTTTGACCGCTCGTTCGTCAGTACCCCGCCGGGATGCGAGCGTCGTATTTCCAACTTCCTTTTCCTCTTCCACCATCAATGATGCTTGCCAAAAAAAGAGATACGGGGTAATCGTGGTGCCCAGGACGCCGACCATTGTTGAAAGCCAACCCGAGTCGAAGCGAATTTGTGGAATGACGAACTGTTGGAGTACGTGAAGCCACGGCGGATGCACGACAAAGGCGGTAACGATATAAGCAAAAAGCGAAAGGGTTAGCCACTTAAAAACACGTGCAATCGTAGCGTAGGATAGCCAAGTCTGCGCGGCAATAAGACCAACACCGAAGAAAAATACCCACGCATCGACTGGCAGGGGCAACACTAAGTGAGCAGCGGCTGCCATACCGCCGAGATCGGCTCCGAGATTGAACGTATTCGCGATGATGACGAGAGACGCCAACGCATACGCTATGGGCAGCGGTAGCCGCTTGCGCATTACAGCTGCAAGCCCTTCGCCTGTCACCATCGAAATGCGTGCACACATACCTTGAATCACGGCCATCATCGGTGTCGAGATCAATGTCAGCCATAACATTGAAAAGCCGGTCGTTGCGCCTGCGACCGAATAGGTCGAAATTCCTGACGGATCATCATCAGCGGCGCCGGTAATGAGCCCGGGTCCAAGAACCTTGAAGAACCGCGTGACGCGCCCCCCCAGCGTCGTAGCCTGAACGTCCTTTGCGCCCGCGCTCATGCAGTAAACTCTCCCATTGCCAACCCTCCAGCAGATTTTTCACAGTGTGCCCGCGGAAGCGCAAGCAAAACGCGTCGGAGCTTTCTATTCAAAAAAGGGGGGTTCTGGTCCACGCTGGCCACCAATCCCCTCTCTAGTTAGCCGGGGTACTTGGAGAGCGATCAGGGTTTTCTGAGACGCTTATCCGGGTCCTTGTTGGACGCGCCCGCTACGCGCCGGAAATAGTAAGTAACGATGCAAGCCCGGTATTGCTGACGGGGCGAAAGGCCCTGGGCTCAAGCGCACTTCGTAGTATCGCCTTCATCACTTTCGCGATCTGTCGCGCAGAAGATGGGGAGGGGTAAACGCTCCTGATCCTGCTGGCGGTAAGTGCAAGTTGCTTTTGCTTTCGATTCCCTTTGAGACTGTGCTGTTCTCTCGCGACTCACTCGGGCACGCACCCCACCGTCCTGCGCGCGAGGGTAGCCGTGCGGGTTCGAGTATTTCGTTCCCCTCAACGCGGTGTAGCATCGCCCGCGACTCACTCTTAATGCAGGGGGGTCTGAAAATTTTCGGCGGCAAAATGCAGGAAAGTACAATGAGTGACATGGCTGAAGCAGATTTTCAAAAACGGATGTGCTGTCCACATAGCCTCCAATCCCTCAAGCGAGTCTGCTACGAATGGGATAGGACTTTTAAGGGCCAGGGGCTACGCCCTCGCGCGTAGTCACCGGCATCGTCCTTTCCAGTGGTAGGGCGAATGGGTCAGTAGACGACGGCTATGATACTCTTTCGCGATCTGCCAGAGCTGCGAGAGTCCGAAGGTTTCGTCCTGTCAGGAATGGGGTAACTCGGCGTTGGAAACATCAATGCATTTGCGTTTAGTTAAGGATGTGGCGCGAGCATTCGGCGAAGACAAAGTTCCTCGACTTGCTTCTTCGATAGCGTTTGCCGCTATTTTTGCCATAGCGCCACTCCTCATCGTTATGGTCGCAGTCGTCGGCTGGTTGCTGGGGATCGGCAACGGTGGCCATGGGCACCATCTCGCCGAGACCGCGTTGCTCGACCAAGTGCGCACGGCCGCCGGGGCCACGACGGCTGAAACCGTACGTCAGCTTGTCGCCGCTTCGTTTAATAAGCCTCGACTAGGCTTCGTGGCTCAAGTGGTCGGCTGGCTCGCGTTTCTGTTCGGTGCCGCGGCACTCTTTTCATCGTTGCAAGACTCACTTAACGCAATTTGGCGAATCGAAGCGACGAAAGGCGGCTGGAAGCGAATCGTGCGAGAACGCGCCGCGTCTTTTGCGATGATTCTTCTTATCACGGCTCTATTTCTAGTTACGTTTGCTGCCAGCGCTGCGATAGCGTTCGTCGCAGCACATTTTCCATCGTACGTTCCCTTGCGCAATCCGTTTCTGCTGGCTGCCACGAATCAGCTCGTAACTTTCTTCATAGCAAGCATCGGCTTCGCAGCGATTTACAAGATTCTTCCCGATGTGAACATCGCATGGCGCGACGTCTGGCTGGGAGCCGTGGTGACCGCAGTCCTATTCGTGCTCGGGGAGTCAGCCATCGCATTCTATCTTGCCGTTGCAGGAGTCGCATCGGCCTATGGGGCGGCGGGTTCTCTCCTCGTCGCGCTTTTATGGATTTATTACTCCACGCTAATTCTGTTGCTTGGAGCGGAGTTCACGAAGGTCGTCGCCGCAGCAGTGGGCACGCAGGCAGCCTGTCGCATTCGAGTTTTCACTGATCAGCCGGCTGGAATCGACCCGCGCCGCATCTGATTTCGCCCTTCATCGGTTTCGTTGCGGCGCTCGAATACGGCTATCCATTGGCCATCTAGTCGTGGCTTCGCCGCATTGATTGCGTCTCTTGGTGCTGGCGAACAATAAAGAAACGTGCCAACGCTGGCGCTCGGTAAAATCTGCACACGCGGCTGCAGCGTGCGGGTAAACGTGACAAATCCTACAACCGCGAGGGTGGGAAGAACAACGAGTGCAAAGGCATAGAACGCGGTCCCCAGCCGTGTCGCGGTTGCCAAGAGCCCTAGTGACGTCTATGTCGGCAACACGGGCAACAACGCGGTCAAGAAGGTCGCGTCGGACGGCAAGATTACTGCGGTCGGTTCAGGATTCAAGTATCCCAATGATGTCGCTGTCGATAAGGCGGGAAACATCTACGTCGCTGACACCGGTAACAACGCCGTAAAAAAGGTGCGCCCATGATGATGGTAGCGCCAACGGGAATCGAACTCTAACTAAGGGGTCCCGGCCAGTCCCGTCCGCTACCGAAAAGTCTTATAGAATCAGGGATTCCGCCTATTGCCTTCCCTAGTGATCCCGTCCAATTTCATCCCGTTTCGACCGCTCCGTTAGAAAATGTTAGACGCGCTGGCATGTCGCCTGTGACGCTCGCCAGTCGCTAAATCGGCCTACCCCGTACCCATAGACCGAAGGCGATGCTACAGCGCACCATAACTAGCAGAGACTCGGCGCCGAGTAAGCCATGACGTTATAAACATAACGTCATCGGTGGTGCGCATGCCATACGCCTACACAGACCGATGCTAGCAAGCGGTTGATGGTTGCCGGGCCCTTCAGGCCGTGGCGTCAAATGCCCTCGCCCCTTCTTGGAGCCATCGAGCAGCCACTTTTCCTGTTTGGTTGCGCCAACCGGTGGGTAAGCTGCTAAGATGAAGTTTTTTGCGCGAACAACGATCGCGGGCCTAGCGCTAGCCGCCCTGATTGGGTCGGCGTGGATCTCCATTCCGGCCGCGGCCCAAGCATATCCAACCTACACGACGTGGCAGCAAGGGTGGGATTCGCATCAATACGACCACGGGCACGTCATGCTCGGCACTGTCGCCAACTTTGCGCCATATCGCCTCACGATTCAGCGACGTAATGGAGTGCAGCAAACTGTCGACCTCAAGAATGGAACGGTGATTTATCCCACCGGTGCAACACCCACCCCGGGACAACGCGTCGCTCTCGTCGGCCACTACAGCAACGGAACCTTCATCGCCAACCGGGTCATACTGCGCCCGTAGTCGGACATAGTACCAGGCGAGCTTATCAGGAGCGAGGCGTAGTTCTAGGCTCGGATCGCCAAACCGCATCCGCTACGCCACTGGAGAGGGCACCATCAGCGTCTCCGAAAGCGTGCGCGGCTAATGCCTGAAGGCCTATGTGTCGTTCCATCTTCGTAGCCAAGTCGCGATTTTCAGATGCGACAATCGACCAACGGCTTCGTGCTCACGTCCCTCGAGAGATGCGACTTTTCGGCGTGTCTAGATTCCCCCCGCTCCTTCGCGCGAAAGCGTCCAAGAGATGCCCCGCCGTCCACGCCTTTCGCGCTCGCTGCAGCCCCGAAACACGACTACATGATCAGGGAGGTCGTCCGGTGCTGTCGTCCAGCCGTACTCTTTGGGCCGGCGAAAGAGCTGAAGCACCAACTCGATCCCAGGTCTGCCAAGAGTCGTCCCGCTCCTCCGAGGTTCCAGGCAGGCCGGGTCTTCGAGGCGATCTTCTGCAACCGAATCGGCCGCCTGAAACTGAACGCATTGTAGGGTCGATCGCGTCAACCGCGCGATTGCAGGGATCGCTTCCCGCTGCGCGCAGACATCACCGATGCGTGTCGTCAGCTTGTTGCCCAGTTCGACGGAGATCCTGTTTGCAATAGGAGCAGGCGACCAGCTTGTCGGCGTCACCCACGAATGCGACTTCCCTACTGCGGCGCGTGGGTTGCCCAACCTTACGTCTTCGCTTCTCCCTACCGATGCCCTGACGCCGGCGCAGATCGATCGTCATGTCCGTGCGAATGTCCACGCCGCTTCCAGCCTCTACGCTCTTAACGAACATCTACTAGCCGCTCTAAAGCCTGACCTAATCATCACTCAGGAGTTGTGCGCGGTCTGCGCTGTGTCGTACGAGATCGTGGCGCAAGCCGCAAAGCGCTTGCGCGGCGATCCGGGTATCGTTTCGCTCGAGCCATCCTCGCTCGACGACGTCTACGCCAATATCGCCTGGATCGGTGAGTTAGTCGGCGCACAAGCGGGCGCGCAGAAATTGCTTGCGGCACTGCGCGCTCGCGAGGCGGCACTGCGTTTGCGCAATGCCGGCCGGGAGCGACCTCGTACGCTCGTGCTCGAATGGACAGACCCACCGATGAGCGGCGGCCACTGGATGCCCGGTCTGGTTGATTTGGCCGGCGGCCAACCCATCCTCGCGAACGCCGGTGCAGACTCGCGGACGTTGTCTTGGGACGCAATTGCCAATGCCGATCCAGACGTCGTGATCGTCGTACCCTGTGGCTTCGACCTCCCTCATTCCTTAGAAGCGGCGGGCGCGATCGATCATCCCATATGGGTAGCGCTCCGGGCGGTTAAATCCGGAAGAGCCTATGCGATGGACGGGAACGCCTACGTGAACCGCCCGGGCCCCCGCCTACTAGACAGCGCCGAGATATTCGAGAATGCGATAGCCGGAACCGTCGCTCCTAGCAGTGCGATCCAGCTGGTGTAGAACGAAATAGAATGGAACGCGATAGTGAAGAGTGCGGTCGTAGGATAGCTAGGCGACAAGCCTCGGGTCGGTCCAGCAGCCGTTTCGTATCGCCTGAACAAGGCCTAATACCAGTTCCGCTTCGCCCGACGACTTGCAAAGAAGGCCGTTTGCCCCCGCGAGATGGCAGTCGCGACCCCAATTGCATTCCAATATCGCGGTATAAACGATGATGATGCAGCCGGGCAGTACGAAACGCAGGCGGCGCAGCATTTCGAGCGGGTCGACGTCGAGCCGGTCTAGATCGACGATCAAAATATCGGGCGCCAGCTTCGCTAGTTCGGGCACGCTGAGGCCGCGTAGCAACGCTAACGCCTCCTCTCCCGCGCGCCTGAGCGCGGCACTGAGAAGTGAGACTCCACGGAGATCGACGGCACCTAAGCAGCAGATACGGGCCATGAGATTAACGCTTTCAGCGGTGAACGACTCGCCGAACGGCGGACGAGCGGGGGCTCCTCGCCCGGAAAAGAATGCCTAAGATACGCCGTCGGAGGGGGAGCGACTCCAAGCATAACATCGAGTTGACGGCACGAACATCGTGAAAAAGGACGATAGCATCACGAGCAGCGCGGCGAACATCATGGTCGACTCCGTTCCGGAGTCTGACCCAGCGTTCCCGATCATCACCGCGATCCTGCGCGTGGTTCCGGCTTCGCGATGGGCGTTTGCCCGCCTGGAAGCCGACGGCGAACTTGGCCGGCTCCTCGGAACGGCCCGCGAGGAGCCGTCGCAGCTGAAAAACGAATTCACTCGCCAGCGAGCTAAGTCCAAGACGGGTCCGCGCATAGCCGCGACGCTGGGTCCGCTCGGCGATTTTGAAAGCGGCGCCACCCTGTTGTTCGCCGATGCCCGCGCAAACTTCGGTATTCTCACGTTGCTGCGGACACACGAGCTCGGGCCCTTTACTTCTAGCGAAATCAGCATGCTCTCGCTCGCACTCGATACTGCGTCGGAGCAGCTCTCCGCGCTGCGCCTGAACGCACCGCACGCGAGGTTTCCGGGACCTGAGGCACCCGTTCGCGGCGACGACGCACCCGGCGTGAGCCCCGAAGACTCGGCAGGAGCATTTTACGTCCTCGACCACGATTTGCAAATCGTCCTTGCATGGTCGGCCGAGGACCAGCGCCGCATCGCGCTGACGGGACTGCGCACTCGCCTCGCCGATCGTTTGCCCACGGTGCTCGAAGAAACGGTACGCGCCCTCATCGCGGGCTGGAGCAGCGACCCCGTCACGCAGGAATCGGGTATCGCGCGCCCCGTTCCGTTCTTAGTCGTCCGCACGCAGCCAATGCAAGGACCGGCCGGGCTTTTTATCGGCGTGCGCGTCGATCGTTATCATCCGCCGAATTCGCTCACGGGTCCCGCCGAGCGCTATCACATCACGCCACGCGAGCTGCAAGTGCTGGCGCTTCTGCTCGACGGAGCGAAACTCGAGGAAATCGGCGAGCAGTTGCACATCACGTCGTCGACCGTTCAAGATCACATAAAGAACATGGTCGACAAGACCGAGAGCCGAAATCGGACCGAACTTATCGCGCGCGTGCTCGGGTGGGAGAGCGCTTCGGAAGAGGCGCCGGCGTAAACCGTGCTTTCCGCTATGCTCTTTTCTCGCGTTTAGCTGTAGGCTTAGTGCATCCAAAGGAGTATTAATGCGTATTTTTCGATTCCTCCTACCACTTTTGATCGCGCTAGCCGCTATCGCCGTTCCGGCGACCGCAAGCGCTCAAGTGTATGTGAGCTTTATGGCACCACCACTGCTGCCGCAGTACCAACAGCCGCAGCTTTCTAACCAAAACTACATCTGGACACCGGGCTATTGGGCCATGGGTCAAAGCGGATACTATTGGGTTCAGGGGAGTTGGCAGCAACCTCCGCAGGCCGGCCTTCTCTACACCCCGGGATACTGGGGCTACAATCAAAACCAAAACCAATACAACTACAACCAAGGATATTGGGGCCAGCAGGTTGGCTACTACGGCGGAATCAACTACGGTTATGGCTATTCCGGCAACGGGTATTACGGCGGTAACTGGCAGGGCAACATGTTCCGCTACAACACGGCCGTGTCGACGGTGAACCCCAACGTCATCAGAAACGTCTACGTCGATAGAACGGTCATCGTTCGCAGAGTCAACCACGTCAGCTACAACGGCGGACGCGGCGGCGTGATCATGCACCCCGACGCACGGCAACTGGCATACGCCAACCAGCGACACTACGCCATCACCCCCGCGCAACGGCTGAACGTCGAAAATGCTGCAAGGGATCGCAACAACCTCGAAACCGTAAACCACGGCAGGCCCGTCGTCGTTCACAACACGACGACGGTCGTTAGGCCGGAAAATGCGGTAAAGCCGCATTACGCTGCGAAGCCGCAGAATGCAGCGAAGCCGCAGAACGCAGCGAAGCCGCAGAATGCCGCGATGCCGCAGAACGCAGCAAAGCCGGCGAACGCTTCAAAGCCGCCGAACGCTTCAAAGCAGGATTCCGGCAAAAAGCCGCCCGCCTAACAAACGCCTTCACGCAACACAATGGACGCGGTCTCAAGACCGCGTCCATTTATTTTTCGGATGCTTCCAGCCGATCGACTTATGAGGGCTACGCAGTATCGACGCACAGAAAAACCCCCCCGCAAATGCTTCGATTTACGAGGGAGTGGATGGCTTCAGCCGCTACGCGACACTTGAACGCTTGGTCGCCTGCCCCGGGCCTGTCGTTTGCGATCGGGACGCCTGCCGCAGCTGCGGCGCCAAGCTCGCGATCCGCAAGCGCTTATTCTGCGATCAATGCCTGCCCGATCGGCGCGAGGAGGCGCAGCTCACCGTGAGTCCAGCGTTCCAGGCGCGGGGCCAGCAAAGCTCGCCGCCATGCGTGCAGCCGGCCACGATCCGACCGCAGCGGCCGAAGCAAAGCGGCAACGTGCAGCCTCAGCCTCGCAGCAACGCAGAGCCGCGGTCGCGTGGCGCGATGACGGGTCGCTTGGCGGCGTAGATTTTAAGCGCGATATTCTACCGAAGCTACAACGGCTGCCGGTGCGCGCGATCGCNNCTCGTTCAGCTTCGACACCTGCGTCAGAGCAATCAGCTGTCGGGACTCCTTTCGGTGCCCCAACTATTTCAGGATCCACAGCTTCACGACTTGATCGATTTCGTGAGGACCGATCTGCCGAGACGGATGGAGAATTCAGAGTTCGTCGCCTGGCTCGAGCGGATACCCGTCGATAGGAAGCAGCACCCGGAGTTTCACTTGGCCGAACCTTATGAGGAGATCGGATCCTTCGTTCGCAGGGGGCTTATCAACGAGAAACTGTTCCTCCAGGGGCATTGGTACAACGTACTCTTGTATTGGAAGCCTCTACCGTATCGCCCGGATTGCAGCAGATTATCGGCGTAATCCGAAGTAAGCCGCCAGCGGTTCAAAATAGTGGGCTTTCCAGCCTGCATAAAGATGATTGTAGGTCCCAGCTGGAAAGCCGGTCTGATCGAGCACGAGGAGCGTTTGCTCGTCGCGCTCCACAATCTCGAATCTCACGATCGAATAAACGCCGGGATCCCAACTCTGATCGGAGCGCCACCCCTGAACGATGCGCGCGTTCGGTACCAACTCTAGGTTGCGTCCGATAATAAGACCGCCGAATAGCGAAAACGCGCCGCCGGCGACGGGATCGATCTGCGCCGGTGCGTGCGAGAAGGCCGCAAACGTTCTTGAAACAAGCAACGCGTCGTAGATACGCTTAGCGCTGACACGGTAATTTCGTTCCTGATGCAGGGCCGTTTGTGTATCGCCCCTCTTCGACGCCTGCATCGCCTGTGTGCCGGCACGCACGGCGGCGCCCGTGGCGATACTTCCCATTACAATCGCTGCGCCGGCGAGTGCTTGCTGTCGTGTCAGTGTCATGGTTCCTCCGAGTCAGGTTAACGGACAGCACGCATCGTCGAGTACGGAGTATCGTCCGCGGAGGCGAAGCGCTGAGTCTAAGTAACCCTGGTGTTTTCAGTACGTGAATTCCTGAAGTTCGTTCCTGCTTGGGCCGTTCACATTAACCCGGTCCGCTGTGACCCACTGGCCTCGACACGTTCGGAGACCGCCGAGTCTACGGTGGAGAATTCGAACCGTTAATGGTCTCGACGAGGGTGCTCTTCCCATCGTACACGAAGATCGTGTTGCCGCCACTCACGAGACGCTCGAATCCGGTTGCGAGACCGTTATTGCCCATCGGCGGCTTATGCGGCACTCGGCCCTTCTAGAGCGCCATAGGTAAGTTCACTTCGCTGGGCTGACCGTTGCGGCGATTGGATATTTGAAATTATTGATAGACTTTGTAGCAGTGCCCCCGCCCGGGTAGTTCCAAAACTTGACGTTGGCGCCTTGGTTATCAGGTCCAATGACCTTCCTGCCATAGATCCAGAACTGACGTACGTAGTTGCCGCCATTGAGCGGTGTGATGCCAACTTTCGTTCCAACGCTTCCGCTTACGTTGAACTGGTAAATCGTCGCCGCTATCTGATCGCCAATCGCAACGTACTTGCCATCCCACTGAACGCCGCCCGGCAATTGGACGGTCTGGTTCAACGTGATACTCTTAAGTGTCTTGCTGCCTTTGGGAAGCTTGGCAAATTCGGAGGCGCTCCCAGAACTAAGGCCATCGACAAATAAGTTGCCCTTATTGTCGTAGCCGCAGAAAAAATATTGATCGAAGTCCGAATCTAGGTAGTTAATCGGTGCGCCTTTTGCATTAGGGTAGATCGCTACGTCACCTGGACCATAGCTATAGCTGGTCGATGCGTTCGTCACGGCGAGATTCCCGGTCACTGGATCCACGGAACAGCCGTACGGGTAATACGCTGAGTCGATTAGGGTCGCGATTGGATGCGTACCGCCGTGCGCGTACTCCACGACAGTCGAAGGTCCGACGCGCAGAGGGACCTGGTTGGTGATGAAGACATTCCCTGCTTTATCGACGCATATGCCCTTCGGTGAGCTAAAGCCCGTCAAAGTTCCGACCAACGTTTTTCCTCTTCCGGGTTCGTAAGCATAAATGTAGACGTCGTCAGTCCCATTATCTGAGATGTAGAAGAGGTCGTCTTTCTTGGCGTCGGGATCCATCCATGATCTGCTGTGGTCCGGGTGCGCGGTAATAGCTCCGCTCGTAGTTGCGAGGCTGCTACGCAGCGGTTGCGCATGTAAAATCGACTTGACAGCGTTCTGCTGAGTCGCCCCTGAAGGGGCGAACTCTAACTGTGACGCGGCATTATTACATGCGGCGAGCAAGGTAACAGCCGCCGCAATGCTTGCGCATTTAGCCGAACTGGAAATCCTCATTGGCCACGATTCCTTTTCTTGTGCCGGCGAACTGTTGGACCGCAAGTAACGAAGCAATAAAGAAAAAGTACGCGCTTCCTTCGTGCCGTCGCTGACTTGCTGTCGGTTGCAATGGCTCGGTCTGGCCAGGCGAGTCGGCGATGACATTAGCGTTGAAACTTGCTCAAGCTGACCGTCGAACCAATCGGTTCGTGGAGGATTTCGATGGTCTTGGTCGGCGTACCGCCGGCAGGGTAATTCCAGAACATTACGTTGGCACTATTCGTATTCGGCCCCACGACAATCTTGCCCCAGATGAAGAACTGAAAAACCCTAGCGGAACCGTTGAGCGCAGTGGAGCCAACTTCGGTTCCCGTTTTTCTATTTATGGTGAACTGGTAAATCATGCCAACGTTAACGTCTCCGACTGCCACATGCGTACCGTCCCACTGAACGCCGCCAGCGAATCCGATGGTCTGGTTCAGCATGATGTTCGTGAACTGCTTGCTACCGCTATGGAGCTTGGCGAATGCGAAGGCGGAGCCCGCGTTTTCGCCGTCTACAAAAAGGTTGCCCTTATTGTCGTAACCGCAGAAATACATGTAAGACAGGCCGGAGTCCGCGAAGTTCGTCGGAGTGCCACTAGCATGCGCGAAGATCGCGACGTTGCCCGGGCCGCTGCCCGTAGACTCGACGTTCGTGACTGCGAGATTCCCGGTCGTCGGATCAACAGAGCAGCCGAGGGGGTAGTAGCCCGAGTCGAGCAGGGTCGCAATCGGGCTTGTGCCGCCGTGAGCGTACTCGAGGACTTCACTTAGGGTTGCGTTGACGATGAAAACGTTGCCCGCCTTGTCGACGCACTCGCCTTGTGGAAAGTCGAAGCCTGTCAGCGTTCCCTTTAACTTGCCCTGCGGCCACGAATACACGTAAACGTCGTCGGTCCCCTCGTCAGAGACGTAGAGAAGGTCACTTGTCCTGGCGTTGGGATCCATCCATGACCGGCCGCGGTCCGGGTGAGTAGCCACGACATTCCCAGTTACGAAAGTTGGTATGCGACCGACCGACTGCGCGTTCGGCTTCGACTCCACGACCTGCTGATTCGAACCTAAAGGCGCCATCTGTGCCCCGCCGCTGCTGCAACCAGCGACCACGGCTAGGGTCGCTGAAACGCCTAATGCGTACGCAAAAAGCATCGAGTTCTTCATTCTTTAAATACTCCCGACGACAGAAATTAGCCTCATGCTACCATACCGACGATAATGGCGGGGTTGGATGGTGAAAAAGTCGCGCTTTTGGTGAAAAAGTCTCGCTAGGTTCGGTCGATTGGTTTAGCAGATCAAGCTAGCATTCGACAATTCTGCAATGAGACGCCGGCTTCGCGGCCCAGCGCTAGTCGCGCATCAATCTAGCAACCTCGCCAGCCTGGCGCTCAAACCGGATATCCCCGGTGATCTTGGCAGCAACGCGGTAGGCATCCCTCAGCGTGGGCGCCGAGCCAAGTTGCTCCGCAGCCGGAACTGCTGCCTCTATCAATGTGCGTGCGTCGCTTCGACGCTCAAGCTTATGCGCCGCGGCGGCCGCAACAAGCCGCCTGCTGAGCGTTAGAGTCGCATTTTCGCGACGATTCTCCTCATTGTTCGACAGGGTCCAAGCATCACAAAAGTTATGGAGTCGGAGCGCACGCTCGGCTGCGAAGTGCGAAATCATTTCCCTATGATAGGCATCACAAGACTGGAGTTGCTGGGTACTAGGAATGAGAGATGATGCGTATTCCCAATGACGCGTGGACAGGAGCGTCATCGCAACCCTGATCGAGACTTGCGTTCGCATCCGGTCGTTTGGATGTTGCTTGGCGATAAGAACAGCGCAGCGAGCAGCGTTGAGAGATTCGGCATGGTTTCCTCCGAACGCATGATATTCGGTGAGTGTTTCTAGCGCATCTGCGGCTTCAAAAAGTGACCCTGCAGAGTAAGCTTGCTCAAAGGCGGATGTTAGTCCCTTAAGGCGCTGCCATGAAGGGGACCAGCTCTTAGTGTTCATCAGCATATGGTTGCGTAGCTTCCAAGCTGCTATCATGATCCGCGTACGAAGTCGAATTGACGTGGCGGGAACATGGCACAGGTTAGACTCAGCCCGGGCAATGCAGTCATACGCCATTTCCAGATTGTCGGAATTACAGAATGCCGTGCCAAGCTGGTATAGACTCTCTACGTACAGCTCCCTAACGTACGGTCGGGCGCCAACCTGGACGGCCTCTAGGCGCAACGTCGCTCGCTGGACCAAACGAAGGGCGTGGCCGGCGCTCGCGCGGTAGTATGCAAGTTCAGATCCCGTGAGCTCGATGCAGGCCTGCGCCACATCCCGAGACGACGATGGATTTGCCGCTAAATGTTCCGCGTAGAGTGCCTGAGCCGCTGAATATGCATCCTGTGCCCGTTTGACGCTGCCAAAACCGATTGAAACTAATGCACTTGTACGCAATGCCTCGATCTTCTGTTGCGCAGATGACCCTGAGCGGATCAGGTGGTCACATTCTAGGAATGCGTCATCCATGTCACCAAAAGCGGCTCGACGCAGCGCACGATCTGCGAGCAATCGAAACTCATCGAATTCCTGGAAATAGTCCAAGCAAGGCGCATCCTCGTATTCACAAATATAGCGGCTGATACGACTGCAGATGTTTGCACGTTCGCGGTAACAGTAGCCACGAGATATTCCAAGTCTTGCCGCGATATCTCGCATCGAAATTCGCTCGAAACAAAGCATCGTAATGATTGAGTGTTGGCGTAGGGCGCGCTCGTCTTTACCAGCGATCAGATCGGCGTCCCGGCAATGCTCCGCACCTAGGCGCACGATATGATAGATCTGATCGAGTACCGCGCTCTCGCGGACGCGACTCAAACCATTGATTGCTGGATTCTCGAAAAAGCGGCGAACCAGCGGATTCCTGCGGAGAGCGCGCGGCTCGTGAAAGTGGCGAAAAAGATGTTTCGCAGCCGCGCTAAAGGAAGCGCTCGAATCCACGTTAGGCAAGGCGACCTCCTTCAGCCCCTTTCCGAAGCTCCTATGAGGGATTCGGGAGGGAACACGATTCCAGCCTTTAGTGGGCTTATGGTGCCCGGTCGCTGCAGTCGAGGGTCCTCAGGATTTACTGCCAGACTAGTTTCATCGTCTTCTACTAGAACGCGGCGATTCGAACGAAACTATATTGCGCAGTAAGCCGTTCGAAACCGCTCGCCCGTAGTGCCAGCGGTTTCGAACGACGATCAAGTCGCTGGCTTGGTTATATGGCGTTGACTACCACGATGGCGAGCGCTCCGAAGGTAAGTCAACCGCTTCTGGTAGCGATCGCCTCGCGCGCTTGCTCGAGGATTTGCATCACCGCGACGGCCTCGGCGGGTGTGACGGGGTTGGGACCATGTCCCAAGATGGCGTCGCGTAGCGCTGCATAGTAGTTCCGGTAGTCGCCGGTTGGCACAGTTACTTCGGCCGTGCTCGAGCCGTCGTAGATCGTTGCGGAATCGGGATCGACGCCCCAACCCGGAGCGCCGGGGCGCATACCGGCGATGAGCTGCTTTTCTTGAACGTCCTCGCTCTGCTTGATCCAACTGCCTTTGGTTCCGTGCAGCACGAGACGCCGCGCGCCGCCCGCGACGAGCATCGATGCATGCAGGATGACGCGCAGCCGGCCGTAGTCGAGGACGAGATGCACCCAATCTTCGATCGGCGCCTCCGCGCGTTGCCGCGCGGAATCGGCGCTCACAGCCGCCGGCATGCCGAAGAGGTTCAGCGCCTGGTCGATGAGATGCGGGCCGAGGTCGTAGAGGATTCCGCCCCCGGGAATGGCTCGCTCGCGCCAGCGGTCGCGCGCGATCGGGCGAAAGCGATCGAAGTGCGATTCGAAGTGCACCACGTCGCCGAGGCGGTCGTCGTTGAGCGCGGCGCGCGCTCCGAGAAAATCGCTATCCCATCGCCGGTTGTGAAAGACCGAGAGCAAGCGCCCTTGTGCCTTCGCTAGCGCGGCGATGCGTTGCGCCTCGGCGAGCGTGAGGGTGAACGGTTTATCGACGACGACGTGTTTGTGGGCTTCGAGCGCCGCGGTCGCGAGTGGGACGTGCGTGTCGTTCGGCGTCGCGATGACGACGAGGTCGGCCTGGGCGTCGGTAGCCGCCGCGCGCGGGTCTACGACGACACGCACCTCGGGCAAGTCGGCGTTTACCTTCTGCGCGTCACTCGAGCCGACCACGGTTAGCTCGAGCCCCTGCGTGGCTGCGATCAGCGGCGCGTGGAGCGTCTTTCCGGCGTAGCCGTATCCGATCAATGCGACGCGAATCGACATCGCCGAATTGCTTCGCGGGGTCCGCGGCGCGGCCCCGGTTGACCTACGGGGCATACGGCAGGTATCCGGCTTCAAGGGACGCCAATTTCAGTCGATCAGCCGGCTTGGCAGCCATCCCCGCTAACGCCCTTTCGGTACGGGATGTTCGCGATCGTGTGGATCGCGACCGTCGTTTCGAACATCGGCGGATGGATGTACAGCGCCGCTCCGCACTGTACATTAGGCATGTGAGACTGAGTTATTGATAAACTCCATTCTCGATACTTAAAGAGGTTAGTCGGGTTCCCGCCCCCCTGTGCCGTTGCTGCCCAGATTTGCGCCGTCGAATCATCAACCCGGCCAAGAAACGACGGTGATCCTGATAATTATTCTAGCGCGTGTGCCTGCTCGATTGCCTCATCTTCGGTCATCATCGCGCCGGCGGCCATCAGATGCGCGAGATCATCCGCATCAACCGCATCGCACAGCACGGCGAGCGCGCGATCGTATTCGCGCTGCAAGCCGGGGTACCCGAGGCCTCCCATCGTGGTAAGGCGAGCGTCGACGAATCCGAAGAGACGAGCTGCTCCCGCGTACTTCGTCGACGCTCTTCGGCCCTCGACGTGTGGCTTCAGAACGGCTATCAGGGCAAGATGTAGTAGCGACAGAGCGACTAACACGACTACCCGGAGCGCCCTGGCGCGCTCGAGTGCGTCGTTTGCATTTACTCGCCCCTCGTCGTATCGGCCCAACGCGATAAGATACGCCGCCATGTTCACGAGCGCAACAGCGATGATTGGTGACGCGCTCAGTGAGCCGTGGGTCTCGAGCAAATCAGCCGTTAGTTGCAGCGCCGTTTCACAGTCTCCGGCGAGAAACTCGTTGTCCGCAAGACTTACGGCTACGGACGCGGCGAAGGACTCGGTGCCGAGTACCTGCGCCATCGCGAGCGCTTCGATAAGGTGGACACGAGCCCCAGTGAAGTCACCGGCCACGGACCGAACCCATCCGATTGCCTGTAAGGCGCTGGCGGTTAACCGGCGATCACCCAGTGCGTACGCCGCCTCCAAGGCCTCTCGCAGCATCGGCTCTGCCTCTGCAGGTCTCCCCAAAAGCACAAGCGATCCGCCTGCTGAGTTTTGCGCCTGAGCACTTCCCGACGCGTCGCCAAGCTGGCGATACCGCGCCAGAGCCCGCTCGGCCGCCGCCAACGCGATCTTGTGTTCACCGAATTCCGCAGCGCCATCCGCCTCAGCCTGTTCAAGCCGCGCGACCAAACCTGGTGGCGTGAGCTCATCGACCAACTCAAGTGACGCTCGCACCCAACGCCGTCCTTCAGCAAGTGTGAAGCTACGCCGCACCGTTCGGGCAGCGGCCAAGCGTTGTCCCACGATGACTTCGCTACGTTTCCCGAGCGCCCACTCCAAGGCGGCGCGCCAGTTCTCCAACTCCACTTGCGCTTGCGGGAGCCACTCACGATCGGGCGTCGTGCTCCACGCGAGTTCGAGCTGCTCGGCCAGGTCTACATAAAAAAACGCATGGCGCCGAGCAACGTTCTCCTGCTCACCCCGCGCCGTCAGCTTGTCCCGGGCGTACTGTCGCGACGATTCTAAGAGTCGATAGCGCTCCTCGCCACCCGCCAACTCGGCTATCAGTAGCGACTCGGGGTTTTCCCTGAGGCCTTCGCTGCCGCCGCCGCTCAGCGAAAACGGAGGGCGCGGCCTGTACATTGTCTCCAGGCTCTGCTCCGGGCTGGGGATGGCGCGGATCGACGGCGGGAAGAAAGTGTCCGCCGTGCTCCCAGTCGTCGCGAAGCCGAGCCGGCTCCATCTCGTCGGGGGTAAATTTTAACCGACCGAGGTAGACAAGGGTGATTTGAGGTGGGTATACTACGTGGGATTTAGGGAGGGATTTCATGGGGGCTCTACCGGATTCGTCATTTTTCGAAGGCGCGCATACGGCAGGCGAAGCTCATAACCAAGCCATGGCTCTGCCGCTGGGATCGGTCGTTGCGCAGCTCTCCGATTTGCTCGGTGCGACCACCGTCGCGGCCATCGGCGGCGTCCACGAAACGCGCGCGGTTCAGCATTGGATCGACGGCGAACGCGCGCCGCAACGCGCGCACGTTTTACGCTTCGCACTCCAGCTCGCGCTCATGATCTCCAGTCTATCCACCCGCGACCTGGCACGTGCCTGGTTCTACGGCTCAAATCCGCATCTCGACGACCTGACGCCGGTTCAATTGTTGCGCGACCAATCGCTTGAAGCCGTGCAGGTTCCGTTGATGATCGCGGTCCGTTCGTTCGTGGCCCGAAGCGCGACGTGATAACAGGCGGTATTACGGCGTAATTGGCGCGACGTCGCCCATCCGGTTACGCCACAGCAATAGCCTCTTGTATGTCTCCAGCGAACCGGCATACGATTGATGCATGGAAGCAGAAGCCAACCTCGAGCACGCGGTCATGATTTTTTCCAACGACTACGACATCGAATGCAAGGACCGGCTGCGAAACGACTTGGAGCGGCTGACGCCGATACGAAACGTCGTTCTCGATTTCACCGACGTAACGTACGTCGACTCAACGGCTCTCGGCGAGCTGATCCGGATGCACAAGACGCGCGCGGCTAACGGTTTCGAAAGAGAAACGATCGTGGTCGGAAGTCCGCACCTGCAACGCTTGTTCGAGCTGGTGCAGTTTGAGAAAGTGTTTCGTTTCGTGCCGGAATTAGGCGACGCCGTGCCGCACAACGGCGCACCGACGGAACTGTACTATGCCTATTGCAGAGAGGCTACGGCGTGAGCCTTCGCACCGGCGCACCGAACGGCTGACGAGCGCTCGCCCGGTGTAGCTTAGCCGTTCTTATGGGTAATGTGAACGGCATGAGAACGCTTAAGATCGTCAGTCTGGCCGCCGTCCTATCCTCGGCATTCGCGACGGCCGCCTACGCGCAAACCGACCCGGCCGCTCCTTATGTAGACACCGCCTGCGGTACGTGGCAGGGCGACACTTGGACCCCGAACGGCAGCTGCGCCAACGACGTCAAGCGCCACGCACGCGTCGAAGGCACGATCACGATCGTGAAGGGGCACCTCGTAACGGTGCAACAGAGCACCGGAACGGTGGTCATCGACGACACGCCGGCGTTGAATAATCAGTTCACCGGCAAAGTAGCCGTCGGGCGCCGAATCGTGGCGCACGGTTATTGGGACGGCAATAACTTTTACGCAACCATCATTACGACCGACTCGCCGAGCTCGTAACGCGCGGCTGCCTTTATGAGAGTCTAGCCCGCCTGCTCTCGATCATCGTTCCAGAGCAGATCGGGTGAGACTCGGCCGCGGAAAGCGTGCCGAACCTCGGCCCCGTCGCGCTCCCCGCCGTCGCCGAATGCATCTTCGACTCTATCGAGCAGACGAAAGACCTTCTTGAGGTCGAGCAGATCGAAGAGCTTTACGAGATGTTTGCGACCGAGAACGATCGTTTCGCGCTCGTAGCGATTCTCGGCTCGAAGCCGGTGCAAGCGAATCAGCTCGGTGAGAATCGTCGAGTCCAAGTACGTTACGTCGCTACAATCCAAAATGACGTTTCGGATGCCGGCAAGTTGCGCCAGCTCTTCGCGAAACTGCTCTTTGAACTCAAGGTCGTACTCACCCGAGAAAACGACGACAACGGTATTCATCAACATTGATCCTCGCTTTCTAGGCTACTGAGTTTCCAAGCGCCGTTCTGTCAGCTTGCTGACAGAACTCATCGACTTCTCACATCAAGGATCGCCGGTACACGAGCACCGGCGCATTCAAATACGTTGTCTCCGCCAACAAGGTAAAGCCGCACTTTTCCGCGACCCGGATCGAAGCCTGGTGTTGCGGAGCGACGATACACGCAATCCGGGAATCGCGATGGAAATGCTCTTGGCCCCAGACGATTGCCGCACGTACTGCTTCAGTCGCATAGCCGTTGCCATGGGCGTGCGCCGCGAGAACCCAACCGAGTTCCGGCATTCCGTCGAGGGACGGCTCAATGTTCCGATGATAGTCGGCGAAGCCGACTTCACCCAAGAACGCACCGCTCGCGCGATCTTCCACGGCCCAATAGCCATAATCCATCATTGCCCAGCTGCCGGCGTATCGGAGGAGTCGTGCCCACGTTTGCTCGCGTGTCGACGGAGTGCCGGTAATGAATTCGACGACGCGGGGATCGGCCCACATCGCGGCCATCGCGTCAAAGTCATCCAGCCGGTGCGGCCGCATAAGCAGACGCGCGGTTTTCACGCGTTGTAAACCCGGCGAAGCTCGTCAATATCGAGCTTGCTCATTTGCAGCATGGCACGCATGGCGCGCTGCGAGCGCTCTTCGTCGTCGCCACCGAGGACGTCGCGAAGGCCTTCCGGCACCAAATTCCAGGCGAAACCGTAACGGTCGGCAACCCATCCGCACGGCAGCTGTTTGCCGCCTTCCGACAGCTTGTCCCAGAGTTCGTCCAGCTCGGCTTGCGTTTTGCAACTGACGAAGAGCGCAATTTTGCCTTGTGAAAACTCGTCGCCCGGCGCCGAGGGCTCGCTCGACGGCGCGTTAATGGCCATAAACGGCTGCCCGTCGAGTTCGAACTCGATCGTCATGACCGAGCCGGCCGGACCAGGACCGGCTTCGCCGTAGCGGCTCGCGTCGGTGATCTTCGAATTCTTAAACGTAGCGACGTAGAACTCGGCTGCCTCTTCGGCCTGGCCGGTGAACCACAGGAACGGGGTGATGCTCGGCAATTTGCGCTTCCTTTCAACGGGTGGTAACCGCCATCGTATAGGTGCGAAGCACTTCTTATCGCTCGCGCGACCGGCCTCCCAAGGAAGCGCGGCCTAGCGCCGAAGTCAGCATTAATGAAAACGGCGCTGTGTGGGCTGCTTGGTGCTCTGGCGATGTCCGCGTGTTCGTCGAGCCACGTGAGCGTTGGCGAGACGCACGCGATCGCACCGGATACGCAGATGGATTCCGTCGACTGGCCCTGTTTCGCAGATCGCGGCGACTATAACGCTTGGCTGGCGAATGCCGGGAATGACAAAAAGCAGGATGCCATCGAGCAAAACGCCGCGCTTTGGCTCGAGCCGGGCGACTCGGTGAGGGTCGTTCGAGTCGAAACGCCCGATGCCGTCGAGGTTAGGATCGTCACGTCGACGACCGATGAGTTTGGTAAGACCTGCTGGACCCCGAGCTACCAGGGCGCTCTGTTTTCCAAGTGACGGCGAGCTGATCTAGTGTCACGCCGAACGACGGCGATGGTGATCCTGATTGGGATCTCCGTCTTCATCAACTACATCGACCGCGGCAATCTCTCCACAGCAGCCACCCTCGTCAAGCACGAGCTGCGCCTGAGCGCGACCCAGCTAGGGTTCCTCCTGACGGCGTTTTTCATCACTTACATGCCGATGCAGCCGGTCGTGGGATGGCTCGTCGACAAGTTCACCGCGAGCCGCGTGCTCGTTTCGGGATTTGTGCTCTGGTCGCTCGCAACCATTTTAAGCGGCTTCGCCCACGGTTTCGTCCTCCTGTTCGCGTGCCGGCTGCTGCTTGGCGTCGGCGAATCGGTTTCGTTTCCGTCGATGTCGCGGATTCTTTGCGAGAACGTTGCGGAAGCGCAACGCGGCTTCGCAAACGGCATCGTGCAATCGGGGCTCGCTTTCGGTCCCGCATTCGGCATCTTCTTCGGCGGCATGCTCATCGCGGCGTGGGGCTGGCGGCCATTCTTTGTTGGATTTGGGCTCATCAGCTTGCTTTGGGTGCTCGGCTGGATGGCGATCTCGCACCGTCACGTCGAACATAGCGACGCCGTGGGCGCCGCCGACGCACCGCCCACGGCGCTCATTCTGCGCGAGCCGTCGCTGTGGGGCGCGTCGCTCGCGCACTTCTGCTCCAACTTTCTGCTGTATTTTCTGCTCACGTGGATCCCCTACTATCTCGTACACGAACGCCACTGGTCGATATCGCAGATGGCCAGCATCGGCGGCGCGGCCTTTCTGTTGATGGGCGCCGGCATGTTGGCCTGCGGCGGCATCGGGGATCGTTTCATTCGCGCCGGGCTCTCGCCGACGTTCGTGCGTAAAGCTACCTGTTGCGCCGGCGCGGTTGTCGCAGCGATTTCGATGATCGGCGTCGGCTACTCGGGCAACGACGCGTCGGCGATCTGGCTGATGTTCGCAGGCATCGGCACCGGCTTTTTGGGTGTCAATACGTTCGTCGTCGCCCAAACGATGGCAGGCCCCGCGGCAACCGGCAGATGGGTCGGCGTCCAGAATACACTAGCGAATGTCGCCGGCATCATCGCGCCTGCGCTCACCGGCATCCTGGTCGATCGAACCGGGAGCTTCCACGTACCGTTTGCGATCGCCGCCGCGTTGGCGCTCGGCAGCGGTCTCTCGTGGACCTTCCTCGTCGGGCGAATCGCGCGCATCGATTGGAGCAGCCGGCTCGCCGAAAGATCCTTCGGACGATTTCGCAGCGCGTGAACAGTCCCGCTGCGCTAGCGTTTGGACCGTGAGGCGGCGCGTGGACCGTCGAACGTCCCGGCGTCGCCGTTCACCTTGCGAATGACTTTATTGCTTGCGTAGTCGACGACGAAAACTCCGCTCTTGGAGAAGTTGGTCACGTAGACGAGCGAGTTAGACGCGTCGATCGAAACGTAGTATGGCTGTGACTGCGTCCCTCCATGTGCCAAACGCCGAGTAATTTTCCTGTAGGGAGGGCAAAGACGAGTACCTGACTGCGATCGTAGTCGGCCACGATGAGGTTGGCGTCTTTATCGAGCGCAATGCCGGCGATGAAGCCGAGCTGCTGCACGAGAGTGGTGGCTTTGCAGCCATTCGTCAGCCCGCGCTCGTACTCGACGATGCGGCTGCAGGGGATCCGCTGTCGAGTGCGAGGAAAACGTTGCCGTTGCCGTCGATCGCGATCCCCATGGGATGCGCCCCGGGCGCGCAGGAATGCAAGACGCTGTTGGTTTGCGGGGCGTACTCGTTGACGAAGCCGTCTTTGCCGCCAACACCGCCCGGGTTAGCGGAGTCGACCTCGTAGAGGTTTCCGCGAGCGTCGTTTGCTACGAAGAGCGGCTCGATCATTCCGGCGCTATACGTAAACGACGGCGACGAAGCACCGGGCGGCAACTTCGGTTTGGAATCCCTTTTCCGATTGCAGCGCCGGTGGTAGAATCGAGCTGAACGCAGATTTACAAGGTCACGCGCTAGCGCTCAGCGCGCTTAATGCGCCCATACAAAGAGGCCCGGCAAAGTGCCGGGCCTCTTCAGGTTTATAGACGCTACGAAGTTACGGGACGACGTTGATGCCGACCGTCCCGAGCGTGACGCAGCTCGAGGAAGTACAGGCGTTGACGGTTTGCTTGTACACGTACCTATTGGTTAGCTTCAGCGGCTTGTGCTTATGGGGCGCCATCCGGTCCTCTTCAAACGAGCCGAAACCGGTTCCGCACGTCGAGGGACTGCAATAGAACGGGCCCACATAGGTAACGTGGAACGCTTTGACCAGTGCACCGTTCTTGACGCGGGTAACGCCGCCGCTCCAGTTCGACAATCCAGCCGTCTCTCCGCACGGATCCGATGGCGGACCGTAGCACCAATCGAGGAGCAATCCTTTGGAATTCGAGAACGAGAAACAGCCGGAGGGGAACAGCGAAGTGTTGCACTGGGGGGCTGCCTTGGAATGGATACCGACGACAGTGAGGCGATTCTGTTCAGCTACGTGCTGGGCTCCGGCGATCCCACTCGTCCCGGGTCCGGCCGAGGCTGGAGACGTGCCGGCGCCGCACGCCGACAGTGCAAACGCCGCTGAGATCAGCGCCGCCGCGACGGCCCATCTGGGATAATGCATCGAGAAAAACGCTCCTTAGTGAACGAGGAGTATATTGATCGTCAACGGAGCGGCCGAGCCAAATCCCTGTCCGAGCGCGTAGCTGCCGAGTTTCCAGTGCGGTACGATTGACTTCGGCATTCCCTGCTTGGCAGGTCTAATTGGCGTCACGCCTTTACGACGAAAGTCTAAATCCGGACTTAGCTAGACTCGTCGGTCGCCGGACATGAGACTTGCCTCGCAACCATATTCAGAAACGTCACGAGTTCTTCGTATTTTCTTCCTTCGGACTAGGTAGCCTAGCATCATTGTAATTCTAACATTCAGGAGGAAGTGATGAAGGTATCTCGCTTGCTAGTTGCTGGATTTTGTGCTTACGCGCTTAGTGGATTCTGGGGTGTAGCTCTCGCCGATCAGAGCACGGTCGTTGCGGCCGATAGCTCGCAAGTGGTGACAGTAACGGCATCGAATTGGAAGTTCACGCCGGCAGAAATAACCGTCCACGCCGGAAAGCCGGTAACGCTGCAGTTGTCGTCGAGCGAAGGCGTTCACGGATTCGCATCCAGTGACTTCGGAATCGCCAGCACGATCATCGCACCCGGATCGACGAAAACCGTCAAGTTTACGCCGTCGAAAGTCGGTACCTACACGATCCATTGTTCCGTGATGTGCGGGCAGGGTCATAGCAATATGACGCTCGTCATTCGCGTCGTAGCCTGAGCCGCAGCCGTACACGCAAAATGCACCGTCCAAGTGCCGCAGTCATCGCTGTATCGTTACTCATCCTAACCGTAAGCGGTTGTCATGGAACGCCTAGTGCGATGCTCCCAAGCAGCGAGGCATCTTCGCCCGGCCAGTCGAGCCTAGCGATAGTACCCGGAATGCGTTCCCATATCGCCCCATGGTCGGGAAAGATCAAGCACGTTATCATCATTTTTCAAGAAAACCGCTCCACCGACAATCTGTTTAACGGCTATCCAGGCGCCGATACGCAATCGTGGGGATTGGATCATAACGGCAATCACATACCGCTGGCACAAGTTAGCGAGACCGCGCCCTACGACATCAGCCATGCGCATTCGGCATTCACGACCGAATACGCGGGCGGGAATATGAACGGGTTCGACCTCGAGAAAAGCTCCGCGTGTGGAAAGCCGAGTGCCTGCCCCCAACCGAACCGGCGCGCGTACGGCATGGTGCCGCGCTCGGAATCGAAGCCGTACTGGGACATGGCTAACGAATGGGTGTTAGCCGACCAAATGTTCCAGACGAACCAAGGGCCGAGCTTCCCCGCGCATCAGTACATCATCAGTGGAACGTCGACGATTGCGAACCACTCCGCTGTTCGAGCGGCCAACAATCCTTACAGTTTGCAAAATGCCAGTACCGGCGGCTGTGACTCGCCGGCTGGTTCGCTCGTGGCCTTGATCGACCCCGCGGGAGTAATTAAGCAAACGGTCTTTCCGTGTTTCGAGCGAGATTCCCTCACCGACTTGCTCGATGCCAAGCGGGTCGAGTGGCGTTTCTACGAACATGCTTATGGACCCGGACTCTGGAATGCCCTCGATGCCATTCGCCACATTTACAATGCGTCGGCGTACAAAACCGAAGTCGAAGCGCCGTCGAGCCGCGTGCTAACCGACATAAGCAATGGCAATCTCAAGCCAGTCACATGGATAATGCCCGCCGGCCCCGACTCAGATCACGCGAAGGTAACCGACGGAACCGCTCCGTCGTGGGTCGCCGGAATCGTTAACGCCGTCGGTGCAAGCAAATATTGGAACGACACGGCGATCTTCGTGACTTGGGACGACTGGGGGGGCTGGTACGATCACGTGAAGCCGCCCATGTACAACTCCTACGAACTCGGCTTCCGGGTCCCGCTTCTCGTGATCTCACCGTACGCCAAACACCCGTATGTGTCTCACAAGCAACACGAGTTCGGCAGCATTCTCAAGTTCATCGAAGAGACGTACGGGCTGGGCTCGCTCAAGACCACGGACGCTCGTTCCGACGATCTCGCCGATTGCTTCGACTTTAGTCAACCGCCGCGTGCGTTCCATCACATCCACGCACCGTTTGGTCCTAGCCATTTCCTCAAACAGGCTCCCTCCGATGTGGCACCCGATGATGATTTTTGAGAGGACTCACGGGAAGATAGCGTTTGCTAACATTTCAAGTCTCTCGCTGGTTATGGCGCTCGTCCTTGCGTCTTGTAACGGAGCGTCGCAGTCGTTCGCTCCGCCGCTGACTCACAATAGCGGATACTCCCTAGCTGGCAGTCAACTACCGACGCCGATTCAGCACATCGTCATCATTTTCCAAGAGAACCGGACTCCCGATAACCTTTTCCAAGGGCTACCCGGCGCGGACATCGCCGATACCGCCGTTGACTCAAACGGCGATGTCGTGCCGCTGCACATGACGTCGCTAAAAGTGCCGTGGGACTTAGGTCACGGCCATGAGTCCTTCGTGAGAGATTACGATAACGGAAAGATGGACGGCTTCGACCGGGGTTTTCAACCGAAGTTTCACCTGCGGCCATTTGCCTACGCGCCGCGGTTCGAAGTCCAACCGTATTTTGATATGGCTAGGCAGTACGTTTTCGGCGACCGCATGTTCCAGAGTAATCAAGGTCCCAGCTTCCCTGCGCACCTTTACATCGTCACGGGTACCGCGACGGATCCTTCGATTTTAGCGTATCGGGTATCGACGAATTTCGCTCAACCCCCGGCCAAACCGATGAGCCCGGGGTGCGATGCGCCCTCGTCCGATACCGTGCTTACGATAAACCCCAGCGACGGCTCCGCAGGGCCAATGCCGTTTCCGTGTTTCGATCGGCCGGCGCTGTCGGACTTTCTCGATAGTCAGCACGTCACGTGGCGCTACTATCAGCACAATAAGAAAGCGGGTCTATGGCATGCTTTCGACGCTATTCGGCACGTGCGATACGGCGCCGACTATGCGAACGTCATCGATCCTCCGGAAACGATTCTGACCGATATTTCTAAAGGACGCCTCGCTGGTCTGTCATGGGTCATGCCCGACAGCGCGCATTCCGACCACGCCGGTATCGGGAGCGGCGCAGAGGGGCCGTCCTGGGTTGCAGCCGTCGTTAACGCCGTCGGCAAGAGCAAGTATTGGCAGAACACGGCGATCTTCGTAACGTGGGATGACTGGGGAGGCTGGTACGATCACGTGTCGCCACCGATCGTCAACCACTACGAGCTGGGGTTCCGTGTTCCGCTGCTGGTCATCTCTCTGTACGCCAAACGAGGCTACGTGTCTAAAGCCACGCACGAGTTCGGCAGTATCTTAGCCTTCTCCGAAGAAACGTTCGGGATACCAAAGGGTTCGCTCAAAACAACCGACCGACGCGCGGACGATCTATCGGACGCCTTTGATTACACTCAGCAACCGCGGCCGTTCGTACCCATTAAAGCGCCCCCGTTCCAGCCATCTAAGGCTCCGTATATAGAGGATCCCTAAAAGTGGGGTTTTTACTGGCTATCGCGTTCGCCGGCTAGGCCCCTCTACGGCCGATTACTCCAAGGTGCGTATGGGTGAACGAGTCAGAATACTTCAATCCGTAGCCAAGGGCGCGATCGAGCGCGATGTGCGCAGCCCAGATAATCGCAAACGGCAGAAATGCGCGAGAAAATTCAGCTGCCGCGGCCAAGGCGATGACCGGGCCAACATAACTGTGAAACACGTTGTACGACCATGCGCCAACGCGTGCCCCGCGAAGATATCCAATCATCCCGATATCCGGCGCTAGGATTAGCACGACGAAGAGCAGCCAACTCGCATGCATTTCATAGTATGCGATCAGGAACGCCACAAGCAGCGCGGCCGCTTCAATACGCAGAATGTTCCGAGCATTGCCGAACACGCAGCCCGGCGTCGTAGATACATCGTCCATGCCGATGTGTTCGAACGGACCCACTCGCCGTCATCCTTGGATTCTGATAAACCGCCGGAAGGGGGACGGCGAGCTGGAGCGGGCGGCGAGAATCGTATGCCTCGGGGAACGCCCGGCCTGGCGCCGCGGCCCAGGCAGACGTTGTAGGGCTGGACGAGCGACGCTCTGCTGAGGGATCGCGCTATCCACGCCGGTCATCGACCGTAATGCGGTTAGTCCGCCAGGCCCCGAACGCGAAAAACCCTAGATTTAACTACTCGTAGTCCGGCGCGCGACCGTCGTCTACTTGATGCACGAAAAACGAGGGTCCTTTTGGAGCTTTGATGGATACGAACTTTCGTGGCGGCTTCGTAAAATCAAAGCAATCATCAACCAGAGTATATAACTGCCCGCTGTGATGCTCTAAGCAGCGGCGACGATAACGGCGCCGGCCCCCGCCGTCGGCAACCATTCAATCCAATTGAATATCTGCCGCCTGCACTATGCCGACGGAATCGATTGCGGATAGCGGAACACGTCATCCGGGTCGTATTTTCGCTTTATCGCTCGCAATCGCCGCAAACTGGCGCCATAGTACTGGTGCTGCCAATTCAAGAGATTCGGATCCGCGTATCCCTGATAGGCGCTGCCGGAAAGCCATGACTTGACCGACTCGTACGTCGCCTCGGTCCATGCGATATTCGCATTCGGGACCAAGTCGCTCGCGTAAGGCCGCCAACGCGCCTCGTACTGCACGACGTAGCGAATGTCACGATGCGCGAAGGCCGACGGCGTAGCCGGAGGCCGGGCGATCGCCCCGCCGGCGGTTTCGAAGGCGATCTTTCCGATGTTGATTGCGCCATTATAATTTAGGGGCGTCAGCACCGGGTCGGCTTGGCGTCGCTCGATCGCTTCGACCAGCGCTTCGAAGGCCTCCGCCGGCCACGTCGTGCGAATCAGATCAGACTTAGCGTAAAAAGCTGGACGAGGCAGGACGCCGTGCGGCGAAACGCCGACATAGGCGCATTCGTCGGGTCGTAAACCGGCGCATAGCGAGTCTCGCATGGTCGACAAATACGGTGCCGTCACAATCGACGTCGCCTTGGGTTGGACGCCCGCAGCGCTGATGAGTTCTTGGCCCAGTGCCCGCGCCTGGTCTTCCGGACCGGCGAGCGTGAACTCGACGATCACCGAGGCGCCGGTTTTCGGGTCGCCTGTGCGGATCTCGGTCCAGCAGTGACCGCGGTCCGGCAGCTCGGGGACCCATGCTTGAAACGCCGTCATAACGCGAACCGCATTTGCGATCGAAAACGTATAGGCGATCTCCGTGAACAGCATATCGACCGGATGCAGCCGGGCCGTCAACTCGACGACTGCGCCGAAGTTTCCGCCGCCGCCGCCCTTACAGGCCCACAACAGATCCGCGTTTTCGTTTTGACTCGCCGTCACGAGATCGCCGGCGGCCGTAACGACTTTCAGTTCGAGAATATTGTCGCAGGTCAGCCCGTACAGACGCGACAACCGGCCGAATCCACCGGCAGCACTTAGTCCGGTAAGCCCCACGGTCGGACACGTCCCGGCTGGCACCGTCATGCGCGTCGGCCACAACTTGGCGTACAACGGCAAATTCGTTAGACCGGCTCCGAACGTCGCCCGTTCTCCTGCGCTGTCCGCTCGAACCGCGGTGAGATTCGACACGTCGACGACCAGCCCGGCGTTTGCTGAGAACCCCGCAAAACCGTGGCGACCGTTGCGCATCGCGAAGCTGAGTCGGTATTCGCGCGCGAACTTGATGGTTTGCGCCACGTCGTCTGCGGATGCGACGACGACCACCGCAACGGGGAGAATGCCGGCAAAGTGCGCATTCCATGGTTGGCTCGCAATGCCGTACGCCGGATCCGACGGGGCGATGACGCGCCCCTGGATCGCAGAACGTAATCGGTCGAGGGGCAGCGTGCGCGGCGACGGTGCCGGCGCAACTGAGGAGCAGCGCGTCAACGAAATGGCCGACGTGAACACGGCAGCGGAAGCTCCGGACTTCAGAAACCTGCGCCGGCTTAGCAATTGCCGATTGGGAACCGCATCATGTGTGGGCCCTCTTCGCGCTTTGACGTTCGGGCGCTTCGCTTCGGGAACCTTGCCGGATGTGGCCGTCAACCGGAAAGGCTGCATCGTTCGGGCTGCCCTGAACCGCTAAGGTACGGCAGACCGTGGGCGCCGATTGAGACGTGGCATCGTCTCAGTTATCGATAATACACTATTCTCGATAACGCAAAAAAAGCTCCACTGAAATAAGAGCTTTTCTGGAGCGGGCGGCGGGAATCGAACCCGCGACTCTTGCTTGGAAGGCAAGGGCATTACCATTATGCAACGCCCGCGAAAAAATGGTGGGCAGGGCTGGATTCGAACCAGCGTAGCGCTTTCGCGCGCCAAGTTTACAGCCTGGTGCCATTAACCGCTCGGCCACCTACCCACGAATCGGCAGACCAGGGTACGATACCGCGCGGGTCGAGTCCTCGGCAAGCGGGGAAATCGCACTCCTCTCACGCAGCTTTCAGGCGCGTTTCACGGTTTTCACCTAGCATAGTAGGTGAGAAATCCCGGTAGGCGCCCCAGTCAGGAGACGTTGGTATGGCCCGATCCCGAATTTTCGCAATTGCAGCCGCCGCCTGCGCTTTGGCGCTCGCCGGCTGCGGCGGTCGGGGCGGCTCGGATCTTTCGTCAAGCGGTGGTGGTTTGGAAACCCTCGACGATGCCGCGGCGATCGTAGCCCATCGGCCGACCGGCTCGCAGAATGCTTCGGCCGCCATCGGCGCGGTCGATTCGCTGGGATCCCTCATAAATCAACTGGCCGACGCCGGTGGTGCCGAGACCGCCGGTCGCGACTGCCTGCGCGGCATGGAGTTGCTGACGCCCAGCCGGACGGGCGATCCGCACTCGACCGAGATGCGCGAGTTCTTTGACGCCGGCTGCACGCAACTCGCTCGCGATACCGTTCGTACCTTCGTACCACTGGGAATGGGCGCCGAAAGCGAAACCGTGGCCGTTTCGATTTACGCGCGTAACGGCGCGTCGCCGCTCGCTCTGCGGCTCGAAAGCTCGCGGATCGTCAACGCGACGTTCGACGCGCTGGGCTTCCCCCTCGCCGGCGATGGTTTCGCGAAATCGACGACGCGGCAGCTGCTCGTTTCGAACCAGCGACGGACCGTCTCCACTTCGCAAATCGCGATCGCTCCCTCCCGAGGCGACGACGTCAACGCGTTGTGCGCGAGCTCGGCCGGCTACGACGCGGCCGGCATTCCATCCCTCGACGCGACCTTTGGCTGGCAAGGCAGCACCCTCGATTCCCCGACCTCAGTTCGCCGCACCGATCCGGCCGGCGGAGTAAGCGTGTCGACGACGCAAATCGGAAGCACGTTAGCCGGACCCATAGACTCCCTCTCGCTTCTCACCGGAACGTCGCATGCTGGATGCGCGAATGCCGCGCCCGGCTACGCGCTCGCCGGCTCCGCGAGCACGCGAGCGTTTACCATACCGATCCGCGTGTCGTACCGCGATGGCAGGCTGTCGAGCTTAAGTGTGTCCGGCGCGACGTTTTCAGGCGGCTTTACCTTCGATCTGACGACGCGCACCAGCGGAAGGAGCCGAACCGGTGCGATTGTGTTCGACGGGCTGCTGACCAACGGCAAGACGCGCGTCGCCAATCTGTTCTCCGATGCGTTCGGCAGCGGGGCTCTGACGATTACCAGCACTGGCGCCCAATACCGCCTGGTTGACTGGACCGTCGTGATGTAGCCTTGGGAGCGCGTCGCTACGACGCGTTGTATTTGTAGAACTGCGCTTCGCGCGTCCAGCCCGCGCGCTCGTATACTCGCTGAGCCGTTACGTTATTTATAGCGGTTTCGAGAAACATCCCGACCGCGCCGATTTCGCGCGCGTACTGCATCGCGCGGCTCAACAGCTGCGTTGCGACTCCGCCGCCTCGAGCGCGCGCCACCACGAACAGATCTTCCAGAATGAGCGACGGACCGAGCCGCACGGTGCTGTAGGTTTGAAAGAGCTGCGTGAAGCCGATCGGATCGCCGGTTGCGCCGCGCGCAAAAAAGATCGTCGACGTGCCGTTGCGTAAATGACCGGCGATCAGTTCGCGCTCGCGCGGCGCGTCCGTTTCCTGCTCGTAGAAAACGCGATAGGCTGCAACCAAGGGCATGAGTGCGTCGAGGTCCTCGGTCGTCGCGCGCGCGATTGCAATCATGGCTTCGATGGGCCTTCGGAGGGTCGTCGCGGCACTCGTTGAAACTCAAGCGGTCCGCAACCGGTTATCACCGACGATCCCGCCGACGTGGCTGAGCGGTTGAAGGCGCGTGATTTGTAATCACGTCCGAAAGGCATCGCCGGTTCGAATCCGGCCGTCGGCTCGGAAATCCCTTTAAGAAACGGCATGCAAGACGTAACGCCCAAATGGCTCGCGAAAGGCCTCGTCCTCGTTTGCGAGCGCTGCTCCAAAGAGCGCATCCCCGAAGAAGATCCGGCCGCCGCAGCGCGAATCGGCGATTTTCACTTGCGCGACTGGCTCAAAGCCAAGCTCAAAGCCGACGAGCGTTGGGGAGCCATCCGCGCCATCAACACCAGCTGCATGGACGTCTGCGCCCGCGGTCGCGTAACCGTCGCCGTCGAGCCCGAGCACGGCGAGTCGCACGTCTTCGTCGTCGACCCCGTCGCCGACAAAGACGCCCTCTACGCTAAGATCGTGGAACTGCTCGGCTAGCCTCGTCCTTCGACTGCGGCGCTTCGCGCCTCCGCTCAGGATGACAAAGCGAAGTCTACTGAAACTCGAACTCCGCGAGGTTTTTTTCGATCTTCCTTTTCACGCGCTGAAGCGCGTTGTCGATCGATTTCACATGTCGTCCGAGATCGCGTGCCATCTCCTGATAGCTCTTGCCTTCCAGATACGACTCGAGAACTTGCGATTCGAGCTCGGAGAGATTTTGGCGAATCCGCTGCCGGATGTCGTCGGACACCTCTTGCGTCACCACCAGCTCCTCGGGATCCGAGGTCTTCTGCGACGCCATGACGTCGAGCAGCGTGCGTTCGCTGTCTTCGTCGTAGATCGGCTTGTTGAGCGAGATGTACTGGTTGAGCGGAATGTGCTTCTGACGGGTCGCGGTCTTGATCGCCGTGATGATCTGCCGGGTTATGCACAGTTCGGCAAACGCCCGAAAGCTCGAGAGCTTGTCGGCTTTGAAGTCGCGAACGGCCTTGTACAAGCCGATCATGCCTTCTTGAATGATGTCTTCGCGATCGGCGCCGATTAAGAAATAGCTCTTCGCCTTAATGCGGACGAAGTTCTTATACTTGTTGAGGAGGTATTCCATCGCGAGGTTGTCGCCGGTTTTCGCGATAGCCACGAGCTCTTCGTCGGCTCGCTCGTGGTATTCCAGACCATCCGTCACGGGATGGGTCATTGCCATAGTCACTGTCTGCCTTCTGGGTTCGTGTGCCGCATGCGCGGGCCGTAGCCCATCGGGCGCGGCACATCCACGTAAGTATAGGAGGGCACCCCTCCAGCGTCAAGGACGCGAATCGCGCCAAGCTAGATCTTACCAGCGGGGGTATCGTCGCGCCAGAAGGGACCTTACCCGGGGCGGCCTCGGGTGGCGAAAGAGCGGCTATGGAAGCAACCGCTTGCCGCGAGTACGCCATCGACATGGGCTTTCGCTATCGGAAAGCCGGCCGAGCCGAGCGCGGCCGGCTCCTAGACGAGTTTATCGCCGTGACCGGCTACCACCGGAAATACGCCATCGTGCTGACGACGCGCTTTAACGTTTCGGTCGTCGACGCGCTGGTAAAGTTTTGGCGCGCGGCCGACTATCCATGGTCGGCTCGGCTGGTCGCACTTTTGCCGACGTGGATGCCGCACGCTCGGGCGCACCTCGATCTGTCTCCCGACGTCGAGCACCTGCTCTTCGGCATGAGTGCGCATTCGGTGGATCGCGTTTTACGACCGCACCGCGTTGCATTCAAACGTCGCCTTTACGGTCGCACCAAACCCGGCACCTTACTCAAGCATCAGATTCCGGTGCGGACCGAACGTTGGGATACCACCGAGCCCGGCTGGTGTGAAACCGATACGGTCGCGCATTGTGGTGACGTCGGCGACGGCGAGTTCGTCTTCTCGGTCAATCTTACCGACGTCGCATCGACCTGGACGGAAACCCGTGCCGTGCTTGGAAAAGGGCAGCGATTCGTGGTCGAAGCCCTCGAGGAGATGCGTGGGACGTTGCCTTTTGCGTTGCGCGGCATCGATTCCGACAGCGGTGCGGAGTGTATCAACCACCATTGCTACGGCTGGTGCAAAAAGCATGAACTCGAGTTCACCCGCGGTCGCCCGTATCGCAAGAACGACAACGCCTACATCGAGCAAAAGAACTGGACCCACGTCCGAAAGATCTTTGGGTGGAAACGAATCGATGCGCCCGCCGCAATCGACGCGATGAACGCACTCTATCGCAACGAGCTGCGCCTGTTCCTCAACTACTTCCAACCCAGCGTCAAGCTCGTCGAACGTACTCGTGTTGGAAGCCGTGTACGCAAAAAGTATGATAAACCGAAAACGCCGTTTGAGCGCCTCGTCGAGCTCGGTGTTCTCACGCCCAAACAAGTTACGGCGATGCAAGCCGAGTGGGCTCGACTGGATCCTTTCGTCCTCAACGCCGCAATCGAGTCGAAGGGTGCCGGGATCCTCAGAATCCCAAGCGGTCCAGTGGCAAAGAAAATCTCACCGCGCCTGCGTGCGGCGATGCTGCAGCAGCCGTACGCCCATCGCGGAGTCGAAATCCATGTCGCTCAGGCTGTCGCTCCGGTAAGAAGTAATGTGGCGCGATAATCAGCCCTCCGGTAAGGAAGACTTATGGCGCGATACGGGACGTTACGAGCGACCGGGTCCGGGAGGCGCCAGCTCGCTCTGTAGGCCCGAGTTAGTGGAGGGCGACGACGCCGACGAGCGCGCCGCCAAGAATAAGGAGGGCCGGGTTGATCTTGGTGCGGACGGTGGCGAAGAACACCGCGAGCGCCACCGCGAGCGCGACCCAGCTGGTGATCGAGCCGCGGCCGAAGCTTAAGAGACCGGCGACTGCCAGGCCGATCGCGACCGGGCCGAGGCCCCGCTGAATCGACTCGCGCCATGGCCAGTTGGCCAGCTTCGTCCACACGCGCCCGACGACGAACGTCAGGACGCCGGTCGGCAGGAAGAACGCGAGCGCCGCGATCAGCGCCCCCGGGATCCAAGCAACCTTCACCCCGATGGCGGCAACCATCATCATATTCGGCCCCGGCGACATCTGCCCGACCGAATAGACGTGGATCAGCTGGGCCTCGCTCATCCAATGGTGGGTGGCCACGACGAGCGTCTTCATCTCCGGCCACGCGGCCATGCCGCCGCCGACCGTCAGTAACGACAGGTACGAGAATACGCCGGCTAGCGAAGAGAACTGATCCACTGGTCGGGGTCCTCCTTTTCGGGCTTCCGCGGACGATACGCAAAGATCGCGACCGCGCCGACCCCGATCAGAACGACCGGAACCGAGATCTTAAAGTGGTTGACGCCCAGCACGGCGGCCAGAATGAAGAACGCATCGTAGAAGCCCTTCACCGACTTCTTTCCGATCTGATACCAGGTTGCGGCAATGAGGCCAACGGCCGCGGCTGCGACGCCGTGAAGCGCGGCGGTCACCATCGGACGGCTGCCGGTCGAGCTGTCGTACGCGATCCCGGCCGCGGTCATAAAGATGAAGGCCGGGAGGCACATGCCCAGCATGGCGGCGACCGAACCGGCGGTTCCGCAAAGCCGGTCGCCGGCCAAGATGGCCATGTTGGTCGCGTTCAACCCGGGAAGCGTGTTGCTGATCGACATCAGCTCGAGAAACTCTACGTCGTCGAGCCACTTCTTCTTCCCGACCAGCGCGCTTCGCAGATAGGCGACGACTCCACCGCCGAAGCTGGTTGCGCCGATTTGCAGAAACGTAAGAAACATGTCGAGCAATGCGACTTGTGGCTTTGAAGCCACGGCCGCCGGCTGCGGGACGACGCTTTCACTCATGGGCTTGCGGCGGATTTCCTTTCAACCGATACACGAGCCCGGTCTTGGTCGTGCCGAGCATCAGCCAACCCGACGCTACCTGTTGAAGCTTGATGAAGAGTTCCTCGACGCGTTGCTTGACCAATGCGTCGACCGCATCTCCCCGCTCGAACTTCGTCTGATATGCAAACTCTCCGCACATGACGTTATGGTCGCCGAGCGAGCGCCAGAGCGAGATATTCGCTTTCGCGACCATGCCTTTGCCGAAATCGAGCATGCCGAGATCTAAAAGCACTTCCTCGACCAGCGTCGAGTTGACCATCTCGACCTTGCCTTCCATATCGCCGATGAGTCCGGCCAGTGCCGGAAGCGCTTTCGCGATCATTTTCAGATTGGTGCGATCTCCCGCGTGCACCGAACTCACCGGAAAGATGCAGTTGTGCGCGTACAGCAACCGATAGCTGCCGATCTGGTCTTTGAGCGGCAGACCTTCCATCTTGAACTTGATGCGGTACGGTCCGGAGATTTGAGGCCTCACGTCGACCGCGCGCGCCTTCTCGAGATCGTTGCTGCGATACTTGAACACGATCTCCGGGTCGCCGATCGGGAATCCATCCTGATACTCGATGCGCCGGCGCAGAATAAACGAATTGTTGTAGAGCCTGAAGTCGGCCGTGTCGACGAACATGACCTCTCGAATGCGCGGACGCGCTTTGGCGAGGTTGAACTGCTCGTACGAAACGCCGCGTACCCGTCCGACGGCTTCGGCCACCAGGTCGCTAAACAATTTGAAGCCGCGCATCGAATCGAAGAAGTCGGGCTTCAAAATCAGCTTCGCGTCGAAGAACTGCACCTTGTCGGCGGGATCGCCTTCGACGTAGTGCGGCTTCGCGACCAGCGGCTTGCCGTTGGCGGCCTTAGTAGCGGCTTTGGCAGCGCCCTTAGATTTTTTCTTGGTTTTCATCTCGTGCTGGAGCCTCCGTACGAGCAGGCGTACTTGAATGCAGCGTATTCCGCTCCTTGCAGAGAGCGCCTGTCGAAGGAGGTTATTCCTGCCGTTGACGGAGCGATTCGTACATGAGCACGGCCGCCGCGACCGACGCATTGAGCGACGCGACTTCGCCACGCATCGGAATGCGAACCAGATAATCGCATTCGCGCGTAATGAGTTGCGACAGGCCCGCGCCTTCCGCGCCGACGACCAGAGCGAGATCCCGGTTCAGGTCGGCCCGCGTCATTTCGACCGCCGAGGGCGACGACTCGGCGCCGACGATCCAAATGCCGGCCTTTTTCATCGTCCGAATGGCATTCGCGAGGTTCGCAACCCGCGCGATGGGCAGATGGGCGGCCGCGCCGGCCGCCGCCTTGCGCACGGTCGCGTTGATGCCGGCCGAACGCCGGTCGGGAAGTACGATGGCATCCGCCCCGACGCACTCCGCCGTGCGCACGATGGCCCCAACGTTATGCGGATCGGTCAGATGATCGAGCACGACGTAGAAGCGCTTTTGCGCGCGAGACGGCGCGCCCAAGACGTCGTGCAGCGACTCGTAGGCAAACGGCGGCGCGATCGCTACGACGCCTTGGTGCGCCTTAAACGGCAGCTTGGCAAAAAACGCGCGCTCCTCGAATCGCACCGGAACGTTGAGGTCTTTGGCGCGCCCGAGCAGATCGCGCAGCGCCAGGTCGCGCTTACGATCGGCGGCAACGTGGATCGCGCGCAGCCGTTCGCCGGCGGCGAGCGCTTCGGTCGTGGCGTGAATGCCATACACGACGTCGTCGAAGTCGAGCGCCGGCGCGTTTAGTTTCCGGCGACGCTCCACGAGCTGCCTTCCTTCGAGTCTTTCAAGGCAACGCCGCATTCCAGCAACGCGTCGCGCAACCGGTCCGAGGCCGCCCAATCCTTACGCGCGCGCGCTTCGTGGCGCATCGCGATGACGCGTTCGATGGCCGCTTCGGGCGTGGCTCCGTCGAACCGCTCGTTCAGCGCCGCACTCAGGCGCGGCAGAAAATCCTCAGGCAGCGAAACGTTCGCTTCTTCGAGCCACCGTTCGCTCGGCACGATGCCGAGCACGGCGAGCAGATACGCAAACTCATAGAGCGCTTCACCGGCGCCCGCGCGCGCGGCGACGTCGTCGGCGTTGCCGGCGAACTCCAGCATGACGGCGAGCGCCGCCGCCGTGTTCATATCGGCGTCGAGTTCGTTTTCGACGCGCGCGACGTACCCGGTTCGGGTGAGATCGGTGGGAACCGGTGCGGAGCGACCGTGCAGCGCGCGGTAGGCCTTCTTGAGTTGACGCAGTGCGACCGCCGCGCCGGCCACCGACTCGTCGGTGAAGTTCTTCACTTTTGCGTAGCTGGTCTGCAGCATGGAGAGACGAATCGCTTGCGGATCGTGCCGCTCGAGCAAGTCGGAGAGCGGCTCGTAATTCCCCAGCGACTTCGACATTTTCTTGTTGTCGAAGAGCAGCAAGCCGCCGTGGACCCAGAAGTTCGCCATCGGCGGTTGCGTCATCAGCGGCTCGCTCTGCGCGATTTCGTTCTCGTGATGCGGAAAAATTAAATCCGCGCCACCGCCGTGAATGTCGAATCCCTCACCTTCCGGGTCGAGCAGCGCGCGCGCCATCGCCGAGCACTCGATGTGCCAGCCCGGACGCCCGTCGCCATACGGCTCGAACGGCCACTTCGGCTCGTCGGGCTTCGCGAATTTCCACAGGGCGAAATCGAGTGGGTCTTCCTTTTGCTCGTCGATCTCGATGCGCGCCCCGGCCTCCAGCTCGTCGACATTCCGATTGGCCAGCTTCCCGTAGTTCGAAAACGAGGCGACGCGATAGTAGATGCCGTCTTTGGAAACGTAGGCATTCCCGGACGCGACCAGCTCGCGAATCATTTGTTGGATCTGGGGAACGAACGCCGTTGCGTACGGTTCCAGATCGTAGTCGAGGACGCCCAGCTTGTGCATCGACGCCTTAAACTCGGCGTAGTGACGGTCGATGATCGCGCGGTAACTCTCGCCGGTTTCCCTGGCCTGATTGATGCTGCGATCGTCGATGTCGGTCACGTTTTGCACGTAGGTCACGCGGTAGTTACGATGCGTCAGGTAGCGGCGCAAAACGTCGAAAAACAGGAACGAGCGCGCGTGGCCGAGATGGGCGCGGGCCGACGGCGTCATGCCGCAAACGTAGATCCGCACCTCGGCGTCGCGAAGCGGTTGGAACGCTTCCACGGTGCGCGTCCGCGAATTGTAGAGCTTCAGATGACCCAGCTCCAGGATTCTTCGGGGGGATCCTCGGCGCGTTCGAGCTCGATCACGCGCCGCTCGAGCCGCTCGACCGTTTGTCGCATGCGGGTAAGCGCATCGGCGGTCGGATCGGGCATCTCCACTTGCGGACGGTCCGGCACCGCGCGGATCGGTTTGCCGTCTTGCGCGACGATGCGCGCCGGTACGCCGACGACGGTGGCATTCGCGGGCACGTCCTTCACCACCACCGAACCGCCGCCGACTTTGACGTTGTCGCCCAGCCTGATCGCGCCGAGAACGGCGGAGTTTACGCCCACCGTGACGTTGCGTCCGAGCGTTGGATGGCGCTTACCGTGCGACAGACTGGTGCCACCCAGCGTCACTCCTTGATAGATGGTGCAGCCGTCGCCGATTTCGCTGGTCTCGCCAATCACCACGCCCATGCCGTGATCGATGAACACGCCTTTGCCGATTTTCGCGGCCGGATGGATTTCGATGCCGGTGAAAAACCGCGCGACGTTGGCCAGAAAGCGCGGCAGCAGCGGCACGCCGGCGATCGAATGGATCAAGCGATGCGCGACGATCGCATGAAAGCCCGGATAGGAAAGGACGACGTCGAGCGCGCCGCGCGCCGCGGGATCGCGTTCGAGCGGGGCGCGCAGGTCGGCGGCTAAGGTCTCCAGGGCTTTAAACGGCATCCTTCACTCTAACCCAGGCTCCGCGCCCGAGGATTCTTCCGCCGCCGGGTGCGTTGCCGGCTTGCGCCCGCGAATTGGTTCGAACGGCCGGCCGTCGGGGCCATACCGGATCGGCTCCAATCCCCGGCCGTGCAACAGCCGAGAGTTGACGGCGCCGATGCGGATGAGAATCCGGTCGTGCCCGAGCAGCGGAAAGAGCAGCTCCAGCGGTGCTCCGGCCGCGCTGCCGGTCAAGGCCATTCGCACGGCCGCCATCGCGTCGTCGCGCGAGAGGCCAAACTCTTGCGCGATGGCCGGCAGATCGTGGTCGAGTGCGAGCCCGCGCAGCTCCGCTTGATGGTCGACATACTGTCCGACGGCGTCCAAAAAAAACAGCACGTCGCGCGAGCGCAGCCGTTCCAACTCGAGCGCGGGGATGATGCACGATTCTTCGCGCAAAGCCGAGATCTGCCCGAATGCGTCGTCGGGACCGTCGAGCGTTTCACTGTAGGCCTCGAGAAACGTTTCGATCCAGCGTTGCGCCGCCGCCGGCACCGTCTCTTGAAGAAATCCCCAGCGTTGCATGGCGGCAGCGAGTTCGGACGCCGTCGGCGCGCTCACCGGGATGCGATCTTCGCGAGCGATGCGACCGCAAAGACGGCAATGCCGCTGCCGTCGCCGGTGTACCCCATGCCTTCGCTGGTCTTGGCTTTTACGCTCACGCACGCCGGCGGAATGGCGAGCCGGTCGGCGATGTTTTCGCGCATCCGCGCGATCAGCGGCCCGAGCTTCGGCCGGTCGACGACGATGGTAGCATCGACGTTGGTGATATCGAAGCCGGCTTCGGCGACGTCGCGCGCGCACGCCGCCAACAACTCCATCGAGTCGGCATCTTTCCAGCGCGGATCGGTGTCGGGAAAACGGCCTCCCAAATCGCCGAGCGCGGCCGCACCGAGCAGTGCGTCGGCGAGCGCGTGGGCGAGCACGTCGGCGTCGGAATGTCCGAGCGCGCCGCGCTCGAACGGGACGTTCACGCCTCCGAGGATCAGCGCGCGGCCTTCGACCAGGCGGTGAGCGTCGAAACCGTGACCGACGCGCATCGTCATGCTTCCCGCACCGACGGCGTCTCGTGCAACAGCGCTCGAACGCGCTCGACGTCCTCGGGCAGCGTCACCTTGAGGTTTTCGTGCTCGGCGGGAACGATTGCGACGTGGACGCCGATACGCTCGAGCAGCGCCGCGTCGTCGGTCGCCTCGATGCCTTCGCGTTGCGCGTGCTCGTGCGCCCGCCGCAGATCCGAGGTCAACGCGCACTGGGGCGTTTGCGCCGCCCACAACGTTTCGCGATTCGGCGTGCTGACGACGACGAGCGACGCCGGGTCGACCACTTTGATCGTATCGACGACGCGCCGCGCGAGTAATGCCGCTCGTCCTTCGGCGACTTCATTCATCGCCGCGCGCACGTCGCCGGCCCGAACCATCGGCCGGGCGCCGTCGTGCACCAGCACCGCGCCGCACGCCTCGGGAACGGCGCGCAGCCCGTTGCGAACGCTCTCCTGACGCGTCGCGCCGCCTTCCACCACGCGTATCGAGCGATCCGGAACGAGGCGCGCGCACAGATCGCGCATGCGATCGATCCACTGCGGTTCGGTAACCACCACGATCTCGGCAACCTCGGGCATCGCCGCAAACGTGCGGATCGACCATCCGACCATCGGAATGCCGGCGAGTTCGAGAAATTGTTTTGGGCGCCCGAAACGCTCGCCGCGTCCGGCGGCGACGATCACCGCCGCCCAATCCGAGCGGGAACTCAATTTCGCGCCTCCGGCGCGTTCTCACGTTTGGGGCGCGCAAAGATCAGGCGACCGGCGACCGTCTGCAACACGCTGGTGACGACGACGTCGGTCTCTTCGCCGATCAGGCGGCGGCCTTGCTCGACCACGATCATCGTTCCGTCTTCCAGATAACCGACGCCCTGATGCGTCTCCTTGCCCTCGCGAATCACCGCGACGTGCAACTCTTCACCGGGGAGCACGACCGGCTTGACCGCATCGGCTAGTTCGTTGACGTTGAGCGCCTCGATGCCCTCGACGTGCGCGACGCGATTGAGATTGTAGTCGGTCGTAATGAGTTTGGCGCCGAGTTCTTGAGCCAGCCGCACCAAGCGCGCGTCGACGTTTCCCAGAGCCATGTCGTCGAAGTCGCGCTCGCTGATTTCCACTCGGGTCAGTTCCTGCAGCCGGCTGAGCACGTCGAAACCTCGGCGGCCGCGCATTCGTTTGAGAGGATCGACCGAATCGGAGATCGTCTGGAGTTCTCTCAGCACGAAGCGCGGCACGATCAACGCGCCTTCGAGAAATCCGCATTCGACGATTTGGACGATTCGCCCATCGACGATCGATGACGTGTCGACGACCTTGATGGCGGTCCCCGAGGCGTTCGAGGCGGACTCTTTCGGAACCGGGACGATGCGAATCTTCGCGCCGACCCGCGCCCCCAAATACGCTGCAAAAATCGCAAAGATCAAATACAGAACGATCGCGACGTACGTTCCGGCGCGGCCGATGCCGGAAACGACCTCGAAGATGATGCTCTTTATGAGGAAGGCAACGATCAGACCGACGATCAACCCGACGGCCCCGCCGGCAATTTCGGCCGGCGACAGCCGTTCCATCGCGCGTTCCGCGATCTCCAGCTCGCCTTCGAACAGCGATTGGGCGAGGGGCGCGAGCAAAGCGCCGACGATTGCACCCGCTACCGGCGAAATGACGAGCAGCGTCAGCTGCAAGCCTTCGCTCGCAAAATGCAGCGAAAATATGTGCAGATAGGCTTCTCGTCCGAGCAAGAAGCCGGTAACGCCGAAGACCAGGATAAACGCGCCGCGCAGCACCGTGCCCGCGAGGTTGCGCTCCGAAGGGTTACCCGGCTTCAGTCGAATGTTACAAATGCCCCGCAAACGTCGTTGGCGAGAAAACGGCCGCGCTCGGTCAGCCGCATGCAATCTTCCGTCCGTTCGAGCAATCCCGCCTCGGTAAATCGCGACACGACCGGTGCGTAGTGACGAACGACGTCGATGTCATAACGCCTTTTGAAGTCGCCTAGGCCGACACCTTGCGCCGTGCGCAACGCCAGCATGATCGCCTCGCCCGCGCGCTTCCGGCCTTCCAAGCGCTCGGCGTCGGAAGGAATCGGGCGATTTTCCAGCGCGGCTTCTATGTAGGTGCCGAGCGAACGCGTGTGTACCGAGCGGACGCCGTCGCGATACGCGGCCGCGCCGACGCCGAAACCGAGATAGTCGCCGTTGGCCCAATAGTTGGCGTTGTGTTTGCACGCGTGGCCCGAGCGCGCAAAGTTGCTGATCTCGTAGTGCTCGTAACCAGCCGACTTCAGAGCGTCGATCGCCATGGCGTAGAGTTCGGCTTCCGCGGTGTCGTCAAAGAACGCCGACGGTTGGCGCGCGTGCCAATCGGCATATGGTGTGCCGGCTTCGACGGTGAGGCCGTAGGTTGAAAGGTGGTCGACGTCGAGCGCAATCGCACGCTCCAGCGAGCGACGCCAACTCGCCGGCGTTTGCCCCGGTACGGCGAACATGAGGTCGATCGAGATCGACGGCACGCCGGCAGCGCGCCCGAGTGCGACCGCCCGTTCGATCTGCTCGGGCGTGTGTTTTCGCCCGAGCGTTTCGATCTCGCCGGCTTCGAACGACTGGACGCCGATCGACAGCCGCGTGATTCCGGCGGCGCGATAGCGCTCGAAATCGTCCGGGCGAATCAGCTCGGGGTTGAGCTCGATCGAAATTTCTTCGAAATCGCCGAAGCGGGCGCGCAAGCGGCCGACCAACTCGGTCACGTCGGCCGCATCGTACGCATTCGGCGTTCCACCGCCTAAGAATGCGGTCGCCGCCGGTACGCCCGGCTCGCGATCGATTTCGGCGTACAGCGCTTTCAGGTAACGCGCGGCGCTGCTGGCCCGCAGCGGCCATTTTGCAAAGTCGCAATACGGACAGATATACGGACAAAACGGAAGGTGCACGTAAATGCCTAGCCCCGGCGTCAGTTTAGGCTCCCCGCGCGACGAAAATGCCGACCGCGCCGGGACCGCCGTGGGTCGCGATCACCGGTCCGGCCTCCCAAATTTCCAGCCACGCCGGTTTGGCATCGCCCAAGCGCTCCCGCAGCTTTTCCGCCGCCGCCTGCGCGAGATGCGGCGCGTTGGTGTGCATCACCAAGAACCGCGCCTCGGGCATGGGAGGAGCCGCTTTGAGAATCAAGTCGAGCATCGTTTCTTGCGCGCGTGCGAACGTACGCACCTGCGCTTCGGCGGCGACTTGGCCGTCTTTGAGGCACAAAACCGGCACGATCTTCATCATCGTCCCGAGGGCCGCCCGCGCGCGCCCGATGCGACCGGTGCGCTGCAGATGCGAGAGGTCGGACAGACACGCATACAGGCGTTCGCTTTCGCGCCAACCGTCGAGCGCCGCCTGGATATCGGCAAGCGTCGCTCCCTGCTCGGCCAACGCGCGCGCGTGCAACACCATCATCCCGAGACCGCCAGCCACCGTTTGCGAGTCGTAGACTTCGATGCGCGCGTTCGGAAAACGCCGCGCGGCGACTTGCGCCGAGTTCATCGTCCCCGAAAGGTGCGACGAAATCACGATGCACAGGACGTCGTTGCCGGCTTCGACCGCCGGCGCGAACGCCGCTTCGAACATCGCTGCCGTCGGTTGCGACGTGGTCGGCAATGCCGGCTCGGTTTGCAGCTTTTGGTAGAACTCTTCGCGCGTCAGCTCGATATAGTCTTTGTAGCTGCGGTCGCCGAAGACGACGAAGAGCGGAACGACCGTAACGCCGGCCGCACGAGCTCTCGCAGGCTCGATGTCGGATGTCGAGTCGGTAACGATCGCCACCGGCACGGATAAACCTAGGCTTCCTCGGCCGCCGGATGCGGCGTGGCCATCATCTCGCTGATCTTGCCGACCACGTCGTGGTTGACTTCTTGAACGGCGGCTAGCGTGGCGTGTTTGATCGCATTGCGGCTGGCCCGCCCGTGCGTGACGATGCAGTTGCCGCGCAATCCGAGCAGCGGCGCGCCGCCGTAGGTTTCGTAGTCGAATTTGCGGCGCAGCCCGCGCAGCGCCGGGGCGAGCAGCGCCGTGCCGAGTTTGGTGAGCAAACTGCCGCCCAGCAGCGTTTCGCGCATGACCATCGCCAGGTCGGCAATCATGCCTTCGCCGGTTTTCAACACGATGTTGCCGACGAATCCGTCGGCGACGATCACGTCGGCGATGTTGTGAAACAGATCGCGTCCCTCGACGTTGCCGATAAAGTTGATCGGCGCGGCTTCCAGCATCTTGGCCGTTTCGAGCACCTGTTGATTGCCCTTGGTGCGTTCCTCGCCGACCGAAAGCACCGCGACGCGGGGGTTTTCAACCTTAAGCACGCCTTTGGAATAGGCCGATCCCATGATGCCGAACTGCACCAGCCACTCCGGACGGCAATCGACGTTAGCGCCCGAATCGAGCAAGACGGTGGGGCCGTTGAGCGCGGGCCAAACCGTCGCGATCGCCGGGCGCGAGACGCCTTCGATCGTACGCAACTTGATGAGCGCGATGGCCAAGAATGCGCCGCTATTGCCAGCCGAGACGACCGCGTCGGCCTCGCCGCGTTTCACCAGTCCGACCGCAATACCGAGCGACGTCTTATCAGCCGATCGCAGCGCCGCCGACGCGCTTTGCGCCATCGGGACGGCCTCGGGGGCGTGCATCACCGAGATGCTATCGGCCTTGGAACCGCGCAGCAACGCTCGAACGCGTGGTTCGTCGCCGACTAAGATGATCTGCGCGTTCGACTCTTGCGCCGCGAGCACGGCACCGGCGACGATCTCTTCCGGGGCGTGGTCGCCTCCCATGGCATCGACCGCGATGCGCGGCGGCCGGGAAGCCCCTGGGCTGCTATACATCGAGCGACAACCAGTATTCCGCGTTTTTCATACCGCCGTAGTAGTATTCGACGCCGGTATCCGGAAATGCCGCTTGCAGCTGTTCGCTCAGGCGCTGCGCGTCTTTTTCCTTTTGAGAGCCGCCGTAATAGAGGGTAATCAGGCCGCCGCCCGCAGCCCCCATCGCGCCGAGCGCCGCTCGCGCAACGTCGGCCGGCGTTTCGCCGCCCAGGAGCACCCCGTCGTAGGCTCCCGCCGGCTTGCCTTTGGCAACCGAGGTGCCGCCGATCGTCGCATCTTTACCCGCAAAGAAGACGTGCGCGCTGCGCACCCGTCCGGCGGCGGCCAGCAGCGCCGCGTCGTCGGGAACGTCGTCGCCGCTCGACAGTCCAAACGCGAACAAACCAGCGATTCCGCCAACCACATCGCGGGTCGGAATGACGTGGACGGTCTTGTCCGTCAATCGCGTTACTTCGGCAGCGGCGAGCGCGACGTTGGGATCGTTCACGAAAAGGTAGACGTCGTCGTTCAAGCACTTGTTGACGGCGAGCAGCAGGTCGCGGACGCTGGGATTTTTCGCGTTCGACACGACCACGTCGGCCCCCAACTCGCGAACGATGCGTTCGAAACCCTCCCCGGGCACGAGCGCGACGATCGAATGCTTGCGCTCGGGCTTGTCGACGACCAGCACGGTATGCTGGCGCTCCATGTCGTCGACCTTGACGCGCGTGAGGGTGCCGTGCTTGCCGGCCGCTTCTTGAACCTTCTCCGGATTGTCGGTGTGAATGTGTACCTTTATGGTGGGTTCGGCACCGATGACGAGCAGCGACTCGCCGCGCGGTTCGAGCAGCCGGCGGAGTTCAGATACACCGACGTCGGCGTTTTCGAGCACGAACTCGGTGCAGAACTTATTCTCGCCGACGCGCTGCTGCGGCGTGAACGCACTCGCTCGCGCGGGGCGGCGCGGGAACGCCGTTGCGCGCACCGCGGTCTCGGGCAGAAAGCGCAGGATGCCCTCGAGAAAATAGACGAAACCGGCGCCGCCCGCATCGACGACCCCGGCTTCTTTCAGCACCGGAAGTTGCTCCGGCGTCCGATCGAGTGCGTCGTTGGCGGCGCGCAGCACACCGGCGATGAAGCGATAGAAATCCGGCTCCTTGATCGCCAGCCGGTAGGCGGCATCGGCTGCGGCGTCGGCGACCGAAATGATCGTCCCTTCGACCGGTCGTACCAGCGCCTGACGGGCCGCCGCCGCGGCTTCGCGCATGCCGGTGGCCAGCACGAAGGTATCGATGCGGTCGCGGTTGCGAACGTGGTGCGCGAACCCGCGGAGCATCTGTGAAATGATGACCCCGGAGTTGCCGCGCGCCCCCATGAGGCTGCCCTGCGCGGCCGCGGCCGCCACTTCCGAAAGTGGGGCTTCGCCGATTTTCGCCGTTTCCAGCGTGGCGGAGCGGAGCGTCAGGTACATATTGGTGCCGGTGTCCCCGTCGGGTACCGGAAAAACGTTCAGGTCATTAAGAACCTGGCGGTACTTCCTCAGGAAGTAGGTTCCGGCGGCAAGGAACTTGGCATACCCCCGGCCGTCCAAGACGATCACGTCCACGGCGGGGCCTCTTTGGGAGCACCGCCAGGATTCCTTGCTCCTCCCGGGCCCGCCATGATACTATTCGTGGGTTGTCGTCGCGAAGGCGCCTGACGCCCGGTTGCGACGCTTATCTCATCACCTACGCGAAGAAGGATCTCCAATGGCGAAGCGCTGTGAAGTATGTGGCAAAGGCCCTCGCGCGGGCAACAACGTCAGCCACGCCATGAACAAAACCCGGCGCCGCTGGCTGCCCAACCTGCAGTCCGTAAAAGTCGACGAGAAGGGCACGCACCGCACCGCGAAGGTGTGCACGCAGTGTCTGCGCTCCAAGCGCGTCACGCGCAAAGCCTAGTCCCGGCCTCCGCTCCGCGTCCATAGCCCCTCAGCCGGTACGTCACAACCGCCCGCGTAACGTGTGTTACCGCGTGAAGTGGTCCCAGCCAGTGCGCTGCAGCGGCTGGTCGTGAAACTCGATTCCGGCTGTCTCGCGCAAAAATCCGATGCGGTGCAACGGCCTTCCGAAGCGCGCCGCAAAGCGTTGCGCGAGGTGGCCGAACGCACGCGGCGAGATCGCTACCAGCAGCTCGAAATCTTCGCCCCCCGCGAGTGCGTAGCGCTCCGGATCTTCGCCTAGCTTTTGCGCCGCCGCGCGCGCGGCATCCGCCACCGGAACGCGTTCCACGACGGCGCCGCAACCGCTCGCAACGCATAAACGATCGAGATCGGTGGACAAACCGTCGGAGCAGTCCATCATCGCTTGCACGTTCCGGCTGGCGCCGAAGTAACGTCCCTCGGCGCAGCGCGCGCGGGGACGCCGGAAGGCTTCCAGCGCGGCAACGGCGAGCTCGCCTTCGAGCAAGTGCGGATTGCGAGCGACATCGAGACCGGCGCGCGAGGCTCCCAGTTCGCCCGTCACCGCCAGTATCGCATTCGGCCGGCCGCCGGCGCGCGTCTTGACGTTCGACGGACGCACTTCCCCGACGGCCGTGACGGCGATCGTGAACGCCGGAGCGCGCGACAGATCGCCGCCGGCGATATCGATACGCACCTCTCTCGCCGCGGCCGAAAGACCGTCGTAGAGGTCGCGGACCTCGTCGAAAACGGCGCCTGCCGGCACGCCCAGCGCCACGGTCGCGAGCAACGGACACGCGCCCATCGCCGCCACGTCGGCGGCGTTGGCCATCATCGCGCGCCAACCCGCGTCGTTTAGCGACATCAGCGCGCGGCTAAAGTGCACGCCTTCCACCAGCATGTCGGTGGTGATCGCGCTACGGTGCGAGCGTGAAGGCTGCCACAACGCGGCATCGTCGCCGATGCCGAGCACGATGCGCCGATGGATGACCGGCTCGACGATTGCGCGGATGGCCGCGACGACATCGTCTTCGCGCACTTTGGGCGCTCCGCTCAGGATGACACGAGGGCGCGAATGCGGCGCAACTCCGCCCCCGGGTCGGCGGCGTCGAAGATGGTCGAGCCCATGACCAGCACGTCAGCCCCGGCCTCAACCAGCCGGCGCGCGTTTTTCTCGCCCACGCCGCCGTCGACTTCGATCGAACAGTCGATTCCGCGCTCGTCGATCAGCGCGCGCGCTTCCCGAACCTTGTCGAACGTTCGCGGAATGAACGCTTGCCCCGAAAAGCCCGGATTGACGCTCATCACGAGGACGTTATCGCAATCTTCGATGATGTCTTGCAGCATCGCCACCGGCGTTTGCGGCGTGATCGCAATGCCCGCTTTGGCTCCGATCGATCGCAGATGCACCAGCAACCGCTGCGCGTGCGGGGTCGCTTCGAGATGGAACGTGATGCGATCGCAACCGGCGGCGCGAAAATCGTCGACGTAGCGCTCGGGTTCGACGATCATCAAGTGCGCGTCGAAAACCAGTGGTGAAAGCGGCCGCAAATCGCCGATGATTTTTGGCCCCCAGGTAATGTTCGGGACGAACCGGCCGTCCATTACGTCGAGGTGCAGATAGTCGGCACCGGCATCCTGCACGACGGCGATCTGTTCGGCGATGCGCGCGAAGTTCGCCGACAGCAGCGACGGTGCGATTTTGACGCTCATTGCGTGCTCACCGGTGACGGCGATGCCGGTTTCTTCCCATAAACCGCCGGCGGCTCGACGCCCAGCCGGGTTTCGCCGACCAGGACGTCGTTGACGTACATATCGATGAGCGACGTACCGACGGCCGTCACGGTGAAATCCAACTTTTGACCGGGCTCGGCAAAGGCGCGGTAGAGATCGTATTTCCCGGTCGCATCGGTCACGGTGAGGCGAACGTCGAGCTGCTGGCCGGTTTGCGTTTGCGTTTCGTCGGGTACCGGCACCGACACGAGCACGCGAACCTGCCGAATCAGATATCCCGACTCGTACGGTCCGGCGCTGACTTGCAGCGAAACCGGATCGTACGACGCAATCTTTCCTTTCGGGTCGGGAATTTGGCGCACCACCGCGCCATGCGGCGGACCGTTCGGGCCGAGCGGCGTCCAGACGACTTGCCCGAGCTTTACGCCGGTGCGCCCGGCCAGCGCGCGCGCGTCGTCGATATCCATCCCCGTAAAGTTTGGCACTTGCAACACCGAGAGGCCGCCACGACTGACTATCAGCGTAACCGCGTCGCCTTCCGCAACGCTCGACAAGGGAGCCGGGTCCTGCGATATGACGTGCCCTTCGGGAATGATGTCGCTCTTCACGTAGGTGACCTTCCCGAGCTTCATGCGTACGCGCGAGAGATCGAGCTGCACTTCGCGCATCGACTGGTAGCGAAGATCGGGCATGAGCCGGGCGACGATGCCGTCGCTGATCACGAACGAGATCTGCCGGCCTTCGCGCGCCTGTTCGCCCGCGTCGGGCCGCTGCATGATCACGACGTTCTTCGGATAGCGGTCGCTAGGGGTGTGGTCGACAACGGCCGAGGAGAGCTTCAACCGTGCGATTTCGGCGTTGGCATCGGTCAGGGTTTGGCCGACGAACGACGGCACCGTCACCGAGTCGGAGGGCGGCAGCAAAAAATCGTGGATTTGACGGCCAAACCACACGACCACAGCGACAAAAATCGCGAGGACGATCGGAAAGATCCAATCGCGCGGCAAATATGTCGCCAGCGTGCTGCGGCCGGCTTTCAGGCGAGCGCCTCCAGCGACACGTCGCTGACGTCGAGGTTGCTGAAAACGCGCTGTGCGTCTTCGTGTTCGTCCAACGCTTCGAGAAAGTTGAGGGCAGCGGCGAGCTCGCTGCCTTCCAACTCGACTCTCGTTTTCGCACGCATGCCGAGGTAAACGTCGGAGATTCTCATTCCGCCGGCCCGCAACGCGTCGCGCGCGCTCGCGAGCTTCGTGGGGCTGGTGTAAATCGACGCCGTGTCGGGATCGAACTCCACGTCCTCCACGCCATCGACCAGCGCTTCTTCGGTAAAGGCGTCTTCGGATTTGCCGGCCGGATGCGCTTCCACCACGCCGACCGCGTCGAACATCCAGCCGACGCTGCCGGTTTCCCCGAGTGTCCCATCGTGTTTGACGAACAGAAAGCGCAGTTCTCCGGCAGTGCGGTTGCGATTGTCGGTCGCGGCGTCGACCACGACGGCGATTCCGTGCGGGCCGTAGCCTTCGTAGCGAATTTCTTCAATCTCGCGTTCGCCCGTTTGTCCGGCGCCGCGCGCGATGGCGCGTTTGATGTTATCTTGAGGCATGTTGAACTCGCGAGCTTTTTCGACCGCCATTTTCAAGCGGTAGTTGGCCTCGGGATCCGGCGAGCCGCCCTTGGCGGCCAGAATAATTTCCTTGCTGAGCTTGGTAAAGAGCGCGCCGCGCTGCGCGTCGACTTTGCCCTTCTTCAGCTTGATGTTATGCCACTTCGAATGTCCGGACATCGATGAATCCTCGAATCAGCCTTCGCTAGAAAACCGAGCTATCCCGGCCCGATGACCCAATAGCCGATCCACATCCGCTGGTGCCAGGCGTCCCACGCAATCGGGTGCGCTGCGAGAATCGGATAGAAATAGACGAACGTCCCGACCGCGAGCGCAACGTAGGCGCCGACCGCGAGGCCGCCGACCCACATGCCGCGTCCCTCCGCGTGGCGCTTGCCCCACTCCCATAGGCGCTGCAAGACGATCACGTTGCACAGACAAATGAGCGGAATGTCGACGTAAAAATGGTAGGCGAACGTGATTCGAGGCGAGCGCATCCAGGGCAGCCACTGCAAGAGATACGTCAGGACGATCAGCGCGTAGCCCTTGTTGCGCTCGCGCCAGGCGAGCACTCCGACCAACGGCACGCACAGCAAACCAAACCACAGAATCGCCGGGTTGGGCATCGACGTGATCTCGTAAATGCAGCAGCCCTTGGGGTCGCTCTGATTGGCGCGGTGATCCTGATAAAAGTAGGCGACCGGGACCAAGTCGAGCGGCCACTCCCACCACTTTGAGGAATACGGATGCGTTGCCGTGAGATGGTCGTGATAGTCGAACATCGTTTGTTGGCGCGTCACGACGTCGTTGAGATTGTGAACCTCGTTGGGATCGTCGGAGTGCCGTAAGAGATCGGGCGCCCACGCGAGCGCGTATACGGTGGCGCTGATGAAGACGATGGCGACCAGCGCGCCGTCGATGCGAAAGCCGCGCGGATTCCCCCACAGCGCCGGTCGCTGCTTCAAAAGGTAGCGTTGCAAGAAGACGCCGATCAGCACCGCAAAGCTCACGCCGAAGCCCATCACGCCGTACCATTTGCTGCTTACCAGGCACCCGAGCGCGACAGTGAAAACCACTAGCCACAGTTTCGACGACGCGCCTCGGTCGACGCCGTTGGAAGCTCGCACTTCGTCCTCAGCGTAGGTGGCGTCGCCCGCCGGCGTTCGGTATTCGACGCTCGCGTCGCGGCGATATTCGACGGTCAACGGCTCGTCGTCGTAGACCAGCTTGCCGCCGCGGCTTTGCGAAAGCGCGCCGCGCATGACCTTGCCGCGCGAGTCGATGGTGCCGCCGTCGGCGGCGTACACGGTGGCGTCGCCGTCCTTGCGCAGCGCGAAGGAGCCTTCGCCGAAACTCAGCTCTTGGTGGCCGTCGCCGAACATCCGCGGAAACGCAACGTAGCGCACCAGCAAGTACAGGCCGCAGGCGAAATAGAGCGTGACGATCGTCGTCGTTGCGACATCGAACTTGAATACGACGCGCAGGAGGAGCGCGATGATGAGGCCGGCCACCAGCGACACGCCGCCGGCGGCAGCGAATCCCCACTCGGGAACGTCGACGTGCGGCCGGTCCCCGACCTGCGAGCTGACCCAAAAGCGATAGAACGCGTAGGTTGCCAGGGTCGCGAAAAAGATCACGAAGCCTTCGGGCGTGGCGATGCGCGACTGAACGAAGTGCATGCCGTCGGCCGTGAGCAGCAGCGCGGCGATGGCCGCAAACACCGTCGATCCGGTGATGCGCTTGGCGAAAACGTAGAGCAGCATGACCGCCAGCGCACCGAACACCACGTCGAGAAACCGCCAGCCATACGAGTTGTCGCCATTGGCCATGTGCCCGACGACGGCGTTCAGGCCGGTCCATCCGCCCAAGCCGTGGCCGTGCGGCATGCCGCCGAACAGCATCATCGAGAGCGTCACCAGCAGTTTGGTGAGCGGAGGATGGGTGTTCTCGTAAATGCGCAGGTTCTGCAAATACTCTTCGCCGGCGCGCGCGAAGTAGATTTCGTCGAAGACTTTGTCGGGCGGCCACCAGTAGCCCACAAACGACAGCACGAAGTTTAAGACGCCGAATGCCGCCGCCACGATGTAGTCGAGCGGAACGCGCATGGCCGAAAGACCTTCGCGCGGATCGAACCAGTGGCGCGTCCCGCTCCACGTTGCGATTGCCGGCTGGCCGCCCGCCGCCGCTTTGCCCGGCCGCTCCGCCACCGGCACGCCGACGGTCGCATCGCTCGATTCGCCGCCGAGGAATTGGTAGCCGAGCCAAAAGAACGTTCCGACCGCGATTAGCGCAAAGAGCGTCGTGGCCGGCCCCCAAAGGTTCTGCGCGTTGGCGCCGGCGACGTGATTTTCCATCACGTAGAGATACTGCAGCGAATACTCGAGATTCGCGAACAGCACCACGGTCAGCGCCACCGCCCCCCAAAGGTAGCGGCGCGCGAACGGCACGCACACGATCGTGAAGAGCAGCCCGTTGAATAAGTAGCGTTCGTGCATGCGCGTCGCCAGCACGAAGAAGGCGATGGTGGCGACCGCGCAACCCTCCAGCAGCGCGCGCGGCGTGCGATCCTGGACGTAGCGCCACACGACCAGCGCGAGCGCCGCGAGCACGAGCACGATGCCCCACACGTATTGCGGGCCCAGCGAGAGGCTTCCGAAAGCGTTGATCGGGCCGGTATCCGGTTGCCAGAACGAGCCGCGAATCGCCCACAGATTGAACGCGTTCACGCTGTTATACGCGTACACGTTCGAGCCGTAGCTGTAGCGGCCGAAGAGCCACGCGAACGCCTCGACCGGGTTGCTGGGATGGAACGGTTCGACGACGACCAGCGCGAGCAGGATGGCAGCCACGATGCCGATCACGGTGGCGACCAGCCGGGCTCGGCGGCGATCGCGATCGACGAACGCAAACGCCAGCATCAGCGGCAGCACGACCGCCGCTTGCGGTTTGATGAGCAGCGAATAGGCGATGGCGAGCCAACCGGCGACGATCCACCAGCTGGGCCGCGCGGGCGCGTCGTCGTCGGACCGCAGCAGACAGTAGATCGCCAAGAGTGCTAAACCCCCGGCGATCGCATCGACTTGCCCCCACGCCGCCGAGTTGTAGATCACGGCGGGATTAAAGAGATAGAAGGCGGCCGCACCCAGCGCGAGGCCGGCGCTTGCGAACCGCCGCACGACCGCGTACACGAGCGCGCCGATGCCGAGGTCGGCCAAAATCGCCGGCAGCTTGACGAGCGCCTTCAGAACGACGTAGTGGCCGCCGTCGCTGCTCTTGAAAAGCGTCTCCCAGATCGCGCCGACGATGCCAAGGATGTAGAAATAGCCGGGGGGATAGTCAGCGAATCCGGTCGATCCGTAGAATTTTGCATAGCCATGCTCGGCCAGCGAGATCGCCCACGACTCGAAGGTTTGAACGTCGGTCTTGAAGCCTTCGTTGCCGATGAACAGCAGCCGCACGACCAACCCGGCAAAAATCAGTGCCGGCAGCGCCCACCCGAGCGACTTGTCTCGAGGCGTGGTGCGTGCGGCGGCGTTGCCGTTCACGCGGATCGTACCTCCTGGGGGCCAGCGGTAAGGTCGAGCGTGCGCAGCAAAAAGTCGCGGAATTCGCCGTTGCGATGGCGCTCGATAATCGCAACGTGTTCTGCGGCAGCGCGACGGGCAGCCTCTCGCGCGCCCAATTCGTCGAGCGCGACGATCACGCGTTCGACCTCGGCGACGTCGAGCGTACGCGCCGGCGCGTACGCATTGGCCACCGCGTCGCGGGCCGCCGAGCGCGGCTGCGCGATTGCCCAAACGACCGGGAACGTCCACTTGCGGCGCGCGACGTCGATGCCGGTCACCTTGCCGGTCTCGTCGACCGACGACCAAATGCCCGACACGTCGTCGCGGATTTGAAACGCCATCCCGTACGCGCGGCCGAGATCGCCGTAGCCCGCGATCGTTTCCTCATTGCAGCCGGCGGCGTAGGCGCCCAAACGACAGGATGCATCGAAGAGCTGCGCCGTCTTACAGGCGATCATGCGGTGGTATCCGTCGAGATCGACGATCGCCTCACTCTCGAAGTGGAGATCGAGCGACTGCCCTTCGCACATCACCGCGTGGGCCTCGTGCAGCAGCGCGATCATGTTCAATACGCGGCGTGCGTCGAGGCGATCGGACGCCCGTTCCAAACTCAAAAAACTCAACGCGCACATGGCGTCGCCGGCGTTGATGGCTTGTCCGACGCCGTATGCACTCCACAACGTGCGCCGGCCGTGACGCAGCTCGTCGCGGTCTTCAATGTCGTCGTGGACCAGCGAATAGTTGTGAAAAATCTCGACGGCGACGGCCGCATCGAGTGCGTTTTCGACCGGGGCGCCTTCGCCGACGGCCACGCGCACGACCATTTGCGGACGCAGCCGCTTGCCGCGCCGCGCCGGCCCGTATCGTCCGTATCCGAAATGGCGTAAAAGCATATCGGAGATCTCGCGCGATCCCCGATAGCTGACAATCCGTTCCTCGAGGGCGCTTTCGAACTCCTCAGACAGGTTGACGGCTAAGCTCCTCCATCCGCGCCTCGACTTCGTCGACCAGCCATCCGGGGGTCGACGCGCCCGACATCAGTCCGGCGACTTTGACCCCGTCGAACCATTGCGGCTGCAGTTCGGCGGCGCCTTCGATGTGATACGCGCGCGCGCCGTGCGATTCGGAGAGTTCCGCCAAATGCTTGGTGTTGGCCGACGTTTTTCCGCCGACGACGATCATCACTTCGACGTCGCGCGCGAGACGCAGCGCTTCGTCTTGACGGTTGTGGGTGTCGGTGCAAATGGTGTTGACGGCGCGCACTTCGTAGTATTTGGCGGCCAGCGCCTTCACGATATCGGTAAAGCCTTGACCGGACCAGGTGGACTGCACGACCACGCCGACCTTGCTGGAGCGTGGAAGGCGTGCGACGTCGTCGACTTTTTGAATGCACCACGCGCCGGGGACGTGGCTGAGCGTTCCCTTCACTTCGGGATGCGCGGGATCGCCGATAACGACGATCTTGTATCCGTCGGCTTTGAGTTTCTCGGCCTGAACGTGGATCTTCGTCACCATCGGACAGGTCGCGTCGATGATCTCGAGCCCCTTGCCCTTGGCTTCCTCGAAGACTTCAACCGGAAGCCCGTGGGCGCGAACGAACAGCGCGCCGGCGTCGACGTCGGCGACCGATTCGGCGTTGCGCAAGCCGCGCGCTTTCAACGATTCGACCATTTGCGGATTGTGGACGACGTGCCCGAGGGTGGTCACTTCCCCGCGCGAAGCGATCGCCTCTTCCGCCTTCTTCACGGTTATCGCGACGCCGAAGCAGAACCCCTGAACCGCCGCTTTACGAATTTCCACCGATACTCCCCGCGAGCGCTTGGATTGCGCTCATGATTTCTCGCGTAAACTTCGCCAAATCGTCGCGCGTTGCTTTTCCGGCGGTGGCGAGCGCAATCGGTTTGCCGAATGCGACTTTCATCTGACCCAGCTTCGAAGCGCGGTCGCCCCCCACCACGCACGCCGGCAGCACCGGCGCCCCGGATATGGAGGCGAGCAGCGCAACGCCCGTTTGCGGCACCACCTCGCCGGTCAGATTTCGCGTCCCCTCCGGAAAGATACCCACCGCCCCACCGGTCTGCAACACGGCCAGCGAACGTTTAATGGCGGCCTTCGCGCTGCCCTGGCGGTCGACCGGGTAGGCCCCGACGGCCGCAATCGCCGGTCCGAGGAGTGGAATTTCAAAAAGCTCCTTCTTGGCCATGAAGCTGATGCGCCGCGGGCAGAAGCACAGCGCGGGCGGATCGAGATACGACACGTGATTGCAGGCAACGATCAGCGGTCCGTCGCGCGGGACGTTTTCGGTTCCGAAGGCGCGTGCCCGAAACGCGGTTACGAAGATCAGTCGCAACGTCCCGGCCGCGAAGTCGTACAGCCGCGGATTCACTGCGCGCGGGTCTCCAGCCGGGCGACGATCGCGCAAATCTCGTCGACCACGCCTTCTACCGTCAGATCGCTCGAATCGATCACGTGCGCATCGGCAGCAGGCTCGAGCGGCGACACGGCGCGCGTGCGGTCGAGCCGATCGCGCTCGTCGATTTCTTGGCGCAAATGGCGTACGTCGACGTTCACTCCCGCGCGTTCGAGCTGAGCGCGCCTGCGCTCGACGCGAGCCGCCACCGAAGCGTCTAGGTAAATTTTCACCGGCGCGTGGGGCAGCACCACCGTCCCGATGTCGCGCCCGGCCATCACGACCGGACTTCCCACCGCGATGCGCCGTTGTGCCGCGACCATCGCGGCGCGTACGTCCGCATGGGCCGCAACCGTGGAGACAATGGCGGTGACGTCGTTGCCTTGCAGCATCGCGTCGGTGAGCTCCCGGCTGCCGGCCGTAATGCGAAATCCCAGCGGCGCGGCTTCGTCGATGTCGACGGCGATCGGCTGGACGGCCGCCAGATGCGCGAGCGCCGCCCCGTTGTCGACGTCGGTACGCGTTTGCAACGCGAGATAGGCGAGCGCCCGATACATGGCGCCGGTATCGAGATAGAGTACGTGCAAGCGTCGTGCGACCAGCCGCGCAACCGTCGTCTTCCCGGAAGCAGCCGGCCCGTCGATCGCAATCTGTAAAGGCGGCGTGAACGTCACCGGCGCCGCTTTCACCCAGGCGAAGGCGTACCCCCGCAGAAGCCAAACTCGTGGCCAAGACGCGTTCGGTATTTTTCTGTTCCGGCTGCGGCTTTGAATCGCCGCGGTGGCTCGGCCGTTGCCCCAGTTGCGATGCGTGGAACTCGTTCGACCAGCGACCGTTTGCGGTCGCGAGCACGCGACGGCCGCGCGCCGCCGCCGGTCCGGCGATGGTCGAGCCGGTGTCGCTTCGCGACGTCGACGGTGAACGGCTGGCACGCCTGCGCATCGGCATGCCCGAGTTCGACGCGGTGCTCGGCGGGGGTATCGTACCCGGCAGCCTCACGCTGGTCGGCGGACCGCCCGGTGCCGGAAAGTCGACGCTTTTGCTGCAAATCGCCGCGCAGCTGACGCGAGCCGGCGAAGTGGTGTACGTATGCGGCGAAGAGTCGGTGGCGCAAGTGAAGCTGCGCGCCCAGCGGCTGGCCATCGACGCACCGCTCGTCGTGTTTCCCGAAACGAACTTGCGCGCGGTGCTCGACCGCCTCGAGCAGCGCCGTCCGCTCGCACTCGTCGTCGACTCGATTCAAACGGTATGGCTGCCGGAATCCGAAAGCTACGCCGGCAGCGTCGCGCAGATTCGCGACTGCACGCAGGCACTGGTGGAATACTCCAAGCGCACCGGGTGCGCGACCTTCATCGTGGGGCACGTCACCAAAGACGGTGCCATCGCCGGGCCTCGGCTGCTCGAGCATTTGGTCGACACCGTGCTCTACTTCGAGGGTGACGCGAACGGCGAATACCGCATCCTGCGCGCGTATAAAAACCGATTTGGGTCGATCGACGAAATATGCGTCTTTGCGATGCACGACGACGGCTTGAGCGAGGTCGCCAACCCATCGGAACTGTTCTTGGGGACGCGCGCCCAGCGCCCGAGCGGATCGTGCGTGGTCGCCTCGATCGTCGGCTCGCGACCGGTGCTCATCGAAGTGCAGGCGCTCGTCGGTGAAGCTGCGTACGGCACGCCCCGGCGGCTGGCCAACAACCTGGACCAGCAGCGGCTCGCGATGATTTTAGCGGTGCTCGAGCGCCGCGCCGGCCTGCATCTCGGAACGCACGACGTCTACGCATCGGTCGCCGGCGGCCTGCGGGTAAACGAACCCGCAGCCGACCTGGGCATCGCGCTGGCGATCGCGTCGTCTTTTCGCAACGTACCGCTCGCGCCCGACGTCGCCGTCTTCGGCGAGTTGGGTCTCTCCGGCGAGATCCGCGCGGTGCATGCCGCGGACCGCCGGTGCGCCGAAGCCCGCAAACTCGGCTACACCGACGTCGTCTGGCCGAAAACCGTGCCGGACGTCGTTCACGCAATCCGCAAGGTGCTCGGCTAGCACGCGAACCGGCCGGTCACGCTGATGCCGTTGTTCGAAATCGTTCCCAACCTTTCGGAAGGCCGCGACCCGTCGTTTCTCGACGCGGCCGCGGCCGCAGTCGAACCGTCCGGCGCGCGCCTTCTGCATCGCACGAGCGACGCCGACCACCATCGCAGCGTGCTGACGATCGCCGGCAGCGGCGATCAGGTCGTCGATGCGGCGGTCGCCCTCGCGGGCGTGGCCGCCGAGCGCATCGATCTGCGCCGCCACCGCGGCGTGCATCCGCGCATCGGCGCGCTGGACGTTTTGCCGTTCGTCCCGCTTGCCGGAGCGAGCCTGGACGAGGCGGCCGCGCTGGCGCACCGCGCCGGGTCGGCGATTTGGCAGCGGTACCGCATTCCATCGTTCTACTACGGCGCGGCCGCTCGGCACGAAGGGCGGCGTGCGCTGCCGGCAGTACGGCGGGGCGAGTTCGAGGGACTCGAGGAGCGGTTCGCCGATCCGGCCTGGAAACCGGACGAAGGCGACGTCGCCAGGCACGAAAGCGCGGGCGCGATCGCCATCGGCGCCAGGGACGTCTTGATTGCCTTCAACGTTGAATTGGCAAGCGACGACCTGGCGGCCGCGCGAGCTATCGCTCGCACGATTCGCGAGCGCGACGGCGGCTTGCGAGGCCTGCGCGCCCTCGCCTTTCCTTTGAAGGGCGGGCGAGTGCAGGTGTCGCTCAACGTCACCCAAGCGGTAGCCACCCCGCTGTACCTGGTGGTTCAGCTGATTGCCAGGTTGGCGGCCGAACGCGGCATCGAGGTGGTGCGCAGCGAACTGGTCGGCTGCGTTCCCCGAGCTGCGGTCGAAGCGACGGCAGCCTATTATTTAGGAGTTACCACGCTGTGAAAAACCTCGCGCCCGTATGGATGGCGCTCGCGCTCATCGTCCTCGTCCCGGCCCCGGCTCCGGCGCAAGGAGGTCCGGGAGACGGCGGCATCTACACGACGACGCTTTCAAACGGCCTCAAAGTCGTCGTGGCCGAGGACCATGCGGCGCCGGTCATTCAAACATCGGTGTGGTACGGCTTCGGCTCGCTCGACGAAACGCCCGGAAAAACCGGTCTGGCGCACGCGCTCGAACACATGATGTTCCGCGGGACGAACGAGATTTCGGCCGGCGGTCTCGACGACATCGTTGCCCGGCTGGGCGCGCAAATGAACGGCGAAACCACCTACGACTACACCCAGTTCTACTTCGAAATGCCGGCCGACAAAATCGATGTCGCGCTGTTTACCGAGGCCGATCGCATGCAGCACGCCGCGTTGCGAGCCGCCGACTGGGCGGTCGAGCGCAACGCCGTGCTCAACGAACTCGACGGCGATGCCAGCTCGCCGTTTTTCAATTTACTGGCGCGAGTTCGGGCGGCGGCATTTCCCAATCAGCCGGCCGGGCGCACGCCGGTCGGCAATCGGAACGACGTTGCGAGCGCAACCGTTGCCGACATCGCGCGCTACTACCACGAATGGTACGCGCCCAACAACGCCACGCTGGTGGTCGCCGGCGACGTGTCGCATCAAGCAGTCTTCACCAAAGCGGCGCGCTACTTCGGAGCGATTCCCGGGAAGAAGCTGCCGCCGTCGCCGGAGCGTACGCCGGTGGCCTCGAGCGGTCAGACCGTCGAAGCGGAGTTTCCGTTCCCGTTTGAAGTTCTCGATCTCGCCTACTCGGTGCCCGGCGACAAACAGGCCGGCGAGCCGGCGATCAGCACGATTGCGACGCTGTTAGAGAATCAACGCTCGCCGTTTTACCAGGCGCTGGTGCAAAGCAACATCGCGCTGGCGATCGAAACCGATGCCGATACGCAGTTGCGCGGCGGCCTGCTCAACGTCTTCATCATTCTCAATCCGGGGCATAGCGGTGCCGAAGCGCAGGCGGTGTTTCAAGCGACCCTGGATGAGGCATTGAAATCGGGCTTCAGCCCGGATATGGTGACGGCCGCCAAGCGGCTGACGATTGCCGACCGGATCTACTCGGCCGACTCGATCGACGGCATCGGCGGGCTGGCCGGCTACACCTACGGCATCGTCGGCGAAAAGATTTCCGACGAAGACCGTCGCCTGGCGGCCTTGACCGGCGACGACTTGCTCGCCGCCGCGCGAACGTATCTAAGCAAGCCGACCGTGGTCGGACATTTGCGCCCCGACGAAAGCCCGCCGAAGGGCAACTCGAATAAGAGCGACTCGGCCGCCAGCGACGACTTTTCCAAGCGCGTTCCGACCGGGCCGATCGTCGAACCGAGCTGGATTGCCAAAGCCGTGCGCACGCCGACGACGGCTCGCAGCGCCCTCGCGCCGGTGACGTTCCGGCTCTCCAACGGTCTGCGCGTCATCGTTCAGCAGAAGACCGACCGGCCGACGTTCGTTTTGCGCGGAAGCATCGCGTCGTCGCCGGCGTTTCAACCGCCGGGACGCGAAGGTATCGCTCGTCTCGCTTCGACGGTGGCCGATTACGGAAGCGCAAAGTATCCGTTCGCGCAGCGCCGCAAGGCCACCGACGATATGGGGGCGTTCGTCGAAACCGGTCAGACGTTTTCCGCTCAAGGCGAAGCGCGCGATTTCGATTCCATCGTCGACATCGTCGCCGACGGCGAAGCGCATCCCACCTTTGCCGATCCGTGGTTTGCGCTCGAGCGTTCGCAGCTGGCCAATAGCCTCCAATCCGAAAGCAATATCTCAGGCGTCATGATCGACCGCGCCTACGACGAACTGCTGCTCGCGAGCGACGATCCGTCGCTGCACCAACCGACGCCGCAGACCGTCGGCGCGATCACTCGCGAAGATCTCGCGATGTACGCCGCGCGTTACTGGCGTCCCGACCTCACCACGATCGCCGTCGTCGGCAACGTCTCGCCGCAGAGCGTGCGGATCGCTCTCGAATCGGCCTTTGCCGGATGGCAAAACTCGGGGCCGAAACCGAACGCTCACCTGATGGCCATGCCGCCCGCGGCAAAAGGGCACGACTACATCGGAACCGCGGCCAATCAAGTCTACATTCGGCTGGGGCAGCCCGCCGTATCCCGTTCCAGTCCCGATTACGATGCGTTCCTGGTGCTCAACCAAATTCTGGGCGGCAGCGGTGCCTTCGAGTCGCGGTTGTGGCAAGAGCTGCGCCAGAAGCGCGGCCTCGTGTATAGCGTCAGCAGTTCGGTCGAGGCGAATGCCGACCGCGGCGATTTCCGGGTCGAGCTGAGCGCCTCGCCGCAACGGGTCGTCGAAGCCGTCAAATTCGTGCGCGAAGCACTCGTGCGCTTTCAAGACGAACCGGTTTCGGCCACCGAACTGCAAGAAGCGAAGGTACGCCTCGTCAGCGACGCGTTGCTCGAGGAAGCATCATCGACGGGGCAAGCCAAACAGCTGCTCGACATCCTCGAGAACGACTTGCCGCTGAACTACTATCGCACGCTCAACGAACGCTTCGCACGCATCACCGCCGCCGACGTGCAACGCGTCGCCAAGGCCTACTTAAAGCCCGGGCTCTTGGTCCAAGTATATGCTGGCCCCAGCGGCCCCTGGGCTCAGGGGATTTAAGAGCCTTGGCTACTCTTGGTCGGGCGCACGCGGGTCGGGAGGTTGGTTTCTGAAGTAGCTCTCGCCGTGGGGCGCGGCGATGGGGACGAAGCGCCGCGGAGGCTGCGTGAAATCGAAGCAGTCGAATGCCGGCGAATTCGCGCGTGTATCGCTAGCCGCTAGTCGCGGAAGATTCCACAGGTCCTCTACGAACTTGAGAATGCTTCCATGTTCGTAGTGAACGTGCGAAACGTATCCCTTTTTTGCGTAAGGCGAGACGATGAGGAGCGGCAGCCGCATACCTAGTCCGTCGTAATCAACCAACTGCGGTGGAACGTCGTCGTACCAGCCGCCATAGTCGTCCCAAAAGACGAAAATGGCCGTCGCGTTCCAGTATTTGGATTTGCCGACGGCGTTGACGAGCGACGCGACCCAAGACGGACCCGTATTGGAGCCGCAGCCCGCATGGTCGGAGTTCGCGCACGTCGGCGTGATCCAGCTGACCGCGCGCATCTTGCCGTTCTTGACGTCATCGAAAAACGTCGTGTTCGGCAAGACGTCTTTGTGCCAATCGGGACCGTAGTAGATATGCTTGATCGCCTGATAGGCGCTCCAAAGGTTGATGTAGCCTGGAGAGTAGTATGCGGCGTAGAATCCCCAGTCGATGCCGGCTTTATCGAGTTCGTCGCCGAGCGTTTCGTTTTCGAAGCAAGTCCGAATGTAGCTGCCGTACAGCGTACGCGCCTGCGTGACCGTCCCGATGGTGTCTCCCGGGCCGCCTTCGCAGCCCCACGAATTGCGAGGATAGTTGACCGCCGAGTTCGCCTGTGCGGCGATGATGTACTGGTGCGAAATGAAACTGCTTGCGTCAAAATTCGAGGCGAACATTCGATCGCCCAAGACGAATTGCTTCGCAATGTCGAAATACGGTTTGGTCTCTTCGTGCGGAACGTACGCATATTGCGGGTGCTCGATCGGGCAGGGAGGATAATGCGAGTGCCCGCAGCCGACGTATTCTTTATTAAAACCGTTCATCCGGCAATCCGTGCCCGGATAGCTTCCCGTCCCGTTGCATGCGGAGAAGAAAGAGTACGAACTGTGATCCAAGTCCCACGTCGTTTCCAGGCCGATCGGTTGAAGCTCGATACGGCGGCCGTGAGAATCGTAACCGTGATCGGCCGTGTGAGCGCCGGGGAACCCGTAAAATAAATCGTTGAAGCTGCGATTTTCTTGGACGATGATGACGACGTGTTGGATTTTCGGCGACGGCATCGGATTGGGCGGCGCCGGCGCGGGAAGCGACGATGTTGCGATCGTGCCGCCGCCACACGCCGCTATCGCCATCGCGCCGAGGAGCAAGACTATTCGCAGCCCAAACATTTTCGAGAAGTTCAAAACCGGCACTCGACCTCCGAAAGCCATTATGAGCCCCCAATTTGAATACCGCGGCGTTCTCCGCCTTACCCGAGAGTCCCCACTCACCATTGAAGCCGTTATCGTCTCCGTCGACCCGGAATGAGAACCCACCCGACGTGCCTAAATTGCCGGATCATCCCGAGCGGAGCGCTAACACCGTGATCTCTACAACCGATCCTACTACCGGTGAAGTCATCGAGCGTTTCGAGTACTTCAGCGAGCGCGAGGTAGACGCCAAACTAAGCGCGGCCGCAGCAGCCGGACGCGCGTGGAGTGCCGTCGACGTCGCACAGCGCGCGCAGCTGCTGCGTGACGTCGCTGCCCGGTTGCGCGCCGACTGCGACGTGCTGGCAACCACAGCGGTGCGCGAGATGGGCAAACCGATCGCCCAAGCGCGCGCCGAAGTCGAAAAGTGCGCCTGGTGCTGCGAGTACTTCGCCGAGCACGGTCCGGCCATGCTCGCGCCGCAAGACGCGCCGTCGAATGCGTCGCGCAGTTTCGTGGCATTCCGTCCGCTCGGCGTCGTGCTCGCGATCATGCCCTGGAACTTTCCCTACTGGCAAGTCTTTCGGGCGGCCGCCCCGGCACTTTTGGCCGGAAATGCGATCGCGCTCAAACACGCCGAGAATACCACGCGCTGCGCGCTCGAGATCGAACGCGCGTTTCGCGAAGCCGGCGCTCCCGAAGGCCTGTTCGGTACGCTGCTCATGACAAACGACGACGTCGACGCGCTCATCGCCGACTCGCGCATCGCGGCGGTCACGCTGACGGGCTCCGAACGCGCCGGCGTCGCGGTCGCGTCGGCGGCCGGAGCGGCGCTGAAGAAATGCGTGCTCGAACTGGGCGGTTCCGACGCGTTCGTGGTGCTCGAGGA
>PLLA01000044.1:4331-12562 GCA_003140835.1 Candidatus Tumulicola scandinaviensis | reverse complement strand
GTGATCGTCTCGACAGGTATAGAGTTTCCGACATGATACACCACGACGTTACCCGGTTTACGTTCAGCACCGTTGTTTGCAACGAACAGATACGCATCCGAGGAGGGTTTCGTCAGCGTCGCTCCCTGACTAATCGCTAAAAATGGAGTAAGCTCCGGAACGCCAGGAGACAACGACGAGCAAGCAAGTTGCAGAAAAAGACAATAAACCGTTAAGCATTTGAACACAGGCGTCATAATGGCCGGATGATATCGACGCTCAGGGAAACCTGTGCGTTGTTAACATCAGCACGGTCACCGTTTACTCAGCTGGTTCTTTCTCACTCACTAGAACGGTCAGGGACGGCGTTAATCGGGCCGCTTCCTTAGCATTCGATAGCTCCGGAAATCTCTACGTTGGGAATGCAACGACGGTTACAGTGTATGCTCCCGGAAGTTTGAACCTACTTCGCACAATAACGACGGAGCCCGGCGGGTTCGCAACTACTGCACTGATCTTCGACAGGTCTGGCGTTCTCTACGCTTCCTACATGGGAAACGATTTTGGAGGCGTCAAGCTCTTCGCGCCAGGCAGTAACACGCCTATGCTCAAGATCGGCAGACCCCAAGGCGTACTTCAGCCCGTCGCGCTTACGATCGGGCTCTAAGCCAACCCTAGCGCCCCGCAGCCACGCCGCCGCTTCGTGGCGCCAACGCAGCTGCGAACGCCTCGTATGGCGGAAGCTTCGCCTCGCAACGTCTTGCAGTCTTGGGTTGGCTTAGCGGCTTGGATCGCGGAGCTAGATCCTAGTTTTACGGCACCGAACATGATACGTGTTCTGGATGATAGAGAAACGCTATTAATACAACCAAAACCAAGGCCATCGACAACAACGCCCCGATATGGCTCACCTTGAGATTCACGAACCCACCAACCGTGAAGAACAATGCCGCTATTGGTAGCAGAATCGGCCAAAGGTAGATGGAAACTAAGATCAATGTCAGTTTCGCGTCACTATAGCCGCAAGTACGAAACACCCACGTAAACACCATCGCACCAAGAATGGTAAAGAGTCCGATGGTCCAGAGGACGCCGCCGCGCCAAGAAAATCGCACTCTTGAGGTTTTATATTCCTGTCGTGATCTTCATCCCGGCGGCTAGTTGTCGAGCTAAAGCTGGACGTATGACCCCTGAAGAACGGTATTCTATTTTGTCGTACTAAACGCGATGCCAACGATGTTGGAAGCGTTGAAGTAATACTTTGGGCCGTCTCCGGAAGGAAACGCCCACACGGCGACCTGCGATGAGGTCGCAGCGGCAACAAACTTTCCTTTGAAGGATACGTTGCTGCCAAGGCTTAGCGCTCCATTGAGCGCGGTGTAGTTCGAGTAGTGCGCGTAATCGTTGTAGACGTAAAAGCGATAAAGAAAGCCCGACGTATCGTTGACGAGCAAGGCTTTGTTGACGCTATCCCACGCGACGGCGCCGGGTTGCGCGATTGTCCAATTGATTCCGAGACTTGTCAGTTTGCTTCCGTTAAGTTCGGCAAGAACAAAACCACCTTTGCTTGCGAGACCATCGACGTACAGATTGCCGCTCTGGTCGTATCCGCAGTAAGCAAAACTATTGATCGAGCGATTCTTGTAGATCTTTGGTGAACCCGTGGCTTTCTCGAAGAGCGCGATCGAGCCCGGCTTCGACTTCCCACCGACCATGCCCGCGGAGTTCGTTACGGCGAGATCTCCATTCTTTGGATTAATCGCGCACGAAACGGGAGCGTAGTTAGTGTCGTCGATCGTGCGCATGGGGGTTAATGTCCCCGCTTGATACTCTGTCAGTTCCGATGTGCCAGACTCAGCGACGTAGACGTTTCCATCGTTGTCCGCGCACATGCCGGCGGCGCTGGAATCACTTACGCGTCCAAGCTGCGATAGCTGCGGATATGAGTAGAGTGTTACGTCTACATTCCGCGTTGAGGCGTATAAGTAGGATGCCTTCGCGGCGAGAGACGAGCGTCCCGTAGTTGACAGCTGGGTTGTGGCTGCGTTGTCGCTTTGCGATGGCGTTAAGCCCACGAGGGGACCATTATTTTGAGCGCAGCCAGCGGCGAGAACGGCCAGGGAAAATGCAAGAACGCCGGTCGATTTCATAAGAATCCCTTTCAGGGGCATCGGACCTTGCCTCCTCTTTTCGCAAAACGAGGGACGCGGAATAAATCGCTCTAACTCGCTAGCGGTGTGTCCCTTCTCTTCGCGCAACGAAGCTCGGCTTAGGCTCGTTCCACGAATGGCGCTCGGTTCCATCGCGGGGCCCAAGCTTGCACTGCCTCAAGGGACTGCTGCCGGGCAGGCCCCAGCGAGGCTCAGGCGATCGAAAACTGCGCGGCTGCTGCGAGTAGGCTTCCGAACTGCGAGGCGCTCGCAGATGCAATGGCGCCACGATCGGTGGCGTGGTCCGCGGGCGGCTAGGGCTAGGCCCAGTTACCGGCGGATAAATATTGCCAGATTGCGGATTGTGCATGGCTGAGGTGTCGCCCCCAATGAGAATAGTAAGAGAAATGCCATTGCCACACGGCGTCCTGATATTGCCCTGCGCGGTACAGGGCAAGCCCATCCATCAGATCCGCATAAATATCGCCTAAATCATTGTCAATCGTCGCCATAACTGGTTGTGGTGAACTTTGTTCTAGCGGATCGAATTCCAGCGGATCGAAGACCACGCTGTACGCATTTATTGGGAGCTTTTCTCTTATCTTAGCTGCGGCAGGTGGGTTGAGCTTGGCTTCCACACCCTGAGGCGTCTCGGCATCCGGAGCTACCGCTGGAATGCGAGTAGCAGCAGCTTGTAACAGACCAAGTAGCTCATGAAGCTCACGCATGTTCAGCACCGGTCCTTCATCAACCGTGGCGCGATCCAGCCAACTAACGAAACGCTCCGCTTCAGACGCAAACGCGGATGCAAGTTTAGGAATATCCGTGGGACTAGTCATTTCGCGTGCATGCCACCAAGATCGCGGATGCTCGTCCGCGGTGTATCCTTCTCTTCGCGCAACGAAGCGCGGCCTAGACTCGTTCCACGAATGGCGCTCGGTTCCATCGCGGGGGCAAGCTTGCATTGCAAATCTAGCCTGCGAGGCTGCTGCGAGGCTAGGCTTCCGTGCTGCGGGGCGTTCGCAGCTGCAATAGCCGCCACGATCGGCGGCGTGGCTGCGGGGCGGCTAAAAGGAAGGCGAGAACTGCATCCCTAGTAGCCGTGTGGGGTGCAGTTTACCTTAAGTAAAGTGTCTTACTTTTCTAACACCTGGATGTTATTCGCGTTATCGTCGTTGAAGTAGATTTGCGTTGTGGTGTCCGACGTCCCCGTCGCGACGATTCCGAAAAGCGCGCCTGCCGCTCCCTTGTCCACGTTTTTGTACGCGAGCAGTGTGCCATCGCTGGCGATCTCAACCATAAGGTTTTTGCCGTTATTGTTGAGAGTGTTGCCAAGCACGAGGTTCCCGTTCGGCAGAAGGGCTGAGCTGATCGGTCCATCGAGCGGCTGCCCGTGGAACAGGACTGATGCGTCTTTGGCTTTAGGGCCGGTAAACGTCATACCGTTGGACCCTACGATTATCGAGTTGGCTTGGAAAATATCATCGTAAGGGTTCTTTATGGCGATCACGGTATTGGTTACGCCGTCCGCGATGTAAAGCGTTCTGTTTTTTGGGTTATATTGCATTCCAGACGGTCCGAGGATGCTGCCTGGCACGCCATGGTTTACGGCAAAACCCGAGATCACGGGTGTGTAAGTCGGTTTGCCACCCGTGCCTAGATTGATGCGAACGATCTTGCCGCTGGAGGCATCGGCGACCCAAAGCCCATCTCCGGGTGGATAGCCGGTTACGGATGGAATGTAGACGCTGCCCCAGGGCTCGACGAGCAGCCCAGAGTTCTTCAAGGTTTGCACGATCTTGCCGGCGGAGCTGACGCCAACAGCGTCCTTAGCACCCGAGTTGGCCGAATACGCTTCGTCGAACGAGTTGATGACGAGCGAAGCGCAGCCTTTGAGCGATGGGTCCTGTATCAGTCGCGTCGGGCTCGACCCTGGGATCGATGGCATGTATTCGACCGTCGTCCCGTTGCCTTGCACGTTTTCCTGATCGTTGAAGTTGCAAACTACCAGGTCGCCCTTCTTCAAGACGCTCTTACCGAAGGGTTTAGTATTGACGTATACAAGCCCGTAGGGATTTTGATCGCCGTTAGTCGGATCGACAGTCGATCCGACCACAGCTGTGGTCGTAAGCATCTTCAATATCGACGTATGATCGGCGTTGGGGTGTGCCTGACCAGACGCTTCAGCCGGGTTTGAGATGCCCGCTTGCAACGGAATGGACTGACTGTTTCCCGCAGCGTTGCAAGCACTAGCAAGGAGAACGAACGCTGCAGCGAGCGAAATATTTAAACGCATGCGTCGCCCTTCTGCTATGATTTCCTCATCCCTGTTCTCATCTGATTCAGCAGATACAACTGGGTCGAATAAGTTAACCGTGGTCGCCATTTTTGAGGCTGTAACGAATCGCGAACGGGCGCTTCCGTTTGAGTCCACTCCGGCTCGTCTCTAATCGTTGCGACTAATAGTCGATCTCCGGTCCGGGATTTTGCACGGACATACAGGTCTGATAGTCTGGTGGCTCAGGAATCTTCGTGAACTTCGTTGGTTGCTGCGAGTAGTCGAAAACGTCTTGGTAATAATCGGCACGCGCGTCGTCCAGCCCTAGTGTATGATTCGGACCGAGAAAAGTCTCCTCGATGAAATGCAGTGCTGATGCCGTTTCATGTTGCACATGCGAAATGTAATGCTGCTTGGCGTACGGGGAGATAATAATCAACGGTGTGCGGTAGCCGAGGCCCTCATACGCGTGCGTCTGGGCGTTCTGGTACTGCGGCGGAACGACGTGGTCGAACCAGGCGCCCCACTCGTCCCAGCTGATAATGATAGCCTCGATCTGCTGGAACTAGGTGCACAACTTACGGACCAATCCCGAGCGCGATCGGGTTCTGGATGCCATTCGTCACGGTCCGCATCGGTAAGGTTGTTCCCGGCGCGTAAACAACGAGGTTGCCAGGATTGGGATCACTGTGCGCCCTATTGCCCCCGTTCGCGACATAAAGATTTCCGGATGAGTCGAGTGTCATGGCGAGCACGATCCCGACGAGCCCCTCGGTAACCGTTCGGATTGGAGTGGTGCCATCCGGTGCGTATTCCGTTATGGCTGGTGGAATACCGCAGCTATTAAGGCAGTACGTCGCAACGTAGAGATTACCGTTCTCATCAAAGGACATGGCCGCTGGATATTGACCATTCCCGTCGGTAATGGTCCGAATTGGTGATGTGCCACCCGGCGCGTAGACTGCAATGCTGCTTGTACCGCAGCAACTGCCAGTGTCTGCGACGAACAAATCGCCCGAGGTGTCAAAGGCGATCGAAGCCGCATTTGCTCTCGTAATTTTCCAATACGGCTTGGCCGCGCCCGGGGCAAAGATCAATATTGAGTCCAAGCTGTCTACAGCAAGATTGCCTGCGCCGTCTACGGCAAGCGCGTACGCTGAGGCGCCGAACTTTCCGAGAGCGATTCTACGGATGACCCGCTGCTTTGCCGAGGCATACTCGCAAACGCGGCTTGGAGCACACATAGTGTACAAGTCCCCGGACCAGTCTACGGTAAGAAGCCCAAACGGCTTCGTTTGGTGAAGCGTTCGCACCAATTTCGCGCCACGGTTTGCGTAGATGTCTAAGAGCCCAGGTCCCGACGGGCTTGAAGAGACGCCTACATACAAGCGCCCTAACGGATCGACCGTAAATCCGCCGCTGTATGATCCGACGGCAATGTTACGAAGTGGCGACAGTGCTCCTGCGGCGTAGATGCTCACCGAATAAGTGGGGCTTCCGCTAGAATTGAGCACGTAGAGGGGGGAAGCGCTAGGCTTGCGTTGCGAGACCGTAGCGATTTTGCTTTGGGACGGTAGCTCACTCAACGGCGCAGAACGAGACGCTAGAGCCCCTGGTCCACCGCACGCGGCCAAGACCGCTGCGCTAAGCGACGCTGCGACGAGGCTGGATAGAGTCTTCATTCTTAGATCCTCAAAGAAGGTAACGAGCCAGAGGGTTCGACAGTCGCTGCCAAGCCCCCGGCCTGATCGCCCGAGCCTGGCGGGCTGCTCTGCAATAGCGCCCTTGAGGCAGTGCAAGGTTGGCCCCGCGATGGAACTGATCTCCACTCGTGGAACGAGCCTAGGCCGCGCTTCGTTGCGCGAAGAGAAGGGACGCTCGGCAAAATGAAGATCATGGCTCTCAGTCGCTACGCTCTAGGCATCTGCGCTTCTGTCGCTTTCCTCGCAGCGTGTAGCAGCGGCGGATCGCAGGCTACGACGCCGACAGTTGCTTCTACTGCGCACATTGCTCCGTCGCAGGCGAGGGCGACTGGTTCGAACCGAGTTAGCGGAATGCTATACGTTGCTAACCTGGGCACAGCGTCGAACCCCACGGTTACGGTTTACTCCGGAGGTAAAACCCTACTGCGAACCGTCTCTCAGGGCGTGAGCAGTCCACATCTATTAGCGACAAATGCCTCCGGCCGTCTGTTTGTACCGAACTACGGTTCGAATACGGTAACCGTCTACACGCCTGAAGGTAAGAGTCTTATCAGGACAATCTCACAGGGCTTGATCGGCCCCTGGGCGATTGTCCTTGACAGCAACGGCTATCTCTACGTCATGTGCAACAGGTCAGTCGAGGTTTATGCTCCTGGTGGCTCCTCGCCCATTCGAAGGATTCGCGCCCGGAATCTTAGCCAGTACCGCGCACTGGCATTCGATGCGGCTGGAAACCTGTATGCAACAAACGCCAATGCGATCTCAGTCTATGCTCCAGGTTCCAATATACCGATGCTTACGATCACGCAGGGAATCGCGTATCCCGATGCGTTGGCCTTTGATAGATCTGGAAATCTCTATGTTAGTAACTACCTTGGAGGCGCTGGCGGCAGCGGAAGCGTAACTGTGTACGCTCCAGGCACTAGCGGTGTACTTCGAACGATCACGCAGGGGGTTTGGTTCCCACAAGCACTGCAATTTGACTCGTCGGGAAACCTCTATGTAGCGAACAATGCTAGCACCGTTACCGTCTACGCCCCCGGTAGCAGTGCGGTGCTTCGAACAATTTCCCAAGGCGTCAACGAACCCGACGCGCTCACCTTCGATGGCGCTGGCAACCTCTACGTCGCGAACTATCAAGGTAATACCGTTACGGTTTATGCACCTGGCAGCGACTCTATTCTCAGAACAATCTCCCAGGGCGTGAGCAACCCGTACGCGCTATTCTTCTGGAGTAAGAACGCCCCGACTAGCGATTAGGAGCGTACCGTCGATTTAATAAGCCACCCCGCAGCCACGCCACCGATCGTGGCGACATTGCAGCTGCGAGCGCCTCGCATTCCCAGAAGCCTCGCCTCGCAGCAACCTCGCAGTTTAGATCGCAGCGCTTATGCCTTGCGGCTCGGATCGCGGCGGCTCGAAGCCTTGCAGCTAGGGGAAGGGGGGCGCACAATTTTTGCGTCTAGCTCCTTGTATTATGGCGATAAGGCGGGTCACGCTGACTTAGCTCCTAGGGTTTCAAACCTGCGGGATAGATAGGCGGCCTGCCCTGGTGGCGTCCACAGAGATCGGACGGTATCGTGAGTGCCGCGTCGTCGCGCCAACTCGAATGCACAAGCTCGATAGAGAAGGGACGCCGTTAGCCGTTGTTGGAGGCGAGCACCGATGGCATCGTTCTTGGGGATCGACATTTCGAAGGCAACCTTTCACGCGTGTCTTCTCAGCGGTCGGGGTGAGGCGAACCGCGTCTTCGCGAACTCACCAAAAGGTTTTGAGCAGCTGGCAGCGTGGCTCAGGAACAGACGCGGTCGACGTCCACGTCTGCATGGAAGCGACTGGCGCGTATTGGGAATCCATAGCACTGCACCTCCACGGTCTCGAGTATCGCGTAAGCGTGATCAATCCGGCTCGGATCAAAGCGTTCGCCCAGAGCGAGCTGCTTCGTACCAAAACCGACGCCGGCGACGCTGCGCTCATTGCTCGGTTCTGCAAGAGTCAAAGCCCTGAACCCTGGGTTCCACCGCCGCCGGAAATCCGTGCTCTGCAAGCTCTTATGCGCCATTACGAGCACCTCAAGACAACCCGAGTGCAGCAATCGATCTATGCGCAATCGTCCGAGGC
>PLLA01000044.1:0-4228 GCA_003140835.1 Candidatus Tumulicola scandinaviensis | reverse complement strand
TATCGCCGCGCGAACGACGCTCCCGAACGTCCATTCACGGCCGCCCCCGGCTTTGCAAGACCGGCAACTCCCGCGTTCGTAAAGCGCTTTACATGCCGGCGATCGTTGCCCTTCGGTTCAATCCCGTGCTTCGGCTGTTTGCAAAGCGACTAATGGCCGTCGGAAAACACAAGCGGCTGATCATTGGCGCAGTCATGCGCAAGCTCTTGGTCCTCGCCTACGGCATTCTTCGGTCAGGCGTCGCGTTCGATGCGAATTACGCTTGACGCGGAATACGGTATCTATCCCGTGCCCCCGCCTTGGGGGATAGGAGCTAAGCCAACAAAGACGAGACACCCCCAGCTGGCGGGGCTACGTGGCGTAATGATGCAAAGCGATCGCAGCTGAGCTAAGCGCTATGCTGCGCAGTTGCAATGCTGTGCGATGCACGCGATCGGCGGCGTGGCTGCGGAGCGGCTAGGGGTTAGGACTTAGGGCCCAATGGCAAGCGCAAGAGGCTGCCGGACGCCTTGTGGTCGGCCAATCTTGAGCATGGGCGTGTCGCTACCTGGCGCGTAGAGCTTGACGCCGCCGTTGTCCTCACCTTCGTACGCGGCATAGAGAACGCCTGAGCTGTCGAAGACTAGAGCGGTTGTGCCAAAGCCGTTCGCCTCCGTTGCTATCGTCCGAAGCACCTTGGAAGTTCCGGGAGCGTACACAGTAATGTTAGTTGCATTACCGACGTAGAGGTTTCCGGAACTATCAAACGCCAGCGAAAATGGCACGTTGAGCCCATCTGTTATGGTTCTCGTAAGTGCGAACGCGCCTGCCGAGTACACTTTAACGTTCCAGCCGCTACCGCTCACAGGCAGATTGATCACATAAAGGTTGCCCTGTGCGTCGGTTGCCAGGGCGTGCGGGTTCTGGATCCCGTCGGTAATCGTCTTCATCGCAGTACTCCCTCCCGGCGGATATATCGTGACAGACCCTCCGCTCTGATTGGTGTTCGCGATGAAAAGGTTGCCCGATCTATCAAAAGCCATTGCGGATGGTTGACTAATCCCATCCGTTATCGTGCGCAACAATGTCTTGCTGCGCGGGGCAAATACCTCAACGCTCCCGCTCGGTGGCCCGGCTGTGTTTCCTACATAAAGAGCGCCGCTATTGTCGAGTAGTAAAGCGGACGGCGCCCAGATACCTTGCGTGATAGTATAGCTAAAGTATTTCTTCATCGGGCCAAAAACGGTGATTTGATTCCTGTGGGTGTTTGCAACGTAAAGCCTGCCGGAAGCGTCATCCGCGATACGTGTAGGCGTATCTATCTCGCTCTTGACGCGGTGAAGCTCCTTATTGCTCTGCAGCCCGTACATCGACACGTCGGTCGGCTGAGCCGCCAAGTTTGCAACGAACAGGTGCTGAGTAGCCGACGCTCGCAGTACGCTCAACGTCTGACTCCGGTTGAGCGAACTCTGCTGCATTGCTGCCGACGGCGCAAGTTGCGATCCACCGCTGCTACACGCTGCGAGGAAACCGGCAGTAGCGCAGACGCCTAAAGCGAAGCGGGTGAGAGCGATGATCTTCATACGGCGGGTGTCCCTTCTCTTCGCGCAACGAAGCGCGGTCTAGACTCGTTCCACGAATGCCGCTTAGTTCCATCGAGGGCTAACCTTGTATAGCCGCCAGGCCGCAAATGCTGGTGCTACGATCGGCCGGGTGGCTGCGGGCAGCCAAAGCCTGGAGGCTAGTCCGGAGGGCCACCGTCCTTTTCGATGATCTGTTTGATCTGAGTAGACCCGCGCTGATGCAGAAAATACGATTCGCCCAAAGGTGCGTTGATCGTCTGAAAGCGATCAGGACGCTGGCCGAAGTCGAAAACGTCGCCCATCGAATTCGCGCGCACGTCAGTCGAACCAAGTGAGGTTGTTCCGAAGTTTTGCTCGATGAATTTGAGTACACTTCCAAACTCATACTGCGTCTTAGAGACGTAGTGGCGCTTGGCGAATGGGGAGATCACGATCATCGGCACTCGCATTCCAAGGCTTGTATAATCAAGTTGCGCTGGTGGAACGTTGTCGTAGAAGCCGCCCCAATCGTCCCAGAGGACGATTATAGCTGTGTTTTTCCAGTATGGACTCTTGCCCACGGCATTGACAACAGACGTCACCCAAGAGGGACCGTAGTTGTATCCGCTTGCAGGGTGATCTGAATTCTTGATCAGCGGAATAACCCAGGAAACCTGAGGTAGAGTTCCCTTCTTAATATCCGAAAAGATCTTCGTGTTCGGGATACTAACATTGTTCCAATCGGCGCCATATCGAACGCCCTTGATGGCTTCAAACCCATCCCAAACCGTTCCCGAAAAATCGAGGTAGGGAGAGTTTAGATCCCAAGATGCGACGTAGAATTTCCACGATACGCCCGCCCCGTCCAGCACGTCGGCCATTGTTTTATACTGGGTCAGACAAGGGAAAGGGCCGCCCGTATCATTCACTCGACCGTCGGTGAAGATGACCCCCGTTACAGTACCCTTCGGCGCATCGCATCCCCAGGGAAAATTTGATGGCGTGTCCGTCAGGGATTCACGCGAGTTTAACCGCGTTGTACCTGCGATGATCTGCTGGTGGGCAACGAAGCTATCCGTGGTGGCCGTCGAAAACATGTGATCGGCAAGAGTATAACGGCTTGCCATATCCCAATACGGTTGCACTTCGCGGCGCACCACGTAGGCATAGGGATAGAAGATCGCAGGCCCATTCTGCCCAGTCGTTCCAAAGTTGATTGTGTCGAAACCGTCCATTTTGCTATTGTCGTATTCAACGCCAAATGTGCGATGGCTGTGCTCGATATCGGTCCCGCCTATACATTGTGTACCGCAGGTTTCAAGTGTAATCGGCTTCATTTTCACGATGTGCTTAGCGGGATCCGGATCGTTGCAAATTTCCTTGTGAAACGGGGGCTTGTAGGGCTTGCATGCACCTGTTGTGCTCGTATCCGCTCCGGGAAAGTTCATAAACAGGTTATTGAAGCTGCGATTTTCCTGAAGTACGATGATAACGTGCTGGATCGAAGACAGGGGGCTCGGCGATGGCTGGGTCATCGGTACAGTCCGAGGGCCATTGATCGTGGAGCTGCAGCCGGCTAATAGCGCCACAAAAGCGCTGATTACAAAAGGGTTGAACATAGAGGTATTCATCAGAGCACGTACCTTTTAGAACGAGAGGCTTGTTCCACCTCATGATTCTGCGCCCGCGCTCAGTTCCATCGCCCCGCGAGCGAGCGTATCCTAAAGATGACCTGAGTCCCTCGACCCGAGGCCAGCCTTCAGTCTCATTGCCACCGTCGTGTGGGCGCCAACCCCGGAGCCTTAGCGGCGATTGTCGAAGCCTTCGATGTGATTTTTCCTGGAGGATCTAAGAATGAGGGCTCGATTAAGCCTCGTGGCAGCGTGGCTTAGCTTTACGCTTTTAGCCGCGTGCGGCGCTAACAGTTCCGTGTCACCTTTCAAGTCGGTGCTTCCAAGTAACGACGTCCAGGCACGCGTTAGCCAGAGCGCGCCCGCCTTCCGCGTCGTGCACAACTTCGGTAATGGCGACGACGGTTATTTTCCCAGCGCGAGTATGATCGCCATAAATGGAACACTCTATGGCGTCACTGCTGAAGGTGGGGCTTACGGATCGCAGCCGCAATACGGTGGGGGCACCGTTTTTAACCTCAATGCTGCTGGTGATGAGCATGTGATATACAGCTTCAACCCCGGCCAGTTTTATGCGCCGCAAGGCAAACTGCTCTTCCTTAATAACAGCTTCTACGGCACGACTTCGGGAGGTGGTAAAAACGGGGCCGGATCGGTTTTTACTGTCGGCAAGAACGGCACGGGGCGCTAGCTTTACAGTTTTCGCCAGGGAGCTAGCGGCGGTGCACCATTCGCGGGGCTCATCAACGTGAAAGGATTACTCTATGGCACGACAGCGTTTGGGGGGCACTTTACCGCCGGATCGGTGTACAGCATTACCGAAGCCGGGGTCGAGCACGACTTGCACATCTTTCGGCCAGGTCATGGCCTTGATGGCGAAGGACCTCGGGGCGATCTTCTCAACGTCAATGGAATGCTCTATGGAACTACGACGGGAGGCGGTTTACACTCCGGGGGCGCGGTCTATACCATTACAACCGCGGGCATGGAACATGTTCTATACTTTTTTGGCGACGCTCCTGACGCCGCAAACCCATCCCTCTGTTTCAGTTACGC
>PLLA01000051.1 GCA_003140835.1 Candidatus Tumulicola scandinaviensis | reverse complement strand
TCATCGGCGGCGATCCGCTGCTGCCGCCGACGCTGATTCTGCCGTCGCTCACCTTGAAGGCCGGCTCGATTTACTCCGACGAAGTGCGCGACGCCGACTTCAAAGCGCTCCAGAAGCTCTACGAAGACCAGTACCACCTCGAAATCGGGAACTTCGAAGGCGGCATTGATCCCTCGTCGATCGACCTCAAAGCCGGCACGGCGAACGTCAAGTACAACATTTACGTCGCGCGCATCTCGGTGGTACAAATCACCGGAAATACTCGAACGAAGGACCAGGTCATTCGCCGAGTCCTCCGCGAGCTGCCGGGTATGGTGCTCAACACCGACGCCGTGAAGCGCGATTACGAGCGGCTCAACTCGCTGGGATTTTTCTCCAAAGTCGAGCCCGATATCAAGCCCGGGCCGGATCCCAAGAAGCCCCAACTGGTATCGCTGGTATGGCACGTCACCGAGCAGCGCACCGCGCAGGCCTCGGTCGGCTTTGGATACTCGGGCGGATTAACCGGCCAAGGCCTCTACGGTACGCTCGGCTTCTCCGACACCAACTTGCACGGTACCGGGAACTCCGGGGCGATTCAGTTCGAAAAGGGAGCGCGCACCGGCACCGCTCAGATCTCGTTGTCGATACCCTATCTCGGCAACTCGCCGCAATCGCAAAAATACAGCGCCAGCGGACAGATCTTCACGAACAGCTCGACCTATTACTATCCCGTGTACGGCGTGACGTCGAGCAGCCCGAGCATCCCGTCGGTCGGCGGAACGCCCGCGCCGGTCCCGGTGACCCTCTATCCGGGAACGAACGCCGCGCAAGTCGGCGGCATCGTGGCGACCAACACGTCGAGTTCGACCGGTGCGTCGGGTTCTCTGGGACGCCGTTTGAGCGACTACACGATTCTGTCGCTGACGCTGGGCGCGCAGACGATTCGCTACAACACGACTGTCCCGTCGCCGTATTACTTCCAAGGAAATCAGCCGAACATCTTCGTCGGACCCACGCCGGGCCCGGTCAACTCCACCATCAACTCCTACGGCGGATCGTTCGGCATCGCCGCGTCGTCGATCGCCAACGTCAACACCGGAGCGCCGTACAAACTCAACACCAGCATTTTAAGCTTGACGACGAACACGCTCGACGATCCCTTCAATCCGCGACACGGCGTGAACGCGTTCCTTTCCGGAACGTTCTCGATGCCGGCGCTGGGTTCGAACTTCCAGTTCACGCAGCCCTCGCTCGGCATCGCGAAGTTTTTCCCGGTGCTCAAGGATGCGACGCTCGGGGTGCACTTAGTGCTCGATGCGTCCACCGGCGTCATTCCCCCGAGTAACTTGTACACGTTCTCCGATCAGCAAATGCGCGGCTACAATCAAGTGTTTTACGCCACCGATGCCGGACTCGGCCAGATCGAGTTACGCCAGCCGTTCTCGGTCGATCGGCGAATTACGCTGGCGGTTTTCGTCGACGAGCTCGACTACCGAATTCGAGGCGCCTATCCGCTGCTCAATCCGTACACCAATCGCATCGTCGGATATCCCGGGAATTGGGCGTTGTACGGCGACTACGGTGCGGGCATTCGATTCGACGTGCCCCAACTCGGCTTACGTACGGTCCGCATCGACTTCGCGAAGGGAGCGTATGGAACGCACACGAGCTTCGGCATCGGGCAGAGTTTCTAAGAAGACTGCGTCCAAAGGGAAGATATGAGCATTCGATCCGTTCCGTTCCTCACGATCGCGGCGCTGCTGTTGGCGGCGCTGGTGGCTCCCCAAGCGATCGCCGCCGACCTGACCGACGTGGGATTCGTCGATCAAGCCGAGCTCGCGAGCATCCCGGTATTTACCAACGCGAACCGCGCCTTAGCGGCGTATAAATCGCAACTCGACGGGCAATACAATGCCGCCCTCAGGCATGCGGGAAGCGACGCGGACCGGCAACGGATCTCGTTGCAGTTCCAACAGCAGTTCAGCGATAAACAGCGCGAGATCGTCGGCCCGCTCTTCCAGCGCGCCCAACTCGCCATCGCCCAAGTGAGCGCCGCGCATAACCTGTCGGTCGTGGTCGACAAGCGAATCGTGATTTACGGCGGTCAGGACATTACCAAGGACGTCGAAACGCTTTTTCTGGGGCCGCAGTCGATTCAGCCGCCGGCCGCCTCGCCGCCGCCGTCCGAGATCGGCTACGTCGACCAAACGGTGCTCGACAATCTGCCGAAAGTAAAAACCGCCAACGACGAAATGAATCAGTTCGCGACGACGCAGCGCACGCTCTTCGCGCCGAGGGTGGCGGGAGCAAAAACTCAAGCCGACCGGCAGCAGATCTACCAAGAATTCAACAAAACGGTCAACGACAAGCAGGACCAACTCCTCAAACCCCTGGTCGACGAGACGAAGCACGCGACCTCAGACGTGGCCGCCAAAAAGAAGCTGCTGCTGGTCCTCGATCGCGCCGACGTGATTTATGGGGGAACGGACATCACGGCGGATGTCCAAAATGAACTCTCCAAGTAGGCGGTTCGCGTTGACGTTGACGATCGCTTCGGCAACCGTGGGTCTGCTCGGAGGCTGCGTCGACGTCCATTCGTCGTCGATTCGCGGCACCGGTTACGTGCGCATCGGCGACGTGATCAAGCATCACCCCATGTACGCTCAACTTTCACAGCTCGACGACGGCATCGCGGCGATCGATCTGGCCGCCGCCGCTCCGCGCGTCCCGTTGAGTGCGGCACAGATCGCGCGCGAAACCGGACAGCTCAACCGGGAGCTGCGCGACGCGCAGCTTCGCGCCAACAAAATTCTCGCGCAGAAGCAGCAAGACTACTCTACTCGCGAACGCCAAGCGATTTCGGCCGCGCTCGCAGCCGCCGGCGTGAACGGCAACGGTCAGCTCGACGCCGCGCAGATGAGCAACACGTCGGCTCAGCAAGCCCAACAGGCGGCGGCGGCGGCGAATCAGGATTTCATGGCGTACCAGCAGAGCGTCGTCGCCCAGGACAACGCGGCGAGCACGGCAATCGCGCGACAGCTTCAAACGCAGGAAGCCGAAAAAATGCGAGCCAAGGCCGAGCAGCTTCAACAGAACGAGACCGACCTGTCGCTACGGCTCACCCAGGACGACGCGACCCAACGACTGGCCATCAAGACGCGGCTCTCGAATCTGGCGCTCGACGATGCCACGCGCAAACAACTGGTTTCCCAGCTGGCGGCTCTCAATTCCAAAGAGACCGCCGCCATCGATGCGCAACGCCGGGCCGATGCGGCGACCCTCAGCGCGTACCGCGCCCAACTCGATTCCCAAACCGGCGCCGCCGTGCGGGCGCAGGTCGGGGCGATCGCCGGCCAGACCCAAGCGAAGATCACCGAGCGCCGCAACGAAGTCGGGGCACAACTGCGCACGCTCGGGCCGCCGGCGTTGCCGACGACGCTTCCGCCGGGCGTGCGCGACAAGATCGCGGCCATTCACCGGCAGTTTACGGGTCAGTTTCAGGCCGAAGCCCAAAAGACCATCGGCGACTATACGGCCACCAAGAACGATCTGGACCGGCAGTTCGCAGCGCTCCACGGCGCAGACGTCGGCGCAACCGGAGCCGCCGCCAAAGAACTCGCCGCTCTGCAAAAGCGCCGGGACGCTCTCTACAAGGAGATCGTCGATCAGATTATGCGCGAGGCAACGCGCATCGCCAAGGACCGGGGATTCAGCATCGTATTCGAAAACATCGCGCAAGCCGAGGGCGGCTACGATCTCACCAACGACCTCATCAAAGACGTTGAAAGCCAACACGAGTGAAAAACACGAAAACATCGATCATCACCTTCGCCCTGACCGCCGCCGCGCTTTTGGGCGGCTGCGGAACGTCGAGTCCCATCGGGCTCGTCGACGTGCAACGGATCGTCGCCAACTGGCCGGAATATCAGAACTACCAGAATCAGCTGCTCACCGACGAGCGAACGATCACCGCTGGGCGGGGGAATCAAGCGCAGAAGATGCGGGCGACGGTCGCCATGCAGCAAAAGTACGCGAAGATCACCGAGCAGCTGACTCAGCAGATTCGCGACGCATCGTCGAAGATCGCACAGCAAAAGAAACTGCAGCTCGTGCTGACGCGCGACGGCATCGGATACGGAGGCGTCGACATTACGGGCGACGTCGAAAAGTCGCTCAACATCACGGAGAAGGCGACGCCGACGCCCGGCACGTAGTGGCCGCTCGCTGATGCTGGGGACGTTGCGAGATCTTGCCGAGCGCGTGGGCGGGACGGTCGTCGGTGACGGCGCTCTCGAGATCTTGCGTATTACAGCGATCGAAGAAGCCGGTCCCGACGCGCTGACGTTCGCAACCGACGAACGGTATTTTGCCGCTGCATTGCAGAGCAAAGCGGCCGCCGTGCTGGTCGACGCATCGATACCCCACGCATCCGTCGACAAGCCGCTGCTGGTGGTCGAAAACGCCCGCCACGCCCTCGCGCAGTTATTGGAGTCGATGCGGCCCGGCCGGCCGCTCGGGCCGTTCGTTCATCCCACCGCAGCCATCGAGCCCGATGCGGAAGTCGCCGGCGACGCTTACGTCGCGGCGCACGCCTACGTTGGACGACGCGCTCGCATTGGAGCCGGCAGCGTGATCGGCATGGGCGCGTACGTTGGGGACGACGTTTCGATCGGCGAAACGGCTTGGCTGCACCCTCACGCCACGGTGATGGACCGCTGTCGCATCGGCAATCGCGTCGTGCTCCACGCCGGATGCATTATTGGAAGCGAAGGCTTCGGCTGGGCGTTCATCGAGGGGCGGCTCGAGCGAATTCCGCAAGTCGGCAACGTGGTGCTCGACGACGACGTCGAGATCGGCGCGAATACGTGCGTCGACCGGGCGCAAACCGGGAGTACGCACATCGGCACCGGAACCAAGATCGACAACCTCGTTCAGATCGGCCATAACTGCCGCATCGGCAAGCACTGCGCGATGGCTTCGCTGACCGGATTGGCTGGCTCAACGGTGGTGGGCGACTACGTGAAGATTGCCGGCCAAGTCGGCACGCGTGGTCACATGACGATCGGCTCTCGATCGACCGTCGCGGGCCAGTCGGGCGTATGGGGCGACGTTCCGGAAGGCGCGACCGTTTCCGGAAATCCGGCGCGCGAACATCGCGAAGAGCTGCGGCGAGAGGTCATGATTCGCAGGCTGCCAAAGCTCGTTGCTCGTGTCGACGCACTGGAGCGCGCACTCGAGCGCGAAAACGAATAGTCCCGGTACGCCCTAACGTGACGCAGAGGACGCCGGCCGCAGCTCTGCGCTTCGACGGTATCGGTCTGCACAGCGGCGAGAACGCGACCGTCGAAGTCGCGCCGGCTGCACCCGACAGCGGCATCGTCTTCGTTCTACGTTCGGGAAACGAGTCGCGCGCGACGGTTACCGTGCCGGCGGTGGCCGAGAACGTCCTCGATACGTCGCGAGCCACGGTCGTCGGCCGCGACGGCGCTTCGGTTTCGACGACCGAACACTTGCTGTCGGCGTTGTTCGCCGCGGGGATTACCAACGCGCGCATCACGGTCGAGGGTCCGGAAATTCCGATCGGTGATGGAAGCGCGCAACAGTTCATCGATGCTCTCGACGCGGCCGGCATCGTCGAGCAAGATCGCGCGCGTGCGGTGCTATCGCTCGACGAACCGATGGTCGTTCGCGCGGCGGACCGTATGGTCGCGCTCTTGCCGGCGCCTGCTTTTCGAGTGCGATTCGTCGCCGACTTTCCGCCACCGATCGGCACCCAATATTTCGACGACGAAATCGACGGCACGACGTATCGCCGCGACGTCGCGGCAGCGCGAACCTTCGGATATCTGCACGAAGTCGAGGCACTTCGGGCGCGCGGACTGGCGCGCGGCGGAAGTCTGGAAAACGCGCTCGTGTTCACGCCCGAGGGACCGATGCAGCCGCTGCGATGGGCCAACGAGGTCGTGCGACACAAGGTGCTCGATCTAATCGGCGACTTCGCGCTCCTGGGAGCGTGGCCGCAGTTTGAAGTGGTTGCATTCAAGAGCGGGCACGAGCTGCACGCGCTGGCCACCCGCGCGTTGCGCGCGAGAATTTCGGCAGCGTCAACGCCGGCGACACTGCGTAACTAGGAACGCCGGCATAAAGCTAAGGGAGAGCCTGTGGGAGCACTAGACATCCGGCAGATCTTTGAGGTCTTGCCGCACCGCTATCCGATCCTGCTCATCGATCGCATTACCGAACTCGAACCGATGGTGCGCGTGCGCGGATACAAGAACATTACGTACAACGAGCCGGTCTTCATGGGGCATTTCCCGGGCAATCCGCTGTTGCCGGGCGTCTACATGCTCGAGGCGATGGCCCAGCTCGGCGGCACCGTCGTGTTGGAACCGGGAGAGTTCACGCGCAAGACGCCCTATCTCGCCGGAATCGACAAGGCCAAGTTCCGGCGCCCGGTCATTCCGGGGGATCGGCTCGACATGGAGGTGACGATGCTGCGGCACCGCCGAAACATCGGTTGGGTTTCGACGGTTGCCATGGTCGACGGGCAGCTGGCGTGTTCGGCCGAGTTGAGTTTCTCGATCGTGTCGGATCCGCGCATGTTTGGGGCTGATTCGTCGGTGCTGCACGCGTGATTCACCCGACGGCGATCGTTCATCCGGGCGCGCAGATCGGAAGGCACGCCGAGATCGGACCGTTCTGTATCATCGGCGAACACGTGTCGGTCGGCGCGCGCAGCGTCCTCCAGGCACACGTGGTCGTCAACGGCTGGACCGAAATCGGCGAAGAGTGCCAGGTGTATCCGTTCGCGACCATCGGTGCGGCGTCGCAAGATCGCAAATACAGCGGAGAACGCGCCTTTACGCGCGTCGGTCACCGGACGATCCTCCGCGAGTACGTCAGCATCCAGCGTGCGACCGGCCACGACGAAGTGACGGCCGTCGGCGACGACTGCCTTTTGCTCGCATACGTGCACGTCGCGCACAACTGCGTTCTCGGCAACGGCGTAACGATGAGCAATCTCGCCCAGCTCGCCGGTCACGTCGTCGTCGGCGATTTCGCAACCATCGGCGGACAGGCGGGCGTGCACCAGTTCACTCGCATCGGGCGGTACGCGATGATCGGCGGAGCGACCAAGCTCACCAAAGACGTTCCGCCGTTTTTCTTGATCGAAGGCAATCCGGCACGGCCGTACGGCCTCAACAGCGTCGGCTTGCGCCGCGCCGCGTTTTCTCCCAGCGAGCGCAACGAAATCAAGAAATTCTACAAAATCTTGTACGACCCGAAGCTCAACGTTTCCAAGGCGATCGAGGCGATGAAGGCCGAGGTCACGACCGATCCCGGCCGCGAAATCGTCGGGTTTTTGGAATCGCCCTCGGAACGCGGCGTCCTAAAATAAATTGTGTGTCGTCCTTCGACTGCGGCGCTTCGCGCCTCCGCTTAGGATGACATGGGTCTATTATGCGATACTTCTTTTCTAGCGGCGAGCCGTCGGGTGAGTCGAGTGCGGTGTTGCTGGCGCAGGCGATACGCGCGGTCGACCCGGATGCACGATTCGAAGGCATCGGCGCGGAGCGGATGCGTAGCGCTGGGTTTACGATGTGGCGCGATCATACCGGGTGGGCCAGCATGGGCCCGTTGGCAGCGTTGCCGCGGATTCCGAAATTACTGGCGACGATGTGGCGCACCGCGTTTCATCTCAAGAAAACGAAGCCCGACCTGGTGGTCCTGGTCGATTTCGGCGTCTTCAATCTGCGCTTGGCGATGACGTTGCGCCGGCTCGGCTACGCCGGCCCGGTGCTCGACGTGTTTCCTCCGGGGACGTGGCTCGACAATGCCAAGAAAGCGCGCGAAGTGAGTGCGGTCGCGGTTCCGTTGACGGCCTTCGCGCATCAAGAGCAGTTCTATAAGAGTCTCGGCTGCCCGGTCGTGTATTTCGGTCATCCGCTTGCCGGAGAATACCTGCGCCGTCCGGCGCGGGCGGCTCCGCCCGCCGACGGCGGCACGGTTGCGATTCTTCCGGGCAGCCGCACCGGCGAACTGCGGCACCATCTGCCGACGGCCGTTAGCGCCTTTCGACTGCTCAAAGCGCGCCGGCCCAACGCGCGCGGAATATTCGGCGCATCCGACGATCGCGCGGCTGCGCGCATCGAACGCGCCATCGCACGCGCACGCCTGACCGACGTGAGTGTGGTTCGCGGCGTGAGTGCGGCGATAGCCGGTGCCGACGCGGCGTGGGTGGCGTCCGGAACGGCCGTCCTGGAAACGGCGCTCTCCGGCGTCCCGGCGGTTGCGTTCTACATCATCACGCCGATCTTGGTGAAACACGGCCGCACGATGATCAAACATCGCTTCATCACGCTGCCGAACTTGGTGCTCGAGCGGGAAGTCGTTCCGGAACTGTTGCAAGAAGAAGCCACGCCGCAGCGGCTGGTCGACGAGATCGAAACGATTCTGCGCGATCCGTCCAAACAATACGCGCAGTTCGAGGCGTTGCGCCAAGCGCTTGGACCGCCGGACGCCCTGAGGCGTTGCGCCGAGTTCGCCTTTGCCCTGGCGCGTTCGGCCGCCGGTACGCTCGGAAACCCGTCGTGATCCGCATCTACCATACCTCGGATCTCCACGACCACCGCGGCATCGCGCCGCGACTGCGCGCGTTGCGCGAGCGCGAACCCGGCCTGCTGTTCGACTGCGGCGACTCGCTGCGCGGCAGCCAAACCGTCTATCACCGGAACGAACCCATCGTGGCCGAAATCGATGCCGCCGGCTACGACGCGCAAGCCATCGGAAACCGCGAGTTCCACTATCTCTTTCCATTGCTGCGCGCGCGGGCCGCACGCATGCGACACCCGCTGGTGTGTACCAATCTGCTCGACGTCAAAGGGCGGCCGTTGCCGTTCGTGCCGTCGCTCGTCTTCGAACGCGAGGCGACGCGGGTCCACGTGCTCGGCTTGTTGATCATGCAGTATCCGGTGGGCAGCCCCTGGGAGCGAATGTTCGGATGGCGCTTTTTGGATCCGTGGGATGCGATCGAGCCGTACGCTCGCACCGTCGCCGACGGGGAAATGCTGGTGGTGCTTTCGCACGTCGGGTTGACCCTAGACCGAAAGCTCGCGCGGCGCGTTCCTCGAATTGATTTGCTGCTGGGCGGTCATAGCCACGATACGTTCACTCAACCGGAATACGTCGGTGAGGTTCCGATCGTCCATGCCGGGCCGTACGGACGGTACGTTTCGCGAAGCGGGCTCGCATACGATTCGTCCAGACGAAGGTTTTCGTTAACCGATTTCGCGCTGGTTCCGTTGCTGCAACCGGTTTCATCGGAGCCGTCGCCTGCGTGACGGCGGCGCTGTTCGTGAGCAACGGACACGGCGAAGCGTCGATTGCGGATCGCATCGCCGTCGAACTGCGCGCGTTGGCGCCGCAGATCCGTCTCGATCATTTAGCGCTGGTCGGCGACGAGGCGTCCGCGACGGAATCGATGCGCGCCGTGGGGCCGCGGCGCACGATGCCGAGCGGCGGATTGATAGCGATGGGTAACGTGCGCAACATCGTTCGCGATGCAGGCGCGGGTTTGCTCGGCTTGACCTTCGCGCAACGGCGGTTTCTGCGGTCGGTTCGCGGAGAATACGACGTTGCGGCCGCGATCGGCGACTCGTTCGCGTTGTTGATGACGTTGTCGGCGCGCGCACCGACGGTATTCGTCGGCACCGCCAAGAGCGTCAGCGTCGCACCCTACGGCGCATTTGAAGAGCGGCTGATGCGACGCGCTACCGCGCGCTTCGTGCGCGACGATGCCACCGCGAGCCGCCTTGCCGATCGCGGGCTGACGGTCGAAGCGGCGAACGTCATCGTCGACCTTTTCGCAACCGCCGACGATCCGAGCGCGCAACTCGCGGTCGACGGTTTCTCACCGGTCGTCGCACTGTTTCCCGGAAGCCGTTCCGGCGCGTACGACGACGGAAGGTTTTTGGTCGGCGTTACCCGGCGGCTGGCAAACGACGAGCCGTCCTTGGGAGCCGTCCTGTCGATCGCGCACGGGCTCGATGCCGGGCGGTTCGCAGCGGAGGCACGGCTGGCCGGCTGGGAGGTGTCGTACGACTGCGACGACGCAGCCGTTCCTTTCTCGCTCGGATTGGACGGGCGTCCCCGCGTGCGTGCGTGGCGTGGCGCGCTCGGGCCGATCCTGCGACGGGTAACGCTCGTGCTCGGGCAAGCGGGAACCGCAAACGAGGCGGCCGCGGCCGCCGGCGTCCCGGTCGTCGCCTTCGAAGACCCCGGCGAACAAAAGCCGATGTGGTATCGGCGGCGCCAGCGCGCGTTGCTCGGCGACGCCCTGGCGGTGCTGCCGGCCGACGTGGAGCTGGCGGCGGCCGGCGTGCTGGCGCTGTTGCACGATGCCGGCCGGCGTGCCCGCATGGCGGCGACGGGCCGCGCTCGCATGGGTGAGCCCGGAGCCGCGCGCCGTGTTGCTGCACGCATTGCCGCCATCGCCGAAGGACATCGGTAGATGCGCCGGCTGTATCCGCTCGCGTTCGCCTTGCTCTACGCCGCTTTGCCCTTGTTCCCGGCCCTCATCTCGTTGACGAGCGTGACGTTTCCGGGGGTTTCGGTCGTTCCCCGATCGGTCGCGCTCGGCGTTCTTGGGTTGGTCGGAGTGCTGCTCGTTTACGCGTCGGCGTTGCTGTTGCGCTATCGCTTGCCGCGTTCGCAGCCGTTGCTATTGCCGATGCTCGCGTGGTTTGGCGCGGCGGCGCTGTCGTCGGCGGTCGGATTCGACCCGTTGCGCGGATTGCTGTTTCTGTGCATCTTCGGAACGAACGTCGTCTGGCATTGTGCGTTGTTGCGATTCTATTCCGACCGCAACGTCGCCGGTGCTATTTTCTGGTCGTACCTGTCGTCGGGTACGCTCGCAGCCGCGGCGGCAATCGTGATGGTTCTCACGCGCACCCCCGCGTCGCTTTATGCATTACAGCACGGCCGCGCGACCGGAACCTTTATTCTTCCTGGCGAGCTGGCCGCCTACCTGACGGTTCTGCTGCCGATCGCCTACGCGATGACCCGAATCGCAGGGGTGCGCGCGTTGCGCCTGTTGGGGTGGACGGCGATCGCGGCCGGCCTCGTCGCGCTGGCGCTGACGTACTCGCGCGCCGGGTGGATGGGATGCACGGCGGCTGCGGCTTTTTTGGCCGCCGTGCAAATGCGACACGCACGCCGAGGCGGAACGGCCGCGTTGGTTGTGGTCGCAGCGGGGGTCGCGATAGTTTTGCTACTGTTCAACAGCCACCACGATCCAAGCGAGGATTACACTCGCATCTCGATTTGGCAGGCGGCGCTGCAGATCATCGACCGGTTTCCGCTCACCGGCGTCGGACCGTTCGATTTTCCGCGTCTCTACGCACTCGTGCACGTTCCCGACGCCGACCGCACGGCGTTCCACGCTCACAGCCTCTACTTGACGTTCTTTGCCGAAGGCGGAATCCTCATGCTGGCGGCGTTCCTGTGGAATGCATGGTCGTTTGCCGTCGAATTGCGCGCGCGCGTTGCGCGGGCTGAGCCCGCAGCCGCGCTGCTGTCGCTCGCGGTGGCGGCGGGACTCGTCGGCGTTGCCGTGCAAGGCCTGATCGATACCATGAGCATCGTGATCTTCGGTCTCTGGCTGCCGACGATGGGGTTGGCACTGGCGGCGGCGCAGCCGAAAGCACCGGTCGCCTCGGGCAGGCCCGCGGGCTGATGCGGGGTGCGAAGTGCTTGAGCGGCTGCCTGCCGGTACTGCTGCTCGTATGCGCGTGCAATCCTCAAGCGCCAAAGACGACGCCCGGTCCGGCTTCGCGCGGCGCCCAGCCGAAGGCTGCGGCGACCGCTCCGCCACTCCACATCACGGGCCAGGGAAGCGCCCGGCGACCGGTGCGGATCATTCAGCAAGTCCAAAACCGCATCCAGTATGAATTGATCGCGAAGTCGTACGAAAGCCGGGGAGCGCAAGGGAAGGCTCGGGCCGTCTTTCAAGACGCGCGCGTCACGTTCCACGACAGGAACGGGACGACGATGACGGCCACCGCCCCGCAAGCGATCGTCGACGAGAACACGAACGCGGTGACGCTGGTCGACAACGTGCACGCGAAGACGAGCACCGGTATGGAGCTTGAATGTTCGAGACTGGTGTACGACCGGACCGCCGAGATGCTGCACGGCGACGGGAACGTCGTCGTCACCGATCCTAACGGATTTCGCGGGACGGGCTCGAGCTTTGACTCCGATATCTCACTCACTCACATGCGGATGCTATGAACGGTCAAGAATCTTCGATAAAACTGCGGGGCCTAGTCAAGCGTTACGGCGAGCGCACGGTCGTGAACGGCGTGTCGGCCGAGGTCGGCAACGGCGAAGTCGTCGGCTTGCTCGGGCCCAACGGCGCCGGCAAAACGACGACGTTCTACATGGTCGTCGGCTTGGTCAAGCCGGACGGCGGTACGGTGTTGCTCGAATCCAAGTCTCGTGAGATCGACCTGACGTCGGCGCCGATGTATGCGCGAGCGCGAAACGGCGTGGGCTACCTCTCGCAAGAGAACTCAATCTTTCGCAAGCTCTCGGTCGGCGATAACATTCGCCTGATCTGGGAACAAAATGGCGTTCCCCACGACGAGCAGGAGCGCCGCTTGCCGGCGCTGCTGGAAGAGTTTGGTTTGCGCGCGTTCGTCGACGCGCGCGGCGATAGTCTGTCGGGCGGGGAACGGCGTCGCGTCGAGATCGCGCGCGCGCTCGCCATCGAACCCGCTTTTTTGCTCCTCGACGAGCCCTTCACCGGCATCGACCCGATCGCCGTCGCCGACATTCAAACGATGATACGCCAGCTCCGCGATCGAGGGCTCGGCATCCTCATTACCGATCACCAAGTTCGCGAAACGCTCGCGATCGTCGACCGCGCCTACATCATGAACAACGGCCGCATCGAAGTCTCGGGTTCCGCGCAAGAAGTGCTCGACTCGCCCATCGCCCGAACGTTTTATCTGGGTGAAGGCTTTAGGCTGTAGCTTTTGCTAAGGCTGACTATTCTCGACCGGTATATGCTGACCGAGCTGTCGGCACCGTTTGGCTTTGGGTTGGGCGCGTTCACGCTCATTTTCGCGGCGACCGAGATCTTGAACATCGGCAAACTCGTGAGCAACGATCACGCGCCGCTGTGGGCGGCGCTGCTGGTCTTCGCGTGGTCGCTGCCGGCCTACGTCGTGCTGGTGATTCCGATGGCACTGCTGTTGGGAACGCTGCTGGCGATCCAGAGGTTGTCGAGCGATACCGAAATCACCGCGATGAAAGCTGCCGGCATCACGTTTTCGCGGATCGTGATGCCCCTTCTCGCCGTCGGGATCGTGATGTCGTTTGCGACGCTGTTCCTTCAGGAGGAGCTGGTGCCGTACGCGAACGACCAGCTCATCGAGATCGAGAACTCCGTCATCAACCATACCAATGCGTACAACCGGGATCTCACCGTTTCCGCGCCGCTTCCCGGCGGGGGGCGGCAAGTGACGGTCGCCACCGCGTACGAACCCAATTCGCAAGCACTGTTGCACGTGACGCTGATTCAATACGACAACCGAAATCAAGCGCGACAGATCGTGTTCGCCGACCGGGCGGAGTTCACCATCAACAAATGGGTGCTGCAGAATTCGAGCCTCTACCGGTTTAACCCCGACGGATCGGTACTGGCCGAGCCCCCGATCCCGCACCAGCAGGTTGAAATCGGTGAAAATCCGACCGATCTGGTCAAACGAATAAAGAACGACGACCCCGACAGTATGAGCCGCGCTCAGATCGCCGGCGTCGTGCATTCGGGGCAGTTGACCGAGAGCGAACGGCGTAAATACGTCGCGACCTATCAGGAAAAGCTGGCTCGTCCGTTTGCGTGCTTCGTCTTCATCCTGATTGCAGTGCCGTTTGGACTGCGGTCGGTCCGAAGCGGAGGCGGCAGCGCCAGTCTTGGGTTCGGATTGTCGCTCGCAATCGTTTTCGTTTACTATATCGTGATGACCCTATGCTCGTTCTTTGGCGAGGCGTTCGTGAGCGTGGCGTGGCTGTGGGCGTGGATGCCCAACCTCCTGTTCACGGCGATCGGCTTGTCGCGCCTGCGGCAGGCTGCGACGGTGTAGGCGCCTGCCATGAATTTCATCGAGATCGTGCGCGGCATCGGCAACGTCCTTTTCGTAATGCTGATTGCCGGCGCCGTGGCCTACGTCGGCGACCGCGTGGGCCACCAAGTCGGCCGCAAGCGGCTCACGCTGTTCGGCATCCGGCCTCGCTATACGTCGACGATTATCGCAATCGGCACCGGCATGGTCATCGCCTTGGTCGTGACGCTGGTTGCGATCTTCGCGTCGCAGCAGGTCAAGACCGCATTCTTCAAGCTCAACTCGATCAATCAGCAGATCACCGAGCTTACCCGCCGCGAGCGCGATCTCGAAACCAAAGTCAATACCGGGCGGCTGATCGTGCAAGTGGATGCGTTGATGGTTCCCTTCTACCGTACCATCAACCAGACGGCGAGCGCCTCGCAGCGGCTGACGACGATTCGCTCGTTTTATTACGACGCGGTAAAGTTCGTCAATGCCAACTACCCGCGTCTCGGCCTTAAGCCGTATGCTATTCCGCCCGATGCCGACGCGAAGCTGGTCGGCTTGGCGAATAACCTCAATACTGCGGCGAAGCTATCTCAAGCAAACGTCATGCTGACCGTTACCTCCGATCAGAACCTCTTTGAGAACGACCCGATTCACTTCGCGATCAACGTCACCGCCGATCTCCGGTACTTCCAAAAAGGCCAGGTCATCGCGCAACTGACGATTCCCGGCAAGAGCGGCGCGAGCGTGAACATCGCGCTGAGCCAGCTCCAGAACTACGTCTCGATCTCGGCGCGCCGCCTCGGGCTGCCGCCTTTTCTGGCCGACAACGTTCAGCCGCTGCAGCTCATACCGGACGCGCAGCAGATGCAGCAGCGGATCTCCAGGTCGGGAACCTTTCTCCTGACGGCGTTTGCGGCCGACGATTTTTACCCGCACATCGGGGGCATTCCGATCGTTATCGTTCTCACCCAACAGCCGGGATCGTGAACGCGGCGGCCGGGGGCGTCCTCGGAGTCGACCCTGGCAGCGGCAAGGCCGGCTTCGCCCTGCTCGACCCGCAGGGAACCGTCATCGAAGCCGGAGTCGTCCCCGTGCCGGCGCTGCGGGAGCGCCTGCGGGCCCTGCTCGCAGTCCACCTGGTCGAAGCGTTGGCCTTGGGTCGCGGCACCAACGCTCAGGCACTCGCCGCGGAGCTCGCGGACTTGGGCGTGCCCATTCACCTGGTCGACGAGTACGAAACCACCCGCCGGGCTCGTGAGCTATACTTCGAGGAGCATCCGCCACGGGGGTGGCGGCGTCTGGTCCCGCTGGGCCTCCAGCTCCCGCCCGGCCCCATCGACGACTACGCGGCAATTTTGATCGGGCGGCGCTTTCTCGCCAGGGGCCGTAGGCCGTAGTCTCCAAGATGGAACGCCCACCGGCAGCGAACGATACAGATGCTCGCCTCGTTAACGGATGGGTGTATTCCGAGGACCGGAGGAGAACGTGCGTCGGCTGGTCGGCATCATCGCGACCACAGCGCTCGCAGCAGCGCTCGCCTTTAGCATTGCCCCGGCTTCGCCGTTCGCGCCGGCGGACGGCGCCGCATTCGATCTTCGCCCGCAGTTGATGGTGCTGCTGTTCGGCGAATCGACCGACGCTCGCGCGTCGTTCGCGGCGGCATACGGCGATCGAACGAGCGAATCGCCGTTGCGCGACCTCGCACTGGGTGCGCGCACTGCAGACGGTCCGGCCGCATTCGTACGCAGCGCCGGCGCCCCGACCTTCGCGATAACGCATTTCCAAGGTTCGGCGGTCGTGGCCGACGGCGATGCGTTCGGCCTTCCTCAAGCCGTCCGCGCCCGACTGCTGCAAACGAACTTACATTTCTTAGCGCCTTCGCCGCCGGTCTCAGACGTAGCGACGACACCGGAACTCCAGACCGCACGCGAGGCCTCGGCAGCAACGTTTACCGCCGGACAATATGAGCCCGTCGCCGCTTCTCCGCTGGTGTCGCCGCAATCGGAATCTTTTTCTTTCGGACCGGCGACGCACGCCGGGCCGTCCGGTTCTTCGCAGAGTTTAGCGTTGACGTTTGGGAATTCGGCCGCGCCGGCCGGCGCCGCAGGCTCCTCGGCTTTCGTGCCGGCCGCGGTTCACCTCGGTCCGTTGCAGGTTACGACGCGCCTTGAAAGCGCCTCATTGACCGCGCCCGCCCTCTCGATGAACGATAACGCATATGGTGCCGGAGCGAACTTCGACGTGCGCGCCGGCGCGCGCAACGTCAACGTCGACCTTTCGAGCAACTACGAGCGCTTGACCCGCAACGACGCAAGCGGCTTATCGTCGCCCGCAATCGGCGCGACGTCGTGGCAGCTTCCCAATGCAGACGCGCCGCTGGTCATTCCGAACTACGCCAACATGAGTAAAGTTTCGTTGGGCGCGGCGGTGGCGGTCCCGGTCGTCAATGGGTTGACCCTGAACCTCAACTATGCCGCCGACCGAATGTTCGGCGGATACGGTATGCCGGGCTTGACGAACGTCGACGCGACCGACAACTCGTATGGCGGAAAGCTGACGTTCGAGATCCCCCACTCGTCGAGTACGCTTTCGATTTCGGCGCGCCAGCTGCGCTACGAGGACAATCTCATTCCGGCGAACACGTCCACGCAAACGCGCGAGGACGTAAACCTGACCGTCAAGTTCTAGGAATCCCGCCGTCTCGTTGAAGCGACGTTACGGATTCGCGCGCGCAGTCGTTATAGCGGTTGTGACCGCCTTTTTGGCCGTACTGGGAACGATCCAGTTGGCGTCGTACGCCTTGAGCGCACCGGCTGCATCGGCCGGCACCCTGCCGGCCCGCGTGCCGGTGAGTTTCGGCGTGGCGATCTACCGCGCATTGGACCGGGTGACGCCGGCGCCGTACGTGGAGGCGACGCTGGCTGCAAATGCCCTCGAGGCGGGAGCGACGGACGAGGCCGAGCGCCACGCGCTGCGTCTGCCCGCTTCGCCCGAGCGCGACGAGCTACTCGCGCGGATCGCAGCGGCGCGGGGCGACCGCGCTCTCGCGTTGGAATATTTCCTCGCGGCGCCGGACGTCGACGCGGTGCAATCGGTCGTGAGCGCGCTGGCTCCGGGCGACCCCGCCGCTGCCTACGACGTCGAGCGAACCCTCAACGCGCGCCTGTCGCTGCAAGCGATTCACCCCGACGCCGTGGCCGAAACGTACTGGCGCATGGGCGAGTTGGCAAATCGGCGTGCTTGGCGCGAGATCCCGGCCAGTCGCGCGCAAGGCGACTGGCTCCGGCGCGGGATGGAGCATTTCCAATCGGCGGTCGACCTCGCGCCACTCTCGGGAAAGTTCGCGATTTCAGCGGCCAACCAAGCGATGCAGCTCGACGACGTCCGGCGCGCAAAGGCGCTGTTCGACCGCGCCACGGAGGCCGATCCGGCGAGCGCCGATGCGGTGGCGGGCTTGGGTGTCGTCGCCTGTCGGCAGGGGGACCGAAGCTCGGCCCTAGCCTACCTCGTTCGCGCTCGATCGCTGGACCCGCACGCCCTTATGGTTCGCGCGCTGGAACGCGACCTGCGTTGAGAGTCGCGCTCGACGCGCAGCTCGCAATCGGAACGGCCACCGGCATCGGTGAATACGTTTCCGGTCTCGCCGACGCGCTGCGAAGGACGGGCGATCTCGAGGTCGTCGAACTCACCGAACCGGGACTCGATCCGTGGCGCTTCGACCGCCGTATCCTGTGGGATCAAATCTTGCTGCCGCGCCGCGCGCGGAAATCGGGCGCCACCGTCCTCCACTGTGCGTCCGGGACCGTCCCGTACTTTTCGTCGCTTCCGCTCGTCGCGACCGTGCACGACGTTGCGTGGCTGCGCGTACAGTCGCACGCGCCGGCGTACGCGCGGTACTATTTCGGCGCGTTTTCGGTGGGGCTCTACGGCAAGGTCGCGCAGATCGCCGTCGACTCGGAGTTCTCGCGCGGCGAGCTGCTGCAGGTTCTTACGGATTACGATGCGCGCCGCGTGCACGTAGTGTATCCGGGCGTCGCCGACGATTTCTGTTCGCTGGAGCGACGCGCGGGCGACGGACGCACGATTTTGTTTGTGGGAACCGTCGAACGCCGCAAGAATCTCGATGCGCTGGTTCGCCTGCTTCCAGATCTCGACGGCGCGAGGCTCGTGTCGGTCGGACCGCCGACGCCCTACCAAGAGGAGTGCGCGGCGCTTGCCCACAGCTTAGGCGTCGCCGACCGGGTGCAGTTTCGGGGCTACGTCGAGCGTCGAGCGTTGCTGGAGTTGTACGCCGGGTGCGGCGTCGTCGCGGTTCCGTCACACTACGAAGGGTTTGGGTATGCCGCCGCGCAGGCGCTCTGCAGCGGAGCGCCGTGCGTCGTTTCGGATCGCGGGGCACTTTCGGAGATCGTCGGCGACGATGCACCGGTCGTCGCCGTTGACGACGCGGCCGCGTGGACGAAGGCGCTCGCATTCGCGCTGAGCGGCAGCGACGATGCGCGCGCGGCCGCCGTTCGCAACCGGTCGATCGCGCGTCTCTCGTGGCCGGCGAGCGCACGAAAGATGGAAGGCGTGTATCGCGCGGCGCTGCAGGCCTAAGCGGAGTGTCCTAATACACCGGCGAGCCCGCCGCACCGGGAGCGACGCTGCCGTCGTCGGGGGCAAAGATCAGCCGAAGCGGATAGCTCGAACCGGCTTCGGGCATGGTGACGATCGTCACGCGTACGAAACCGCGCGCGGGGATGACGTACTGGCGGACCTTGTAGCGTGAAAATGCCGTAACCTGGTGCGACTGTACGAGCGACCCGTCGATGAGATAGGTCGCGGTCGCGCGGCCTCCGCGCGGATTTTCGTACAACGCAATCGACTGCGGCGTCGAGAGCGGATTGTGCATGGTGACGACAAACGATTGCAAAACGCCGTAATCGCCGGCTAGCGCCTGCCCTTGCAAATCGTTGGGCAACGGGATTTGACCGATCGGCACTTCGAGATAGTCGCCGTTGACGTTCCACTGCGTCGCGTAATAAAACTCGGGGATCGGGTAGATGCCGCGCGCGTGCTTGTGCGTTGCTTCGAGCAGTTCGCCCGCGTCCGGGGCTGCAGCGGGGTCGGCGTCGGCGGGTTGCGCGAAGAGCGTAAGATGCACGCCGCTGCTCCCCGACAGCACGCGCAGCTGGAGCAGATTGCAGACGATTGTGCCGGGCGGCATATCTTGCGTCGCAATGTTCATCGACGTATTCCCAGGCATCGTGATGAGTCGGCCTTGATTCTGCACGACGTCGATGAGGAAGGCGCGCGTTGCCGTGTGCCCGGCTTCCATTTCGTTTGCCGTCGGGCCGCCGCGTCCGCTGATGAACTGCACGTTGACCGGTTCGGCCGAACGATTGTCGAGACGCAGCACGATGCGCCGGGCCGGCTGTCCCGGCGGATTATAGTGGAAATAGAGAAATCGCGACGGCTGTTCGTTGCGGAGATCGGCGGCGAAGAGCGAACCGTTCTCTTCGAGGCGTTCCGGATAGTCGCTGACCATGAGCGAATCGGGCGATATGCGCGGAGCCGCCACGTTGCGCACGTCGACGCGGGTCGATGCGTCGACCTCGAAATAGTCGGTGCCTTGGATGAGTACCGGAACGTTGACGACGGCAACCCGGTCCTGGGCGAGATTGCCGGAGAACGGCACGTCGTCGGGACCGACGACGATCTGTGCGCCCGGGCGCGCCTGCGCGGCGCGAATCACGGCAGCGGCCACTTCTTGACGGATGAAGTCGGCCGACGCAGGATCGCCGGTGATGGAAAGTGTCGTCTGCGGCGCGACGCTGCCGGCGTAAAAGGCGACGCGCACCGGGACGTCGCGGGTTAGTCCGCGCGCGTCGGAAATGGTCACCACCGTCGTGCCCGGTTTCTTTCCGAACAGCGTCACCGTGGACGACGCCTGATCGACCGAAACGTCGGCGATCGCCGGATCGTGGATAACTGCGGCGATCGGGGCGAGGACCGATTCCACGGTCACGCGCGCCGGGGTGCCGATCGGAACCGTGGCGATGGCGGGCGAAACCGTAATCGGCGGGGGAGTCGGCGCATTTGGCGCGGGCGGAGCCGGCGCTGCGCTCGCGGTGGGGGCGGGACTTGCTCCCGACGGCACCGGCGAGGGCGTGGCGGACGCTACCGGCGCCGGCTGGGCGATTGCCGTCGCGCCGGTCAACAGCGCCAGCAACAGTCCCATTGCGGCCGCGAAGGCTGGGAAACTCGGATTTTTTCCAAATTTAGGAGGCGACGGCCGAAGTTTACTGTGGTAAACGAGGTCCCGAGCCGACGACAAGCTGGGACAAATCCAAGCTTCCCTATGCAATTTTGGGTTCGTGGTGGACCGCAGAAGCCAACAGCGTCTTATAACCGACGTTCGGAAAAAGCACCGTGACGAGATCCCGTTCGGTGCGCTCGACGGTTCCGAGCCCGAACTTGGGGTGATGCACCACGTCGGAGATTTTGAACCCTCCGGTCGCCGCTCCCTCGTTTACCCCCGCCCGAAGGGCCCGCAGGCAGTTGTCGCACGCTCCGCAGTTTGCCGCGTTGAAGTCTTCTCCGAAGTAGTTTAGGATGAAGCGCCTCCGGCACGACGTCGTCTCGGCGTATTGCAGCATCATCGCGAGTTTGCTTTGGTCGTAGGACTTCTTCGTGTCGTAGTTCGCCAGACTCAACACCAGCTCGCGATGCTTGCGCACCGCTTCGGTCAGGCCGTAGGCGGACTTGGCGACGCCTTCGATGTAGCCCGATTTTTTGAGGAGCGCGAGAATCACGCGAAGCTTGGTCAAGGGGAGCTGCAGGATTTTACGGAGATCGGCCATCGAAACGCCGTCGACCTGATCGCCGAACACCTCGATGGTACCGAAGACTCGCTGCACCTCCTCGACGTCCGGATACTTTCCGGTCAAGAAGTAGTTTTGAACGCGCGTATCGCTCATCCGGTAGATGAGAATGCAGCGCGACGGCAGTCCGTTTCGTCCGGATCGTCCGGCTTCCTGCGTGTACGCTTCGAGCGATCCGGTCAGATCGTAGTGCAAGACGAAACGAATGTTCGACTTGTCGATGCCCAACCCGAAGGCGTTGGTCGCAACGACGGCACGAATCGCTTCACCCATGAAGAGATTTTGGACCGACGTCCGATCTTCTTTGTGCAGTTTGGAGTGATAGACGGCAGCCGGGATGTTCAGCTCGTGGGTGAGGTGATGCTGGACTTCGAGGGCATTCTTAATCGTCGCGGTATAGATGATGCCGGTGCCTTCGAGCGCGTCGTCGCCGGTAAAGAGCGCGGTGAGAATCTTGAACTTATCGGCCGCTTTTTGAGCTTTACGAGCTTCGTAGACGAGGTTGGGCCGGTCGAATCCGCGGACGATCGGCTTGACGTGCTCGATGCCGAGCTGATGCAGGATGTCTTCGCGCACTGAAGGCGTCGCGGTGGCCGTCAGGGCGAGCACCGTCGGCTTTCCGAGTTTTTTGATAACGCCGCCGAGGGCCAAGTACGCGGGCCGGAAGTCGTGACCCCATTGGCTGATGCAGTGCGCTTCGTCGACGACGAAAAGCGGCACGCGAATCGTCTGCAGCAACTCGAGAAACGTTTCGTCTTCGAGTTTTTCCGGCGTCGTGTAGGCGATCTTTACGGCACCGGAGCGGATGCGCTCGCGCGCGCGAATTTCTTGATCTTCGGAAAGCGTGGAGTTCAGCGCAATCACGCCCCCGATTCCGCGCTCGCGGAGTACGTCGAGCTGGTCTTTCATCAACGCGATCAGCGGGCTGACGACGACCGTCGTCCCCTTGAGCAAGAGTGCGGGAAGTTGGTAGGTCAGACTCTTCCCGGCACCGGTCGCGAGAATAGCCAACGTATCCTGGCCTTCCAAGACACGAGACATGACCTCTTCTTGGCCCGGATAAAAATCGTCGAAACCGAAGTTTGCCCGCAGTGCCGCGCGCAAGTCCATCAATGGTCCCTTTGTAACCGGAAATGCTGAAGCGTACATGAACGCTCCAGCAAATCCTAAAAAACCCTTTCCGCTTGAACCGTTTCACTCTACCCGCCGGCAGGCGCGCCCAAACCCTCCTCGTAAGTCACGGATGTGTCCCTGTATCGTACGTGGCGCCCGCTGTCGTTTGCGGACCTGGTGGGTCAAGACGCCGTCGTCCGCACGCTTTCCGCCGCTATTGAAGGCGGAAAGCTCGCCCACGCATACTTGTTTTCGGGACCGCGCGGCTCGGGAAAGACCTCGGCGGCGAAGATCCTGGCGCGCTGCATCAACTGCGCGAACGGACCCACTGCAACCCCCGACAACACCTGCGAGAATTGCCGGGCAATGATCGCCGGCACCGCCCTCGACGTGCTGGAAATCGACGCCGCCAGTAACCGTGGAATCGATGAAATTCGAGCGCTTCGCGATGCCGTGAAGTTCGCGCCGGCGGCCATGCGCATGAAAGTGTATATCGTCGACGAAGCGCACATGCTCACCAAAGAGGGCGCCAACGCCTTTCTGAAAACGCTCGAGGAGCCGCCGGCCCACGCGGTCTTCATCCTGGCGACCACCGAACCCGAGAAGCTGCCGCTGACGATTCTGTCGCGTTGCCAGCGCTACGCCTTCCGGCGAATCGCCATCCCCGTCATGATCGACAAAATGAAGGCGATCGCGAGCGCCGAGGGCATCGCGATCGACGAAGCGGCGCTCGCCGCCATTGCGTACCGAGCCGACGGAGGGCTGCGCGACGCCTTGACCATGCTCGAGCAGGCCGCCGCCTTTTCCGGCGGTGAAACGATCGGCGGACCGACGCTCGACCTAGCCTTCGGTGCGACCGGGCGCGACGTCGCTCAGGACGTGTTGAACGCCACGCTCGACCGCGACGCTCCGGCGGCCTTGGCAACCATCGAAACGGCAAGCGACGCCGGGACCGACATGCAGGTGCTGATGCGCTCGCTGATCGCGGCGTTTCGCAATCTCTTGGTCGCCCGCGTCGATCCCGACCTGCTCGCGCGGGATCTGGCTCCCGAAGATGCGGTGCGCGCGCAGACTCGCGCGAAAGGCGTGCCGCAGGCCGTCCTCGTACGCGCTTTGCGCGTGCTCACCGATGCGATGTCGCTGGCGCGTTCCGGCGGCAACCCACGCTTGGAACTGGAGACGGCTTTGTTACGCCTCATCCTTACGGGAGAGGATCCGACGCTCGACGGTGTGGCCGCGCGGGTGGCGCTGCTGGAGGAGCGATGGCAAACGGGCGCCCCCGCCGCGCCCACCGGCGTCGCGGCCACTTCAACGGCGGCCCGCCCGGGGGCCCCCGTCGACCCGCCGCCCGTCGCCGTTCCGGCGGGACGCTTATCGCTGCAAAAGGTGCGCGCGGCGTGGCAAAGCATTCGCAGCAAGGTCGAGAGCGAATACCATCCCCTGCGCGGGCCGCTTTCGGGCGCGACGGTGGCCGAACTCAACGGCGATTCGATCGTGTTGGTAGCTCGGAACTCCGTCGATGCGGCCATCGTGCGCGAACGGGTGGGACTGATCGAAGCGGCGGCGGCCGACGTGCTCGGCACTACGCTGAAGGTCGCGTTGCGCGCCGATACCGCGCCTCGCGCAAAAGGCTCGGCGCCCGGCGGCGTCGCATCCGTGACGGCCGACGGCTCCGACCCCGACGGGCCCGACGCGCTTTTCAACTACGCTAGCGAACGGATACGCGAACGATGAACCAAGCTCAACTGATGGCCCAGGTTAAGAAGATGCAAGCGGAGATGACCAAGGCTCAGGAAGAGTTGGCGAACACGGTCGTAACCGGATCGGCGGCCGGCGGAATCGTGAGCGTCGAGGCGACCTGCGACCAGCGCGTGAAGAGCGTTCGCATCGCCAAAGAGGCGGTCGATCCCGACGACCTGGAGACGCTGGAAGATCTCGTCGTCGTCGCTATCAACGATGCGCTGTCGAAATCGACCGAGGCCTCGCAAAAACGCATGTCGTCGCTCACCGGCGGCATGCGCATCCCGGGCCTCATGTAGCGACGCTCCGTCCTGACATGCCAAGTTCCGGTTCGGTTGCCGGGCCGGTTGCGGCCCTGATCAACGAGTTCAGTAAGCTTCCGACCGTCGGTCCAAAGACTGCCGCGCGGCTGGTTTTCTATTTGCTCAACCGCCCGCGCCACGAGGCGCAGGCGCTGGCCGAAGCCATCCTCGCGGTCAAAGACCGGGTCCGGTTTTGTTCGATCTGTTTTTCGCTCACGGAAAACGATCCGTGCCCGATTTGCGACGACGATCGGCGCGACGCTCGCATCGTGTGCGTCGTCGCCGAGGCGAAGGACGTGTACGCCGTCGAACGCTCCGGGGCGTTCAAAGGCCGCTACCACGTGCTGGGCGGATTGATCTCGCCGATGGACGGTATCGGTCCCGCCCAGCTGCGCGTCAAAGAGCTCGTCGAACGCATCGGCCGAGAAGATCCGCACGAAGTCATTCTGGCAACCAATCCCAACGCGGAAGGTGAAGCGACCGCGCTCTATCTCTCGCGTCTGATCGGCCCGCTCGGCGTCGTCGTCTCGCGGCTTGCCTACGGATTGCCGATCGGCGGCGATCTCGATTACGCAGACGAAATTACTTTGGCCAAAGCCCTCGAAGGCCGAACAACGCTCTGATTCCGCCCAGCGTCGTTACGGTATCTGAGCGATGTAGCCGTTAGTCTGGCCGGCGCCTTTGTACACGCCGATGACGGTGTGCGCGTACACCGAGTTCGCCGACACGGAACCGACGATGACCGGCGTCCCCCCCTTCCAGTTGCGAATGGGAAGAAAGAATCCATGGACGCGCTTGCTGCTGACGTTCACGAAATCGCCGCACACGTTGTAGTTCCCGGGTCCGCCTGCCCCGGTGATGCCTTCGAAATGCGTATCCAGCGAGTTAGGACTGTCGTAGGTGATTTCTTTGTTCGAACTTAGGCTGCGCACGTACGCGTGCGTTCCGCTTTTGTCGGTATACCCGCCGGCGACGGCCGTCGTCTTGCCGTCGGTCCAAATCCCGTACGCCGTCGTGCTGACGGCACCCGAAACGTCGATCGTTTTGAACGCTCCGCTAACCGAGTCGTAAAGAAACGCGTGTCCGGTCGCCGGATAGCCGCTGCCGTCCAGGTTGCGCGATTCGACGGAATCGTAGTTTCCGACCACATTGTAGACGACGTCGCCGTAGATGCTATGAGCGATCGTCTCGTTGCAGCCTCCCGAGCAAAACCCCGGCGGAACGTCGAGATTCGTATAGTGCTTCGATGCGGAGTCGTAGAGGAAGCCGTGACTGTGTTTCGATCCGAAGTTCGTATAGCTGCCGACGATGCGAAATCCAACGGTCGTCAGATCGGGTCCGTACGCCGACGTCGAGGTGGCGGCCGGAAACTGAAACGGCGTCCAAACTCCGCTGTTTTGGTCGTACGTGACGGCCACGTTCGCGCCGCCGGACCCGACGTAGAAACCGGTAATCAGGTTGCCGCGAATGCCGGTGAGCAGCGTTCCGGTCGCCGCCGGAAACTGCCCGATCGGGACGTCGAGCGTTTGTAACTGGACGTTGGCTGCGGTCGCCGGCGGCAAGTTCGGCGGACCGATGGTTTGAGGTGACGTCATCGCGCCGGAACATCCGGCCAGAGCCATCGCAAAAACGGCGGCGCTAAAAATCTTCATTTGTTTGCTCACCTTTCTATCATCGTGAGAGAATCTCCGGTACGCACGTCACCCGGCTGTACGACGTCGCAGTAGACGCCCATCCACGAGTTCCGCCGCTGGGCAACCACGCGCAAAATTTCCGGATCCGACGCGCCGTCCGCTAGGTCGTAGGTGATCGTCACGCATCGTACGATCGGAGCCCGCACGCGTAGCCGCGCTTGGCCGAGTTGAAGCTCCGCTCCCTGCAACGCCGCCTCTCCGCCGCTGAAATCCGGCCAGGCGCGCACGAAGAAATTGGGCCGGAACCGTTCGGGTTCGACGCCGTGACCGAGGTAATCGCGCAACTCGTCGAGCCAGCGGTCGAGTATCAACGAAATCGGAGCGTCGTCGAAAAACGGTCCGTCGCTGCGGTGGTCGAGCACCACGCCGCGGGCCGCGCCGAGCTGGACCCCTTCTTCCTTACCGGAAATCAGATGCAGGCGGTCGTGCTCTTTGCCGCGGTACGTTTTTCCCTCGCGAACGTGGCCGCTTTGCACGACGAGCGCTTCGGCGCGGTCGCCCGGGATGCCGGATTCGGACACGAAGACGCTCTGGAGCGTCTGCCCGCGCAGGCTCTTGACCGGATAGCGCCAGATCGACGCCAACGTTCCCGCCTTCACCCCCCGCAGTTACCCGGGGGTTTTTCGGCAGCCCTGCCAGAAGCGCGCCGCAATGGAGTTACGCCCCCTGGGTTTCGGCGAGATCTTCGACCGGGCGATCACGCTGTACGTCCGGAACTTCTGGCCGTTTTTTGCCATCGTCCTCGTACTGATCGTGCCGCTGGCCGTGGTGCAGTACTTTCTCGATTCGAGCCAGGTGGCGCAGTTCTCCGAAATGATCCGCGTGCTCGAGCATCCCGGTTCGCAGCCGCCGGCCATGCCGAATCTTTTCGACTCACCGGGTCAACTGGTAGCGATCTTGCTGACCGCGCTCGTTTTCATGCTCCTCTGGCCGTTCGCGCTCAACGCGGTCGCGGTCGGCGTGGCGTATCTGTATCGCGGACGGCCGGTCGACTTCGCGGCGTGCTACCGAGCGGTGCTCGCGCGCTGGGCTTCGATTTTGGGAACGCTCGTCGTTCAAATGGGCATCTACGTCGTATGGTACGTGGCGTTTTTAGCGGTGCTCTTCGTCACCATGCTGATTGCCGTCGTTTTTGCGCGAGCGTGGTTGGCGCTCGGGATCGCCGGTTTCTTCGTGGCCGGGATGGCGACGCTGGCATCGCTGCTGATGCTGGCGCCGCTCTTCGTCGCGCTGACGTTTGCAATGAACGCCGTGGTCATCGAGAAGCGGGGCCCGTTAGACGCAATTGCATCCGGCTTCGCGCGCGTTTTCAATCGTCAGGAATTTTGGCGCGCTCTGTTGTTCGCCTTGGCGGCGTTCGCCGTGATCGTCGGCAGCTCGGCGGTGATTTCGGGCGTCATGATCGCCGCCTTGCTGGCTCATGCCGTCGCCGTTGAAGTCGTTCTCGGCTCGTTGCTGCGAGCGGCGTTCACGCCGTTTTCGATCGTGTTGATTGCCGTTTACTATTTTGACGTTCGGATCCGGCGCGAGGGCTTCGACCTCGAGGCCGAGCTCGAACGAATAAGTCCGGCGGCGGTCTCGGCTCCCGCGTGAGCCTCGGGCGCGATGCGCTGATCGCCCGTTGGACGGCTGCAGCGCATCGACCGGCGGGCCTGCTCGAAACCAGTACGCCGATCGCTTCGCCGCCGGCGAACTTACACGCGCTTGCCGCGCGCGAGCTGGCGGTGCCCGGTCGTTATCACCTGTCGGTGATGGGGGCGCGAGCGCCGCAAGCGCCGTGGTGGATGCGACTGTGGACCTACGTCTCCGATCGCTGGGCCGAACTCTGGCGGGCGACCCTCGGCCGGGCGCATCTTGGCCGTGCGGGCGCCGTGGTCATCGGCGACGTGCTGATCGCGGTCGTCGCGGTGGTGATCGTCGTCGTTTCCGTGCGCCTGGTGATGAGTATAGCCATCGATCGCCGGGCGCGAGCGGCATCCTCCGAACCGCTCGACGCGACGGCCGACGCGTCGACGCTGTACGCGGCTGCCTGCGAACGAGCGCGTGGTGGCGAGTATGCGCACGCATCGCGGCTGCTGTTTGCCGCCTCGATCGCCGCGCTTTCTCAGCGCGGCCTCGTGCGCGACGATCGCAGCGCGACCGTCGGCGATTTCCGCCGCACGCTGCGGCGAGACGGCGGGTCGTTGACGGCCTCATTCGATTCGGTGGCGTCGGCGTTCGTCATCAGCGCGTACGCCGAGCAACCGGTGGACGCTTCGCAGTGGGAGCGCGCGCGTCAAGCGTACCTTTCGCTCGCCGGTCGCGTCGAAACGTGAGAGCGCGCCGCATCGACGTCGCGGTTTTGGTGGTCGGTCTGGCGGTGCTTGCGCTGTTGGCGTTGGGCGAAGAAGCGCAGCGGGCCGTTGCGCCGGCGTCGGTCTATTCCACCTACGATACCGGGCCGAACGGCTATCGCGCACTGTTTGGCGTGTTGCTCGCCTCGGGCGTGCCGGTACGGCGGTTCGAGCGCGTTCTCGGGTTGCTCGACGCCGATGTCGGAACGCTGGTCATCTCCTCATATGCAGACGACCCATCGGCGCGCGGGCTCGACGCGCACGATGCCTCCGCCTTGAGCCGATTCGTGCGGAAGGGGGGACGCCTAGTCGTCCTCGATACCGATTTTGCCGGGGCGGAGGATTTTACGCCGGGCGTCGGCACCTCGATGCCGCACCACGCACGCGATGCCGTTGCCTTGGCGAGAAATCGCTACACTGCGGGCGTGCGGCGCGTCCTTGCCACGATCGACGCGGTCTTTCCGTTTAACCTCCGCCGGGGAGTGCCGCTGCTCGCCACCGATGGCGGCATCGTCGCGACCGCGTATCGATACGGGAAAGGCGACGTCGTAGCGATTACGTCACCGAAACTCTTCGGCAACGCGTCGCTTCAAAACGGCGACAACGCCGCGTTCGCGTACGACGTCGTCGCCGGGCATGGTGCGGCGGCTTTTGACGAATACGTGCATGGCTACGACGAAGAGCTTGGCTTTTGGCAGGCCCTGCCGGCACCCGTGCACGCCGCGTTTTGGATCGTGTGTGCGATCGTCGTGCTGGCCCTGATCGGTGCCAACGTGCCGTTTGCGCCGCCGATTTCCGGGCGGCCGCCGGACGAGCGCGATTCGTCGGCGTACGTCGATGCCATGGCGGCCTTGATGCGGCGCGCGCGCGCCGCGCAAGCCGCAACCACGCTGTTCGCCGTCGATGCGGTTCGGCGGGCGCGCGGCCGCGAAACCCCAAGCGTTCGCGCGGCCGTAGCCGACCTCGAGCGTTTACGCGATCTGCCGCGTCCGTCCGATGCGGCCTTGGTTCGCGCCGCCGTTATTGATTTTCGCTTACGAAAGGATCTCCCATGAGCATCGACGTCCGCGAGCTGGCCGCGCGCATCGCCGCCGGCATGGATCGCGCCGTGGTCGATTCGCAGCGAACCACGTTCGCGCTCGAAGTCGCACTGCTGGCGCGCGGTCACGTCCTGATCGAAGGCGTTCCAGGCACCGGCAAAACGCTCGCGGTTCGCACGCTGGCGACGTTGCTCGGAATCGAATTTCGCCGCATCCAGTTTACTCCCGACATGATGCCGGCCGACGTCGTGGGCACGACGGTCTTCAATCCCAAGACCGCCGAATTTTCCACGCGTTTGGGTCCGATCGTCGCCAACGTCGTGCTGGCGGACGAAATCAATCGTACGCCGCCCAAAACGCAGGCGGCGCTGCTGGAGGCGATGGAGGAGGGCAGCGTTACGATCGACGGCATCGCGCACCGGCTTCCTAGCCCGTTCCTGTTATGCGCGACGCAAAACCCCATCGAATACGAAGGTACCTATCCGCTCCCCGAAGCGCAACTCGACCGCTTCATGGTGAAAGTCGACGCTTCGTATCCGGCCGAGACCCGCGAACTCCAACTGTTGGAGCGGGTGGCCGCCGGCTTCGACTCGCGCGACCTCGAAGCGTCCGGCATCGCTCCGGTAACCAACGCCGCCGAAGTGATCGAGGCGCAGCGGGCAATCCGGGCGGTACACCTGTCGGCGAGCGTGCGCGAGTACACGTATCGGATCGTGGCCGGTACGCGCGCGCATCCGCGCTTGACGCTGGGCGGATCGCCGCGTGCGGGGATTGCGTTGCTGCTGGCCTCGCAAGCCGCGGCGGCCATCGAAGGCCGCGAATTCGCCACTCCGGACGACGTCAAGGACGTCGCGTTCTGCGTCTTGCCGCATCGTTTGATCGTCGCGCCCGACGCAGAGATCGAAGGCATTTCGGCGGCCGACGTGCTGCGCGAAATTCTCGCGAACGTTCCGGTTCCGCGTGAAGCCTAGCCGGTCGCGCTGGTGGCTGCCCGTATGGGTTACGCCGCGATTTCTCTATTTGCTGGGAGGGATCGCGCTGCTGGCAGCGTGCGCTCCCGGTCTTTCGCCGCTGTTGCCGATCGCGGTCGCCGGCGGGGTCGCACTCGCCGTCGCCGCCGTCATCGATGCTTGCCTTGGACCCCGTCCGCGCGACGTTAGGGTCGCGCGATGCGGCGGCGAACATCTGGCGTTACGGGTTTCCGCCGAGTTGACGTATACGGTCGAAAACCGTTCCGGCCGGGCGATCCGGATCGGCATTTTGGAAACGCCGGTCCGAACGTTGCGCTTCTCGCAGGACGAGGCGAGTGGCGACGTTCCGCCGCGCGCCCGCGCGAAGCTGGTGCGCGCGATTACGCCGGTGGCGCGCGGGCCCGACGAGTTCGGCACCCTGTACGCATGGTACGAAAATGCTTTTGGATTGCTGCGCCGCCGTATGGCGATCGATGCGCCGCAAGCGTTCCGCGTGTTTCCCGATCTTTCGGCGGTCGAACGGTACGGCTCGCTGCACGTGCGCAATCGCTTGATCGAAGCCGGTCTTCGGAAGATGCGCTTACGCGGGGCAGGTACCGAATTCGAATCGTTGCGGGAATGGTCCGACGGCGATGCCTTCCGTTTCATCGACTGGAAGGCGACGGCGCGGCGTGGAAAGATGATGGTGGCGCATCACGAGGTCGAACGCAGCCAAAACGTCATGTTGGTTCTCGACTGCGGCCGGCTCATGACGCCGCGCATCGACGGAAAGCAGCGAAAACTCGATTATGCCGTGACCGCCGCCCTGTCGCTGGCGAGCATCGCCGGATTGGCCAGCGATCGCGTCGGGGTGGTCGCATTTGCGCAGGATATCCTGGCGGCGAGTGCTCCCCGCTCGACGCGATCCTCGATCGCCCGGATCACCGAACTGCTCTACGATCTCGAGCCGCGATTCGAGGAAGCCAACTACGCACGCGCCTTCGCGTATCTGCGCGCGCACTTGCACAAGCGCTCGCTCATCGTCTTTCTGACCGACGTCATCGATCCGCTGGCGCAAACCGCGTTATTGGCCGAGCTGGGATCGCTGGCAGGGCGGCATCTCCTCGTCTGCGTGTTCATGAACGATGCGGCCGTAAACGCCGCCTTGGCCGAAGAACCGCGCGACGTTGCCGGCGCCTATCGCGCCGGCGTTGCGTTGGGCCTGGCGGAGGAACGCCGAACGGCCGCCGCGATGCTGACGCGCACCGGAGCGATCGTCGTCGACGTTCCGGCGGCTAAACTGACGACGGCGTTGATCGACGAGTACCTCCGAGTGAAGCAGCGCGGCTTACTGTAGCTCTTCTGCGGCGACGGGAACGCGCCGGCCCGAGAACCCAAAGTAGATCAACAACGCGACGGCGGTCAGCGCCCCGATCGCGATGCGAACACCGGGCGCCCAGCGTTGCGGCGAAATGAAGCCTTCGATCGTTCCGGCAACGACGAGCATCGAAGCCACTCCGACGATGAGCGTTCCGGCCCGCCGCGCGTTGGCGGCGATCGCGTCGCGCCTGCGGAAACGCCCCGGATAGACGATGCCGGCGGCAATCAGCAAGCCGGCGGCGCCGGCGATTTGAATCGCCGTCAGTTCGATGACGCCGTGCGGTGCGATGGTCGCCCAGAAATCGTAGCCGAAACCGGCATTGGCAAACAGCGCGCCGAGACCGCCCAGCATGAGGCCGTTATATGCCACGATATAGAGCGTCAGCGCTCCGAGGGTTATCGACCCTGCAAACGCCATAATCGCCACCTTGATGTTGTTGGTCACGATCATGGCCGACATTGCGGGCGCGAAGTCACGGTCGAAGGCGAAGTTCGAATCGTGTAAGCTCTTTCGAATTTCGTCCGGGATGAGCTCCTTGGGAAGCAAAGCGTAGGCTTCGGCCGGATGCGAGCGGATCAATGAGAATGCGACGACGCTGAAAGCGACGGTTATCGCCGTGCAAATCGCGACGTAGGCGAACGAATGGCGAAACTCGCGTGGAAGCGTTTCGCGATAGAAACGTCCTATCCGCGCGGCGCCGGTTTCGGCCGAACCGCCGTACACGTAAGCGTGTGCGCGAGCGGTGAGGCGATTGAGGTATTCGAGAAGACGCGAATCGAACTCGCGGCCGCGCGCGTACGCCAGATCGCTCGTGGTCGCCCGGTACAGCCGCCCCAGCTCGGCGATCTCGCCGGCCTCCAGCGCGCGCACTCCTCGCCGGGCGGCCCGTACCAACAGACCATCGAGACGCTCCCACGAGGGCGACCGCTTCGTGACGAAAGACGCCTGCGTCATGCTTTATGCTCTAACGGTGACGGATACCGGCAAGCCTGGTTGTTTAAACGGCGCTCCGGCCTAGCCTCCGCGCCCCCCACTTCGTGGGGCCCCCCACCATGGCGCGCGAAAGATGTCGGTATGCTCGAGACTCCCCGAGGGCGCGCCAAATTGACCTGCGCGTCGCCGCCCAGGTTTTCCGGGACTTCGTCGAGCACGAACATCCCGTGCAACGCAATGTTGATATACGCACTCCCGAAGCCATCGCGTTTAGTTACGAACTGGCCGGATTGGGGAGCCGGTTTTTGGCGTTGGCGATCGATATGCTGCTCCAAATCGGGGTTCTCGTCGCGCTTGCCGCCGGGTTGATTCTCGCTGCGACGCGGATCGAGCCGGTCAAGCATATGGCCTCGGGCGCCGAGAAGCTGGCCGACGCGGTGGCGGTTGCGTTGGTGGTTGCCGTGGTGTTCGTCGTTTTTTTCGGGTATTTTATCGCGTTCGAAATGTTTTGGGACGGCCAGACGCCGGGAAAGCGCGTGCTCGGCTTACGCACCGTTCGCGACGGCGGATATCCCATCGACTTCGGTGCGGCGCTGGTGCGTAATCTCGTCCGCGTCGGGGAGTTGTCGCTCGGGTTTTACGCGCTTTCGGCGGTCAGCATGCTGGTGTCGCCGGAAAACAAACGCCTTGGCGACTACGCGGCTGGAACGATCGTCGTGCGCGACGCGCGCCTGGCGATGCCAAAGACGTTAGCGGCGCAACCGGAGCCGACGTACGGTGCGACGCGCTATCTCTCGGGCGAAGAACGTTCGCTGATCCGGCGATTCCTCGACCGGCGCGATGCCCTCGCGCCGCAGCGCCGCCGCGAGCTGGCCGCGCAGCTCGCCGGGCGCGTTCGAGAACGCGTGCCGGCGGAGTTGCAGCGTCTCGACGACGAACCGCTTCTGGAACGACTGTAGGAGCCCCTACGAGCGGAAGCGGGCCATGAAGTCGCCAGCAAACGTCATCGCGTCGCGTTTGGTGCGTTCGAAAATTTTAGCGGCTTGACCGCTGGTCATATGGCGCCCGTGTTCCAAGAAGAACGTCACGCTCTCTCCGACAACGATCGTTCCGGCGTAGGCGATCGCCCCTTTGATCGCAATCCCGGCGACCGGAATGAACCCGCTGAGTTCGCGTGCGAGCGTGCGCCATCCAAAGCCGCCGCCGACGACCGGCAGCAGTTGCCACATCCGTTGAAGGTCGGGGTCGCGTCCATAGGCGGCCTCGATGTGGAGCAGCAGCATCATTTGTATCCCGGTGATGGCCACCATATCGCCGGCCGACGCAAATGCGCCGAGCACCAGCCCGATGACGGGGATGTGGTCGATCACGGCGCTGGCCAGGGAGACTTTCAGCGCATTGCGCGCGGCGTCGCGCGTGAGTTTCGCCGCCACCGTTTCGCGCAACGCGGGTAAGCGCCGGCCGACCGCGATTTCGACGCCGCGCGCACACTCGACGAGGTGCGGGAAAACGCGTCCGCGCAATGCCTCGCGCGAAATCTCGGTCGCGACGTAGTCGCCGCACGCGGCCGGCGCGGGCACGGCCGGCGGTCCGCTCGGCGAAGCTTCCGGATCGATCGTTACCGCCAGGATAGGAACCTTCAACGCCCGGAGCGAGGTGAGATCGGCTCCCGCGGCGTCGCCTCGTTTTCCGAGAAAGATCGCGGCGCGAACGTCGCTCGTATCCAGCATGGCAGGCGTCCGCGGCAGAACCGTTTCGAGACAGGCCGCGGCGTCGAGCGGAACCGTGCCGTCGTCGTGTCCGGTGAGTAACAACGCCCGCATTTCGGCGATCAGCGCCGGATCGCCGCAGAGCAGGAAGCGAAATGGCTTACGCACGTGTGCGTGAACCGCGCGTACGTCGATGCCGCGGCGAACGAGGCGAAAGACGTCTTTCGCGCCGAGAGCGGAAGCCATGCGTTCCTTTCCTACAATCCCAGCTCCGAAAGCGTCGCCGCCTCGGAGCCGTCGGCTCTGCGTAACTCTTTCATCGGATCGTCGGTGAAGTCGAGGTAGACCAATCCGACGAAGATCTCCAGCGGCCACGCGTGCATGCCATGAGCGTTGGCGACGTCGACAATAGTCTGCTTGTTGGTTTTGGCTTCGGCAACGATCGCTTCGGGCGTACTCTTGATGTCGGCGGCGAGGATCGTCGCGAGCGTCACGTCGCCCGGGGTTAACCCATCGCGCAGCATGGTCCGATAGTCGAGGCCGGTCGAGCCGAAGCGCTTTTGCAACGCATACTGTAACGTCGAGTAGCGTTGCGGCGACGTGCCCAGTCCGAGCAGCGTGATGCGGGTGGAGATCTGGCGCGAGCGCGCCATGTTATAAAGCTGGGCACCCTGCGATGCCGACGTCGCCGCGCTGTTGAAGTCGGCCACCGATTTTTGCATCACCGGCTGCAGCGAAGCGTAGGCCCCTTCGCTGATATCGCCGTTGAAGCTCAGCTGGACGTGATCGAGTTGTTTGAGAAAATCGTCGAGGTCGCCGACGGATTGATCGAGCTGCGTGAGCGACGCCCGCGAGGCGTCGACCGCGCGAAGCATGTCGCCGTCGGACAGGGAGAGGTCGTTGAGCATTTGCGGGTACGAAGGAAGAATCGCCAACGCGTCGGCTGGAATCGGAACGGTCGCGAACGGTTCCAGCATCTCGGTGTAGATGTCGGCCCCTTCCTTGAGCAAGCCGCTCTCCTTGCCTTTCTCGAGCGTCCCGACGCCGCCGAGCGGCGCGCGTGCATCCTGCAGTGCGCTGTCTATGGAGCGCGACATGAGCGTGAGATTCTTTACGACCGCTTCGACCCGCGATCCGCGCTTGATGTTGATCCGGCTGAAATCGGGAATTTCGTACTGAAGCGAGTTGACGCGCGTGTTTATCGCCTTGATTTGGTCTTTGCCTTCGGCGGCACGCGCCGAGATTTGCGATGCCGCTTCGATTTGCGACGCTTGGCCGGCTTGCACGGCACTCTGCAGTTTCGGCAGATTCGGGTGCGTCAGCAAAACGCGTTGAACTTCCAGCTGCCGTAGTGCGGAGATGCGCTGATTGGCAGCCGCGCGTGTTTGCGGCGAACCGAGCTGCGCGGCTTCGGACAGCGTTTGCTCGCTCTTACTGGGGAGGCCCAAAGCGAGATCGGACTGACCCATCTCTAAAAGCGCTTCGGCGTTCTGCGGATCTTTCTTGAGGATATTCGCCAAGCGAATCGATCCGAACTCGTAGCGCGCGCGTTCCTCGTCGCTCGACGCCTGAACGATCTGCTGCTCGGCGGTAACGTCCTTGGGATCGAGCTCCGGATAGCCCATCAGGTGCGCGACGCGATTTTTCGGATCGGGATGGTCCTCGAGATATTTGGTCAGCAAATCGCTGTGCTCGTCCTGGAGAACGGCCAAGTGCGCCATCATCGTCACCATGGATTCCGGATCGTAGCCGGCGCGCGACATGAGTTGCAGGCCGTAGCGGTCGGCCTGAAGCTCGTCTTCGCGCGAGATCTTGGCCATTATCCCGGCTTCGGCCAGGCCGCCAAAGTTGTAGATCAACGGTGAAAAGAGCGAGGCGAGGCCGAACAAGATGTCGAGGATTTGCGCTTTCGACTGCGTGGTGATGACGTGCCGGCGCTCGATGTGACCGGTTTCGTGGCCGATGACGCTCGCCAGTTCGTCGTCCGATTGGACGAAATCGATCAACCCCTCGTTGACGTACACGAATCCGCCCATGGTGGCGAAGGAGTTAATGCTGTCGTCATTGATAATCTTGACCGAGTACGGGACGTCCTTGCGCGCGACTTGGTTCCAAAGGTTTTCGGCGATGCCCTGAACGTAGGCGTTGAGGAGCGGATCGGTTTCAACGACGCTGCCGGCGACGATCTGCTGGTCTTCTTCCTGACCGAGCTGAATTTCGGCGGCCGTCGACATGGCAAAAACCGGCGCCGGAATGGCGGCGAACGCCAGCGAGAGGGCGATAAAGATGGGGACGATTCGGCGCATCATAAACCTTCTTTTAGATTACTCGGGGAGAGCGTGCGATGTTCCAGAAAACGCGGGTCGATCCCGGCGAAGTTGCGCGACCCCGGCTGCTGTGTACGAAATGTGGATAATGGCAAGAACTTGCGAGTCCGATGTGGATAGCGGCGGGTGTGGAGCGGCGAGCTTGTGAACCGGGCGAGACATCGTATCCGAGAGGTATTCGAAGCAACCACGTGACTCTCTTACGCGGCCGGAAGCAAGGTCTCGAGGTTGCGCTCGCCGGGCGCGAGCTCGGCGCGGCGCTCGACGAGCTGGAAGCTCGCCTTGCCGAGCGGCCGGGCTTCTATCGCGGCACCGTTGCGCTGGCGAATTTCGGTCCGACGTGCCCGTCGCCCGAGCATTTGACCAGGTTGAACGACCTTTTGTCCGGCGCCGGCATCCAGCTGCGCGCCGTTTCCGGTTCGCCCGAGGTCGAGGAAGTGGCGCGCGCCTGCGGCTTTGCGTTCGAGGCGGCCGCCGCAACCTCTGACGAGCACGAGCTCGAACGCCGTCGCGCGCTGCGTCCCCGCCGTCAGGGTAAGCTTTCGGACGCCGCTAGGTCGCTCGTCGCCGACTTTGCCGGCGCGCGGGCGGACATCGCGGACCGCCGGCGCCGCGGCGAGGCGAGCGTGCCGCGCTTGGATCCGGCGATCTCTCTCCCGAGCGAACCCGCGCCGCCGGAGGCGCCGGCTGCGTTACATTTGGTGGAAACCCCGCCGGGCACCCTGTACCATGCCGGGACGGTACGCGGCGGGCAGGCGCTTCATCACGTCGGCCACATCGTTGTGGTCGGCGACGTCAATCCCGGCGCCGAGTTGATCGCCAGCGGCGACGTCGTGGTATTCGGGCGCCTGGCCGGGGTCGCGCACGCCGGCGCGCAAGGCGACGAAACCGCCCGCGTGCACGCACTCGATCTCGATGCCACCCAACTTCGTATCGCAACCTTCATCGCGACCGACGATCGGGATCGTCCCCGAACCGCGCGCCCCGAGGTCGCGCTCGTTCGCGACGCCCGCATCGTCGTGGTTTCTTACGACCGGCTCGACGGCATCGAGCGAGGAGCTACCGTAAAGTGAACGCCCGCCGCATCGTCGTGACCTCCGGTAAGGGAGGGGTCGGCAAGACGACCACCACTGCCAATCTCGGGGCGGCGCTCGCCAAACGAGGTAAGCGCGTGATCCTTATCGATGCCGACATCGGTCTGCGAAATCTCGATCTCGTCCTCGGCTTGGAAAAGCGCATCGTGTTCGATCTCGTCGAGGTGGCCGAAGGACGCTGCCAGCTTCGGCAGGCGCTGATTAAAGACAAGCGTTTCGAATCGCTGTCGATTCTTCCGGCGGCTCAAACGCGCGAAAAGGATGCGATCACCGAGGAGCAGTTCTCGGCAATCGTCGATCGCGCCGCCGAACAGAGCGACTACGTGTTGATCGATTGTCCGGCCGGTATCGAGACCGGCTTTCGTAACGCCGTTGCCGGCGCCGCCGAGGCGATCGTCGTCACGACGCCGGAAGTGAGCTCCATCCGTGACGCCGACCGGGTGGTCGGTAAGCTGGCAGATCGAGGCAAGCCGATGCGCCTCATCGTCAACCGCTTGCGTTCGGATATGGTGCGCAGCGGCGATATGCTGTCGGTCGACGACGTTTGTGAGATTTTGGCGATCGAACTCCTCGGAATCGTGCCCGATAGCGACGAGATCATCGATACGACCAATCGCGGCGAGCCGGTCGTGCTCGACGAAACCAGCCGGGTGCGCGTGATTTACGACAAGATCGTGCGGCGCCTCGAGGGCGAGATCGTGCCGTTTACTCGATTCGACGGTCAGGGATTCTTCGGGCGTCTCTTCGACGCCATGAAAGTGGGATAGCATGCACCTCCGTATGGAAGAAAAAGAAGTGCCTCAGACCGACGCCGTGAGGGCGAAACTCGGACGCGCTATCGTGATTACGTCCGGCAAGGGCGGCGTCGGAAAGACGACGACGACGGCAAACATCGGCACCGCACTCGCTCAACGCGGGGCCAGCGTCGTGCTCGTCGATGCCGACGTCGGTCTGCGCAACCTCGACATCGTGCTCGGGCTGGAAAGCCGCGTCAAACATCACCTGCTCGACGTGCTCGAAGAACACGTATCGCTCGACGACGCTTTGGTTGCCGACAAGCACAGCGCATCGCTGCGCTTGCTTGCGGCCGCTCAGTCGCGCGAAAAGGAAGACGTCGATACGGAGAAGATGCGCGCGCTCATCCACACCCTGCGCGAACGCTTCGACTACGTGCTGATCGATTGTCCGGCCGGGATCGAGCTGGGATTTAAAAACGCGGTCGTCGGCGCCGACGAGGCGATCGTCGTGTGTACGCCCGAGGTCTCCGCGGTGCGCGACGTCGATCGCGTCGTGGGACTTCTCGGCAACGCATTCAAGCCGCAACTCATCATCAACCGGCTGCGCCCGCAACTGGTCAAGAAGGGCAAGATGCTGTCGGTGGAAGACGTCAACGCCATCCTGCGGCTTCCGCTGTTGGGCGTGATTGCGGACGAACCGGAAATCATCGTGGCGACCAACCGTGGCGAGCCCCTCGCGCTGCGCGAGGATGCGCCTACCGGAGCCGCCTATCGCGCGATCGCCGCGCGGGTTGCCGGCGACGACGTACCCGCACCGATGCCGTCCGTCGCCCTCACCTTCTTCGAGCGGTTGGGATCGATGTTCGGGGGCAAACGCTCGTGATCGATTTCCTCAAGAAACTCTTCGGCCACTCCGGGTCGAGTTCGACCGCGAAGGAACGCTTACGGCTAGTCTTGATGACCGATCATCTCGAGCTCGCGCCCGACATGATCGACGCGATGAAGCGCGACCTGGTCGACGTCATTTCGCGCTACGTGGAAGTCGACCGCGATAAAATCGACGTAACGTTCGAACAGCAGGACAAAGCCCTCGCAATGCTCGCGAACATTCCGATTCTGTCGGTCAATCGCGCGAACGGCCAGCCGGCCCCGAGCGTTGCCGTGGCGGCGTCCGCCGAACCCGCTCCGGCGGCGGTGGCAACCGCGCCCGCAGCGGCCGACGCACCTGCGCCGATCAAGCGAAAGCGCCGCCGCCGTAAGAAAGCCAAGTCCCAGGGCGTCGCCGGAGTGCCGGAAACGGCGCCGGCCTAGCTCGCGGCGGTGGCGGCGTTAACGCTCGGCAGCGGCGCCAGACGCTTCGTTCGCAATTTCAACTGGCCGCTCGCCATCGCCGCCGTGGCCGCAACCGCGATCGGCATCGTTTGCATCGAATCGGCCGGCTTGCACAATGCGCAGCTTGCCGGCGAAGCGCGGCGTCAGCTCACCTACGTATGCCTCGGCGTGGTCGTCATGATCGGCGTGTCGCTGGTGGACTACCGTAACTGGCAGCGCTGGGCCCCCGGTCTGTACGTCGTCAACCTGCTCCTGCTGCTGTTTATTCTACGCGGAGGCCACAGCGCGCTCGGCGCGCAGCGTTGGATTTCGCTCGGCCCCCTCGGCACGTTTCAGCCATCCGAACCGGCGAAACTCATTCTCGCGATTTCGCTCGCGGCCGTGATGTGCCGCGGCAGCTACGACCGATTGCAAGATTTGTGGAAACCGCTGCTGACGGTTGGAATTCCGGCCCTGCTTATCCTCAAGCAGCCCGATCTCGGCACCGCACTGGTGCTGCTTGCGATTCTCACCATCCAGCTCTTCCTCGGCTTGCCCAAGCTCGGCGACTTCGCGATCTACGCGCTCGGCGTACTCTTAGTCGCGGCCGTAGCGATCGGCACCAAGGCGGTGCTCAAGCCGTTTCAAAAAGCGCGGCTTTTCGTTTTCCTCAATCCGAAGCTGGATCCGCTCGGCGCGGGCTATAGCCTCAACCAATCGAAGATCGCGGTCGGCAGCGGCGAGTGGCTCGGGCGCGGGTTGCATCATGGAACGCAGACGCAACTCAACTTCGTACCCGAAAATTCCACCGACTTTATCTTTACCGTGTTGGCCGAAGAGTGGGGATTTGCGGGCGCGATGGTTTTGCTAGTGCTGTACGTAACGCTTCTTTACGGCGGTATCCGCAGCATGCTCGCCGCCCGCGATCGATTTGGATTTCTGCTCGCGGCCGGATTAGTCGGCATGTTTTTCTTCCACATCTTGGTCAACGTCGGCATGACGATCGGCATCATGCCGATCACCGGCATTCCGCTTCCGTTCGTCTCCTTTGGAGGTTCGGCCGTTCTCACCGGCTTTGCCGCTGTCGGCATATTGCTGAACATTCACTCACAGCGCGATCGCGACGTTTTAGGAAACGCCTGATTTTCCCCATATTTTCGTCAACTCGTCCCTCATTTAGCGTACTAAACTTCGGGCCGAGTTTCCTCAATCTGAGAAAAATCAGGCGTTTCCGGGTTTTTGCGGTAGATGTGGGTTTCGGGCAGCGTTGCGACAAGTTCGTAACCGCGCGTTTGAAGACGCGCGGGGTGGACCGGCGTGTAGTAGAGAATCCATTCGCCGGCGGCGCCGGGGCGCTCAGACAAACGGTCGAGCACGTCGTCGAGCGCTTCGCCGTCGAACGGGTTGTACAGAAACAGCACCAGGTTGCCGTTGGGATAACGATATCGCCGCGCGTCGGCGCGCACCAAGCGCACGTCGCGGCAGCGCGTCGCGAGGTCGCGTGCTTTGACGAGGTTTTCGCGCGCGATCTGGACGAGCGCTGGGGAAATTTCGATACCGACGATTCGCTCGAACGCGTATTCGCTCGCGAGCATGACCGCCCGCCCCATGCCGGCTCCCGCGTCGACGAACGCCGACGCTCGAATCACCGCGTCGGGAACTTCCGCCATCAACCGGCGGAACGCGGCCACCGGAACGGCCTCGTAGTGCGTCGCGTGGGCCGCCGCATCGCCGCTCGAATCGGGGTCGAGGTCGGTCAGGAATGCGATCGCGTGAGTCGTAACGCCGTGGTCCCGGTCGAATCGTCTCCCGGCCGCGCGCTCCGGCTTTGCCATACGCTACGATGAAACGATTCTGCGTGCGCGACCTGCACGGGCCGTTCGACGCGCGGACGTTCGCGGCGTTAGCCTCCGACGCGCGCATTCAGTGGCGAGAGCCGCTGGCGGCACCCGATCTCGCGCGCGCGGGCGCGTGGCTGCAGGCTCATCCCGACGCGAGCCTGCGTCTCTATGGAAGCGCTTGCGCGCAGCTTGAAACCATGGCGGCCGAGTCGTTCGTGCCTACGCGCGTGTGGCTGGATGGGCCGCGTTTCGATGAACTCTCGGCGCTGCCGGGCGTTCTCGATCTGACGCTCGAGGGAGCGCCTGCCGGATTGGGCAAGTTGCTCGCCGCCTTTCCGGTGCTGGAGACGCTCGAGACCGATTTTCGAGGCGCGCCGTTCGAGCTGGAAGCGCTGGCCAACGTCCCCAAACTGCGAAGACTGTCGCTGGCGCGGACGTCCCTTCGCGGCGGCGGGCCGCGGCAATTGCCGCCGGCGCTCGCGATTTTGGAACTGCGGGACGTCGGCGCCGACGGCATCGACGAGATGCTGTGCGTGGAAGGCCTACGTGCGCTTCGGTTGTGCGGCATCGCGCGATTGCGGTCGATCGACGCGCTTACGAGCCGCGGCGACCTGCGGATCTTGGCCCTAGAATCGCTAACGCATTTGGAAAGCCTGAGGGTCCTGGCAAGCCTGCCGCGGCTCGAATCGCTCGACATCGCCGGCTTGTGGCAGTTTTCGCTCGCCGACGCGGCGGTCGTCACGTCGATCGAAGGGCTGCGCCACCTCGCGATCGATATCGGCGGACGGCGCAAAAACGTCGAAATCTACAAGAAGGTGCCGCTACCCAAACCGCCGCCGTTCGATCTGCGCTACGATTTGACGACGTCGTAGCCGTCGGGCGTGCAGAGCCTGCCGGCATATTTGTCGTCGGTCACAACGACCGGTGCGGAGCGTGGGTTGGCGGCCGAAAACGGCGGGCTGTATACCGTCACGCCGGCCGGAAGCCGCGCCGCCCTCCCGCCGGCGACGGCCAGATCGATCGCAGCGGCATCCGAGTTCGCGATCGCGCTTCTCAGGGGGGCGCAATCGAGTGCGATGACGACGTCCTGGGTGGTCACGAGTACCGAGGTCGAAGCTTCGACCAGCGTGTCGTCTTGGAGCTTCCCCCGGTAGGCGGTTCCGACGTGAGACGGCGAGGGGGCATGGCTGCAGCCGGCCGTTAAGGCGATGGAGAGCGCAACGATTGCGCACCTTCTGGTGGTTGCCATGTGGGAAGGTCCGGTTCCGGAAGGACGGGAAAGGGCCCTCCGACCGGCCTGGAGACCTTGCCCCCGTGCGAGACCCGCCGGCGTCTACGTTTTAAATTTTTTCCGAGGGCTGCCGTCGCGACGCCGAGCGTCGCCCTAGTCGTGAGCGATCCCGGGTGAGAGAAGCCTGCCGGGTCGCGTCGTTGAGGAATGGAGAGACCGGCGCGCCGCCGCAGCCCGGAAGACAACTGAGGACAAATTTGTCGAGCGAGATATTGATCTCGAGCGACCCGTGGGAAAACCGGGTCGCCATTCTGGAGGACGGCGAGATCGCCGAACTCTACATCGAGCGCGAAGAGAAAGTCATCGGCTCGATTTTCAAAGGCAAAGTACAAAACGTGCTGCCCGGAATGGGGGCCGCATTCGTCGACATCGGTCTAGGGCGAAATGCCTTTCTGTACGTCGACGACATCAACAAACAGCCGCTGAACATCGGCGACGTCGAAATCACGCAGGGCCACAGCGGATTTACGATCGGCGAAAAGGTCAAGCGCGGCGACGATATCCTGGTACAGATCGTCAAGGAGCCGCGCGGCCTCAAGGGCGCGCGCATCTCGACCAACATCTCGTTACCGGGGCGATATCTCATTTTGATGCCGACCGGCAAGTACTCCGGGGTTTCGCGCAAGATCGAATCGGCGCAAGAGCGCAACCGGCTCAAAGCGGTTATGAAGCGGATTCGCCCCGAGGGGATGGCGTCGGTCGTTCGTACCGCCGCCGCCGGGGTCAGCGAAGCCGAGCTCATCGCCGATCTTGGCGTGCTCATCCGTATGTGGCACGGCATCTTGGAGATGTACAAGCGCGCCGCATCGCCGTCGCTCTTGCACAAGGACATGAACCTCATCTACAAAGCGGCGCGCGATTTCATCACCGCCGACGTCGATCGCGTCTTGATCGACGACGAGGAAGAATATCGCAAGGTTCGCGACTTTCTGCAGCTCTTAGGCCCGCAATACCTTAGCCGCGTCGAGTATTACAACGCCGGACGCGTGCTATTCGACGATTTCCACATCAACGACGAGCTGCAAAAGTTGATGAAACCGAAGATCAACTTGCCCGCGGGCGGTTCGATCGTGATCGAGTCGACCGAAGCGTTGACCGTCATCGACGTCAATTCCGGAAAGTTCACCGGCGGCCGCAACCTCGAGGACACGATTCTCAAGACGAATCTCGAAGCCGCTCACGAAATAGCGCGCCAAGTGCGCTTGCGCGACATCGGCGGCATCATCGTGGTCGATTTCATCGATATGTCGTCGGAGACGTCGCGCAGCAAGGTCATCAAAGCGCTCGAAGACGGCCTCCGCCGCGACCGAACGCGTGCGACCATCCAGTCGTTCTCGAATCTCGGGCTGTTGGAGTTCACGCGCAAGCGCGTTGGAAAAGATCTCGGAGCCCAGCTGCGCGGCACCTGTCCGACGTGTTCGGGCATGGGCAGCGTGATGTCGTCGCAGTCGGTCGCGATCGAGACGTTTCGTCAAATCCGCGGTTCGGTCAACGGCGACCCCGCGGGCGAGGTGGTGGCGTACGTCGCTCCGACCGTCGCCACCCAGATGGACTTCTGGTACGAGTCCGAGTGCGAGGAACTCTCGCGTTCGTCCGGCCATCCGATCCACGTGCGCGTCGACCCGATGCTTCACCCCGAAAAATCCAGAATCGACGTCGTGCCCCATTTCGTGGACTCCCCGGCTCGCGTCATACGCGTCGGCGACGAACACGAAGTCGAGCTGCTGCCGGGACGCTTGCCGAATCCGACGTCGGCGGCCGCGGTGGTCGAGAACCGCGTCGTGGAAGTCGAAAACGGCGCGAACAACGCCGGGAACACGGCGCGCATTCGCATTCTCGACGTCGACGACGTACAGGATTATATTCTGGCCGAAATGATGACGGCCGGCGTGGCGGCAGCCAAAAAGCGGCGCCGCCGCACGGGCGGAGCCAAGGCACCCCTTACCGCCGCCGAACAGGCCAAACAGTTGCGCGAGCTGGCGGAGGAAGCCGCTCGCCAGGCGCAGTCGCGCCCGCCTATCGGCATCACGACGATTACCGAAGAGGAAGAGGCCCAGGACAAGGCGCTGCTTGCCGAGAGACTTGGCGAAGAGCAAGCCGACGCGATCATTATCGCGCAGGGCGAAGTTCAGCACGCCGACGCCGACGGCGCCTCCGAGGAGCGGCATAAGCGTCGCCGCCGTCGCCGCGGACGCCGTGGACGCGGCGGCCGCGGTGCCGAAACGGGCCCTCCGCAAACGCCGGGCGCCTTCGTGCCGACGGTCGAGACGGTCTCCGTCGTCGACGAGGACATCGCACCGGCGGCAGCCCCGCCCGCCTTTGCCGACGGTGTCGTGCAAGGCGAAGGGGGGCGTCGCAGACGGCGCCGCCATCGTCGCCGCGGTCGTGGGACGGGTCAGCCGGAGGCCGGCGCCGAGCCGATGCCCGGTGCGCCCCAGCGGCCGGTACCGCCCGACCGCCACATCTTTCGCGTCGGATCCGACGGTGCGGCTGCGCCCACCGGAACGACTGCTCCGCGCGAACCTTCGCGGGCGATCGCTCGCGTCCGCCGCGCTCAGCCGCCGGCCGTCGAGGCGCCGCCCCCGAGCCTCGTAGCTGCCGTCGAGGAGCCGCAGAAGACCAAGCCGGTGCGCCGCCGCCGGACTTCCGCGGTCGCCGCCAACGCTCCGGCAGAGCTTGGGAGTGCCCCGATCGCGGCGTTACCGTCGGCCGAAAGCAAGCCGAAGCGCGTGCGAAAGACGGCCGAACCCGCGGCCGCGAAAGCGCCCGCAAAAGCGAAGAAAGTACCGGCCGCTCGAAAGAAAACGCCCGCGACCGCAAAGAAAAAAGCGGCCGCTTCGGCCGCTAAGAAAAAGTCCTAACGGCCGGTTCTGACGCCCATTAGCGGGACACTCGCTTTTTCGGATCCGTCCGAAAAAGCTGCTCCCTGGCTCGTCGCTCCCGGCATCCAGCTTTCGCTCCTCGTCCAGAGGCCCGTACGTTGGGCGTCAGAACCCGGAGCGATAGTACGACCCGAGTTGGTCGCTATACGCCGTTTTCTTGGTTGAGCTTGGCCAGCTTCTCGTTGAGATACTGGATGGCGCGTTCGAGCTGACCGTCTTTCGCCGGAATGCCGTACTGCGGGCGTTTGTTCTCGACGACGATAACGTCGGGAGAGATGCCGAGATGATTGATGTCGCGATTGCGCGGCGTAAGATAGCGCGCGGTCGTGATCTTGACGGCGGAGCCGTCCGGCATGGGGTAGATCGTCTGCACGACGCCTTTGCCGAAGGTCTTCGTGCCCATGATCGTTCCGACGCCGCTGTCTTGAATCGCGCCCGACGTGATTTCCGACGCGGACGCCGTATAGCCGTTCACCAGAACGACCAACGGTAATGGATCGATGGCCGTGTCGTCGGCTTCCAGCGTCGTGATGTTCGAGGCGCGCGACTCGACCGAAACGATCGGGCCGCTGGAAATGAACTTGGAGCTCACCGCCACGGCCGCCTCGAGATATCCGCCGCCGTTGTCGCGCAAGTCGAGCACGATCGCGCGCGCTCCCTGTTGTTGCAGACGCGTGAGCGCGCTGTTCAGCTCGGCCCCGGTGTCGCGTCCGAATACCGTCAACGCTACGTAGCCGATCTTCTCGGGCAGCATTTTCTCGTAGACGCTGAGCTGATGGATCTTGGCGCGTACGATCGTGATCGGCGACGGCGTCGCCGTTCCGTCGCGAAGCAGCGTCAAGGAAACGCTGGTGCCTTCTTTGCCGCGCAGCTTGCTGCTGGCTTCCTGTACCGTCAGTCCTTTCGTCGACTTGCCGTCGATGGCGGTGATCAAGTCGTCTTGCTGCACGCCGGCTTTGTCGGCCGGGCCGTCGGGAACGACGTTCTCGACGAGAATGTACTTCGTCTGATCGTCGATTTGAATGACGATGCCGGTGCCGCCGAAATCCCCGCCGTCGAGATCTTGATTGAGGGCGGCGAACTCCTTGGGCGTCAGAAAGACCGTGTAGCGATCGTCGACCGACCGCATCATGGCGTCGAGCGCGATGTAGCTCAGCTGGTGGACGGTGAACTTGGAACGCGATTGCGCGGCGGCGACTTCGACCTCGCGATCGATGCCGCGCACGTTCGTGCCGCCGGCGTCGCTGGATTTTAGATCGGGCAGCGTCGCGTGGGGCACGCCGGCCGTCCGCATCGCCGCGAGCAGCTCCGAACGCACGGTCGCGAGCACCGTCTGCGGATCGACTTTTTTGTAAAAGTCGGTCGTCAGGTGCTGGTAGCCGTTCGCGATTTCGCCGGCGTCGGCCGGCGAAATTTGGATCGTCGTGGCTGGCGTTGCGACCGCCCCTGAGGCGGCCGGCAACGCGACGAGCGTAGTAGCGAAGAACGTTCCGATAAACAGGGCAAAAAAGCGTTTCATGCTGTCCAAATCATTGGGAGAGAGAGCGTAGCCGGGCCTTGGCAGCGGCGAGCTGCTTGTCGGCGGGAGTGTCGATGAGCGAAGGGTCGGTGTCCTGATTCACCAGGATATCCGGATCGATGCCGCGGTGCTGAATGTCACGGCCCAGCGGAGTCACGTATCGAGCGGTCGTGATTTTCAACGCGCCTTGATCCGGCATCGGATAGATGCTTTGCACCACACCTTTGCCAAACGTGCGCGTTCCGATCAACGTAGCGAGATGGTAGTCTTGGAGCGCGCCGGCCGTAATTTCCGAAGCACTGGCGGAGTACTTGTTTACCAGAATAACGAGCGGCTGCAAACCGCCGATGGCGGTGCCGAGCGCTTCCGACGTGGTGCGACCGCCGTCGCGACGAATCGTCGAGACGATCGTGCCTTGCGGAACGAAGAGGCTCGATATCTGAACCGCGGTTTCCACCAGGCCGCCACCGTTGTCGCGCAAGTCGAGGATGTAGCCTTTGGCACCCTTGGCGTGGCCATCGAGCAACGCTTTGCGCACTTCGTCCCCGGACGTTTCGCCGAAATCGGCTAACCGGATGTAGTCGATGCTTCCTTCCATCTTCGCGCGTACCGACGGCACGTGAATGGTTTCGCGAACGATCGAATACGAGCGTTCTTGCGTCCCGCCCTTAAACGGGTGGGTCGATATTTGAACGGTCGTTCCGGGCTCCCCGCGAATCATCTGCTCGACGCGATCGAGCGTGAGCCCGCGGACGGGCTTGCCGCCGATCGTATCGACGACTTCGCCCGGCTTCATGCCGGCGCGTGCCGCCGGCATCTCCTCGATGGGCTGCACCACCACGCGCCCGTCCTTGAGTTGGTAGATGTAGACGCCGATACCGCCGAAATTACCACCGCTGAGCGATTCGTGGAGTCCTTGATACTCGCGCGGCGAGAGATAAACCGTGTAGGGATCTTTCATCGAGGCCATGATGCCGCGCAGCGCCACTTCGGAGAGATCGCTTCGCCCGGTGGCGCCGAGCGCGCCGGCGTAGTGCTGCTGCGCGTACGCGAGCTGGCTGGCAACGAGATCGGCGTCTTGTAAGACGTTCCCGCTCGGGCTCTGGTCGGGCAGGGTGGCGTTCTCGATCTTCTTGGAGTGTAAGTAGCTGCGCAGTGCGGTTTGTTCGCCGGCGAGCGGCGTTTGCGGGTCGACCGGCTTGTAGTAGCTGTCGACGAGCTTGCGCAACGCGAGACCGGCCAGTTGCGGGCTGGCCGCTTCCATCGGATCGAACAAGTCGCGAACGTCGCCGGTGGTGGCGACGTCGAAACCTTGTTGGCGCGCTACCACGTCGGTCCGGTGCGCGACGAACAACGCCCCTGCCGCGGCGACGATGACGACGATGAGCGCGGCCAGCAGCGCGCGGATTTTGAGGCTCATTTGTCCTTTACACTACCCGGATGAACCGGCTAGGGGTTCTTACCCAGAAACGATACTCGATAAGTCTTAATGGAGCCGGGGTGCGGGGTCTACGGGTTTTCCATCAATTCTTATCTCAAAATGGAGGTGGGGGCCCGTCGATGCGCCGGTCGATCCCACTGCGCCGATCGCTTGGCCGCGCTTGAGGCTCTGGCCGTTCGAAACGTAGATCGCCGAGAGGTGACCGTAGCCGGTCGAGTACCCGCCCCCGTGGTCGATCAGGATGTAGTTGCCGTAGCCGCCGTACCATTGCGCCATAATAACGGTTCCACCGGCCGCCGCCGTTACCGTCGTTCCGCTCGGCGCCGCAATATCCAGGCCTTGGTGGAACTCGGGCGAGCCGCCGAAGGGGTTCGATCGCCAGCCGAAGGGTGAGGTGATCGTGCCGGTGACCGGCCATGAGAACGACCCGGGTCCGCCGGAGGCTTCCTCGCCCCCGCCACCGGTAATACCGGCCGCTCGCCGCTGCGCTTCCAGCTCGCGCTGCCGCTCTTGAATGAGCGACTCGAGCTGTGACTCCTCGGCTGCCGACAAGTCTTCCATTTGGGCCACTTGCGAGGCGGCCGTGCGCCGTTCGGCGCCCGTCAGACTGACGAGGTTGCGGCGTTCGGCCGCCAACGTGTCGAGTTGGTTGCGCGCCTCTTGTTGCGCCTCTTGTTCCTGCTGCAGTTGTAATCGCGTGCGCTCCAGGCTGGCTTCGACGCTCGCAACCAAACCCTCGGCTTTCTTGCGCGCCCGCACCGCGCGCTCGTTGGTACCGATGAGAAGTCGCAGATCTTCCCAGCGTTCGACGAAGTCGCTAAACGAGTGCGCCGAAATCAAGACGTTGACGTAACTGAGGTCGCCGTTTTCATAAATGTCGACCAAACGCCGACGCAACAAGTCGTCGTGCAGTTTCAACGATCGTTTGGCGGCATCGAGCTGCACGGTATTCCAATCGATCCGCCGCTGCGTCGCGGAGGCTTCTTCGTCGAGACCGCCGATGCGCGCGTTGACGGTGTCGATGGCGGCAGTCGTCTCGCCGAGCTGTGCTTGTAAATCGTTGTATCGCCGGGTCACGGCGTGCAGTTGCGAGCGCTTGACGTGCAGGGCCGCCTGAATCTTGGCCGCTTTCGCTCGCTCGGCTTCGATGCGTTCTTGTATGGACTGCTGGCTCCCGAGAGCCAAGCCCGGAAGGAGCATCAGCACCATCGCAAATGCCGAGCCGGCGCGCCGTCCGTAGTTCAACGGCTACTACGTCCGGAGATGCCGGCCGACGGAGATCCACGAGGCCACGATGCCGACTGCGCCGCCCACCGCGAACAGTTCGGCAACCAGCATGGCCGGGCTGATGGCCGACGTGTTGAGTTGCACCCAGGGCAGCGCTTCGAGGAGCCGCGGCCAAAGCGTGGCGCGCGCGATGGCGAGAATGCCCACGGCCAGCAACGCTCCGATCAAGCCGTCCAGCAAGCCTTCGCAAATGAACGGAATGCGGATGTAGAGGTTGGTCGCGCCAACGAGCTGCATGATCGAGATCTCGCGGCGCCGCGCGAACACCGTCAAACGAATGGTGTTCGAAATGATGATGCCGGCGACGGCAAGAAAAACGACGATGACGCCGATGCCGACGCGGCGCAGCACGACGCCGAGCTGAAGCAGGCGCGCGACGATGGTTTGCCCGTACACGACGTTCTCAATCCCGTCCAAACGGCGAATGCCGGCCGCAACGGCCGGTACTTCCTCCGGAATGTGAACCTTAACGCGAAACTTGTCGGGTAGCGGGTTTTCGGTCAGCAATGCCGTGTCGATCACGCCTTTCGTGCGATCGCGAAGCTCGGCGAGCCCCTGTTTCTTGGGTACGAAGGTGACCGACGCAATCCGCGGATCGGCGGTCAGGAAGTGGCGAATGGCCAGGACTTGCGCGGGAGCGGCGTCGGCTTTGAGATATGCCGAAATCTCGATCTGATCCAAGAGGTGCGCGCCCATTCCGGCGAGCGCAGCGCGCACGAAAAGGAAGAGTCCCAGTAGAACGATCGTTATGGCGACCGTACCGATGGCGGTCGCCTGCATGCTGGCGTTGCGCGTAAAGTTGCGCAACACCTCACCCAGAAAGAATTTGACCCTGCCCCAGTCCAAGATAGTAGTAGCCCCGTTCTTCGTCGGTGACGATTCGGCCGTTTTCCAAGCGCACGACCCGGCGCCGCATGCGGTCGACCACCGCTTGGTTGTGGGTTGCGACCACGACGGTCGTTCCTTTGAGGTTGATGCGGAGCAGCAGCTCCATGATTTCGGACGTGTTCGATGGATCGAGATTTCCAGTCGGCTCGTCGCACAGGAGGATCTTCGGATTGTTGACGAGCGCTCGCGCGATTGCGCTGCGCTGTTGTTCGCCTCCCGAAAGTTCGCCGGGATACATGCGGCTCTTATGCGATAGGCCGACCAGATCCAGAACGCGCGGAACTTGACGCATGACGTCGCGCGTGTGAGCCCCGGTAACTTGCATCGCGAACGCGACGTTCTCCCAAACGGTCTTGTCCACGAGGAGCTTGTAGTCTTGGAAGACGACGCCGAGATGACGGCGTAATGCCGGCACGCGCTGACGTCGCAAGCGATCCACGCGGATGCCGTCGAGAATGATCTCACCGGCGGTCGGTCGCGCTTCGCGATAGAGAAGCCGGAGCAAACTGGATTTACCGGTGCCCGAATGCCCGACCAGAAACACGAACTCGCCTTTGGCGATTTCGAGGTTCACGTTGTCGAGGGCGTGCACGCCGTTCGGGTAGATTAACGAAACGTTGCGCAGGGAGATCATCGCGGCGAAAGGAGTTTTCCTCAGGCTGCGACCTATACCTCTGCCATGAACTTCGATTTGACCGACGAGCAACGGGCGATCCAAAGCCTGGCGCGCGAGTTCGCACAGAACGAGGTGAAACCGCGCGCCGAGCAGATGGACCGAGACGAGGCCTTCCCATACGAGCTCGTTGCCAAAATGGGCGAATTGGGCTTCATGGGGCTGCCTTTTCCCGAGGAATACGGCGGAGCCGGCGGCGACACCGTGAGCTACGCGCTGGCCGTCATGGAGATCGCGCGCGCGGACGCCTCCACGGCGATTACCATGGCCGCGCACGTCTCGCTCGGGGCCACGCCGTTCTACCTTTTCGGCACGCAGGAACAGAAAGAGCGGTACCTCGTGCCGCTGGCGCAGGGCAAGATGTTGTGGGGTTTCGGCTTGACCGAGCCCAACGCCGGAAGCGACGCGGGAAACGTCTCGACGAAAGCCACGCTCAAAGACGGTAACTGGGTCATCAACGGAACCAAGGCGTTCATTACCAACTCCGGAACCAGCATCAGCGGGGGCACCACCATCACGGCGGTGACCGGAACTCGCCCCGACGGCAAGCCCGAGATCTCGAACCTCATCGTACCCCAAGACACGCCGGGGTTCGTGCGCAGCAAAAAATATAAAAAGATGGGATGGCGCGCGTCGGACACGCGCGAGCTGTCGTTTGCCGACGCGACGGTTCCTGAAGAAAACTTGCTTGGACCTCGAGGCGAGGGGTACCACCAGTTTCTCACCATCCTCGACGGCGGTCGCATTTCGGTGGCGGCGCTTTCGATCGGTCTTGCGACGGGCGCATACGACGAAGCCATCAAATACGCGAAAGAACGCCATGCGTTCGGCCGTCCGATCAGTAAGTTTCAAGCCATCTCGTTCAAGCTCGTCGACATGCTCACCGAGATCGAGCACGCACGCCTCATGATGCTCCGCGCCGCCTGGGAGAAAGACCAAGGCCGCGACTACGTGCAATCGGCTTCGTTCGCCAAACTTTTTGCCGGCGAGCTCTCGCACCGCGTCGTCAACGAAGCGCTGCAAGTTCACGGCGGCTACGGATTCATGGACGAGTATCCGATTTCGCGGATGTATCGCGACCAGAAAATCAACGAAATCGGCGAAGGCACCAACGAAGTGCAGCGATTGGTGTTGGCGCGTCTCATGGGTTTGTGAGAATCCCCGATTGAGCTCGGAGCAGGCCTTCGCGGCCGCCTCGGTCGTCGTTTCCCTCGTCGCGCTCGGCCTGTCGACGCTCCTCCTAACTCGTCAGAACAAACAGATCGAACACGAGCGTAACGCCCTCGCAATTTTAGACGCAATCGCACGTCTCACGGATGCAAAAATCGTTGAAGCGTTCGCGCAGCTCGACGGCATCGGAGCGCGCTATTCCGACGACGAAACGGTACGCCGTGACTTTGGAGTTCTTCCGACGATCAGGCGCTCGTGCTGGTCGCGCAGTACGTCGAGACGGTGGCGTGCCTGACGCGCCGCCGCGTCCTCGACGCATCGCTGCTCGTCGACGCGGTCGGATTCATGCTGCGCTCGCGGTGGGAAACAATTCGGCCGTTCGTCGAGCGGTTACGGCGCGTCCGCGGCAATCCGTTCCTCTTCGAGAACTTCGAATGGCTCGTCATGTATAGCACCTGGTGGAAAGATATGCCGCGGCCCGCCAACGACCCCAACTACGATCCACGGCAGTTTGGCGACATCGAGTTTAAGGTCTAAGAAACCCGATGCGTCCTAGCGTCTCCGATGGAGATCCGGGCAGTCGAAGGGTCCCGAGTAAATGGTCCGGCTGTGCTGATCGCGGCCGATGACGACGTCCAGGTGCGAGGCGAGCGGGGACCGGCGACCCTCCGCGACCACGAACGCCGAACCACGCGGGCCAGTCACGGTAAACGTCACCCGTTCGCTCGCCTCGCCGTTCTCCGACGAGGACGAACCGCCGGTGAAGCCGCGCTGCTCGATCGGCGTTCCTACCAGTTCGGCGGCAGCCGGGCTCGAACGGACCGCCGCGATCCCGCAAACGTGTGCGTCGCTGCGATCCAGCATGCCCAGGAGGGCAAGTGCGAACGCAACGATCGAAGCGACGAACGCGATCACGACGACGAGCACGACGATCGCGACGATCCAAACGACGCGCGGGTTCAATCCGGAAGGCCCGGCGGCAGGTTCCACGAGACAATCATAGCACTCATGCATGCGGTGCGAGCGCGTGGTATGCTGGCAGTCGCAACCAAAGGAGAGGTTTAAAGATGAACCGTCGATTCGTGAGTTTCTGCGCGCTCGCCGCGGTGGCGCTCTTTGCCCTAACGGCGCCCGTGTTCGCCGCGCTGGCGGTCGGCGCCAAGGCGCCCGATTTTACGCTGCAGGCAACGCAGGGAGGCAACGTCTTTACCTTCAGCCTGGCCGACGCGTTGAAAAAGGGGCCGGTCGTTGTGTATTTCTATCCCGCCGCATTTACGACGGGCTGTACCATCGAGGCGCACGAGTTCGCAGATGCGATCGATCAATATCACGCGCTCGGCGCGACCGTGATCGGTGTATCGCACGATCAGCTCGCCACGTTGCAAAAGTTTTCCGTAAGCGAATGCCGGAGCAAGTTCGCGGTCGCCGCGGATACGCAGCAAACGGTCGAAAAAGCCTACGACGCCGTCCTGTCGCAACATCCGGAATACGCCAACCGGACGTCGTACGTCATCGCGCCCGACGGCACCATTATCTATTCGTACACGAACTTGGATCCGTCGCTGCACGTACAAAACACGCTCGCAGCGCTCAAAACCTGGTCGGCCGCCCACCCTAAAAAGTAGCCCCCCTACGTTGTCATGCTGAGCGGAGCGCCGCAGGCGCGTAGTCGAAGCACCGGAGCGCGAACCACGTGCTGCGTGAGGGCGTCTGGTCGAGGAGCGAAGGCTGGATGCCGGGAGCGACGAGCCAGCGAGTAGCTTTTTCGGACGGATCCGAGAAAGCGAACGTCCTGAACGCTGCTCGTGGTTCGCGCTGAGTGGTCCTTCGACTGCCGCGCTACGCGCCTGCGACGCTACCCGCTCGATAGGCGGACCCGCGCCCAAGCACCGACTTGAAGCGGCAAAAAAATGTGGCCGGCGGCGAGCGTGGTTTCACGCTTCAGACGCTCGGCGAACGTGTCGACGTTCAGGTCGGCCGCCCTCGCGAGAGCGCAGTCTTCAAGGGTTGGAAGCAAATCCCGGATCGCGTGCTCGAAAAACGCGTACCCCGCGAAGTCCGTACCGTACACCATGCGGAGGTCCGTCTGCACGAGCGGAGGGGGAAGTCCGGCTGCGGCAAAAGCGTTCGCCAGCCGCAGCCCCATATCGGCGTGCGTGCACTCGAGTGGGCGTCGCACGCCGAGATCGCCCTCGGGTTCCATCTCGTCGGCGCCGTTTGGCGATTCTGGTGGCTGCACGGCTACCGTACGGAAGGGCTCGATTGGATCGCGCGATTTTTGCGACTGAGAAGCGTCGCGCCCGCGGGCATTTCCGAAGCGTCGTACGCGAAGGTGCTCCGGGCGAACGTCGTGCTGCTGTCGGCGATGGGGAGTTTCGACGAAGCGCGCGGGCCCTGCGAAGAGGCCATCGCTTTGCAGCCGCGATCGGCGACGATGCGGGCGCTGCGGCCTCGCTGACGTCCCTCGGCATCATCCTGCAGTTTCGTGGTGAGTACGACCGCGCATTACAGGTTCACGCCGAGGCCCTCGAAGTTCGGCGGCGCACCGGTGACGGGAGCGGCATCGCAAACTCTTTATCGAATCTCGCTTCTACCGCATTCAGCAAGAACGATCTCGATCGGGCCGCCGCCTACGCAGACGAAAGCGTCGTCGAGTACCGGGGAATCGGTCACGAATCGGGCGTCGCGCACGCGCTGATGATCCTCGGTCTGGTCGCCGCCTGCAAGCGCGAGTACGAGCGAGCGGAGCACATTTTCAGCGAATGCCTTCGCGTGCAGCGGGCCGTCGGCTACACCGGCGTCACCTACTATTCGCTGGTGAATCTCGGCGCGGTCGCGCACAAGCGCGGTAACTTCGACCTCGCGCTGGCGCGTTATCGCGAAGCCTTCGAAATGCTCGATACGATGCCCAGTAAATCGGCCATCGCCAAAACCCTCGAAGACCCCGCCTTCACGCTCGCCAGCGTCGGCGATCCACCGCGTGGCGTTCGTTTGCTCGGAGCCGCCGACGCGCTCAGGCGCGCGATCGGCTCACCACTTTTTGCCTCCGAACGCGCCGACTACGACGCCGACGTGGCGCGGCTCCGTGCGCTGCTCGGAGACGCGACTTTCGACGTGCAGTGGAGTCTCGGCACGAGCCTCACGATCGAGCGCGCCATTGCAGACGCGCGCGCCGCTGTGGGCGGCACCTAGCGGACAGACAAAGGAGCGCACGCTCCCGGCTCCCAATGCCGGATCGTATGAATCTTCGCACCATCGTTTGCGCGCTCGCATCGCTGGCCGTCTTCGCGGCAGTCCGGCCGGTGCTTGCCGCAACGCCGTCGCCGTCGCCGTCGCCGTCGCCCAGCCCGACGCCTAATCCGTACCGCTCGTTGAATTTTGCCAGCGCGACGCTCGACCAGGGCTCGGAAGGCCACGTCAACGTAACCGGCGGCTTTGCAGCGGCAAAGCGCGACGGAAAAGCCGCTATCGTGTGCGTCTCGTTTAAGAATACGTCGACGCTGGTGGCGCGGCGCGTGGTGTTCGACTTTCCGATGATGGGGCCGCGTGGCCGCGAGCTCGGGTCTTTGCATCTCGATCGGCGCGGCGAGTTTTCGCCCGGCATCGACATCAACGGCTGGGAAAGTCTCTCGGCTTGGCAAGGCGGCGTGGGGCACCGCGGGTACGGCGACAACTGCACGCTGTTACAGCAAGGCGTAGCATCCGCACCACTCCTTCAAGCGGCGACCGTTACGTATCGAGTGACGCACGTGGAATACGCCGACGGCTCGTCGTGGCCGTAGGCTAAAGCCGAGGTCCTTAGACGGCGTCGTCGTTGGCGAACAGCTGCTGGGCTCGCGGCACGCGTTTTTCGCGCGTTCCCGTGTCGAGCGCGGTGATGTCGCGCGGGACCACGTCGATCGGCGGAATTTCGAACAGCTCGTCCCCGCCCAGCGAGGCTTCGTCTTTGAGCCGGCGCCCTTGCGGCAAGAGTTTGCTTTCGTACGAGCCGACGGCTCCGTTGAACGCGTTGACCGAGCGTTCGAGATGGCGGCGCACTTCGAGCAAGTGTTCGGAGAACTTGAGGGCACGTTCGTACAGAACTTTGCCGATGGTGGCGATGCGTTTGGCGTTTTCTTCTTGCCGCAGCGCCTGCCAGCCCATCGCAAACGTTCGCAAGAGGCTGATCAGCGAGAGCGGCCCGGTAACCAGCACCCCTTTGTCCAGCGCGTATTCGATGAGCGCCGGGTCGTCGCTGCAGGCCGCACTCAGAAACGCTTCGCCCGGAACGAACATGACGACATAGTCCGCCGAACCTTTGGCGGTCTGATATCCCCGACGCGCCAACGCATCGACGTGATCGCGTAATGCGCGCGCGTGTTGCTTAACCAAATTCCGCCGCGTTTCGTCGTCGGCCGTTTCTAGGGCGGCCTGCATCGAATCGGTCGGTGCTTTGGCATCGATAAAAACGAACCGCTCGCCCGGAAGATTCACCGTCATATCGGGCCGTACGCGCGCTTCTTCGAGCGCGACCGTCTGTTGTTCCGAGAAATCGCAGTACGGTAGCATGCCGGCCTTCTCGACGACGTTGCGCAGCTGCATCTCGCCCCATTTTCCGCGCGATGTGGGGTTGCGCAGCGCCGTAACGAGGGTCGACGTTTGCGTCGTTAGGCTGGTAGTTGCGGTTTCTAGTTTCTCGGCGCGCCCCAACAGCTGTTCGATTTGCGCGCGCAGGCTGCCGGCGTCGTGCTGGCGCTTGGCTTCGAGCTCGTGAATCAAGCGGTCGAACTCGTGCAGCTTTTGCGCGACCGGAGCGACGAGCTCGCCGACTCGCTCGCTCGCACGGCTGGCGGTGGTTTCGCGCAGCTCGTTCTTCGCGCGCTCAATCAGCGCTTCGATGGTCTTCTCCTGCGCGCGCTTTGACTCGGTTAGCGTCGCGCGCAAGCCGCTCGACTCGGCGCGCGCTATCAGCCAAACGACGATCGCGCCGGTGGCGGCGCCGATAAAAAAGGCAGCGGCCGCGGCCAGCGTCATGGTCACGGCGCCGGCGCCCCGGCGTACTTTTCGAGAAATGCTAACGTTCGCGTCCACGCGTCCGCGCTCGCATCGGCGACGTACGAGGCGCGTTGATCGTCGAAAAACGCGTGTCCCGCGTCGTCGTAAATCCGGATGTCGTTCGGAACCTGCAGCGCGGCGGCGAAAGCGCGAACGCCGGCGGCCGGGATGCTGGTGTCGCGCGCCCCGTAGCTGCCGCACACCGGAATCTCGAGCGCATCCGGGGTGACGCCTTCGAGCGAGCCGTAGAATGGAAAGACGGCGGCGAACTGCCGGCCCGTATCGATCGCCGTCAGCAACGCGAGGCGGCCCCCCATGCAAAAGCCGAGGATGCCGGTCTTGGTCGACGGCGACGCGGCGGCGAGCCAGGCTGCGGCCGCGCGAATATCCGCGACGTACTGCGCGCGGTCGAGCTGCTTGGCCACCGCCCGAAACGGAGCGGAGTCGGTGCTCCCGTCGCCGTTGGGTGACCCGAAGCGTGCGTAGAGATCCGGTGCGATCGCGGCAATGCCGGCTTTGGCGAAGCGCCGGACGACGTCGCGGATCGAGGTATCGACGCCCCAGACGTGCATGACGACGACGACCGACGGCGTAGCCGGTCCGGCCTGCCGCGGCCGCGCGGCGTACGCCGAAATTTTTGCGCTGCCGACGGTCAGTTCGACGTTCTCGGCCAAGATCGCCGGGTCGTTCTCGGGGACGACCGGTGGATGGGTCCGGCCCATCGGCGAAGAGGGCTCGGCAAGACCGCGTGCCGCCATCCCGACCCCGGCGGTCGCCGCCGCCGTGAAGCCGACGAAGGCCCGGCGATTGAAATCGGGTGATGTCGCTTGCGTGGGATCAACGTCGAAAGCACTCACGAAGGGTCCCCTTTGACCCGCGGGAGGGCCGCTCCTAGAGGACCGGCAGGGCGCGGGATGTGCACGCAGTGTCTCGAAATGATGACTAAAGTTATTCTAGAAGGAGAATCGAAAGACCCATGGATCGCTCGACTTTTTTGGGCGCCACCGCGACCCTGCTGGCCGCGTCGAGCGGCCTCGCCGAAGCGCAGACCGTACCCGGCGGCGCGAAGTTCGTCGAGCGCGCTGCGGACTTCGACGAGAAGAGTTTTGCGGAGATCGTTGGCCGTGACGCAGACATACGCCAGCTGTACGAAGCCGTTGCCTTTCGGCCCACCGTTTGGAATAACGTCAAGAACTCGTTCAACGGCTTGCAGTTCGGCTTCGGTTATCCCGCGAGCAAGATCGCGGTGGCCTTTGCCGGACATGGGCCGTCCGCGTCGTACGGGTACACCGATTACGTGTGGAAAAAATATCGTATTGCGGAGTACTTCGGTCTGACCGACGCGAACGGCGCGCCGGTGACGTCCAACGTCTACGTCACCAAGCGCGCCGCGATGGATGCGCAGGCCGATCCCGACGACGATAAGGGCATGTATCAAGATACCTCGATACAAACGTTGCAGCAGCGCGGGCTGATCTATCTTACCTGTCACACCGCCGTTGAAGAACAGGCGCGCGGGATCGTCAAGAAAGGTCTGGCCCCCGCCGGCATGAGCGCAGCCGACGTCGCCGGCGATATCCTTACGCACCTGATTCCCGGTGCGATCGTGGTTCCGTCGATGGTCGCGACGGTCGCGGTGCTCCAGGCGACGTACCGGTACACCTACATCACGTTGGTGATGTAGGCCGCATGCGGTTGCCGGCGCTGGCGCGCGCGTTCGTTGCCCTGGCCGTCGCGCTCGCCGCCGCTTGCTCGAGCGGAACGCCGCGGCTCTACGATTCCGATGCGCTACCCCCCGGACCGGTCGGAGCGTCGATCGCGTACGGACACGACATCATCGTCGACACGCAGCATCTTATGAAAGGCTACGTGCGCGCTAAGATGTCGTGCCAAGCGTGTCACCTCGATGCCGGCACCAAGGCCCGAGGCGGAAGCTTCGTCGGCGTTTACGGACGGTTTCCACAATGGAACAAACGCGCTCAACGCGTCATCACGCTGCAAGACCGGCTGGCCGAGTGCTTCCTGTATAGCATGAACGGCCGCCCACCGGCCTATTCGAGCAAAGCCATGATCGCGCTGGTCGCCTACGTGGCATGGCTGTCGCGCGGCGTGCCGGTGGGCGCGCCGGTGAAAAAATCTGACCGGTTCATCGAACCGCTGCCCAATCGCAAGCCCGATATCGTGCACGGAGCCGTCGTCTACGCGCAAACGTGCGTGCGCTGTCATCAGATCGACGGCGCCGGCATCAAAGGAGCGTTTCCGCCGTTATGGGGCGCGACGTCGTTCAACGGTGGCGCGGGCATGGCGCACATCGATCGCATGACCGGTTTCGTTCGCTACAACATGCCGCAGAACGCCCCCGGGTCGCTCACGCTCGACGATGCCTACGACGTTTCGGCGTTCGTGCTCGGCCACAAACGGCCGCATTTCAATCGCCGCGCATTGGTGTTGCAAACCCCACGGTCGGCCGGATTCTTTTGAACCGGCTTGCGGGATTGTTCGCTTGCGTGGCGATCGCGGGCGTAGCGACTTTGCTCGGCAAATGGGCGCCGCTCGTCGGAGGCCCGGTCTTCGCGATCTTTATCGGCATCGCCATCGCCGCGTGGCGTCCGCCCGCACCGGTGTTGGAGCCGGGTGCGTCGTTTGCGGCCAAGACGCTGCTGCAGTGGTCGATCGTCTTGCTCGGAGCGAACTTGAGTTTAGCGCAAATCGTTCGCGGCGGCGCCGCCGCGCTACCGGTGATGCTCGGAACGTTCGCACTCGTGTTGACGCTGGCATACGTCTTTGGCCGATTGTTGGGACTCGATCGCGATTTGCGGCGCCTGCTCGCGATCGGAACCGCGATTTGCGGTGGTTCGGCAATCGCCGCGTTGTCGAGCGTGATCGAGGTGGATTCCTCCGACGTCGCCTACGCACTCGGCACGGTTTTCTGTTTTAACGTGGTTGCCGTGCTGGTATTTCCGCCGCTCGGTCACGCGCTCGCCCTGTCGCAGCCGGCCTTTGGGCTGTGGGCCGGCACCGCCATTAACGATACGTCGTCGGTGGTCGCCGCCGCATTCGCGTACGGTCGCGATGCCGGCAACGCGAGCGTCGTCGTGAAACTGACGCGAACGCTGTTGATCGTACCGATCGTCCTGTTTTACGCCTGGAAGCGCTTGGCATCCCAACGCGCCGGCGATCGGGCAATCGAGTGGCGCAACCTTTTCCCATGGTTCATTCTGTGGTTCCTCGCGGCCGCGGCGATCGAGTCGCTCGGCTGGATACCGGGGAGCTGGCAAGCGCCGCTGCATGCGATCGCGATTTTCGCAATGGTCGTCGCGCTGGCCGGGGTAGGCCTTTCCTCGGACGTGCGGCGGATGCGAACGGCGGGCGCCGCCCCGCTCGCGCTGGGTGCGATTCTGTGGATCGCCATTGCGTGGAGCAGTCTCGCCATCGCGCACCTCGCTCGCCTCGGATAGCCTCGGCCGCGGGGTTTGGTCGTAGGCTTCCGCGAAGGCCGGAGCCTAGAATGTTACGTCGCGCCGCCCCGCCGAAGGGAGCGCAGCGCACACGTCAAGGAGTAGCACGAGATTGGAAACGATGGTGAGGGTGACGCTGCCCGAGATGGGCGAGTCGG
>PLLA01000124.1 GCA_003140835.1 Candidatus Tumulicola scandinaviensis | reverse complement strand
CAAAAGTGAAATGCGCATCGCTCAGGATGACAAGTTCTAGATGATCGGGTTGTTTGATTCGGGATTAGGCGGTCTCACGGTGATCCAGCGGATTCGCGAACGCCTGCCGGATGCCGACATCGTGTTCTTTGCGGATCAGGCCCACGTTCCGTACGGAGACCGGGCGCCCGACGATTTGTTCGCGCTGCTGTGCGCGAATCTGGCGTGGCTCGACGCCGCCGGCGTGGATGCGATCGTGATGGCATGCAATACGTCGTGCGCGATCGCCGAACGCTACGGATGGCCGTCGACGCGCGCGCCGGTTCTCGATTTGATCGACTCGGCGGCGACCGCCGTGCAGCGCGCCGGACACCAACGCCTCGGCGTGGTCGCGACCGCCGCGACCGTCGAGGCGGGGTCGTACGGGCGCACGTTGCGCTCGGCGGTTCCGGGTGCCGAAGTATGGGAAGTGGCCGCCCCGAAACTGGTTCCGCTGGTAGAAGCGGGGAGAATCCACGACGACGAAGCGCGGAAGGCGGTGGATGCCGTTTGTCGTGAGTTACCGGAGGGTTTGGACGCGGTGATCTATGGGTGCACGCACTATCCGGTGCTTGGCGAGCATTTCATGGACGCGCTCGGCGGCGAAGTCGCGCTCATCGATCCGGCGGTGATGCAGGCCGAACGCGCCGCCGTGCTTCTCCGCAATCGCGAGCCGGTCGAGGAATCCGGGACGATTCGTTACGTTACGTCAGGCGATCCGGCGGCATTCGAATCCAATATCGTGCGCATCATGGGCGAGGATTTGCCGCAGGTCGAGTCGATCACAGATGGCCGACGTGAAAGATGGAGAAGAACAGGATCGTCGTGACAGTGGCCAGGCCGGCACCGGCAACGACTTGCGCGACCGTGTGCGCTTTGAGATAAACGCGCGCCCAGCAAACCATGGGGACGAGCACGAGAAACGGTAACGGTTGGCGGCCGTACAGCATCGTCAGCGCGACCAGGGGCGCGGTGATTCCGAGCGCGTGCGTGCTGATTTTCCAGTATCGCGTGATGTACCCAACGATCAGGGTCGATGCAAAGTATCCGAGCATCGCCGCGACCATGAGGCGCGGTGCGTGCGCCAGCCACAGCGTCGCCGCACCCAACAGGTAGAAAATGACGAAAGAGCTGAAGACGACCTCGCGTTCGTGGCGCACCGACATGTCCAGGTCGGAGATGCGGTCGGTGGAGTACAGCCAGAAAACGTACACCATCGGCCCTATCGACGTGAAGAACGTCGAGAGAAAAAGGAGGCGCCAAAAATCGACCGTGTCGGTAGCGCTGACATCGGCCAAGATGACGAACAGGGCGAGGGCGGTCAGAAACGGATTGAAGATCGTCGAGAGGATGCGCGCGAGGTCGCGCCATACCCGGCGTTTCTTGAGCGGGACGAGGGCGGACCCTGGTTCGACCACGCGAGCTACTCACGTCGCAGGCGGCGAGACTCCTGCGCGGCAGGCCGGTTCGGGCCGGCGGTCGTAGAGATAGCCGGTTTCTTAAAATTGTGCTAACGATGGGATACGAACCGCCTTGAGTCTATTGCTGCTTGCCGCCAACGTCGTCACCTCGAAGCTTCCGGCGCACGGTCCGCCGCTTACGAACGTCGTTCCGTCGGTCGTCGCCCCGACCCCGCCGCCGGTGCTGGTGCAAACCTGGGTGGCGCAACATCTCCCGTGGCTCACGCACGGCATCGCCGGAATCTTCATGGTCGCCGCGGTCGGACTCGTCTTTTTGCTGGCCATTCAAACCACCAAACAGGAAGGCCTGACCGGCTCGATCGGCGGGCGCGTGGAATCGGCCTACCGCGGGCGACTCGGTGCAGAAGAGCAATTGAAACGGATTACCGGCGCCGTCGCCGTCGTCTTCGTGGTTTCGGCCTTCGTTCTATCGTTGACCGGAATCTAGGCCGGGGTTCGCTGACCGGTGGCGCTGCTCGAGGTGAAAAACCTCCGGACGACGTTTCGCACCGAAGATGGTCCGGTCACGGCGGTCAACGGATTGTCGTATACCCTGGAGCCGGGCGAGACGCTCGGCATCGTCGGTGAGTCCGGTTCGGGCAAGTCGGTGTCGGCGCTGTCGATCATGCGCCTGCTGGCGAAGAACTCAACCGTTACCGCCGACCGGATGTCGTTCGAGGGCGAGAATCTTCCGGACCTGAGCGAGGCCGACATGCGAAAGATCCGCGGCCATAAGATCGCCATGATCTTCCAGGATCCGATGACTTCGCTCAACCCGGTGCTCACCATCGGCGAGCAAATCGCCGAAGCGGTGCGCCTCCATCTTGGACTCGACAAGCGGGAGTCTCGCGACCGCGCGATCGAGATGCTGCGCAAAGTACGAATTCCATCGCCCGAAAACCGCCTTGGCGACTATCCCCACCAATTTTCGGGAGGAATGCGCCAACGCGTGATGATCGCCATGGCTCTTTCCTGTAATCCTCAACTGCTCATCGCCGACGAGCCTACGACGGCGCTGGACGTCACGATTCAGGCCCAAGTCCTCGAGCTCATGAACGAACTCCAGCGGGAGACCGGAGCGGCGATCGTGCTCATCACGCACGACCTCGGCGTGGTTGCGGAAGTCTGCAAGAACGTACTCGTGATGTACGGCGGGAACATGGTCGAATACGGAACCGCCGAACAGATTTTTTCGAACCCGCGAATGCCGTACACCCAGGGTCTGTTGGCCTCGCTCCCGCGTCTCGACGACCGCGAGCATCGCCGCCTGGAGCCGATTCCGGGCCAGCCGCCGAACCTGCTGAAGCTGCCGCCCGGCTGCGCGTTTGCGCCGCGGTGCGCGTACCGCATGCCGGTGTGCGACGAGCCCGTCCCGCTTTACGACTTTGGGGACGGGCACGTCGCGCGCTGCTTCCTCTACGACGAGCGCGTGAAGGACCAGCGGCCGATCGACGTCGCGACGGCGCCGATGGTGACCGGGTGAGCGCCGCGCTGGTCGCGGTCAAGGATCTTTACAAGTATTTTCCGATCCATGCTGGGCTGATGTCGCGCCACATCGGCGACGTGAAAGCCGTCGACGGCGTCAGTTTTTCGATTTATCCGGGCGAGACGCTCGGACTCGTCGGCGAGTCGGGATCCGGAAAGACGACCATCGGGCGTCTGCTCTTACGCCTGTTGCCCGAAACCAAAGGAGAAATCGATTTCGAAGGCGAGCCGATCGTCGGGATGAAGCGTGGCGACATGCGGCGGCTGCGGCGCTCCATGCAAATCATCTTCCAAGACCCGTTTGCGTCGCTGAACCCGCGAATGACCGTCGGCGACATCATTGCCGAACCGGTACGCATCCACGGCTTAGCCCGCGGGAAGGCCGTCGACGAGCGCGTTCAGGATCTTCTTAAGCGCGTCGGCTTGCGACCGTACCACGCCAACCGCTATCCGCACGAGTTTTCCGGCGGTCAGCGTCAGCGGGTCGGGATTGCCCGAGCCCTGGCCGTCGACCCGAAGTTCATCGTTTGCGACGAACCGGTTTCGGCGCTCGACGTCTCGATTCAAGCGCAAGTCATCAACCTGCTCGAGGATCTGCAAAAGCAGTTCGGGCTGACGTACCTTTTCATTGCGCACGACTTATCGGTGGTCCGGCATATTTCGACGCGCGTTGCCGTGATGTACGTCGGAAAAATCGTCGAAACGGCCGACCGCGACGCGCTCTACATGAATCCGTTGCATCCCTACACGCAGGCGCTGCTCTCGGCAATTCCGATTCCGGATCCGCAACTCGAAAGGCGGCGCAAGCGGATCGTGCTGACGGGCGACATTCCGTCGCCGGTGAATCCGCCGTCGGGCTGCCGCTTCCACACGCGATGCCCGATCGCGTTCGACCGGTGCGTTACCGAGGAGCCGCCGTTTAAAGAATACGCTCCCGGACACTCCGCCGCGTGTCATTGGGTCGAGGAACACGGCGGTCAGGCTCCAAATCTGGCCGGCGGCCCCGTCGTCGTAGCGTCGTAACCTTCGGCCCTCCGGGGGCGACCGGCGATCAGACCCGCAACCGTTGCAACCCCGGTCGAGCATCGCCGGCCTTCATCGTTTTCTCGTTCTCACGACGCACCGGATGTTCCGGGTGTTCGCATCAGAAAACGAAAGAGCGGCCGCCGATTTGCGACCGCTCTTTCTGAGTGATGGTTGCCGCCTTACGCTTTTTTCTTACGGCGACCGGCTTTTTTCCGACCGTTGGTGGCCGCTTTACGGACGGCCTTGCGGACGCCTTTGCGCCGAACTTTCTTGCGGACCGCCTTGCGGACGGCTTTCCGCCGAACCTTTTTGCGGACGGCCTTGCGGACGGCTTTCCGCCGAACCTTTTTGCGGACGGCCTTGCGGACCGCTTTACGCCGGACTTTCTTGCGGACGGCTTTGCGAACCGCTTTGCGTACTTTTCGGCGGACGATCTTGCGGACGACCTTCTTGGCGACTTTACGTCGGACCGCTTTGCGAACGGCTTTGCGACCAGCTTTGCGAGCTACCCGCTTCCGTACGGCTTTGCGGACTTTCTCCTCAAGCATCGATCCGCCGTTCATGGTATCCGAGTCCATTCATTCCTCCTCGTCCCCCGGGGGACGACAAGCGATTAATCGGATAGCGCTCTTTTGGCGCTTTGAGCGCAATCATAGTGGATTTCATCAAATGATGCAAATTCGCGCGCACGCGACGCACGCGCGCGCATCGCGCGCTTACGCAGGCGCGCGCGCCGCGCACGTGCGAGTCACCCCAATGCCCCGGCGCGTTCGCGCCGCCGAACGGCGCTATTGCGCCCGGCTCGTTGCCCCCATCTTGACCGGCGGAGTATACTAAGGCCCGTGAAAAAGCCCCTCATCATCGTCGAATCGCCGACCAAGGCTCGGACGATCAAGAAATTCCTACCGGCTCGATACGCCGTGAGGGCTTCGGTGGGGCACGTACGCGATCTGCCCAAGAGTACGCTGGGCGTCGACGTCGAGCACGATTTTGCCCCCAAATACCTTACGATAAAAGGTAAGGGCGACGTGATCAAAGATCTCAAGTCGGCGGTAAAGAGCGCGAGTGAGGTCTACTTAGCGACCGACCCCGATCGCGAAGGCGAAGCGATTGCCTGGCATCTCGCCGAACTCCTAAAACTCCCCAAACCCAAGCGAATCGAACTTCACGAAATTACCAAAGACGCGGCGCTCGCAGCGTTACGGAACCCGCACGAGATCGACATGGATCGGGTCAACGCACAGCAGGCTCGCCGCATTCTGGACCGCCTGGTCGGGTATAAGATTTCGCCGTTGCTATGGGCAAAAGTGCGCGGAGGACTCTCGGCCGGTCGAGTACAGTCGGTAGCCGTGAAGCTGATCGTCGATCGCGAACGCGCGATTGAGGCATTCGTTCCGCGCGAATATTGGAGCGTTACGGCGCTGCTCGCGACGGATCGCGCGCCCGACTTGCCGTTTCCGGCCGAGCTCATTGCCCATCGAGGCGAAAAACTCGAGATCGCGACCAAAGCGCAGGCCGACGAGGCGCTGCGTGGCCTCGAAGGTGCGGCATATCGCGTCGCGTCGATCAAGAAGCGCGAGGTCAAACGCAACGCTCCTGCACCCTTTACGACGTCGACGCTCCAACAAGAAGCTTCGCGGAAACTCAAGATGCGGGTCCGGCGCGCGATGCAGGTGGCCCAGGCTCTGTACGAGGGCGTCGATCTCGGCGGCAGTGAAGGCACCGTCGGACTCATCACCTACATGCGTACGGATTCGACGCGGATTAGCGATCAGGCGCGGGAGGCCGCGCGGGAGTTCATCGTCTCGACCTATGGCGAGGCCTTCCACGGCGGGCGCCAGCACAAGGTACGGGAAGGCGCCCAGGACGCGCACGAAGCCATCCGGCCGACCTCCGTCTTCAACACGCCTCAAAAGGTAGCCGGGCGGCTCAAACGCGACGAATTGCGCGTCTACACGATGATCTGGGAGCGATTCGTCGCATCTCAGATGTCGGCAACCATCCTCGACCAAACGACCGTCGACGTGGAGGCGAACGCTTACACGTTTCGCGCAACCGGAACGGTCATGCGATTTGCGGGCTTTACCCGCGTCTACGAAGAGGGCAAGGACGACGACGCGGGCGCGTCGCCGGCGAATGCGAGCCAAAACGGCAGCGCAGCGGCAACGTCAAAGGTTGGAAAATCCCGCGTACGGTTGCCGGAGCTGGAGTCCGGCGACCCTCTCGACTGCCGGCAACTCGACCCGAAGCAGCACTTCACCGAGCCGCCCCCGCGGTTTACCGAGGCGAGTTTGGTAAAGGCCCTCGAAGACAACGGCGTCGGCCGGCCGTCGACCTACTCGACCATCGTCGAAACGATTCAGGCGCGCGGATACGTCGTTCAGCAAGAACGGCGCTTCATGCCGACCGAAATCGGAACGGCGGTCAACGATTTACTCGTCGAGCATTTTCCAAAGATCGTCAATCTCGATTTCACCGCAAGCATGGAAGGCGATCTCGACAGAGTTGCCGTCGGCAACGAGGACTGGGTGGCACTACTGCGGAGCTTCTACGGGCCGTTCGCCAGCGATCTCGATGCCGCCGAAAAGAAACTCCCGCGGGTCGAGTTGCGCGACGAGCCGACCGACGAAGTGTGTCCGAACTGCGGGCGGCCGATGGTCATCAAGACCGGACGCTTCGGAAGATTTATCTCGTGCTCGGGATATCCCGAATGCAAGACCACCAAACCGATCATCAAGGACACCGGAGCGAAGTGCCCCAAGGACGGCGGCGCCATTGTCGAGCGGCGTTCGAAGAAGGGCCGCACGTTTTACGGGTGCGCGAACTATCCGGCGTGCGNNCCGATTTGTGGCTCGTATGCCGTCGCGAAGACGCGCCGGGGCGGAGAGGTTCGGTTCGAATGCGCGGCCGACCGAGAGCACGACGTTTCGGCCTTAGCGGCCGCGCTGAACGCCGGCGAATCGGGCGAAGAAACCGCCAACGAACCCGAACTGGCTTCAACCTAATGCGAGCCGCGTGCCGCGGCTGACGGTGATCGGCGGCGGCCTTGCGGGTTGCGAAGCGGCCTGGCAGGCCGCGCGCACCGGGGTTGAGGTCGACCTGTACGAAATGCGCCCATACCGGAGCGGGCCGGCGCACAAGACCGCCGGATTAGCCGAGCTCGTCTGCAGCAATTCATTGCGCGGAGCATCGCTCGAGAATGCGGTGGGGCTGCTCAAAGAAGAACTCGCGCGTCTCGATTCGATCGTCGTGTACTGCGCGCGCTCGACCGCCGTCCCAGCTGGCGGCGCCCTGGCGGTCGATCGCGAGCTTTTTTCGAAAGCGGTCGAATCGCGTCTGCAGAGCAGCCCGCGTATCGCGCTTCACCGCGAGGAAATGCGCGCCATTCCACGCGACCGGCCGGCCGTCGTTGCGTGCGGTCCGCTTCCGAGCGACGAACTCTTGGCCGACATCGATGGGCTGCTGCGCGGCCTGCCGCCCGAGGGTGTGGCCCGAACGCGGCTGCACTATTTCGATGCGGCCTCTCCGATCGTCGCCGCCGATTCGATCGACGAAACGCCGATGTATCGAAAGTCGCGCTACGAAAAAGGCGACGGCGACGACTACCTCAACATCCCCCTGGATCGCGACCAGTATATGCAACTCGTTGCGGACTTGCGAACCCTCGAGCGTCACCGCCCAAAAGATTTCGAAGGCGGCCCGGACGACACTCGATATTTCGAAGGCTGTTTGCCGATCGAGGAGATGGCCGACCGCGGTGAGGACACCTTGCGGTTCGGGCCGCTCAAACCGGTAGGACTGCGCGATCCACGCACCGGTAAAACGCCATACGCGGTAGTGCAACTACGTAAGGAAAACATCCAAGGGTCGGCCTTCAACTTGGTCGGATTCCAAACGCGCTTGTCGTGGCCGTCGCAGCGAGCTGCGTTTGGGAAATTGCCGGGCCTGGAGCGGGCCGAGTGGCTGCGTTTGGGCGTGATCCATCGCAACACGTTCATCGATTCGCCGCGGGTGCTGGACGCACGCTTGATGTTGCGCGGGACATCGCACCTGTACTTTGCCGGGCAGATCACCGGTGCCGAAGGCTACGTGGAAGCGGCCGCTTGCGGTGCGATGGCGGGTATTCACGCAGCGCGCGCGATGCTGGGTCTGGCCGCTGCGGAGTTTCCGCGGGAGAGCGCGTTCGGCGCGGTAGTGGCGCACCTCCAGAACCGCTCGACCCCCGACTTTCAACCGGCGAACGTCACCTGGGCGCCGTTTCCGCCGCTCGCGAGCGCCATTCGCGACAAAAAGCTGCGTCGTGGTGCGCTGGCGGAACGCGCGCTGGCTGCCATCGACCTTTTCGCCGGCAGGCTCGAGAGCGACCGGGGCGCGCTGGTTGGCTCGTGAAACCCCGTCTCGACGGTTCGGGTAAGGTTCCATGATGAAGATTCGATCCACGACGATTCTTGCGGTCCGGCGCGACGGCAAGCTCGCCATTGCCGGCGATGGCCAAGTGACGCTCGACAAGACGATCGTCAAGCACGGCGCGCGCAAGGTTCGCAAAATCGCCAGCGGCAAGGTGCTGGCCGGCTTCGCCGGCTCGGCCGCCGACGGGATCACCTTGCTCGAGAAATTCGAAAGCAAATTCGGCGAGTATAAAGATCTGACTCGCGCGGCCGTCGAGCTGGCCAAGGACTGGCGTCAAGATCGCGCGCTGCGCCGCCTGGAGGCGTTATTGATCGTCGGCAACGTCGAGCATCTATTCATTCTGTCCGGCACGGGCGACGTGATCGAGCCCGACGAAGGCGTCGCCGCAATCGGTAGCGGCGGCCCGTACGCCCAAGCAGCGGCGGCGGCGTTGTTACGAAACTCGTCGCTCGGCGCCGAGGACATCGCGCGCAAGGCGCTGGAAATTGCCGGAGAAATCTGCATCTACACCAACGACGACATCGTCGTGGAGACGCTTCCGTGACCGCGACCTCTCTTCCGGCGACGACGCTGGATCCCAGCACGCTGACGCCGCGGCAAATCGTGGCCGAGCTGGACAAGTACATCGTTGGGCAAGCCAAAGCAAAGCGATCGGTTGCCATCGCTTTGCGCAATCGCTACCGGCGGGCGCGAGCGCCCGAAGACTTGCGCGACGAGATCACGCCAAAAAACATCTTGATGATCGGCCCCACGGGAGTCGGTAAAACCGAGATTGCGCGCAGGCTCGCCGGATTGGTCGGCGCACCATTCGTAAAAGTCGAGGCCACGAAATACACGGAAGTCGGTTACGTAGGCCGCGATGTGGAATCGATGGTGCGCGATTTGGTTGAGGCGTCGGTACGGACCGTCACCGACGAGCGTCGCGAGGAGGTTCGGGAACTCGCACGCCAGCAAGCCGTCGAACGCCTCATCGATGCGCTTCATCCCGAGACGCGTCCGGCTTCGTCGCATTCGCAAGGAAATGCGTTCACGGCGACGCTCGGGTCGATTTTCGGCAGTAACTTCAATCCTCAGCAGCAGCAGCAACAATCTCCGCCCCCCCCGCCGCCGGGAAACCCGCCGCCGGAAGCGCAACGCGTTCGCGAGCAGACGCGATCGGAAATCGAACGAGGTTTCTACGACGTGCGGCTGATCGAAATCGAAGTCGAGGAGTCGGCGAGCATCCCGATCGGCATCATCGGCGGAATGGACCAAAGCGGAGGCGCGGATATCGGCGAGATGCTCGGCGGCATCCTGCCCAAGCGCCGCAGCAAGAAACGGGTCACGGTCGCCGAGGCCCGGCGCATCTTCGAACAAGAAGAGGCCCAAAAGCTTATCGATATGGACGCCGTCAAGCGCGAGGCACTCCGGCGTGCCGCCGAAGACGGCATTATTTTCATCGACGAGATCGACAAGGTCGCCGGTCAGGGCGCGCGCGGCGGTCCGGACGTCTCACGCGAGGGCGTGCAACGCGACATTTTGCCGATCGTGGAAGGCTCTACGGTGAATACGAAATACGGAACGGTGAAAACCGACCACGTCCTGTTCATCGCTGCCGGCGCCTTTCACATCAGTAAACCGTCCGATCTCATCCCCGAGCTGCAAGGGCGTTTCCCGATTCGCGTCGAGCTCGACTCGCTCACCGCAGAGGACTTCAAGACGATCCTTACCCAGCCGAAAAACGCGCTCGTCGAGCAGTACAAGGCGCTGTTGGCAACCGAGAACGTCATCCTCGATTTTCGGCCGGATGCGATCGATCAGATCGCGACGTTTGCGATGCGCGTCAACGAAACCAGCGAGAACATCGGCGCACGCCGGCTTCACACGGTTCTGGAGCGGCTCTTAGAGGACGTGAGCTTCGCGGCACCTGAAGAAGCGGGAACCTGCGTCATCGATGCCCCGTACGTCCGGGACCGGCTGCAGGGAATTGTTGAGAACGCGGACCTTTCAGGGTATATCCTCTAATCCCACTCCCATCTGCTGGGAAGGTCCCAGCGCCGCTCCGATAGGATTTTCCAGCATGAAGAAGTCAATCGCCTTTCTCTTCGGTACCGCGCTTGCAGCCGCGCTCGTAGCCGGTTGCAGCAACAGCAACAACAATAACAACAACGGCTTCGGTACGAACTGCGGCTCGCCGCCCAACGGCTTTCAGATCCTGTACCCGCGGAACGGTGCCGGGAAAGTCCCCCCGGCCCAAGCAAACTCGATCTACGTGGCCGCGAACCCGGCCCTCGCAGTCGGGAACTCGTACAACTTCTTTGCCGTCCAGAGCAACGGCAATCAGCAGTTTACGAGCCAGTTCGCCACCTACACGGGAACGATTCCGAGTCCGCACAACAGCCCGTCGCCCGGGTCTACCGTCTACGTTGCAAACATCGTGTCAAGCCCGATCGGCCCGCTGCAATCGGTGAACCTCTATTGGAACGACGGCGGAACCGGTTGCACGCCCAACATCGTCGTCAGTTCGTTTACGACCAGCCAGTAGTTGATATAGAGCATCGCATCGCGCGGTGCTTTATTCACGCCGCGTGTCATCCTGAGCGGAGGCGCTTGTCATCCTGAGCGGAGGCGCGTAGCGGAGCAGTCGAAGGAGCGGCAGTCGAAGGACGGCCTGCTGTAGAGCGTGTCGCGTGGGTGCGTCATTCACACAGCGCGCCACCTTCGGGACGTTCGCGTTTTCGGGTCCGTCCGAAAACGCTGCTGCCTGGCGCGTTGCTCTCGGCATCCGGCCTCCGCTCCGCGTCCAGAGCCCCTCAGGCCGGCGCGCCGTGCGAATGAAACACCGCGCGATGCGTGCACCCTTCAGCGTGCGGTCCTTCGGCGGCGCTCGCTAACGGTCGCTCCGCTCAGGATGACAAGGGGCTCCGCTCAGGATGACACGAGGCGGCTGCATGGAATATTGCGGGCCATGCCCTACGTCCGCGAGATTATCACCGACGGCCATCCGACGCTGCGGAAGGTTGCGAAAAAAGTCGATCCTCGAGAGATTCGCGAGCCGCTTTTCCAGCAGCTCATCGACGACATGTTCGAAACGATGTATGCGGCGCCTGGCGTCGGCTTGGCCGCGCCGCAAGTGAACGTCTCGAAACGCTTCTTCGTGATCGACGTGCGCGACGACAAGCATCCGCCGGAGGTTGTGATCAACCCGAAGGTCGAGTTCTCCGAAGAAGAAGTCGAGCTGTCAGAAGGATGCTTGTCGGTTCCCGGAATGGTCGGCGACATCGTGCGCTTCAAGCGCTTCGCCGTCAGCGGCCTCGATCGCAACGGCGACAAGATTCGGTTGGAAGGTGAGGGACTGTTCGCCCAGTGCCTTCAGCACGAAATCGGCCACCTCGACGGCGAGCTGTACGTCGATAAGGCGCGCGACGTCCGTCCGGCCGTGACGGAGGAGGAATTGGAGTCCGCGGAAGGCGGCGCACCTGAGGGCGTCACGGCGGAAGCTCATTAAGCACGCGCGGTTGCGCACGCTTTTCTTCGGAACCAGCGCTTTTGCGGTGCCGAGCCTGCACGTCACCGCCGAGCGGACCCAGCTCGCGGGCGTCGTCACGCAACCCGACCGGCCGGCGGGCCGCGGCCTCAAGCTTACGCAGTCGCCCGTGAAAGCGGCAGCGCTGGCCTTGGGCGTGCGGATATACGAGCCCCAACGCCTGCGGCCGTTTACCGCCGAAATCGGCGAAGAAACGTTCGATCTCTTTGCGCTCGCGTCGTACGGAAGAATTCTGCCGCAATCGCTGCTCGACGTACCGCGTCTAGGATCGCTCAACGTGCATCCGTCGCTGCTGCCGAAGTATCGCGGCGCGACGCCGATTCAATCGGCACTCCGCAACGGCGAACGGAGGACCGGGGTCAGCGTTATGCTGATGGACGCGGGAATGGACACGGGCGAGATCGCGCAACAAGAAACCGTCGACGTCGCACCCGGCGAAACGTACGGCGAGCTGCACGACCGGCTGGCCGTCATCGGCGCCGAGCTGCTCGGGCGGGCGCTCGATTTGGCGACCGAGGGAAAACTCACCAGTCGCCCACAGCACGGCGATCCGAGCTTTACGACGCCAATCCTCAAGGACGATCTGGCGATCGACTGGTCGTGGCAGCCGCAGCGTATCGTCGATCACGTGCGCGCCTTTTCGCCACAGCCGGCCGCCCGCGGCGCGATCGACGGCGAGACGGTGAAAGTGTTGCGCGCGCACGTCGCCGCCGACGGAAATCTGGCGATCGACGAGCTGGTCGCACCCAATCGCGGCAAAATGAGCGGTGACGAGTACGCGCGGTGGCGCCGGAACCGTACGCCATGAGCGCACGCCACATTGCTCTGGCCGTCGTGCGCGACGTTTTCGCGCCGCCAGGCTCGAACGCAACCGAGCGGGGAGCGCAGGATGCGCTCGACTATCGCGTGCGCCAAGCGCACGCCGATCCGCGCGATCGTGCGTTTGCGACCGAGTTGGCGTATGGATCGATCAAAATGCGTCGCACGCTCGATTGGTATCTCGCGCCATTCCTCGGCGATCGCGCTCAAACCATCCCCGTTACGATTCGAGAAATCTTGCGGCTGGCCGTTTACGAACTGGCGTTCACCGAGGCCGACGCGCATGCGACGGTTTTTGAGTTCGTCAATTTGGCCAAGCGTTTCGGTCATCGCGGGGTGGCCAATCTCGTGAATGCCGTTCTGCGATCGTTTCTGCGCGATCGGCCGGCGCGGCCGCAACGCGAGGACTTCGAATCGTACGACGAGTATCTCGGCACGCGCTATTCGTTGCCGACGTGGCTCGCGCATCAGTGGGTCGAGGTCTTCGACGAGCGTGCCGAAGCGGTGTGCGCGGCGGTGAACGATCCGCCTCGCATTGCGGTGACCGTCAACCTGCTGCGAGAAACGCGCGATGAGACAGCCGTGCGCCTCGGCGACGCCGGCGTGGCGACATCGCCGTCGGACCTGGTTGCCGAGTCGCTGCTGCTCGACGCCGGCGGGGGAAAGTTGCACGCGCTCGAGGCCGACGCGCGGGGCGCGTGGTGGACGCAGTCAGAAAGCTCGGCGATGGTGGCCGGCGCGCTCGACCCGCAACCGGGAGAGGCGATTCTCGACGTTTGCAGCGGGCGTGGAAACAAGGCGCTGCAGATCGGTGCGCGGCTGGCGGGTGACGGGTTACTGGCATGTATCGAACTGGATGCACGCAAGGCCGCCATCTTACGGCGGCGATTGGAAACGTGTGGTATTGCCGGCGAGGTCGTCGTCGGCGACGCTACCGGCGACGCCGCATCGGAATCGCAGTTCGATCGCGTTTTGATCGACGCGCCCTGCTGTGGGGTCGGCGTGGTGGGCCGTCACCCCGAGGCGCGTTGGAAGAAGCAAGGCACCGACGGCGAACGCTTGGCGTTGACGCAGCGCGCCCTGTTGGAACGAGCGGCGCACCGCGTTCGCGCCGGCGGCACGCTCGTGTATGCCGTCTGCTCGAGCGATCCACGCGAGACGACGGAAGTGATGCAATGGTTCTTGTCTCGGGGGGAATTCGAACGCGGCCCGATGCCGAGGGCGTATGCAGCGTTCGCGACCGCTATGAGTGACGTTCTCGTTCCGCCGGGGATTGCCGGGCGCGACGGCTTCTACATCGCGCGCTTGGAACGCCGGTGAGTATTTTCGAAAAGATCGAACGCGCGTGTGCGGCGTTCATCGAACGCAGCTTTGCTAAGAGCTTCCCCAGCGACCTCGAGCCGGCACAAATTGCCCGCAAGCTGGTGGCCACGATGGAGGCACGCACTCGCGGGGAAGAGGGCCAGCTGCTGGCTCCTGGCTGGTACGTCGCCTACGTGAACCCCGAGGATTTCGAACGGCTCAGCCCCCACCAGGTCTACCTCGAACGAGAATGGGCGGGACTGCTCGAGGATCTTGCGGCGCGTGTCGGCATCACGTTTTCGGAGGGCAGCGCGAGCGTGAAGATGAGTGCCCGGCAAGACGTTCCCGCCGGTGCGATCGATATCGCCGCCGGCGTCCCGAGACGATTTGCACTGCGGATGATTAAGGGCGTGTCCTCGTTTGGGGTATACTCGTTAGAGGGTGCCGCGCGGATTGGGAGGTCCGACGAGTGCGACGTCCTGCTGGCGGATCCAAGCGTTTCGCGCGCGCACGCCATCGTCGAAACCATCGGCGCCGAACCAACCGTTCGCGACCTCGGTTCGACGAATGGAACCTTCGTGAACGGCGAACGGGTCGAAACGAAAACGCTCCACGATGGGGACGAGCTGAGGTTCGGAAACACGCGTATGCAGTTCGAAGTCGGCCGAGAGTAGCGCAGACGTGACGTTCGACGCACACATGCGCATCGGTACGCTTGAAATCACGGCGGCGCTGCTGGCGGTGGCCGTCGTGGCGGCCCGGCCGCGGGTCCGTGCGGCGGCGGAAATCGGACGCATGCAACCGATGCGGGTGACGTTGGACGTCGTCGAGTTCCAGCAAACCCGGTCGTACGAAGGACGCCCGCCATTCGAGGCCGGCCGCGGGCGCGAATTAGACCTGGTGCTGCGCGATCCGCAGATAAGCCGGCGGCACGCGCGTTTCGAAAGCCAAAACGGCATCGTCTACGTCGACGACCTGCACAGCAGCAACGGCACGTTCCTCAACGGCCGCCGCGTGACCGAAGCGATCGAAATTCGCGAAGGGGACACGGTCGATGCCGGAACGACGCGAATGTTTGTGAAATCCATTCGGCCATGGACGTAACGCCCGGCATGGACGTAAGGCGCGGATCGTGGACGTAGCGATTCGGGGCGATCGGGCCTCGTGCCTGACCATGCAGCTGGGACCGCGCACGTGGCTGCTCGCAGTGACGCGCGGATTCGGCTCGGTCGACGGCGTCCCGACGGAACGCGCGCTTCTCTCCCAACTCCGCGCCGAATGCGAGCGCCGTCTGCGCCGCGAGCGATTCCGCCGGGCCGTCGACCGGCCACCGGCCGCAGCCACCGCAGTTCTGGCGGCCCTCGCACGCGTTAACGGCGAGATTTACGGCCGCACCGCCGGCCACGACGACTACGTCACCGCGGCGTGCTCGCTCACGGCCGTGCTGATCGTTCGCGGGCACGCCTACGTCATGCATTGCGGCGGCACCGCCGCCTATCTCGCCCATCAGGGTGACGTGACCCCCCTTTCGGGCGACGACACGTTCGACGACGCGGCGTTGCCGCTGCTCTCCCGAGTCCTCGGTACCAGCGCCACCCTCGACGTTGCGGTCTCGAGCGTGAGCTTGGATGCGGGCGACGTGGTCGTCTTGCTAGGACGGCGGGTGCCCGGCGACATCGACCGCCGCGCGCTCATCGCCCACGTGGAGGCGGCCGGCCCCTCGGAACACGTCTTGGTCGCCCGGTTCGAACGCGACGATGCGGCCGATGAGGGCGCAGTCACGGGCGAACGGCGGAGGTCGCGTCTTGCGTTGCTGCCGGTGCTGGTGCGGGCCGCAATCGCCACTTTGCTCGTCCTCGCGATGGTATTGGCCCGCTGATTCTCGCGGGTGCTCGGCGATTTGCACCGATGGCGGGGGCGCTGGCGATCGGCGCGCTCATTCTTTCGTTCGCACCCCCCGGTGCCGTCGGCCCATGGTGGCTGATGCTGCTGCTGGCGGTCTTAGCGCTGGCGTGGGTCGGCCTGCAACCGGCCGGCACCGTGCGCGACGACGCTCTGCCGGCGCTCGCGATCGTGCTTGCAGCGCTCGGACTGGCGGTGGTGGCGCGCTTGTCGCCGGCGCTCGCACAGAGACAACAAGGATGGCTGATTCTTTCGCTGGTGCTGGCGATCGCGGCCGGTCCGGCATTCACGCATTTTCGGCGCTTCGCGGCCTACAAGTACCTGTGGGTCATCGCATCGCTCGTTTTGTTCGGGTTGCTGTTGGCGTTCGGTGAAGAAGTCAACGGCGCGCGCCTGTGGATTCGAGTCGGCAGCGTGCAATACGAGCCGATCGAACTGATCAAGCTATTCATCGTGCTCTTTCTGGCGGCGTACTTGGCCGAAATGGCCGACGTGATTGCCAATGCCCGGCCATGGTCGCTCCAGGCGAACTTGAAATACCTCGGGCCGCTGTTCATCGGTTGGGGGGCGTCGATGGCAATCCTCATCGTCCAACACGACCTCGGAATGGCAACGTTGCTGTTGGCTACCTTCGCCACCTTGCTGTTCGTCGCAACGCGCCGCATCGATATCGTCGCGCTCGGCGCCGCAGTTTTTGCGGCCGGCGCCTATTGGGCGTCGCGTCACTTTCCGTACGTGCACACTCGTATTGCCGTCTGGCGGAATCCGTTCGCCGATCCGTTGGGCGCCGGATATCAATCCTCGCAAGCGTACTATGCGCTAGCCGCCGGCGGTCTGTTCGGCACCGGATACCGGCTCGGCCATCCAAACTTCATTCCAGACGTGGCCACCGACTACGTCTATGCCGCCTTTTCCGAGGAATTCGGCCTCGTCGGCGCACTGATCGTCCTGATGATTTTCATCGGGCTCGTACGCCGCATTCTGGCGGTCGGGCTCGAGCAACCGGACCTATACACGAAGCTGCTGGCCGTGGGACTGGCAACGACGCTGGGCGTGCAGGTGTTCGTTATCGTCGGTGGTGTGGTTGGCGTCTTTCCGCTTACCGGCATCACGCTGCCGTTCATTTCGTACGGCGGCAGCTCGCTGGTCGCGAACTTCCTCCTGGTCGCGCTCGCCTGGGCAATGAGCGCGCGTCCGCTACCGGCACAACGCACGTCCAAAGAATTACGCGCGCCGTGAGCCGCGCGCGCATCGCCGCGATCGGTCTGGCTTGCGTTCTGACCGCGTGCTCGGGAAACGCGCCGAACCAACGCGCCACCTCGGCGGCCGAACTCCGCGACCCCGCATCGTCGAGCGATGGAGCGCGCGTCTACATTACGAACTGCTCGAGTTGCCACCAGCTCGACGGCCGGGGGGTGCCGGGCGCTTTTCCGGCACTCGTCGCCAATCCGGCCGTTACGGGAAACCCGCGCGCGGTGATCGCCGCCGTCAAATACGGATTGCGAGGGAAACCGGGTCGGAACCGGGCCGCGCTCGGCAGGGTCATGCCGCCGTGGCAAGGCCGGCTCTCCGACCGCGACATCGCCGCGGTCGTAACCTACATCCGGTTCGCGTGGCACAACGATGCGCCGCCAGTTACGCTCGGCGACGTCCGGGCGGTTGCGCCACAACGTTAGCTTTCCAGGCCGTCACCAGGGCTATTAAAGAGACCAAGAGGGCGCTTGGCCTGCCCTAAGAGGGAAACTTAGCGGCCCCACCCTAGAAGTGCGAAGGCAACGCCGTTGCCTCTTGGGGTTGTGGAGGTATTCAGATGCGTTCAGTGTTCGTATTGACGGCGCTATTCGTCATCGCCGGTGCGCCGGTTCTCGCGCTCGCACAAACCGCCTCGCCGCGTCTCGCGCCCGTCGACGAATACTTTGGGCAGTCGAGTGAAAGCGTGCTTGAAATCCGAAACCGGCTAACGGCCGTCGAGTCGAAGAGCGACGCCGACGCCCGCGCTGCCGGCGGGATCGCCGACATCGACTATTTCGAAGAAGCCGTGCTGGATTGGCAGCAGAAATATCCTCGCGATTCGTGGGTCGCCGGCGTGCTGTCGCGCACGGTACAGTGCTACGCGCGAGCCGGCGCGGCGAAGAGCGAGCGTGCGACCGCGGTGCTCGCGGTGCTAACGAAAACCTATCCCAAATCGCCGGAAGCGGATCGCGCGCTTCTGGCGATGTGGAATGCTCCGGCACCGGCGAATGCGGCCGGCGTTGCTTCAGAACAGGGTGTCGTTTCCGGATCGGTCGTGATGCATCGACGGGGAGGCCGGTTCCGGGCGCAATCGTCATGGTGGCGCCAAACCACGAGTCGAGCGACATCGCTTCCACGGCTTTTGCCACGACCGGTGCCTACGGGTCGAAAACATCGTGGTCGAACCGCCGCGAGGCTCCGCCTACGCCGCGTATCACGGAACGGTGCCCGCGGCGGGCGCCAAGGTTCAAGCCGGCGTTATCCGGCTCGCAATTCACTAAGGCGAAATTCGCGTTCGAAAAGCGCGTGAACGTACTCGAACATCTTCGGATCGATCCGGCGTAAGCGTTCGCGCGTTGCGCGCGGCCACGGCGACGAGGGATCGTTAACGCCGACGTAGGCGCGCAGCGATTCAGCGAAGTATTCGTCGATCCCGGTCGCCGCGTATGGAGTGACGAACGTGCGAGCGCCGGCGAAATGCGCGCGAATGCGGGGATCGATTCCCGAGCGATAGACGCCGCCACCCAGCGCGCAATCCAAGGCGTGTCCAAATTCGTGTGCGACGGTCATCGCGCTGCGCGACCGCAAATACAGCGCGCGCTCTTCCACGACGAAGAGTCCGGCGGGAGGCGCGGGCCAGGCGTCAACGTCGATGCCGAGGCGAGCCAGGGCGGGCGAGGCTTCACGATACGCCTCGGCGTCGCGTAGGAGGATCACTCGCACGCGCGCGGCGTGCGCGTACGCCAATGCGCCGCGACCGAACCGCACCAGCGTTTCGAGCACCGTTCGCTCGACCGGCCTCGTCCGGTCGCTTTCGAAAAGTTGCCCTGCGACGGCAGCGGCATCGGCTTGCATCGGGCCATCGTCGCGCGGCCGGATTTCCCCGGTGTGGCGGCCGCATTTTCAGAGTTTCGTCATTCAGAGTTTCTTCATCCGGCGGACGTAGCGTGTTGTCACCTTGCTCATCTCCGAAAATTGTTGAGGTTCTCTTATGTTGAATTCAGGTTTAGGGGCGTCCGCGCGCGTCGTTGCAGGCTTGGCAACCGCTATGTTGGTCGCAACCGGCTGCAGCGCCCACGGCGGCGGCATAGCGCCGGCCGGTGGGCAGTCCGTGCTCCCGCAGTCCCGTAGCATCGGCCGAGCGATCTCGCACGAGTCGGTACTCAAGCATTTGACCAGCCAGGTGGTCATCGGTTCTACGATCGATCCCGTTAACGGGTCGCAGAATCCCTACGGCCTGACCGTCGCACCGTCGACGAACGGAAAGTTCACCGCCGGCGACTTGGTCGTGTGCAACTTCAACTCGAAATACAATCAGCAAGGCAGCGGCAAATCGATCATCGCCCTGCACCCCGTACCCGGCTCCACGCCGATTCACATAACGCAAAATGCAGCGACGCTCGGCTGCGACGCGCTTGCGCTCAGTCCCGACGATACGATTTGGGCGGCCGCGATGACCGCTAACTCCAATCCGCTCATTAGCTCGACCGGCAAGTTGCTCTTCAACATTCAGGGAAAGCCGTTTAGCCAGCCTTGGGGGCAAGTCTTCGCGCAACCCGCCAGCGGGTCGCCGGCATTCTACGAAACCAACGCGCGAACCGGCAGCGTGGTACGGATCAACCTCGGATCGAAGTTCACGTTCGACGTTATCGCCAAGGGTTTCCCGGTGAATCGCGGAGTACCCGGCACCGCGCTGGCACCCTCGGGCCTGGCGTACGATGCAAGCATCGACACGCTGTATTTCGCCGATGGAAAAAACAACACCATCGTGGCGATCAAGAACGTCTCGAGCGTTCCGAAGGGCGGCATACGGGCCACCCAAAACGGTATGGTGTTTACGGGGCCCAATGCCGCCGACGCGCGCATCGTTCTCGCGGGCTCTCCGTTGAACGGCCCGATTAGTACGGCGTTATTGCCGAACGGAAATCTGGTCGTCGGCAACACGCTCGACCCCAACGGAACCAATCTGTTGATCGAGTTGTCGCCCGACGGTCAAGTGCTCGACACGATCAACGTCGATACCGGACCAGCCGGCGCGATCTTCGGCATCGTCGCTACCGGAACGTCGAGTTCGGACACCAAAATCTACTTCAACGACGACAATGCCGCCAACGTTCAAGTGCTGGAAAACTAGGACGGCATAAAAAGAGGTGCCCACACCGGTGCGCCGGCGTTCGCTTCGAACGCCGGCGCATTTCTAGGAAATAGCGTCGAACGTTAACTATTGATAACGATTTTGATTGATAAATGTCGCCTTTCCCGGCGCATTTCTTTTATTGAAGGGGCAGAGAACGCACATCCGAAACATCGCGGCATGCGCATCCAATTGATATTCGCGGCGGCATTGGTTTTATTTGCCGCCGCTTGCAATGCGGCAGGAACCAATCAATCGGTACCTTCGACTTCTGCCGGTTCTAACCTCACCCAACCGGCCGGCGACGCCGCATCGGCCGGTCAGGTTCGGCCCGACGTGGATCACACGTCGGTCCTCAACGCGCTCAAGACGCAAGCAGTCATCGGCTCGACGGTCGATCCGACCAACGGCGATCAAAACCCGTACGGCCTAGTCTACGTGAGGAGTAAGCCGTTCGGAAAGGGCGTTCTCAAGCAAGGTGATTTGGTCGCGTGCAACTTTAACGACAAAGCCAACGTGCAAGGGAACGGAACGACGGTCGAGTACATGACGTCGACCACCGGATCGAGCCCCAAACGACTGATGCAGAACGCGCAGCTCAAAGGCTGTGCTTCGCTGGTGATCAACTCGTTCGACGAGACCTTTGCCGCCGCGTCAGGAGCGAAGGATGCGACCGGTATCAATGCCGGCGGTAAAATGGTTCAAACCCTGAAGAACTCCGGATTGCTCGTCGAGCCGTGGGGCAGCGCGTACGTTCCGTCGCAAACCGGCTACCCGCCGGGAGACGGGCTCTGGGTCGCCGATGCTTCCAGCGGAAAGATCGTGCGCATCAATCTTGGCACCGGCGGCAAGCCGACCTACACCGCGGTGATTTCCGGATTTGCGGTGAATAAGGGCGTGCCGGGCAGCATTCTCGGACCGTCGGGCATGCAGTACAATGCCAAAACCGATTCGTTGTTCGTTGCCGACGGCGTGACCAACACGGTGGTGGCGATCGCTCACGCCTACAACGACATCTTCGCGGCGAACTCGATCGTCGTGAGTGCGGACGGCAAGACGTTTAGCGGTCCGAAGGCAAAGGATGCGCGGCTGATGTATTCGGGATCGCCGCTCAACGGACCGATTAGCTCGACGCTGCTGCCCAATGGAAATCTCGTGTTGGGGAACACGCTCGACCCGAGCGGCAAGAACCTGCTGGTCGAGGTCGCTACCGACGGAACGCTCCTCGCCACGAAAAACGTCGATACCGGAGCGCAAGGAGCGCTCTTCGGAATCGCATCGAGCGGATCGTCCGATGCGAACACCCAGATCTTTTTCAACGACGATAACGCGAATAACGTCCAGGTCTTAGAGAGGTAAATCGCTCGTCGCCCCGTTCGTTTCGGCTACAAAGCCCGTCACTATGTTTTGGAGGAGTTTACTATGCGTGTACGACTGATCTCGGCGGCTGCAGCGATACTCGTTGCCGGCGCTTGCAACGCTGCAGGAACCAATCAAGGAATACCGTCGACGTCCGGAGGCGCGACGCAAACCAGCGTCTCCAATAACGTTCGACCCAATGTGGATCATACGTCGATACTGAAGATGTTGACGACCACGGCCGTCATCGGATCGACCGTCGATCCGACCAACGGCGATCAAAACCCCTACGGGCTCGTATACGTCAATGCCAAGCCCTTCGGCGGTCACAACGTGTTGAAGAAGGGCGACCTGGTGGTTTGCAACTTCAACGACCAGGCCAACGTGCAAGGCAACGGTACGACGATCGAATACATGTCTTCGACCACGGGGTCGAGTCCCACGCGACTGATCCAGGATCCGTCGTTGAAAGGCTGCGCGTCGCTCGTCATCAACTCGTTCGACGAAACGTATTCGGCCAACTCGGGTGCGAAGGACGCCGTCGGCGTCAGCGCCGTGGGCAAGATCGTGCAAACCTTGAAGAACTCGGGGCTGCTCGTCGAGCCGTGGGGTAGCGTTTACATCCCAAGCCAAACCGGCTATCCGCCGGGAGACGGCCTTTGGGTCGCCGACGCTTCGAGTGGCAAGATCATTCGCATTAATCTCGGCACGGGCGGCAAGCCGACCTACACGCCGGTGATTTCCGGATTCGCCGTTAACCACGGCGTACCGGGCAGCATTCTCGGCCCGTCGGGACTACAATACAATCCGAAGAACGACACCTTATACGCGGTCGACGGCGTTACCAACACGGTGGTGGCGTTCGCGCACGCCTACAACGACATTTTTCAGGCGAACTCGATCGTAGTCGGCTCCGACGGCAAGACCTTCACCGGTCCCAAAGCCAAAGATGCGAAGCTCATCTACTCCGGACAGCCGCTCGACGGGCCTATCAGCTCGACCCTGCTGCCGAACGGGAACCTCGTGCTCGGCAACACGTTGAACAAGAACGGCAAGAATCTCATGGTCGAGATCGCGACCGACGGGACGCTGTTAGCCTATAAGAACGTCGATAAAGGGGTGGCCGGCGCGTTGTTCGGCATCGTTGCTACCGGCTCGTCGGACAGCACGACGAAAATCTACTTCAACGACGATAATAAGAATAACGTGGAGGTCTTAGAACCGTAAATCCGGGGTTCGCGTCTTGCCGTTGCGGCACGACGCGAACGGTCACGCGGTCGCGATTGCGTCCGTCGGTGGCTTCAAAGGTCCAGGTTCCGGTTCGTACCGGCCAAAACGCGGTTCCGCTCGCATCGAGTGGAACCGCGTTTCCGTTGGCCGTCCAGCGTATCGCCCGCCCGGTATCGACCGCGCGCAACGACAACTGCTGTTCGCGCGCCTGGAGCCCGTTAACGGTCGAGTTTCGAACGAAGACGTCGCCGCTGCGCGGGAACACGATGCGCAGCGGCGAGCCGGCGGCATCGTTCGGATGAAGCGCGAGCCAGGGATCGTATTCGCTTCCCAGCCGTGCCGGAATCGCTCGGCGAACCGATGCCACGTCGCGCGGCAGCACCCACTCCTGTACGACCGCCGGACAGTCACTACGCGGCGCGTGGCCGGTCGTCGTGCAGATCGACGCGCGCACGAATCCGCGTGGCGGATCGAACGGTGGCGGATCGTCGCGTTCGTGCAAGTGCAGCATGATGCGATTCCAGAGGGGGCCGGCTCCCGTCACGCCCGAAACGCCGCGCATCGGCGAACCGTCGAAGTTTCCGACCCACGCGCCCACCGTGTAGTCGCGAGTGAAGCCGACCGTCCACGTATCGCGGAAATCCGAGGACGTGCCGGTTTTCACCGCCGCGGGAAACGGCATCTCGAGAACGGAGTGCACGCCGAACGACTTAGCGCGCGCGTGCGAATCGGCTAGCATGTCGGTGACCAGCGCCCAGGTGGCGGAGTCGCCGAGATGCGCAACCGGGTGTTGGCCGGCCAGCAGGTGCAGCGGTACGGGCGCACCGTTGCGCGCGAGGGTTACGTAGGCACCAACGAGCTCCCACAAGCTGACCTCGCCGCCGCCGAGCGTCAATCCCAGCCCATAGTAGGACGGGGGGCGATCGAGGTGGACGAAGCCGAGATCGTGCAGGCGCTGTAGAAAATCGCCGACGCCGACCGCGGACAATACGTGCACGGCCGGAAGATTGAGTGAGTTGGCCAACGCGTATCGAACGCGGACTGGGCCGCTAAAACGGCCGCTATAATCGGCGGGCTGATACAGCTTGCCGCCGGGAAGCGCGTACGCCGCCGGAACGTCGGGAAGAATCGACGTCGAGATGATTGCGCGGCGCTCGAGAGCGAGTTCGTACATGAACGGCTTCAGCGAGGAGCCGGGCTGCCGCAGCGCGGTGACGCCGTCGTTGCGCCCGAGCGCTTCATCCGAAAAGTAGTCCGGCGAGCCGACGTAGGCTAAAACGTCACCGGTATGGTTATCGACGACCAGCGCGGCCGCGTCGGTAACGTGGTAGGCTTCGAGCGCTCCGATCACGTCTTGCGTCTGGGCTTGTACGAAACGCTGAAGCGTCCGATCGAGGGTGGTTCGCACGCGCCCGGTGCGAACGTGCGGGTAGAGCGAGAACAGCGCGTGGGCGGCGTCGCTTATGCCGGCATCGTGGGCGCGCACGTGCAGCGTTTCGGCGACCGCGCGATTCGCCTCCGGCCGCGAGATCTCGCTCAGCTCGACCATCCGGTTAAGGACGTAGCGCTGCCGCGCGCGAAGCGCGCGCCAATCGACGTCGGGGGCCAGGCGAGTGGGGTCGTTCGGTATCGCGGCGAGCAGAGAGGCTTGCGCCAAATCCAAGTCGCCGGCAGCTTCGCCGAAGTAGGTGCGCGCGGCAGCCTCGACGCCGTAGAGGTTTCCACCCATCGGAACGCGGTTGACATAGGCTTCCAAGATGGCTGGTTTGCTCGACCGGACGGCGATCCGCTCCGCGCGTGCGATTTGCAACAGCTTGCCGGCCAGCGTGCTGGGCGTTGGATGTAGTAACCTCGCCAGTTGCATCTCGATCGTCGATGCACCGCTGCGCGCCTGGCCGAAAACGGCGAAGTCGCGGAGCGCGCGCGCCATCGCGACGAGGTCGATCGCGCCGTGGCGTGCGAAGCGAGCGTCTTCGGCTGCAACGATGGCGCGCAGAAACTCCGGCGATATACGGTCGAGCGGCACCGCAACTGCGTGCGTTGCGTCGGAGGCGAGGACCGTCCCGAGCGGCATGCCGGATCGATCGGTGAAGGTGACGGCGCCGCGCTGCGACGGCAGCGCCGAAACGTCGACGCCCAAGAGGTACGCCGCCATCATTCCCCCGGCGAAAACGAGCGTGCCGAACGCGAGCGCAAAGAGTTTCACTACGATTCTTGTAATGGTACGACGGCGAGGCTGCCGTTGCTCTTGAAAGGATGTCCGTTGCGCCTATCGACCGGTTCGCTAATAGCCATCGCCGGCTTGGTGACGACCTCGTCGTGCTCGACGCAACCGGCCACGCCGTCGAAGCTCGCCGCCGTCGCGCCCCTCGCGAAACCGGCCCTCCCGGCGTGGATCTCGTCGGTCTCCCCGGCCGGCGGCGAGGTCGAGTCGCTCGCACAAATACGCGTCATCTTTAGTAAACCGGTGACGCAGGTGGAGTCGCTTTCGGGTGACGGCCCACGGACGGTCCTCGACCACGTGACGATCGAGCCGACGCTCAAGGGGCGGTTTACGGTCCTGACGCCGCGCATGATCGGGTTCGTCGCGGAGCAGGCGCTGCCGGTCGGCACGCGGGTTCGCGTGACGCTGACCGCCGGTTTGCGCGACCTGGCCGGCGACGTGCTGGGCAGCGACGTCGCCTGGACGTTCGAGACGGCGCCGGTGGACTTTACAAACCTGCCGAAGCTCACCGCGCCCGACGATGAATCGACGCCTCCGCCGGTCGGCAAACGCCCGAAGATTTCCGTAACCGCCAACACCGCCGTCGACGCGGCTTCGTTGGCGACGCACGCCAGCCTCGCCGGGTCGGGCGATAGCGTCCCCGTTAACGTCACCCTCGAGGCACAACCCACCCCCGCGCCCGGAAGCGGCGCGGCCGAATCGTTCGATCCGTCGTTGAAGGATTGGGTATACGACATCACCCCGCAGCGCGACTTACGGCTCGCGCAAACCTATGCGCTCGACATCGCGCCCGGCGTCGAGCCCGCGTACGGCAACGTCCCGACCGGGAAAGCGTTTTCCGGGGCCGTGCGCACCTACGGTGCGCTGGCGATCGTCGCGACGCCGCCCCTGGGGGCAAACGACGGCAGCCGGTTTGCAGGCGGCGATCCGGCGATCGCATTCAGCAATCCACTGGATCCGGCGTCGGTCGTGGGCGCGGTGAGCGTTTCGCCGGCCCCTGCAAACCTTAAATCTTTGACCCAACTCTCCGACGATGCAACGTCGATTGCCATCGACCCGTACGCGCTCGACCCTGACTCGACGTACACGGTGACCGTCGCGCCGAGCGTCAAGGACGTCTTTGGGCAAACGCTCGGAAATGCACGCTCGATTGCGGTGCGCACCGGCGATTTCGCACCGGGTGCCTGGGCGCCGACGGGTTCCAGCGTCATCCCCGCCGGACTCAAGGTTGCGCTCAACTTCTATGCGACCAACCTTCCGGAGAACCGGTATCAACGTACCTACGCGCGAGTCGCCGCCCAAAGCTTGTTCGACTATCCCGACCCGCTCAAGAGTTTGCCGGATTGGCATGGCTGGGGAGCGCAAACGCTAAACGCCCGGCGCAACGTTCAGAGCGTCGTTCAAGTCCCGTTGCAAAGCCAGCTGGGCGGCGCGTTCGGCACGCTCGCCTACGGCTTTCGCACCGGTCTCGACTCCGCCGACGGTTCCCCGAGCTTGGTGGGAATCGCACAGTTGACGAATCTCGGCATCTTCGGTCAATTTTTTCCGGATCGCGGCTCGGTGCTCGTCCAACACTTGAGCGACGGGGCTCCAGCCGGCGGCGTGCAGGTGACGCTCTATCGCGACATCGACGGCTCGAAAGGGGCGGCTCCGGCGACCTGCGCACAGGCGACCACGCGCAACGACGGAGAAGCCGATTTTCAAGGCGTCGATCTCGAACGTTGCTATGCCGGCAGTAGCGCTACCGAGGCGCCCAACTTGGGGGTCGTTGCGACCGAGGGGGGCGATGCCGCCACGCTTTCGATCCTCGGCTCGAACGACGTGTACCGGTTTGCCGTCAATCCCGGCTGGTCGAACGGCGCGCCGTTGTCGCGCGGGACGGTTTTTACCGACCGTCAGATGTATCAGCCCGGCGAGCGCGGAGAGATCACCGGTGTGGCGTACTACGTGAGCGGTTCGCGCATCGTCGCCGACCGCAACGCAAGCTATCGCGTGACGCTCGTCGATCCGACCAATAACTCGAGTTCGCTGGGCAGCGTCAAGACCGATGCGTACGGCGTCTTTTCGATGCCGATCGTGTTTTCGAAGCAGCAGGCGTTGGGCTACTATACGGTCGACGCGAAGGGCGCCAACGGCAACGACATCAGCGGGCCGCTGCGCGTGGCCGAATTCAAACCCCCGAACTTTAAGCTTACCCTCGACGTCAGCGCGACCGCGGCGCCGGCGGGCGCGACGGTGCACGCGACGGCCGCAGCTGCCTATTTGTTCGGCGCTCCGCTGCAAGGCGGCGGCGTTCACGCCTACGTCACGCGCGAAGCCGCGACGGTCGCACCGAATGGGTGGGACGACTTCTGGTTCGGGCGACAGTGGTTTTGGCCCGAGAACACCCCATCGTTCGATACCGACGTGGTGCAGCGCGACCTCGCACTCGACGCACAGGGCAACACCAGCCTAGACGTGACCGTACCCGCCACCCTGCCGTTTCCGATGACGTACACGGTCGACATGGAGGCGACCGACGTTTCGAATCTTTCGGTTTCCGACTCGAAGTCGTTCCTCGCGTTGCCGGCGGATGCGGTCATCGGGCTCGCCTCGGATGTGGTCGGCTCGGCCGGAAAGCCGATGGCGGTTCGCACCGTGGTGACCGACGCCGACGGCCGCGCCATCGCCGGCCGCAGCCTTCACCTCGAACTGCAGAAAATGACGTACACCTCGGCGACGCAACAAGTGGAGGGCGGCGAAAGCGCACAGCAGGCGGTCAAGTACGAAACGGTCGCGTCCGCCGACGCGACCTCCGCCGATAAGGCCATCGTCGTAAATCTCACGCCCACTGCCGCGGGACCCTACCGGGTGCGGGCCAACTTCGGCGGTGCAAAGGGCGACGCGAGCGCCACCGACATTCAGATCTTTGCATTTGGTGCGGGTGAGGTGGACTGGGGGCAGTCGGATCCCAATTCGGTGGCGGTCCAACTCGACAAGAAATCGTACGCGGTCGGCGATACGGCGACCGCCCTGATCGCATCGCCGTTCGATCGGGCGGACGTTTACGTCGCGGTGATTCGCGGCGATGCGCTCTATCGCACGACCCTGCACGACGTGCGGGGCGCCACGCGCTTTGCATTCAAGATTACGCAAGACATGCTCCCAAATGCCGCGGTACAAGCCGTCGTGGTGCGTCGCGGCGCGAACGTGGCATCGCTGAAGGCGGACTCGCTCGATACCTTGTCGCGAGTGGGTATGGCGGCGTTCGACGTCGACGTGGCGGAACGCTATCTCAAACTCGCGATCGCGCCGCAGGCCGCGACGGTTACGCCGGGCGGTTCGCAGCGCGTGAGCTTCACGCTGGCTCGGAAGAACGGTACGCCGGCTCCCGGTGAAATCGTCGCAATGGTCGTCAACGACGCAATCCTCCAGCTCACCGGATACCGTCTTCCGGATCTGGTGACGACCGTTTTCGCCGATCAGCCGATTTCGACGATCCTCTCGGACAATCGCGAGGGCGTCGTGCTCAAAACGCAAACACCGCCGGCGGAGAAAGGCTTCGGATACGGCGGCGGCTACCTCGCGGGAGCGGGCAGCACTCGCGTACGCCAGCACTTCTTGCCGACGGCGTATTACGGCGTCGTGAAGACCGACGCGTCGGGCAAAGCCAGCGTGACGTTCGCTATGCCCGACGACTTGACGACGTGGCGGGTGATGGCGGTGGCTGTCGGTCAAGACGACGCCCACTTTGCGACCGGCGATTCGACGTTCATCGCGACCCAGCCACTGATTTCGAATCCGCTGTTGCCGCAGTTCGCGCGCACCGGCGACACGTTCGATGCGGGCGTTTCACTCTCGAATCAAACCGGTGCCGCCGGCGCGTTGGACCTCGTCATGAAACTCACCGGGGCGCTGACGTTTGCCGGCGGCGATCCGCGCGCGCAGACCGCGAGCGAACAAGCCGCGACGGGGATGCAAGCATTCCGCTTTCCGGTGACCGCGGGCACGCCGGCACCGAGCAGTTTCGAAGCCTCCAGCACGCTGGGATCGCAGCGGGATGCGTTCACGGTGCCGTTTGCGGTCAGCAACGCCGCCGTCACCGATTCGGTCATCGAAAGCGGCGCGGCGGCAAAAAACGCGCAAACGACGATTCCCATCGCGCTCGATCGCGGCGGTTGGCTCCAGTTGACGCTGGCGAACTCAATCGTTCCCCAGTTCGCCGTGCCCTCAGACGAGATGATGGCGCGCGACACGCTGCCGCTGGCCGACGAGACGGCATCGCGGCTGATCGTCGCGAGCGCGTTGCAGGGCCTGCGCGGGCCGTACCGCCTCAAGCTCGGTTTCGATCCGGCGGCGGAGAGCGGCGCGAATCTCACCCGGCTGGTCGCGTACCAGCGCGGCGACGGCGGTTTCGGCGAAACGCTGACGATGCGCGAAAGCGATCCGTTCGTTAGCGCGTACGCACTCGACGCGCTGTCGTTCGCGCGCGCGCACGGCGTTGCCGTGGATTCGGCGGCGCTCGCGCGCTCGCGCGCGTTCATGGCGGCGGCGTTGGCCAATCCCGGACGCTTTCGGTGGTGCGCGGGCGCGGCGTGCAAGGCACAGTTGCGCTTCGAAGCGCTGTGGGCGCTCGCACAGGCCGGCGACCGCCGAACCGACTTCTTGGGCGACATCGTTGCGCAGGCGGGGACGTTCGATAGCGCAACGCACATCCGTCTCGCACGCTACCTGCTCCAGACGTCCGGTTGGCATGTGCAGGGGGCGGCGATGGCCGATCACGACCTGCAAACGCTGTACGTCACCGGCCGGTACGCAGTTGCCAATGCGGCGACGCGATGGGGCTGGTTAGGATCGCTGGTCGACGCGCAAGCGCAGATTCTGCAGTTGCTGATCGAGCGGCACGCGCCGGTCGAGCAGATGGACGGCGGCGTTCGCGCGCTGGTAGCGCAGCAATGCCGGTGCGGCTGGCCGACCACGACCGACACGGCCTCGGCGCTGACGGCGCTCGCGGCATACGCTCGCACCGAACGTCTCGGGCCGGCCACCGCGAAGGTAACCGTCGGAGGAGCGACCGTTGCAAGCGCGTCGTTCGGTGCGACCGCGTCGTCTCAAACGTTCACGCTGGCCGCGTCGAAGCTGCACGGCAACGCTGCCGTCGTGCGTGCCGACGGCGGCTCGGTGCACTACGTGATGCTCTACACGTACGACGTTCCGAGTGACGCGCCGGGCGAACTCGCCGCATTCCGCGTCGTTCGTCAAGTGACGACGCCCGGCTCGACGGCTGCGCCGCTCGCCACGATGGACCTCGCACCGGCAGCGCCGCTGGAAGTCTCTGCCGGCCGCGTGTTCGACGTGGGCGTGCGCGTCGTCGTCGATCATCCCGTCGACCGGCTGGTTATCGAAGATGCGCTTCCGGCCGGCTTCGAAGCGGTCGATACCACGTTCCGCACGACGCTCAAGGCCGTCGTGCCGCAGAGCGACAGCTGGGAGATCGACACGCAACAGATCTACCGCGACCGCGTCGTCGCTTACGCGCAGCATCTCGATGCGGGCATCTACGACGTGCACTACCTGGTCCGGGCCGTGACGTCCGGCACGTTCAAATGGCCCGGGGCGCGCGCGTATCTCACGGCGGCGCCGGAACAGTTCGGCCGCAGCGCGGCGACCACGCTGCGCGTTACTCAGTAAGAAGCGATACGATCGCACCGCGATGATTCGATGCGTGCTGGTAGCAACCGACGGATCCCAAGCCTCGATCGCGGCCGTTCGCTCGGCTGCCGAGTTGACGCAATCGCTCGGTCCCGACGCGCGTCTGCACGTCGCCTCCGTGGTCGATTACGCGGGCGTTCCGGAGGTGCTCGCCAAACAGCCGACCGGCGCTCCCGACCTGCTCACCGAGCAGGCGCAAGGCGCCTTGGACGAGGCGCGTGCAGCCCTGGCCGCCGCCGGCGCCGAAGCGCAGACGCACGTGTTACACGGGGAGGTCGTCGAGGCGCTCCTCGCATGCGCGACAAACGTCGGAGCGGATATTCTGGTGGCGGGATTCCACGGTCAGAATCGTTTGGCTCGCCTCGTCATGGGCAGCGTGGTTGGCAAACTCGTACGCTCCACGACGCTTCCGGTCGTGGTCGTGCGATCGGCGCGGGAATAGGCTGCGTGCGGTGAATACCGACGGCGCTCGTCGCGGTTGATGAACGTGAGGCACATCGTCGAGAAAAGAGTGAAAGCATGAGCACGTACCGGGCGCCTTTGCGCGACATGCAGTTTGCGCTGCGCGAACTTGCCGGCATTGAGGAAATCGCCAAGCTCCCCGGTTGCGAGGACACGCTGGACGTTCTCGATTCGATCCTCGAAGAAGCCGCCGCGTTTGCCGCCGGAGTCTTAGACCCGCTCAATCGTGTGGCCGACAAAGAAGGCTGTACGTTTGCCGACGGCAACGTCGTGACGCCCCCCGGTTTTAGAGACGCCTATAAGAAGTTCGCCGAGGCCGGCTGGATCGGATTGCCGGTGCCGGCCGAATACGGCGGCCAAGGGTTGCCGCAGATCCTCTTGGGGCCGACGCTCGAAATGTGGAACGCCGCCAATATCGGCTTTGCAAACGGCCCGCTGCTCAATCAGGGTGCGATCGAAGCCATCGAGCTGAAAGGTTCGCAAGAGCAGAAACAGCGATTCATTCCTAACCTGGTTTCGGGGAAATGGACCGGGACGATGTGCCTCACCGAACCGCAAGCCGGATCGGATCTCGCGCAAGTCCGCATGAGGGCCACGCCCGACGGGGATCGCTACCGCCTTACCGGCCAGAAGATCTTCATCACCTTCGGCGAGCACGACATGGCGCCGAACATCATCCACTTGGTCCTGGCGCGGCTTCCCGGCGCGCCCGAAGGGACGAAGGGGATCTCGATGTTCATCGTTCCGAAGGTCCTGGTCAATGCCGACGGCTCACTCGGCGAGCGCAACGACGTCAAGTGCGCCGGCATCGAACACAAGCTGGGCATCAATGCGAACCCGACCTGCACGCTCAACTACGGTGAAGCGGGAACCGGCGCGATCGGATATCTGGTCGGCGAAGAGAACCGCGGGCTCGAGTACATGTTCGTGATGATGAACGCGGCCCGCTTCAGCGTCGGCGTTCAGGCGCTGGCGATCGCGGATCGTGCCTATCAGCACGCCGTCGAATATGCCAAGGAGCGGATCCAGTTCCGCGACGTCGCCTCGCGCGATCCCAAGCCGGTCGCGATCATCCAGCATCCCGACGTGCGCCGCATGCTGATGTGGTGCAAGGCCAACGTCGAGGCGATGCGCGCGCTCGCGTACGTTACGGCCGCGTCGCTCGACTACGCCCACAAGTCTCCCGATGAAACCGTCCGCAAAGAACATCAGGCGTTCGTCGACCTGATGATCCCGATCGTCAAAGGCTGGCTCACCGAACGCAGCATCGACGTCGCGTCGACCGCCCTGCAGGTGTTCGGCGGGATGGGCTACATCGAAGAGACCGGGATCGCGCAGCAGTACCGCGACGTGCGCATCACGACGATCTACGAGGGGACGACCGGGATCCAGGCGCTCGACCTGATCGGCCGCAAGCTGATCCGCGACATGGGTGCGACGGCTACGGCGACGGGCAAAAAGATGGAACAGGTCGCCAAAGCGTGCGCCTCGAGCGAAAACGGCGACGTTGCGGCGATCGGCAAGGCGCTCGGCGAGAGCCTTGCGGCGCTGGGCGACGTCTCCCAGTGGATAGGCATGAACGCCATGGCGGACTTGCATAAAACCTTCGCGTGCAGCGTCCCGTATCTCAAGCTCTGGGGCGTCGTGGCCGGCGGATGGCAGATGGCGCGAGCGGCTCAAATCGCTGCCGAGAAGATCGCGGCGGGCGATCCTGAGAAAGAGTTTTATCAAGCAAAACTCGCGACCGCAAAGTTCTACGCAACCCACGTGCTTTCGCAGAGTCTCTGGTTCGCGCGCCAAATCAAAGAAGGCTCGGCCGACGTCATGACCCTGAGCGAGGGTCAGTTCGACCTCGATCGCAAGACCGCGGTGATCGCATAGTCATGGCGGAGATACGCGCGCAGTCCTTCGACGGGGCCGCGCCGGGCGAAACGATCCGCGTGTTGACCCTCGACAACCCGCCGGTCAACGCGCTATCATTCGCGTTTTCCGCGCAACTGCTGGCGGACGTGGAAGCGGCCGAGAACGACGCGTCGGTGAGCGCGATCGTATTTGCCGGAGCCAACGGTCTGTTCAGCGGCGGCGCCGACGTGAACGACTTCAACGCCGAACCAACCTCGGATACGAAAACGATCCGCGACGTCATCGCCGCCGTGGAGGCCGGAAAGAAGACGTACGTTGCGGCCATCGACGGCAATGCGCTCGGCGGCGGCCTCGAACTGTCGTTGGCGTGCGACTACCGCGTGGCAACGCAGCGTTCGAAAGCCGGCCTGCCGGAAATCAAGCTCGGCTTGTTGCCGGGCGCCGGCGGAACGCAGCGCTTACCGCGCGCAATCGGCGCTCAATCGGCGCTCGAGTTCATGCTCAAGGGCAACAGCCATTCCGCCGAAAAGGCCAAAGATCTCGGCATCGTTGACGAGATCGTCGAGGAAGACGTCGTCGGTGCGGCGATCGCACTCGCAAAGCGAGTGCGATCGGAAAAGCGGCGCCTGTCGCAGCGAAAGGCATTCATCGGAAAAGGCATTCCCGCACAGGCGGGGCCGTTCGTGGTTTCGCAAGCTCATAAACTGTTGCCGCCTGAAGGCAACGGCGGTTACGCGGCCCACAAACTCGTCGACGCGGTCGAAGCGGCGGTCGAGTTACCGTTCGAGTTCGGTATCGCCCGCGAGGCCCGGCTGTTTGAAGAGCTGGTTCGCTCGGAACCCTCGTTTGCGTTGCGGCACATCTTTTTCGCCGAGCGCGAGCTTTCCAAGATTCCCGGGCTGCCGGCTGCCGAGGCGCTGCCGATCGCAAAGGCCGGCGTCGTGGGTGCCGGTACGATGGGCAGTGGCATCGCGATCACCTTCGCGCAGGCCGGTATTCCGGTCGTCGTCGTGGACTCCAACGACGAAGCGGTCGACAAAGCCCGTCAAACCGTCATGGGCATGTTCATGTATCAGGTTCAGAAGGGTAAGCTTACGCAGGAGCAAGCCTGGCGGCGCGGCCAGTCGATTACGTTTACCGACGACTATGCCGAGTTGGCCGACGCGGACATCGTCGTCGAAGCCGTTTTCGAGGACTTGGCCGTGAAGAAGGGCGTGTTCGAGAAGCTCGATGCGATCGTCAAGCCAAGCACCATTCTGGCGACCAATACTTCCACGCTCGACGTCGACGCGATGGCGTCGGCTACCCGGCGGCCGGATAAATTCATCGGCTTGCATTTTTTCGTACCGGCCAACATCATGCCGCTGTTGGAAATCGTACGCGGCGCGAAAAGTTCGCCGGAAACGATTGCGACCGCGTTTAAGCTCGGCAAGACGCTGCGCAAGACGTCGGTGCTGTCGGCTAACGCTTTCGGATTCATCGGCAACCGGATGATCTTCGACTATGCCCGCGAAGCGATTGCCTTGGCCGAAGAAGGCGTGTCGCCGGCGCGGGTCGACGCGGTCATGAAAGCGTTCGGCTTTCCGATGGGGCCGTTTGCCATGTCGGACTTATCCGGTATCGACGTCGCGTGGCACATCGCCCGCTCGCGCGGCGATGAAGGCAAGGGCCGCACGCGGGTCATCGAGCGGTTGGTGGAGATGAAGCGGCTCGGTCAAAAATCGATGGCCGGATATTTCAGGTACGACAAAGCGGTGGGCAAAGGACGCGAACCGATTCCAGATCCCGAGGTGGAGGCGTTGTTCGCCGAAGAGGCCCGCAACGTCGGGATCGCGCCGCGCCAGGCCAGTGACGACGAAATTCGCGACCGGCTGTTGTTCGCGCTGATCAACCGGGGCGCGTATCTGCTCGAAGAGGGAGTGGCACTGCGACCGGGCGACATCGACATCGTTTACGTGTACGGTTATGGTTTTCCAGCGCACCGGGGAGGACCGATGTGGTATGCCGATGTGGTCGGCGTCGAGGTCGCGCGCGCGCGCATCGAGCAATTCCGCGCCGAGTTCGGGCCGCAGTGGACGCCGGCGCCGCTCCTCGCGGAAATCGCCGCGCGCGGCGGCACGTTCGCTCGGGACGATTCCGCAAAGGCGTTGATCAGTGCGTGAAGCGGCAATCGTTTCGGCGGCGCGCACGCCGATCGGGCGCGCTTTTCGCGGTGCCTTCAATCAAACGCCCGGTGCGACGTTGGCGGGTCACGCCGTTAAGGTCGCCATGGAGCGCGCCGGCATCGACCCAGCCGAAGTTGACGACGTCGTGATCGGGTCGGGACTTCCCGAAGGTGCGACCGGAAACAATATCGGGCGTACGGCGGCCCTGCGCGCCGGCTGCCCGGTCAGCGTTGCGGGTGCAACCGTAAGCCGCTACTGCGCATCGGGACTCGATGCCATCGCCGTCGGCGCAAAGCGGATCATCGCGGACGGCGCGCGCGTCATCGTGGCCGGCGGCGTCGAGTCGGTGAGCATGGTACAGAACAATCTCAACATGGAGTTCTACACCGAAGAGTGGCTGTTGCGGCACGTGCCGGACGTCTATATGCCGATGCTCTACACCGCCGACAACGTCGCCAAAAAATACGGGATATCGCGCGAGCGCCAAGACGAGTACGCGCTGCAGAGCCAGCAACGCACCGCGGCGGCTCAGGCGGCGGCCCGATTCGGTGCCGAAATCGTCGCGCTGCCATCCTGGAAGTACGTGCAAGACAAAGATTCAGGAGTCGTCACCGAGCAACACGTCGTCCTCGGGAAGGACGAAGGCAATCGTCCCGAGACCACGCTGGAAGGTCTGCAGAAACTCCCCGGCGCGGCACCCGGCATCAAAGACACGACCATCACCGCCGGCAACAGCTCGCAACTCTCCGACGGCGGCGCCGCCGTCGTCGTGATGGACGCGGACCTCGCACGCGAACGCGGTCTCGCGCCGCTCGGCATCTACCGTGGGTTTGCCGTGGCCGGCTGCGAGCCGGGCGAGATGGGCGTCGGTCCGGTCTTCGCCGTTCCCAAACTGCTGGCGCATCATGGCTTGACCGTCGACGACGTCGGCTTATGGGAACTCAACGAGGCTTTCGCCGTGCAGACCGTCTATTGCCGCGACACGCTCGGTATTCCGAACGACCGCTTCAACGTGGACGGCGGCGCGATTTCCATCGGCCATCCGTATGGTATGAGCGGGACGCGAATGACGATGCACGCGCTGATCGAAGGCAAACGGCGCGGCGTCAAATACGTGGTGGTGACGATGTGTGTGGGCGGGGGGATGGGCGCTGCCGGCCTCTTCGAAGTAGTCTGAAAAATCTCGGCGGGGGCGAGCTCAGTAAATTCGAAGAGGCGGCGGCGCTGTTGGGTGGATAGATTTTGGTTAACTAGATTTGGGTGAGTAGGCGATGCAGTAGCCGTTGGGGCTGATGGTGCCATCTACGATTTTGCACGAGCCGTTGGCCGTCGGCGTTTTACCGGCGATGTAGAACGTGCAGTTCGAGCACTTCTTGATGCCGTTGGGTTTGGATTGGTATTTATATTGCGCTTGCGAGCCCTTCGCAGCGCGGGCGGGGGCTGCTTCAACAGAGTAAAGCAGGCCGGCGAGTGCCGGTAGCACGATCGCGCGTTGAACGAACTGGCCGCGCGTGAGCTTGGATGAATTTTTCATGACGGGAAACCTCCAAGTGGGTCATACCCAGCGAGCCGGCGTGAGACCTCTATGCGCCGCCGGCGGCGGCTTCTTAGGCAATCTTAACCGCCACGCCGTCTTCTCCGGGTACGTTCGTAGAAAGCCGAACGTTGAACATACTACGAGGTACGTAATCATGATCATTCCTACTAAAAAAGCTCTGGGAGCGGCGCTCGCTGGGGCGATCGCTCTGACCGGAACGCTGGCGACGGCGCAACCGGCGATGGCGCAATACACGGTGGCCGGCGCGCCAGGCGTCGCAAACGTCGGCGTGGTGCAGGGTGACGTCGTCATCGTTCGCGGCGACAGCGGCGAACAGGTTGCCGCGTCGCTCAACGCGCCGTTGCTTCCGGGAGACTACATCTCCACCGCCGGCAGCTCGCGAAGCGAAATCCAGTTCGACGGCATTTCCATGCTGCGGCTGGCACAAGACACACAGGTGCGCTTGGTCAATCTCAATCCCCGCTCGCGCGAAATGCAGGTTGCGGCCGGTACGGTCGAACTTGCCGAGTTACAAAGCGCGGACGGAAATCCCCAAATCGATACGCCGACGGTAACCGTTCGACCGAACCGGGCCGGCGATTACCGCGTTTCGGTACTGCCCAACGGACAAACGCTGGTGACCGTGCGAAGCGGATCGGCAACGGTGGCCGGCGCCGCCGGAACGCAAATCCTTACGCCCGGTACGACCCTGGTGGCGTACGGGCCATACTCCAACCCTTCGTTATCGTCGATCGCGGCGATCGCATACGACGCGTTTGACACGTTCAACGCCAATCGCAACAGCTCGATCGTGGCCGCTTGGAACTCCGACCAATATCTCGCGCCCCAGCTATCCGGGTATGCAAACCTTGCCCAGTACGGCCAATGGTACAACGTTCCCGGTTACGGCGAGGCCTGGGCGCCCACCAATCAAGCCAACAACTGGAGTCCGTATTCCAACGGACAATGGGTCTGGGAACCGGGCTACGGCTACACATGGGTCGGGAACGAACAGTGGGGTTACGCCCCGTATCACTACGGCAACTGGTTCTATGCCAACAACTACAACCAGTGGATGTGGCAGCCTCCGGCATACCAATACCAAACGAACCCCGACGTCCTAGCGTCGTCGTGGCTGCCGGCGCTGGTTGGGTTTTTCCTCACCGGCGGTAACGGCGGTCCGAGTAACAATCCGTACGGCTACGGCAACATCGGGTGGGTGCCGCTGGCTCCGGGCGAACCGTACAATCCGTGGTATCCCGGCTTTGGATACGGTGCCGGCTATCCGCAATACGGCGTCGGCAACGTCACCAACGTCTATAACATCTATCGCAACATCCGGTACGTCCGCATCGTTCGCATGTACCCATTCGAGCGCTTCCGGGATGGCGATTGGCATCGTCCGATCCTCATGCATCCGGACCAACTCGGACGAGTCGGCGTTCTGCGCGGAAGCGTCCCAATCGTGCCGACCCGGGCACTCATGCGAACCGGTCCGATTTCGGTGAAACGTCCGATCGTGCTCTCGCCGGAGTTCCAAGCGCAGCGTTTCGCGTCGCGTCAGCCGGAGCTGGCGACCCTGACGTTCGCGAAATCGCAAGCGGCGCTTGTGCCGATCGCCGGCGCGCGGCCCAAGCCGGTCGCGCTTCCCGAACGTCCGCCGGTCGTCATGCACCCCGAGTACCGTCCGCCTGCCGCGCACAGCACGTATCACGCGCCGGTGGTAACGGTTCCCAATCCGAAGAACCCGGTGCGCCCGATCGAAACGATGAGGCCAACTCGCCCGATCGAAACGGTTCATCCGATGGAAACGATGAAACCGGTTCGTTCGGTCGAAACGACGGCACCGCGCCCAGCGCACACGATAGCGCCGGTCCACACGATGGCGCCGGTCCACACGATGGCGCCGGTCCATACGATGGTGCCTGTGTATCATCCCGCGCCGATGCGCACCACGGCTCCGGCGTACCACGTCACACCGACGTATCGTCCAGTTCCCGTTCACCGAGCCACTCCGGCGGCGCATCCGCCAGAACGCGTGCCGCAAGCGCAGGTTCACAAAGCCGCGGCGACGGCCGCTCCTGAAAAACGGCCCACGCCGGAGAAAACGCCGAGGCCGGCGGGTTAAGGACACGCTCTCACCGTTCTTTAATCCGCGTACAATGCGGACCCGCGGTCCCTGCGATTCAATTGGCTCAGACAAGGAAGGGCAATGCGAATCAAGGGCACCGCGGGTCTGCTGGCGTGTCTGCTCGTTTGGGCGGCCACTGGTAGCGCCGTAGCGGCCACCGCTGCGGTGACGCCCGGCGCCAGCTCGAACGCCGGACCGGAGCCGGCGCGCGTGAGTCTGCTCCAAAGCGGGAGCGTTGAAATAACGCGCGGCGACGATAAGACGCCGGTCGCCGCCACGTTGAATGTCCCCTTGATACCCGGCGACGCGTTTGCAGCGGTCGGTCGCAACACGTTCGCGGAAATTCAACTCGACGGCTTCACCGACGTGCGCGTCGGAGAAGGCGCAGGCGGGCGGATCGTCGCCAACGACGCCCATGCACGCCGCATAGAACTGACCGGCGGCTTGATCGAACTTTCTCTGTTGCGGGGGCGAGACGTCGCATCCGAGATCGCGACGCCGTCGTTCACGTTGCGAACGCGCTACGCGGGCGCATATCGCGTTTCGGAACAAGGTGCCGGCACCACGTCGATTACGCTCCGAGGCGGTCAGGCCGACATCGTGACGCCGCATGAGACATTGACCCTGCGTTCGGGTGAAACGCTGGTGGTGCGGGGTTCGGCCGACGACGTCGCGGTCGAATCGCAGCCGGCTGCCGCGCGCGACGCATTCGACGAGTTTAACGCGCAACGCGACCGCACGCTCTTGGCCGCGCTCGATAGCGATACGCACGTTCCGCCCAGCATTGCGGGCTACGACGATCTCACTGCGTATGGGCGATGGACGAGCCTGGCATCGTACGGCCCGGTGTGGGTGCCGAACGGTCAAAGCGCGGACTGGGCGCCATATCGCGACGGCCGTTGGTCGTACGTCGGCAACGACGGCTGGACGTGGGTCGGAAACGAGCCGTGGGCGTGGGTGCCGTATCACTACGGCCGGTGGCTGTATTCTTCCGGATACAGCTGGTGCTGGTATCCGCCCCCGATGGGATACGACCCGGTGTGGGCTCCGGCGCTGGTGGGGTTTTTCGGTTACGGCGGCGCGTCGGGCTTTTCCGAGGTCGGCTGGGTGCCGCTGGCGCCGTTCGAACCGTACGTTCCGTATCCGTTTCCATGGCGCTACGGTCCGCCGCGGCACTACTATCCTCCGCCTCCGCCTACGCAGCATCGCGGACCGCCGGCGCACATGTCTCCGCTCACCGCGTACCAAAACGCGCGGTTCGGCGGTGCGTCGGCGATCGATGCAGGTGCTTGGCGCAAGGGAGACGCGACGAGTCCGATTGTTGTCACACTGCCGGCGACCGCATCCAAGCCGGTCGTTCCAGCCGCGCCGGTCGTCGAGCGCGCGGTGCCGGTGCCGCACGTGGAGTTACCGGTGCGCGATACGACGCTGCCACTCGTTCGTTCCATTCCGGTGAGTCTTCCGGCGCTGACGCCAAGCCTGCCGTCGGCGATGCCGGTATTTCACGCGCCGGCGCCTTCACATTCGGTCCATTCGACGCCGGCACACCCGCCCGCATAGGTGGGGAGCGGGTTCTGGAGAACCTCCGTACGCAAGGAGTTTGCCAAAAACTCCCAATTCGTGCGCTATTTTCTCGTATAAAGGACGTTCACAAAGATGAAGACGCTTCGTTTCGTGTCGCGCGTGATCGCGCTCTCCCTGGTTGCGGGCATGCCGGCGGTCGCGCTCGCGCAAAACGCCCCGGCTCCGGCGAAGGTTGCCACCATGATGGCCAATCCGCACGTCACAATGCCTCATCCGATCAAGGTGACCACGTGCAATCCTCAGCGAAACAACTACGTTTCGGGAGGTTTCGCCCCCGCGTACTATCCGGGCGGTCCGTATTGGGGCTGGCCGAGCGTCTACGGCTATAGCTACTACCAATATCCGGTGCAGGGTCAGCCGACCCTGAGCATCGATTATTCGAACGCCACGAGCGTCGTCATGAAGGACATCGAGTTCGGCCTCATCGCGCGCGGGCAACTCGTTGCCGAAGTTCGCGACGTCGGTACCTTTTCACCGGGCGCGGAGATCAAACATCAGTTCGGTTTAAATCGCAACGTTTTCCCGCTCGGTACGTCGATCGTCGAGTGCGTGCCGCTCAAGATCACGTTCGAAAACGGCACCAAGTGGAAGAATCCGCATTTACCGGCGCTCCATAAAAGCATTTACGGAAAACCTCATTACTAAAACCGAGCGGCGCCTCGCCGTGACGGTGTAAAGCTCGTTGAATGGGTGCGCGGCCGAAAGGTCGCGCATCCGCTTTTTTCGAAGGAAGCGCTATGGCACAAGATCTTTCCGCGGTCCAATCCTCAGATAACGTTTGGGAAATGGCCAAGCATCAGCTGGACGAGGTCGCCTCGCTGATCGGCCTGAACGAGTCGATTCACGGCTATCTGCGCCAACCCAAAAGGGTCCTCGAAGTCTCCGTTCCGGCGCGCATGGACAACGGAACGTTTCGCATGTTTACCGGCTATCGCGTCCAGCACAATATGGCGCGCGGCCCCGGAAAAGGCGGAATTCGCTTCCACCCGGACGTGACGCTCGACGAGGTCAAAGCGCTCGCCATGTGGATGACGTGGAAGTGTGCGCTCGTCAACATTCCGTTCGGTGGCGCAAAAGGCGGCGTGATTTGCGATCCCAAGCACATGTCGACGCAGGAGCTCGAAAATCTCACGCGCCGTTTCACGAGCGAGATTTCGATCATCATCGGGCCCGAAAAAGACATCCCCGCCCCCGACGTCTATACGACGCCGCAAATTATGGCGTGGATCATGGACACGTACTCGATGCAGCAAGGGTTTTCGATCCCCGGAGTAGTCACCGGCAAGCCGATCTCGATCGGCGGCTCGCTGGGCCGCGACAAGGCGACCGCTCGCGGCTGTTTGTACGCCACCGACGAGGCCATGGCGGTTCTCGGGAGGCCGATCGCCGGAGCGCGCGTCGCGATTCAAGGTTTCGGCAACGCCGGCATGTATGCGGCGCAACTGATGGAGCAGCGTGGGTATAGCGTCGTCGCCGTGTCGGATTCGCAGGGCGGCGTCGCCAACCCGAAAGGGCTCGACGTGCGCAAAGTCACCGCGCATAAGCTCGAAACGGGTTCGATCGTCGGGTTTCCCGGCGGCGAACGTATCGACAACCGCGAAGTGCTCGAGTACGATTGCGACGTCCTGGTGCCGGCCGCGTTGGAGAAAGTCATCACCCGCGAGAACGCGCCGCTGATCAAAGCGCGCATCGTCGCGGAAGCGGCCAACGGCCCGACGTTGCCGGATGCCGACGATATCCTTTTCGACCGCGGCATCGTCGTGCTGCCAGACATTCTGGCCAACGCCGGAGGCGTTACCGTCTCGTATTTCGAGTGGGTCCAAGACTTGCAAGCCAACTTCTGGGAAGAAGACGAGATCAACGAGCGCCTCAAACGCATCATTACGCGTGCCTACCGCGATACGCACGAACAGGCCAAGCGGTACGGTGTGTCGATGCGCAAGGGGGCGTACGCGGTGGCGGTCAATCGCGTTGCCGAGGCAACGAAGCTGCGCGGTCTTTACCCGTAGGGAGCGAACGCGTGCGCGATGGCGCAACTCGGACTTTTCGGCGAGGATCGCCGCACGCTTCTGGACGACGAAAGCGGATCGATCGCGTACCTTCTCGCCTGCGTAGAACCACCGACGGCATCGACCTGGCTGGAGCACCTTCGTCGCGAGGTTCCGTGGCGCAGCGAGCGGCGGCGCATGTACGATCGCGACGTGGACGTCCCGCGACTCGTCGCGGCTTATCGCCTCGCCGACGAGGACGTACCGCAAGAACTGCTCCAAGCCGCGCGCCGGGCGAGCGCCGCCGCCGGCGGCGTGCAGTTTACCAACGTCGGACTCAATCTGTACCGCGATGGCCGCGACAGCGTCGCGCCGCACAACGATCACCTCTACGAAATCGTCGCCGGGTTTCCGATCGCGCTGCTCTCGCTCGGCGCGACGCGCCGCATGACGATCCGCAGCAAATCGCGGCCGCGCCGCGTTTTCGACCTCGACCTCGAGCACGGAAGTTTGCTCGTGATGAGCTACGAAACGCAAAAGCACTACGACCACGGCATTCCGAAGGTCGCCGATCCAATCGGACCCCGCGTGAGTTTGGCGTTTCGCGTACGGCCGGCATAGTGCCGCGGGCATAGGCAATGGCCGAGCCGTGGGAGGCCGACGTGCGTATCGACGTCGCACTGGCAAGCCGCGCGATCGCGCGCCAATTTCCCACGCTCGCGGCGAACGCGGTCGTGCCGTTCGGTGAAGGCTGGGACAACGCCGCATTTCTGGTCGGCGGCCGCTACGTTTTCCGCTTTCCGCGCCGCGAGGTCGCCGTCGCACTCATCGAAACCGAACGGCGCGTGCTGGCATCGATCGCCGCGCACGGTCCGCTTCCGATTCCGATCCCGCTGTTCGCCGGCATGCCGGATGGGGAGTATCCGTGGCCGTTTGCCGGGTATGCGGTGCTTCGTGGTCGACCGTTGTCGAGCGTCCGGCTCGACGACGACGCGTACGAGTCATTAGCCGTCTCGTGCGGTCGCTTTCTGCGCGCACTCCACGCTATCGACGCCCTACCGCTGCGCGCGTCCGGCCTCGATACCGATCGGATCGGGAGGCTCGATCATGCCCGCTGCATGCCCAAGGTTTTACGGCGCCTTGGTGAGTTGAGCGCCTCGGGTCTGTTGGACGAAGTCGCGCCCTTCGAGCGACTGCTCGACGAAGTCGCGCCAGCGGGTCCACGCGGCGACCGGCTGGCGATCGTGCACGGCGACCTGTACGCACGCCACCTTCTGATTGGCGACGACCGGCGTGCCGCCGGCATCATCGACTGGGGTGACGTTCATCTCGGCGATCCGGCGGTCGACCTTGCAATCGTCTTCGAAGCGTTTCCGCCACGCACGCGCGATGCATTCGCCGATGCCTACGGCAAGATCGATGACCAGACGTGGAAGCTCGCGCGCTACCACGCCGTCTATCATACGGCCATGGTCGCACATTACGGCTACCGCATCGGCGATGCCGACCTCGTGCGCGCCGGGCTCGCCGGATTATTGTCCTGCGGGGTCTAAGCACGGGAGGTGAACGTTGTTCGCTCGATCCTCGTAGGCGTTGTCGCTGCCGGCGTGGTTTCGTGCGGCGGCCCGCGCAGTTCGCTGGGCCCCATGCCGCAAGTTCAGCCGAACCGATTCACCCTCGCCGTGCGCGCAGGGTCGAAAATCGCCGGCTTCGAGACCGAACGGCTGTGGGGTCGCGCGGCCCGCGTCGATTGGGAGCCGGTGGTTGCGGCCGATCCGTCCAGCCGCTGGGTGTATCAGATGACGACCGGGCAAAGGCCAAACTACCTTTGGTTCCGTTCCTCGAGCGACGACGGAGCTGCGTGGAACCGCGAGCGGCACGTTTGCCGCCGCGGCTTCGATCTGCATTTTCAGTTCGACCCACAAGTAGTGGTCGCGCGCGACGGAACGGTAGACGTCGTCTGTCTCGACAACTTCTTGCCGGGCGTGGTGTTTACGCAGTCGCGCGATCGCGGCAAGACCTGGAGCGCGCCGCTGCGCCTGGACCGTTTTCAACGTTATAGCGACAAGCCCACGCTGTTGGTTTCTTCATCGGGAGCCGATCTATACGTGGCGTATAACGATTTCTACGCGCTCTACGTCGCGGTATCGCACGATGGCGGCAGGTCGTGGAATCGTCCGGTTCTCGCGACCCGCCGGCACTTTTGGTACTATTCCTTAGGCGGTACGATCGCTCCCGACGGTTCGGTATGGTTCGCCGTCGACGGCGAAGCGGGAAAGAATCAAACCGGCGACGGGCACATCGTGCTGGTGCGATCGGTCGATAACGGGTCGAGCTGGACCACCGTGCCGATGGCACTGACGCACGAAGGCGCGCCGTGTTCGGTGAGAAACTGTTACCCGGATTTTTACACCGGGCAGGTCGCGGTGGCCGCCGACGCGGCGGGCGGACTGGTGTGCGTCTATGCAAAGAACGACGTCGCGCAAGGGCCGAACGCGCTGTACGTGCGCCGCTCGGACGACGGCGTGACTTGGAGCGCGCCGGCGACGATCGCCACTGCGGGAAATTCGACCAGCCCCGCCATCGAGCCGGGACCCAATGCCGGCGACTTCCGGCTGGTATGGCAAGACAATCGAAACGGCCTGCAAGCCTGGAACACCTGGTACGCACGCAGCGTCGACGGCGGCCAGACATGGAGCCCGGACGTGCGGCTTTCCAACCGGGAATCGGGCGCGCCGTACAAGCATCGGCGAGGCTACGATTTTCCGTTCGGTGACTACCTGGGCTTGAGCGTCGATTCCAATGGCCTCAATCACGTGATCTGGGGCGAAGGCTCGGCCGTATACAATCCGGGCGGCACGTGGTTCGCTCGCGGTATCTGACCGCTTTCGGCATGGCCGCCGCCGCCGTGCTGCTGCTGGTGGCGTGCGGGCCGAACCGCGAAGACCGCGGCCGTGCGCACGTATTGCGGATTGCCGATAACGTCGATCCGACGTCGCTCAACCCGCTGCTTGCGCACGATCAGGACACGATCGGTTACGATTTGCTCGTCACCGAAACGCTGGTCGGGCTCTCGGCGCAAAACCAGCCGATACCGATTCTCGTCACGCGCGTTCCATCGCGCGCCAACGGCGATATTTCCCCCGACGGAAAGACGATCGTGTATCACCTGAAGCCGGGAGTTCGCTTTGCGGACGGCACCGAGCTGACGTCTGCCGACGTCGCGTTTACGTACCGTGCAATTCTCGATCCGCGCAATCCGGTCGAATCGGGCGACGCTTACCAGAGGGTTGCGGATCTGCGTACGCCGGACAAGGCGACCGTCGTCGTGCGGCTGAAGCGCCCCTGGAATGCGGCGGTAGCCGAACTCTTCGCCCAATCCGATTTCGCGTTCGGGATTTTGCCCGCGCATGCGTTCGGCTCGACCGACGTCACGCGCGGCGCGTGGAACGAGCGGCCTTTTGGAACGGGCCCGTTTCGGGTGTCGCAATGGCGGCGCGGAAACGAAATCGTGCTCGATCCAAACCCGTACTACCGGCCGCAACCCAAACTCCGGCAGATCGTCTTCCCGATTATCCCGACGACGGAATCGTCGCTGGTAGCGTTGCGTGCGGGCGACATCTATCTCACGCACGTGGCTGCGACGCAGTTGGCCGAAGCGCGGGCAGCCGGCGGCCTCCGGCTTACCGTGACTCCGGTCAACGGCGAATACATGCTGGTCGTGCGCACGACGACGGCTCCGACCGGCGATGTGCGCGTTCGGCGCGCGCTTTCGCTGGCGCTCGACCGCGCAGAAATGATCCGCGGCCGCTTTGGAGCGCTCGTGCCGGCCGACTCGTATCTGCCGCCCGTTTTCGCGTCGCACGATGCGGCGCAGAAGGCGACGCTCCAAGACACCGCGAGCGCCGGACGCGAATTGGAGGCGGCCGGGTGGCGACGCGTAAACGGCTGGTGGAGCAACGGCGATGGACGCTTGATGGTGACGATCGCCATGGCCGCCGAGGGCGGAACGACGATTCAAACGATCGTGCAGGAGCAGTTGCGCCAGTTCGGTGTCGACGCCCAGCTCAAGACCTACCCGGCATCGCAGTTTAACGCCGTCGAGGGGCCGCTGCGCACCGGACGCTTCAACCTCGCCGCGACGCAGTGGATCGGAGGCGCCGATCCCGAGCAATCGGTTGTCTTCGCGTGCACCCAGCGCGGTCCCAACGGAAACAACGCGTCGAACTACTGCAGCAAACGATTTGAGGCGTTATTCGAAGATCAATCGACGACGCCGGATCCCCGACGGCGGCAACGCGACACGGTCGAAATGCAGCAGCTCGTGCGCCAAGACGTTCCCGTCGTACCGCTTGCCTTCGAATCCTATATCGACGCGGCCAGCCCGCGGGTCCTCAACTTCCGCCGCAACATGTTGGAGTATCCGGTCGATGCCGCACAGTGGGACGTGCGGTGAGCGTCGTTTTGCCTACGACACGCGCGTCCTTCGACTACAGCGCTTCGCGCCTCCGCTCAGGATGAC
>PLLA01000082.1 GCA_003140835.1 Candidatus Tumulicola scandinaviensis | reverse complement strand
CGCGGCTGCGGGCGGCGCCGCAGCGTGCGGGGGCGCGGCCGCGAGCGCGCCGGTAGCCGCGAACGCCAACGCGGCCGAAATCGCTAGCGAGCGTCGAATCGTTTTCACAAAGTGATTTCTCTGCATTTATCGTCCCAACACCATGGCGTACCAACGTTCCAAGTCCGCGTGGAACTTCGCAAGAGCGTCCGGATGCAGATAGACCATGTGCCCGGACTCGTAGAATCCGTACGTGATGTTCTTCTGCAGAGCGGGCGCGATATAGAGATGCTCCAACACGTATTGCGTCGCAAAAAACGGCGTCGCAAAGTCGAAATAGCCGTTCGCCGAAAAAATCTTCAATCGTGGGTTGTACGTCATGGCCTGCGCTAAGTCGGGAGCGACGTTGAAGGTCTGCGGGTCGTTGCCGTGTTTGAAATTCCAGCTGCTGTCGCCGGCGTAGATGAGATCGTAGATCTGCGACCGGTAGAGCAACGGCGTATCATACTTCAAAACTTGGCGCATGTAGTCGTTGGCGGTCGCGACGAACGCCCCATCGATCGCCGAGTCGGTAGCGTCCCAATCCGGCGAGATCTCGGGCCGGTCGAGCACGTAGGTTTGAAAGCGTCCGTCCAGCCTGCCCACCGTGATGCCGCGTTGGCGCCCGAGTTCGTTTTGAAAGCGGTCGTACGAAATGCGCATATTGGAGTTACGAATGTACCGCTCCGAGAGGCCTGTGTAGCGGTGCAGCTTCGCGACGATGTCGTTGAAACGGTCGGGCGCGAGTTGCGAACCGGCCGCCAGCCCATCGAGATACTCTCCGAGCGCGAAGCGTTCGGCTTGCGCGAGCAGTCCGCTCAAACCGGGAGCGCCGGGGATCGCATGATGGTACCAAGCGGTCGCCGTCTCGGTGGGTAGGTAGAGAACGTACGCCCAATCACCGCCGCCGATCGGCGCACCGTCGTTGTAGTCGACCATGGGATTGAGAAACGACGACAGGAGCACGATGCCGTTGAGGGCGATGCCGCGCGTCGCCAGGACGCCCGACAGAACCGCCGACCGCGTCGTGCCATAGGATTCGCCGAAAAGAAACTTCGGCGAATTCCAGCGATTGAAGTTCGTAAGATAGCGTTGGATGAACTGGGCGAAGGCGTCGGCGTCTTGATCGACGCCCCAAAAATCCTTGGGTTTGCCGGCACCGATGATGCGGCCGTAACCGCTGCCGGGCATATCGATGAAGACGAGATCGCTCTTGTCGAGCAAGCTGTAGTTATTGTCGAGGAGTCGGTATGGCGGTCCCACGGTCGTTCGCGCGTCGCCGGCGCTGACGCGTACCGGCCCAAACGATCCCATTCGCAGCCACATCGTCGAGCTGCCGGGACCTCCGTTATACAGGAACGTTACCGGACGACCCACCGGATCGGCACCATCGAGCGTGTAGGCGGTGTAGAAGATCCGCGCGGTGGGTTGATCGTCGACGTTGCGTAAGGTGATCGTTCCCGCTCGCGCCGAGTAAGCAAGGCTTCGCCCGCCGAGCACGATCGAATGGTGCGTCACGGCGTCGGGCGTCAGTTGCGGAAGAGGCGGGGGCGCTGCCGATAGCGCCGGTTTCGGCAGCGCGGCGAGCAACGTCAAGCTGGTCGCAACCAGCGCACGAGACAATAGAAAACGCAAACTCACGTAAACCCCCACCGCGTGTTGGGACCCCACGTTATGGCTCGTCGAGCGCGTCCCTCCACGACGGCGCCGCGAGGACAATCAAATTTTGGTCAAAGCCGCTTGCCCGACTCCGTCGTCCCCGAACGCAGGACGGCATCGCCCGCAATCGGCGCTCGATTGGGAATCATCAGGGTCTCTTCCGCAGAAATCTCGTTGGGAACGAGCAGCGTGAGCGTGTGGCCGTTGGAGCAAGCCATCTCTACGGTCATTTCGGCTGGCGGGTCGTCGGAATCGAACCAAGCCGGTAAGCCAAGCTCGTCGACGACGAACGATCGGGCGCCGGGAGCGGCCGGCGACGCACCGCACTCGGTGCACGTGGGTGCCTGTAAGTGGACCAGCGCCAGAAACGGCATCGGTCACGCGCTGACGTGGGCGTGAAGGTCGAGGTCGTAAGCGGCGTCGATCTCGCGTGCGTAGCGGTTCTCTACGACGCGTCGCTTGATTTTCATCGACGGCGAAAGCTCGCCGCTTTCTACGCTGAAGTCCTGCGCGATCACGATGACCCGGCGAATTTGCTCGTAGCTCGCCAGCTCGCGCGTCTGTTTGGCCACCAACTGCGTCATAAACGCCTTGACGTCGTCGCGCCGGGCCAACTCGTCCGGTGATGCATCCGAGGGCAACGCGAGTTCTATACGCACCAGATCCCAGTTCGGGCAAACCAGAGCGGCCGGGTGGGGTCGTCCGCTGCCGACGACCATCGCTTGCGACACGAAGGCGGAGCGTTTGATTGCCCCTTCAACCCGGGCCGGAGAGATCCACTTTCCGGTATCGGTTTTGAACACTTCGCGCTTTCGATCGGTGATTCGCAAGAAGCCGGCTGCGTCGAGCTCGCCGATGTCGCCGGTGTGAAACCAGCCATCCACGATAACGGCTGCGGTAGCCTCGGGCTCGCGATAGTATCCGAGCATCACGTGGCGGCCGCGCGTGAGGATCTCGCCGTCGTCGGCAATTCGTACTTCGGCGCCGCTAATCGGCCGTCCGGCCGCGCCGTATTCGTTCGCCGATAGCCGGCTCGCGGTGATCACCGGCGACGTTTCGGTAAGCCCGTAGCCTTGCATGATCGGGGCTCCAAGCGCCAGGAACGTCATCGCGGTATCGACGTGCAACGCCGCGCTGCCGCTGACGAAAAACCGCATGCGATCGAGACCGAGCCTCGCGCGGACTTTGCTCAACACGAGCGCGTTTGCGACCGCATATTGCACGGCGAGTGCGACCGGCGGCCGTCCCGCAAACGTCGTCGCACGCATGTACCTGCGCCCGGCGGCGAGTGCCCAGGGCACGAGTTTGGCTTGGAGGCCGCCCGCCTTCATCGACTGACCTTTGACACCCGCGAGTACTCGGTCGAAGATGCGTGGCACCGACGTCATGACGGTTGGCCGTACGTCGCGCATGTCGGCCATCAGCTCGCTCGCATCGTGACAAATGAAATAGCACACCCGTGCGAGCAAATAAATATAGACGATCGTGTGCTCGTAGATGTGCGAATACGGCAATACCGAGAGAACCGCGTTGCCTTCGACCAAACCGTCGAGCCCGCACGTCAGCGCCGACTGCGCATCGAACGCCAGGTTATCGTGGGAAAGCATCACGCCTTTCGGGCTACCGGTCGTTCCCGACGTGTAGATCAACACGGCTAAATCGTCCGGAGACAACGTGGCCTCGTACGCGGCGGGAAGCTCGGGCCGGGCGGCGCGCACCGCTGCGCCTCGGGCCTCGAATGCCGTCAAGCCGTCCTCGCCGGTCGAATCGAACACGACCGCCTGCGAAAGGTTGACACCGCTCTCGCGCACGCGCGCGAGCGTCGCATTCGAGTCCACGAAGGTCAGTTTCGAACCCGAGTGCTCGAGGATGTAGGCGGTGTGATCGAGTGCTTGGGTCGGATAGATTGGAACCACGACGCAGCCCGCGAATAAGATCGCAAAGTCGCTGACGATCCAATCGACGCAGTCGTGCGCGATCAACGCAATGCGATCGCCGGGGGCCAGCCCGGCATCGCGAATAGCGCATGCAGCGTTTTCGATGCGCTCGAGCAGCTCCGAAGTGGAAGTCGGCGTCCAAACTCCGTCGACGCGCTCGTTGAGTGCCCGTTCGCGCGGCGGCGCGAGTGCTCGGCGAATCAAGTGCGGGAGCGTTTCTTTCCCGGGAAGCTCGGGCAGCTCCGGCGTCATCTTCGGCCCCTTCGCCCGACCGTGGTCGGCCCCTTTGGTACGGTTACTGCGCGCTAGGGCGCCGCAGAAACGGTCGCGCGCGCTCCAATCGCGTTTGCGACATTCGCCCACGTCGAGCAACTCGTCGAGCGAGCGAAAGGATCCGTCGAGCGAGCGCATCTCGACGATGCGCGCGCCGATCGCCTTTCCGATTCCCGGAACCCGCGCCAGATCGGTCGCGTCGGCTGCGTTAACATCGACACTGGCCGGAGCCGGCGCGTCGGCCGCCGCGTTCGCACCCCGGCGATGCGACCGCGTGCGATGGCGCGATCCGGAAGCGGTCCGCGATGCGAAACGTTCTCGCCGGCGAGCGGGACGTACACTTCATCGCCGTCCGACGTATGCGCGGCAAGATTCACGCCGCCTGCGTCGGCATCACCGGTCAGCCCGCCGGCCTGGGCCACCGCACCGGCGACCCGATCTCCTACCAGAACGTGATAGAGCCCGGGCCGGCGCACCGCTCCGGCGACGTACACGATCGTATCCGTGGCACGAACGTGCTCGGTTCAGCCGCCCCGGCGTCGCAGCGCGTCGGCCGGCCGCGCTGCAAACGTTGCTTCGGCGGTCGTTTGGAGAGCGGGTCGAGGCGCGGAATACCACAGCGCGACGCCTGCCAAGACGAGCACGCTCACGAGAAGGCCGATGCGTGCGGTCATACGCCTCAATCACGTACGGCGTCCGACCGGAAAGGTAGCGTCGGCGAAGCCGAGCGTGTACCATGCAGGCTATGGCGGATGCCTATACCTTCAGATCCATCGAACGAAAATGGCAAGATCGCTGGGAGCGCGACGGCATCTTCCGCGCGAAGCTCGACGACGCGCGGCCGAAATACTACGTGTGCGAGATGCTGCCGTATCCCTCGGGCGATCTCCACGTGGGCCACGCGAAGAACTATTCGCTGGGGGACGCCATCGCGCGCATGATGCGCATGCTGGGTTACAACGTGCTCCACCCCATGGGCTGGGACGCATTCGGGCTTCCAGCCGAAAACGCCGCGATCGCACGCGGCATCGATCCGGCAATCTGGACGGCCGAAAACATCACCAACATGGAGCGGCAAGTCCGGCTGATCGGCACGAGCTACGATTGGACGCGCGAAATCGCCACCTGCCGCCCCGACTACTATCGCTGGAACCAATGGCTCTTCTTGCGTTTGTACGAGCGTGGCCTCGCCTACAAGCGCGAGGCGCCGGTGAACTGGTGCCCGCACGATAAAACGGTGCTCGCCAACGAGCAGGTCGTCGACGGACGTTGCTGGCGCTGCGGGCACCTCGTCGAACGGCGCAACCTCTCGCAGTGGTTTCTCAAAATCACCGACTATGCGGAACGGCTTCTTGCCGATCTCGACAAACTCGACGGCTGGCCGGAGCGCACCCTCACGATGCAGCGAAATTGGATCGGCCGCAGCGAAGGCGTGCGACTCGGATTCCGCGTGCCCGAACTCGATGCAGCCGTCGACGTCTTTACGACGCGCGTCGATACGGTGTTTGGTGCGACGTTCTTGGCGATCGCCGCCGAGCATCCGCTCTTGTCCAGAATTGAAGGCATCGTTTCGAAGGACGAAGCGACGGCCATTCGGGCCTTTGCCGAACGTCTTCGCTCGAAGTCCGAGCTCGAGCGAACGAGCTTGATGGAAAAGCAGGGCCTGTTTACCGGCGCGTACGCCGTCAATCCGCTCTCGGGACAGCGGGTACCGATTTGGGTTACCAATTACGTGCTGGCGGAATACGGAACCGGAGCGGTCATGGGCGTCCCCGCGCACGACGAGCGTGACTTCGACTTCGCGGCGAAACACGGACTGGCGATCGCACCCGTCGTAGTCGATCCGGCACGCGAACCAGACGAACCGCTCGACGAGCCGTACGTCGAGGACGGGCGTCTCGTCAACAGCGGCGATTTCAGCGGCTTGTCGAGCGCCGAGGCGCGCGACGCCATCGCCGGCCGGCTGGCCGCGCTTGGAGTCGGGGAAAAAACCGTAACGACGCGGTTACGCGATTGGCTGGTTTCCCGGCAGCGTTACTGGGGAACGCCGATTCCGATCGTCTATTGCGCCGAATGCGGCGAGGTGCCGGTTCCCGACGAACGGCTGCCGGTGATGCTCCCGTTGGGAGTAACGTTCAGCGGCGAAGGATCGCCGCTCGCCCAGATTCCGTCGTTCGTCGAAACCACGTGCCCGAAGTGCGGCGGTCCCGCTCGGCGCGAAAGCGACACGATGGATACGTTTTTCGAGTCCTCGTGGTATTACTTGCGCTACATCGACCCTCACGACGACCGCGCTCCGTGGGAGCCGGCCGACGTGGCCCGCTGGATGAACGTCGATCAGTACGTGGGCGGCGCCGAGCATGCTGTGCTGCACCTGCTGTACGCGCGGTTCTTCTATAAGTTTTTTCACGATCGCGGCTGGGTAAGCGGAAGCGACGAGCCGTTTGCGCGCCTCTTCCACCAAGGGATGGTGCTCTTAGGCGGCCAGAAGATGTCGAAGTCGCACGGTAACGTCGTCGGTATCGACGAGACGGCCGAGACCAGCGGCGTCGACGCCATGCGCCTTTTTCTTCTCTACGTCACGCCACCGGAAGATACCAGTGAGTGGACCGAGGAAGGCATCAACGGTCGCGTTCGCTTCCTCAACCGCGTTTGGCGGGCGTGCGAGCCGTTTTTCGAAACCGCGCGCAACGTCTCCATCCGCGAGTTGCCGGAGGTCGGCGGCGACCGCGAAAAGGCGCTGGTACGTGCGGTTGCGGTCGCCGCCAAGTCGGCGGTCGACGAAACGACGTCGCGGCGATTCCACTACAACACGACCATCGCCAAGCTCGACGAGCTGGTCAACGCTCTCACGCAAGCGGTACAACAGATGCCGGAGTCCCCGGCGACCCACTACGCGGCGTCGGCGTTGCCGCTGCTGATCGCGCCCTTTGCGCCGCACATTGCCGAAGAGCTATGGGAGCGTTTCGGACACGCGACCTCGGTCCATTTGGAGCGATACCTCGAACCGGACGAGCGCGCGCTGGCCGTCGACGAGCTGACGCTCGTGGTCCAGGTGAACGGCAAGATCCGGGCCCGCATTCCGGTGCGACCGGGAGTTACCGAAGAACACGCTTTCGAGCTTGCGATGGCCGAAGCGAACGTCCGCGCGCAGTTGGACGGAAAGCAGATTCGAAAGCGGATTTTCGTCGCCGACCGGCTATTGAACTTCGTCGTGGGTTGAGACGCGCGACGGTCCGGCGAAGGTGGTCCCGCAGCGCGTTGCCTTGAAGGGCGTGCCGCGAAGGGCCGGAACGTTCGTGAGTCTCATGACGCAACCGGACCAACGTACGACGCGCTGCTGCATCGTGGGCGGCGGACCCTGCGGGGTGATGCTCGGCGTCCTGCTCGCGCGGGCCGGCATCGACGTCATCGTCTTAGAGAAATACGGTGACTTCTTCCGCGATTTCCGCGGCGACACCATCCATCCGTCCAC
>PLLA01000006.1 GCA_003140835.1 Candidatus Tumulicola scandinaviensis | reverse complement strand
ACGCGTACTGAAAACTTCCGCGACTCCAACAATGCAACCTTCCACTTTGTCGCCAATGACATTACCTGGAACAGCCTCGATACACACGAGCAGAAGGCCATAATCACCGATACTATTAATGCCACCCAGACCGTCTTCTGCCTTCAGCCCGATAATCGTAACCACACGATCGTGGTAGTTGTGCAAATCATCGGGCTAAATGGCACGGTTCTCAGTCAGAGAGTCAGCGAGGCTGGTCTGCAGTGCCCTCCGCACTAGCTACCCATCGGCATTAGCAGTTGAGTAGCGCCTCGCGCACGGCCTGGTAGCCGGCACCCCTTTGCGGCCCGGTCGCTCGCGCACCTAGTGCGAGGTTGGTACTGTTATTGGCTGGGTGGCGATATTTTCGTAGTTTGGCCACACTGTTTTGGCTTTGACTTCTTTTATTAAATCTGCCTTCGCTTGTGGTGATAGACTCTCCATTGCAGGCTGATACTGCTTCCAGTAGGCCGCTACGAAGTCCGCAAAAGCGGGAATCCAGGCGCTCTGAACACTCGCGCCAGCCTGGTTCGACGGACTCACGGTGGCGAAGGACTTGTTGAACGTCTTGATCGCCTGGGTCACGTTTGAGGCATACTTAGCGTTTCTGTCAGGATCAAATGACGTGGCACTGACTACTTCTACCAAGAAGCCTGCGTATGCGTTACCTTTTTCCTCAAGCGCTGCATAAGCAGCCGCAAGCGTGTTCAGGTCGGACGCCCCCAAAGAGTGTTTCGCGGTAGCGACGAGCCCCACAGCTTGATCTCTCGACTGAGTAAATGGTGCTACGGCAGAATTCAGTTCGTGCATCGGGTCCGCATGATGGGTGCACCCCGAGAGTAGCGCCACTCCCAAAACACAGATTCGCAAGCCGGCGTGTGCTGCGGTACAGATTCCGATGTCGATTCGACGTCGGGTGCTGCGGCGTTCAATCATGCCGCTTTCTACCCCAAAAGACCGGCGAGTAAGCGTTCCTTTGCCAAATTGCTCGGCCCCGCTCTGTCGTGGCGTCAACGGCCGTTCTTAGGCATCTTATCGGCACCCCTGGATGAGGTGCCCGTACTCGATGGTCTGCCGCAACATCCGCCGGCGCAGATAGGCGCGATCGTCGTCGATGCAGGCCAGTAGACGCTGCACGCACGCGCTGGGATTCTTGGATGTATAGCCGTCAGCCGTTCCGGGTTCTTTCTAGCACGGAACGAGCACTTGCTGATTCTCTATGGCGGCGGCGACCTCGCCGCAGCTAACGATACAAACTGGGCACTCCGACCGCGGGCGTCCGCTTAATGCTCCGGCGGATGCGGATGGTCGTCGAACTCACTCCCGTCGCTCGCTAGTTCGACCATACTGTTGAGCAGGTTCGCGCCCAAATCCTCGCATCGACTCGACGCCTTGCCGCGCCGCTGACGCAATGACTCGTCCGTAAGGAGGAGCTTCATCTTATCCAGCAACTCTCCAACGTCGGTGAGTTTCCGCGCCATAACATTTAGACCGTGCGCTACTTCCTCGTATTTCAGACGTTCTTCGATGCCGTCAAGCTGAGCCTCGCACTCTACGAGTATGCTTTCAAGGTCCTCGTCCACGGATTTCCCCTTAAACATTAGGCCCTTCTCTACCCCGTTGCGTAAGGTTGTAAGGACTACGACGGAGAAAGGCGCTCGCCGCAGAACTGGCTCATGAACCGTGCGTAACTTCTACTACCAAGCGTTTAGGCTACAACCACCCGGCATTCTCGTATTGCAGGTACCTAATCGGCGCCTCGTGCTATTCATGGACCGGCAAACAATGGAAGACTACGCTGGCGGAAGTCGTCCAAACGCAGACGGCGGCATCGGTCCCTCCGCTGAGTTCACTCCTATTGCCGCTGGAGAGTGGTTCCTCATCTCCGATTCGCGACTCGATGGCCTATTCAAGTCACGCGCGGGTATAAGACGGTTCGGTCGGGCAGGTTGCAACTGACGCTCCGGTAGATGGAGCGATGCGCACTTATGTCTTGTCCAAGCATTCGTCCTCAAGCGTTTCAACATAGTCAACAAGTTGAGACACTGCTTCCGCCAGGCCCGAACCTCTCGACAGGCGTCCAAGTCCGTAACAAGGCTCGCGTCGATATAGGCCGTGCTTACCGCGCTCTTAATTTGGTCGAGGCTCCTTACGTTATGGTGCTCCTAGATGACGGTGGAATCCCTTTATACATTGTCCTCAGGAGTTGCCTTGTCAGTCCTTAAAACACAACCTTGTGCAACTATATTCTCGTCGGTCCGTGGCTTTATTATCGAATGATGAAGAAACCGTGCGGCTTCCGGGTTGTGCCGGTGTTGACAAACAGGTCGCGTTTTATTGGTGTGACGTTTTTGCGATCGAGATATCGACAGCAACGTTGCGTTCTGCCGTAACACAACGGGAGGGTCAGGGGCAGAGAGGCTTCGAATCCTTGGCTGCTAAACTCTTAGAACGCCGCTATTCTCCGCCACCATGCGTACAACGCCGTCTGGAGCGCCTCCGGGAATGTTTGCGTCGATCTCAACCACGACGGTCAAGTTGGCGCCCACGAGGCCTTCGAGATGCGCGATGCCTTCGATCATCCGTGAACGAGCACGCTACCGCGCCTTTTTCGGCCACGCGCCTCGCGAATCGTGATATCAACATCCTGGCCAAGAGCCGTGAGCACGCGCATGAGCCGTTCATAGGAGAACTCCCTCGTATCTCCGCGCACTAGCCGGGAGACCTGGGGCTGAGTCAGGCTGACTAGCCGCCCTGCTTCTTGTTGGCTTAGATCCCGACGCGCAAGCAGATCTGCGATCGTTTCGACAATCCGCGCCTTCGCAAGCGCTTCTTCTGGCTGGGGAATCCCGATATCAGCAAAGACATTGCCGCTACCGCGTGTCACGCTCTCATCACTTTTTTTTCGCAAAGTGTTCCTCATAGTGCTTCTGGGCCGCTTTGAGGCGCCGCTCAATCAAATCAAGGTCTGACTTGGGGGTCGCAATACCGGACTTTGCTTTCTTCTGGAAGGCATGTAGGACGTAGACGACGTCGCCAATCGTCGTCGTGCACGTCGTCCTAAATGTCCGGTCACCGGAGTCATCGCGCACAGAAACCTCGATAACGTCGCGCAGGCTTCCTTTCATGCGCTTGGCGTCAGGATGGTCCTTGCCTTGCTGGATCTGACGAAGTGCGTAGCCGGTCACGAACTTGACTTCCAGCGGAAACGAGGACAGATCGTCCTTTGATGAGCCGATAAACTCCAGCGGCCTGTCCACTGGCCCCGCGGTCTGCCCTGACGCCACTGCTTTCTTATACCATATCCGGTCTAATCCGACAAGCGGTCAGAACGGGTAGCCGAAGCGTTTGTCTCAGCCTATCAGCGGCCACGAACTACCGTAAGCTGCCCTTGTGGATTGGGCTAATCGTGATGGGCTTGGTCCTGAAACCGGAGCCAGGGATAACTGTGGATTTCCGCCCAACCGGGCAGCTAAGGAAATCCGCCCATGCGCAAGAGCCGCTTTACCCAGGGCGCAGATCGTTGACATCGTCCGCGAGTACGACGACCGTGTACCGCCTAAGGAGCTCGCTCGCCGGCACGGGATTCATGTCAACACGATCCGGCTTTGGAAGTCAAAATACGCCGGCATGGACGTAAGCGACGTCGTTCGGCTCAAGCAACTCGAGGCCGAGAACACCCAGATGCATCGAATCATCGCCAAGCTTACGTTGAAGGTCGATGCGATGGACGAGTTGATCCGAAAAAACGGATGGGGCCTTCGCAGCGACAAGAAGCGGTCAAGGCCCTTGCAGCGATCGGGACTGAGTCAGCGCGCGGCTTGCGCGATCAACGTCGCAAGAACCGGAGGGGTCGGACGGGCTCTGTGCGGCCTCATTAATGTGGACTTCGGCGACGGGTACGACCCAATACTGTCCGAGGTCATGAGCTATCCAGGCGGCATCCGCTCCGGCTGCTAGGTGCGTGACGCGTCGATTAGCCGTTCGCAGGTCCTTCTCAATTGCTTCCTTTTCGAGCGCTACGATTGATACCGACGGGTCACACCAACTCGTACGTCGTCCTTCGGAGGATAAGACATGAAAAGCACCCTGACACTGGCGATGGTCTTCGTCGGCGGCCTCGCGCTAGGCGCGGGAACGCTGCGCTTCTCCGGAATGCAAGCGGCTCTAGCACAGGATACCTCGCCATCTCCAGCCGCCACGTCAGCAATGCCCATGCATTCGACGATGCCCATGCACCCAGGGATGGGAAACTGCAATACGATGAGCTCGATGATGACGCAGGCACACGGGACGGTAGATAGGGCTTATATGCAGTCGATGATGCAGATGCATCAGGACATGCAGAGTATGAAGTGGACGGGAAACGCCGACCACGATTTTATCGTCATGATGATTCCGCATCATCAGGGCGCGATCGCGATGGCGCGAGTAGAGCTGCAGTACGGTAAGAATTCCAAGCTTCTAGCGATGGCGCGGGGCATCATTACTACACAAGGCGCGGAAATAGCCGCATTGAAGGCTCAAAAGGGGCCATGATCTTGCACTCTTGTCGCAACCCCGTGCATGAGACGTCCAATCGGGAAGGGCGCGTTTTTTGTCGATAGCTTGACGGCTCGGAAACCGCTTGCGCGCAGTGATGAGGCAAACTCGCGGTTCAGATGACAGTTTCCGACAGGAGCCGCCACAAGGGAGTTAGATTGTCCTGCATCTTCCCCATCACGCCATCCGATCGAACGTGCTCAATGAATGCATACGTTCCCCCGAAACGCAGCACGCGACAGGGGATCGGCAAGCGTTCCTAGCTGGTTGGAACGCCGCGAAGCGAGGGCTGCCCACTTAGAGTTCACGCCCCTTCTGCTTTGCGTTGTGGCAAACGGACGGGCGATTTGGTCAGGCCGCTAACGGACCAGTTCTTCAAACTTACGATTTTGTAGGAATTCTAAGCGAGTGAGTTCTGCTCGCTATCGCGAGGGCGTACCTTGGCTCGAGGGCGCGGTGGGTGAATGCTGAGACCCTTAGCTAGCGATAATCCTTCTTAATCGGATCGGGATGGCCATTCCGTACAGTTCTGCTCCGCTGTGTACAACGTGTTTATGGCCTACTGCCAAGAACATCGACAGCCTCCGCGCGGCGGGTAGCAGTTGAGCGTGATTACCTTGCGTGGGCCTATCTTCGAGTTCTGCCTCCTCGTGCACACACTCTTGCTCAGCGTGTCTTTCTGGCTCCGATCACGTGG
>PLLA01000079.1 GCA_003140835.1 Candidatus Tumulicola scandinaviensis | reverse complement strand
ATTTTCAACTGCCCGCTGAGGCACCCAGCGACCGAGTGTCATGTTGAGCTGTGGGAGTAGTGTCTCTTAAGACAAGCACTTTTAGCATTACAGAAGCGCATGCCAGGCCGGGCAAGAGCGGGATGTATTCGTCACTGTAGATTGGCATTTCAAACATCACCGGCCAGTTTTAACTTCGCCCGCGAGCAAAGGAGTGATTCTAAATGAAGATTTCGGAGTTGATGCGATACGTGCTCGGCATTTCGGCGGCCATTGTGCTTACCGCTTGCGGCGGTGGGTCACAGCCATCGCTTTTATCGGGACCAATCCAGGAGAGCCCGGCTGAATCAGAATTGAGCATGCCGGCTCTCGGCCACCACCCCAATCTTTCTGTGGGCGCTTTTGTGAATGCTGTGCAACCCCATCGTAGGCAGTCGTGGATGCTTCCCGAAGCTAAGAAAGACACCCTACTTTACATTTCCGATTACGGCTCCGGAAACATCTACGTTTATGCACATCCGTTTTCTCCAAAAAGCGTTACGTTGGTAGGAACGATCAAGGAATCAGGTGAGCCGGCCGGTGAGTGCGTCGATAAGGCCGGCAATGTTTGGGTCGCAAACCTCGCAAGCGGCGAAGGGAGAATCACTGAATACGCGCACGGTGGCACCCGCCCGATCAAGATCCTACAAGATACGGGCTATCGCCCCCTCAGCTGTTCAGTTGATCCAACGACCGGAAATCTCGCCGTGACGAACTTTAGCGCCAATTCTGGTGGACAAGGCAACGTTTTGATCTATGCCCATGCCGTAGGCACTCCGAAAAGTTATGAACCTCCAAGTATGTACTTCGCTTATTTCTCTGCATATGACGACGCTGGCAATCTCTACGTTGATGGTGAGAACCAATACGGGTATTTCGAATTCGCCGAGCTTCCCAACGGTAGCTCCACGTTCGAGAATATCTTGCTAAGTCCGATCATTTCGATACCCGGCGGCGTTCAATGGGATGGCAAGAATGTGGCGGTCGGCAATCAGGATTCCCTAAATTCAACAATTTATCTGATGCGCTTCTCAGGTTCCAAAGCAACCCTCAAGGGAACTGTTATACTAGACAACGGAGAGGACGTCGCTGGATTCTGGATCCAGAAGTTGGCCAAAGGTATGGATGTAGTCGCGCCGGCCCAAGGCAACACCGCGGGAAGCCGTGTGTTCTTCTATAATTATCCCGCTGGAGGTTCGCCTAAGCAGACCCTCACGGGGTTTAAGACGGCCATTGGTGCGGCAGTAAGTACCGTTCGCACAGGCAACATGTAGTCATACTGCGTTTCGAGCCTGGCGGTCAATAGTTGGTTCCGGTCGATGGCCGAGTGACGATGCAAAAAAGTGAAGTGAAGCTCACCGCGGTCCCTTTACGTGGTGAAACAGCACTCACTGCAGTCCGGGGGGGAGCCCCGCAAGCCGGGTTGTGGGCAGGAGGCGCCGTTCCAGCGGCGCCTCCAATCGTTTTGGCCCGTGAGCCCGGCACTGCCCGATTCGAGGGGCGTCGATCTCATTTTCTGACCACGCTCGGCTCCCGTGGTTTCTCACCGTGAGGCCTTAGCCGTTTGGCCAGATCGATAAGGCGATCGCGGAAGTCTTCGCGCGGTACGGCCCGCCGCTTTAGAACGTCGCGCAGGCGCCGTTCAGAGACCTGTAACGAGGACGCAAGTTGTGATGTCGCCTTGTCGCCAAGTTTCGCGAGAGCCGATGCCAGCTGCTCGTCGACTTTCGGTTTGAATTCACCCGGATCGGTCGCATCCAATCGATAGTCCTCCTCCTCATCTAGTCGGTCGACTTCCTTTCCGATTCTCGTCGGCACCCCATCGTGTAAATGCAGGCGTCGCAGAACGCCGTTAGTATCACGGCCTGCTGGTCGCCCATCTGAGCCTGCCGCTTTTGATTCCGGATTTCGCGCGTACTGTCCAATAAACTCATCCATCATGGTAGTGGTCTCGGACCCGTCATGCGGCCACTGATTTCTGTGGAAGTGGGATAGTTTCATAAGTTGCGAGGAACTCCTCGGGAGTGAGATATCCGAGCGCTGAGTGCGCGTGCGTCGTGTTGTAGCCATGCATCCAATCGTGGCTCTTCGTCTGCAGCTCAATGACGGTGCGAAACCACTGTGAGTTGAGAAACTCCGTCCGAACGCGATTGTTGAAGGATTCGATGTAGGCGTTCTGCGTCGGTTTTCCGGGTTGAATGAAGAGCAGCTCGACATCGTGCTCCTCGGACCATCGCTGCATGAGTTTGGATGTAAACTCGGTGCCGTGGTACGTTCGAAAACGGGGTCGTCGCCCCCTTAGTGAACGGAGATGTACTTCACTCATTTCCGCAGGAGGCAACGACCAATGGGATCGTTCAGCGGCGCTCTACCGAATCCGGCCTGGGTAGCCATTGATATCGCGAAGAACCGCCACGAAGTGCTGCTCGAAACGAACAATGGCGCCCGCCGGCGTCTCAGTATCGAAAATACACTTGCAGACTTTAAGACGTTCGCCGAGCTTCTTCGGCCGCACCGGCCCTGTGAGATCGCAATCGAACCAACGGGCGATTACCATCGGCCTCTGGCCAATTTTCTCATCCGTCAAGGCCATCACGTCCATTTCGTCTCGTCGATTGCGACCAATCGAACGCGCGAGGCCTTGTTCAACTCCTGGGACAAGAACGATCCGAAAGACGCGCAGGTAATTCTGCACCTTCTCAAGAGTGGGACGACTCAGGTCTTTTCAGATCCCCTCGAGCGTGGCCATCACGATCTTCAGGAACTCTTAGGAACGTACCGAAAGATCGTCGATCGCAAAACGCGCATATATCACTCGTTGCAGACGCACTATCTCCCGCTTTATTTCCCCGAAGCCGAGCGCTTTATCACCACCGCTCGCGCGGAATGGTTTCTCGAGGTCCTGCACGAGGCTCCGTGCCCTTCGGCCGTGCTAAAGCATTCGAAGAAGGTCTTTGTAAAGAAGTTCACAGCCAGTGGCGGCAAGATCACCTTGCGCCAACGCCTAGTTGGCGAGTACTACGAATCAGCCCGGGAAAGCGTGGGGATACCGGTAGCGGCGGGTTCCTGGGCCGTGCAGATGTTTCAGCTCACCATCGAGCAATACATCCGACTCGCTAAGCAACGCAAAATGTTGGAAGAACTCATCCACGGGCAACTGGAGAAAAACGCTGACTATCAGCGATTGCGCAGCATTCCGGGAATCGGTCCGATCATTGCGCTGACGATCCTCGCAGAGGGTGGGGATCTTCGGCGCTTCAGCCATTACCGGAAGTTCCTCAATTACTGCGGCCTAGCTCTTTCTGCATCGCAGTCCGGAAGCCATCGGGGCACCCCGCAATTGTCGAAACGCGGCAATGCACGATTGCGCAGTGCCTTCTGGATGGCTGCAAAAGCCGCCATCATGCAGCGGCGAAACGGCTTTCGTCGCAAATACGATGCCTATGTACGGGCCAACCCGCTCGACGCCGACCTGAAGCGAAAAGCCTATACGGCCGTCGCGGCCAAGGTTGCGCGCGTTGCATACGGACTTATCAAATCAGAAAAGGAGTACCGCCACTTCTTTGAAGCGGTGGTTCCCGACGGGAGAATCCCTTCGCTTGGGCCGTTGAGGCGATCTCGACCTCGTAGATAATGCTCGGATCTCCCGATCGGAAGCAAACTCCGTTTGAAGCTCAGTGAAGGCTCGTTCTGAGACCTTGTGTCACCATGGTTGGAGCAATTGCGTATCGGGAGGGCATTGCGAAGGATTCCGCAGCGAGGGCGGCCTCTTGCCTTCCTGGGCCTTGCCATGCCTGCTTGGGGCTTGACTTTGCAACTTAGCTCGTTGTCGATTCGCAGGTATTTTGGATAGCCGTAGATCGCGGCAACGTTGTCAAGTACGGCAGTTACCGATCGACTGGGGAATGTGAATGACGCTTCCAGTGCCAAGCCACTGCGGCTGAACTCGTCCTCCATCGAGAGCACGCGTACAGCCCGACCGGACAAGAGCCGATCGTGGATGAAATCCAGCGTCCAGCCTTCAAACGGTTGGGCCGCGCGCCGCAGCGGACGGCCGCGGACAATCCTGGCTCGGCCTCTCCGGCGACGTCGCCCGATTTGCAAGTTCGCGACGCGATAGATCCGGCGGAATCGCTTGTAATTCATGTATTCGTCGTTTGCGGGGTCGGCATCGCGCCCGTAATCTTCGTACAGCCGGCGACAGCCATGTTCGGAATGCGTATGCGCGACTTCCGTCAGGCGCTTTGCCCAGTGCGCGTCTTCTAGCGCTTTGGTGCTGGGTTTTTCCCCAGATGACCGACGGCGTGCATGGATCGCCTTACAGGCTTCCCGTTGCGAAAGGCCGAGTTGTTGCAAGGCCTTCACGGCTTCGGCTCGCCAGGAAGGCTCCAGGAGTTTTTTCGCATTAGCTCTTCCATCGCATCGATCTTGACGGTTTGGCGCGCGATGATGCGCTGCATTTGGGCGTTCTCGGCTTCGAGTTGTTTGAGTCTGGCAAGATCGCTGGCACTCATGCCGGCGTACTTCGATCGCCATAGCCGGATCGTGTTGGCGTGAATGCCGTGGCGGCGAGCGAGCTCATCAGCCGGCGCTCCAGCATCGAACTCGCGAAGGATCGAAACGATTTGCGCCTCAGAGAAGCGGCTCT
>PLLA01000114.1 GCA_003140835.1 Candidatus Tumulicola scandinaviensis | reverse complement strand
GATTGATCAGCGCATCCTTAACATCTCTGGCGTCAAAGTAAATCAGGCCACGACGGCCGTCAGGCGCTGGACGGAACCTACCTGCAAGAGCAACTTGACAAGTGCGAAGAAAGGCTGTCGAACGCCGACTACGACGGCGCGATTACGAATGCTAGAACCATGCTCGAAGCGATCGTACTAGCGATGGAGGAGTCCCTTACGAGCGGTGAACCGCTTCAAGACGGTGATCTGACTAAATACTTCAAGCGTTTAGGCAAGCTTCTAAACCTTGATCCATCGCAAACGGTAAACGGCAAGGCATTACCTACGTCTCTAAAAATGATTTTTGAGTGGCCTAAGCAGCGTTGTTCAGGGCATCGCGGAGACTCGGAACAAAATGAGTGACGGACATGCCCGTACGTTTAAGCCTGAACGACGCCACGCACTCCTGGCCGTAAACTCGGCACGTACTGTAGCGGATTTTCTCATTTCAACGTTTGAATTTCAAAAGGCCAAAGGGACGATCTAGGTCTATGAAGCCTGGTCGAAATGATGACTGTCCGTGCGGCAGCGGTCGGAAGTTTAAGAAGTGCTGCGGAAATATGGTTCGCCCATTCACGCATTCGATGGAATGGCCCGGCGAGCTGTCGGAACAGTGGCCCGAAGAGGTTGTTGCGATTCTACACGACCAAAACGGAAAGAATATTGTATTTAAGAATGGCTTCCTTATCAATCAACTCCGCAGGGATGCGCCAAGAATAGCCGGGTCTTTTGACCGCCTATGCGAGAGTGATCTGGCCATTATGGATCGCTACGCTTCCGAGTGCTTTGCCATCGTTTATACGGGCCTTGATATGGCGGAAGGAGACCACGAGGATTGGCGCGTTTCGAGTGGTCACCTATTGCTAAATGCTTTGGGAACTTGGCTTGCTGCTGCGGACCTACTTCGGGACGGCTTTATTTTACAGCCTGGCGTTCTTGTGAGGAACCTACTTGAGAACCTAACAGCCGTCCTTTGCATTTTAATGGACACGGAGCATTGGAAGGCATTCAAGAGGGACGCACTCAAGCCAGAAAACAATCTTTCAACGGCAAACCGGGTTCTCCCGATCTTTGGCCAGCTTTATGGAGTGTTCAGTGGCACCTTTGCTCATGTCCGGAAGCTTTATGCTCAATTGCATCCGATAATCGAGTACACGTCCCGAGACTATGAGCCGCTCGACACCAACATCGGATTTCTGCGATTGGCCCTCTGGTTTACGAGTGTAGTTTCAGAAATAGTCTTCTACGACATATCCCGCGCAAGATATTGGAGGTCTCTAGGTTACGGAGCCTACGAATACGTTCACACTGATGCTGGTCGTGAAATGGAGAGAGCGTTGCTTGGAGATGAGGCCGAGCATATCGGCGAGGAAACATGAAAAGAACCGAACTTGCCGGGGCAGCAGTGAGAAGCGTCGTGAGAAACCCGAATCTTCTCACCGATTTTCTCACAGAATAAGTATCGGTTCGGATCGGCAAGTACCGATAGGTCGGCTAGCCACGATAAAACGGCACTTACGGGACTTAGGAGGCTAGCTGCAAGCATTTCAAACCGGTGCATTCAACCAGGCCTCTGGGTCATCTCCAAGAGTTACTTCGACTACTGCGCGCTTGCTTAGCTACTAAACTAAATCCGTGTGAGCCCGCTAGAGAGCTTCTAACGTCGCTTTCAACCTAGCGCGTCGTCTCTCGTAGTCTCGCTCAAATGCCACGGTCCCAGGTTCCATACTTAGGAGGCCATATATTTCGCTGTACGTTGTATCCGTAAAAAGGAGCAAGTACTGATCGTCGATTGTAATCGGCGTTATAGCTACGCGCTTGTTAGATCTAAGCTCCGCGAGCTTCTTTAAAAGTGAGCTAAATCCCCGAAATCGATCACCTCCGAGATCGCGCGCATCTCGGACTCGCTTGCGAGCAGAATATACCTCGCGAGCCTGCCTCGCATCTACCACGACCGATTCCTCGATTTTAACCTCTTTGCGCTTCGCATGTAGAAGCTTCAAGGCGTTAAGCAGATCTTCTTCGTGAATGATCATAGCGTTACAGTCACTGTGGCGTTCTCGACGGCCCCTTTTATCAAAATCTCGTCCTCGCGAAACACGTCCGGCGACATCTCCCAACTTCCCTCAAAATCCTCAAGGTCGACGATGAGAACAGCACCTTTTTCACCAGCGTACCCATCGGCAACCTTCGGATTGGTTGTCCAGGACGTGTAAGGGCTATCTGTGTTGCCGATATTGTGCTCAGCGGCCGAGGCGTGCCCTCCACGAGGCGGCGCTTTGCCTAAAAGGGCCTCCTTAAAGCGCTTATGATTCTGGCTCATGCCTCGATAGACCAACATGCTGTCGCGAAGGTTCAGCGATTTCCAAGCAAATCCGCTTCAAAACGGCGACGCTAAGGTCCAAAAACACGTAAGCCGTTGCGCCTAAATCCGCCTCGACTTCGGTTGGAATGGCTAGGCCCTTCAGCACGAGTGAAGCACGCGCTTTGCCAGGTGCCTGTGAGAAGCGTCTTGAGAAACCAAGTTTTTCTCACGGCTTTTCTCACCGATTAAAGATCGATACGACTTACTAAGTGCTGATAGTTCGCCTAATCGTAGATGAAACAGCACTTGCGAGGACTTATCGAGGCTAGCTGCAAGCATTTCAAGACCACAGCATTCAACCACTCTAACCACCTCGCCAACTGGCCGGCCCAGGGCCTAGGCTTGTCCCCAGGTAAAGTAGCTCATTATCGTGGAAAATGGAAGCTAAAGAGAACGCAAGCTCAAACTCGCTTAGCCTCGCATGCCGGTTCTTCGAAACGGAGGCCAACGAAGAGCTGTATGTTGCAGCCAGCAGCGCAAGTCCCAAGAAGCTTTGCGCCTTCTTAGAGCAATACCGCATTGCTGCATTCGAAGGCTTTCTTGATCCGCCCAAGCTAGACACTGGCACGCTGCGACTTTACCTGAGTGCCAGTGATGGCGAGCCATGGCTTTGGGGAAGGTTTTCGTTCGGATTCTCGACGCTCGAAGAGCAAGATCGAATATGGAGTGCGGTCGATGCAATCAAGCACCGACTACTTTATTGTCATTCGGTGGCAGTCAAAAACCCGCTGAACGGTTTCTTCTTCAAGGCTTTTAATCAGGAAATCAGCACGCAAGATGTAATAGATAAACGGTCTAGCCTGCTGAATTTCATAAGCTTCCTTCTTCATATGAAACCGATCATTGACCGCGGCATTTTTTCGCTCATCTCAGACGCTTATCTTACTCAGCGCTCGGGCGTGCCTTTCATCTGTAACTTATTCCGGAAGTTTGGACCAGATTTTGGAGTTAACAACAGCATCCCAGACATCTTTACCAAATCAGACGCGCAAGAGTTTTACACGCAAACTCCACCGCGTGTCCAGAAGCTCTACACGAGCGAGCTGTTCGAAGGATTAGATCTGGGCTTCTTGCTTGTGAGTTCACGCACCCGCATATTGGACATACTGGGCACGTTCGGTCGAGCTCCGGCTAGTTTGTCGCTGTACTTTCCCTTTAGAGCTGACATTGCGGTTATGTCGGCCTTCCTTGACAATTTTAAACGGAGCGCGGTCCAGGTTACGCAGTTCCCGCGAATTTTCAGGAGACCTGCATCGTTCATTTCCATTTCTCCAGAGTGATCGCTGCTGGCCAATGGGGATCGTGCAACTCGACGAGCACGCTAATTAGAGTTCGCTCAATCCAGGCTCGGTGTATAATCTCTTCCACTTCATGTTCACGGGTTCGGAACCAATGTTCCCGTGCGTCCTTGGATAAAATGGTGAATCCCTCGAAATCTCCAAAGGCGTCGTAACGGATTCCAACCACCTTTCCAGTATACTTATGCTCGCTGACATGCTTACCGGGGCCTGGTAAAGGCTGCTGATAACCGTTAGGAGACGGAGTGATTTGGGAAGCATTGCCTCCCATGGCATTAACCCGGCCGGTGAGATACTTTATGTAGCGCAATAGCACCGGATACCAACGATTACTGAGGCCGAGCAGGCCAAGCCGCCACTTTAGTATCGCCAGCAAGTTTTCGTCTGCCGGAAGAATCTTGCTCTCATGCTGTACGGAGATCCTCGCAAGAAAGGACCCGGAGACATAACGCCAGGCCAACTGTTGGCCCTTGACTGCATAAACCCTGGGAGCTGACGGCTGCGTACGCGCACCGTTGCGCGCTCCCCGTGTCAGAATCTGTTTGGTCGTGATGCGGCGCACGAGCACGTCAAACTCATTTCCGTATCTGACCGAATCCGGAAGGTCGATCGTTAGTAACCCTGCAAAGCTGCCGCTAGCGCCAGCAGGGATGGGTATGTAGGTTACCGGACTTGCCACCTCGCACTGAATCGAATTGGCGTCCGCTACCGACAAGTTGTTGGTGGCGTAGAGCTGCTTCGCGAGCTGCAAGACTGACGCGGCGCTTACCTCGGGCCAATAAATGTTCACCACGCTGCCACGCGGAGTCTTGCCCCAATCAATCATTATTTCATCAGGATAGCTGAGAATACTTCGCTTATCGGCCGACTGCGCCAGCGGGCTTGGACGGACGTCGATGGTCTGCGGAACGCGGTGGGTGGCGGGGAATCCCGGATTTCCAGATGTTGTTACTTGAAGATTTCGCTGCGCCAGTTTGTCGGAGTTCAGCGGGCTCTCGATGACCCCATTGATGTTTTCGATCGGAGCATCTTTATAGGCGATTTGTGCGACCAGACAACTGTGGGCGGCTCCGGCGAGCCAATATTGAACGGGGTGAAGGCCAAACGGGCTCGACGCATCGCCAAATTGATTCGTTGCATCATTAACGTTAATGAAACAACCGTAGAACGCCCAGGCGTAGTCCCCGCTTGGAATCTCGATATTCTGGTTGTTTACGCCGTTTGGAGGTGGAGCGTAGTCACTTGGATTATCGTCGTAATTGGCTGTGGCAAAGAAGGGCAGCGAGCAGCCATTGATCGCTCCACTGCCATCGGTTCCGGGCAGAGGGCTTAAGGGGTCGTTCCCGTCGGGAGGATAGGTGACGTTGGGATCCGCGCTCGTTACGTCGGATTTAGAGTTGATGAAATCCGTGTCGCAAGTCTGCGTCGTGAACAGCCGGAAGAATACTTTTACGTTCTGAGCCGCGGCGGCCGGCCCGGACGAGCCCTGCAATCGAACCCTGGCGATAGCAAAGTTGTAGTTGATGTTCGATCCGTTTTTTGGTGTGACGGAAGAATCGCCGTTCAACGCACCGTTCTGTTGCGGCAGCAGGGTGTCTAAAGGATCGAAGATGTTAGTGTCGGGTGGTGTGTACGCAGGATTCAGATAGCCATAGGTTTTGTTTAGCCAGGGAATCAAGTTCTGAATGTAAGTATAGGCAGCAGCAGTATCAAGCGTAGTTGGATCACCACTCTGGAACGTGAATGGCACAGGGGGGACTGGCGATTGGCTGTCCTGGATTGGCGTTTGGTTGTTCCCCGTTGGCGTGATTGTGAACACCCGCAGATCCTGGCTCAGGTAAGGCTCGTTGCCGACGGTCGGATTGACGTTCGTGAAGTACGGATCATCGCCGCCCAACAAGAAGAACTCCATCGCGTCCAGGCTTTGGAAGGTGTTGCCTTGTATGTTGATGCTGGCATTGAGCGTGAACGGCGCGGGTGGATCTCCGGGATTCGGGAACACGTTCAGAGACGCCGAAGTAAATTGGATTGCGTATTCAAAACGAATCCGCTGCGACACATTAGCGTTCGCGCCGGTATTGCCTATATCGTAGGTAATGGTGGGGTCGGAAATTGTAAGACCTGGAATATTCGTGGCGTTGAAAGCGCCAGAAAACGTTGGGATGGAAGAGCCCACTACGGTGGGCGTAAACCCCTCGAGGAACAAGTAAAACGCGTCATTGTAGACGTAAGGGCTGAGGTGGTCTGAAACTTCATCGCGGCCGTAATCGTTCTTCCCGGCAACAAAGTAGAATTTTCGACCAGTCCAGGCGAGCCAAGTTGCAATATTGACATAGAACGCCTTAAGCTCCTTGAGCGCGGCTTTGCCTTCCGCAGAGGCGTTGAACCCTTGTTGCTTCGTCGGAACCTTACTGCATGGATCTCCCAGCAAATTCAAATCGAGGAAGTGATGAAAGGACGAGTCCGTCACGATTCGGCCTACGTTGACCGTGTGGCCATCGTAGGCCGCCAGCGTATCGTTGCTTCTGACCATGCAGACCGTGGCGTCGCCGGTGAAGTTCTTGTTCTCGCAGAGCACGTCTTCGCCATCAGGCGGGACGGGGACGTCCACCACATGACCGGTCAGGCCGCCGCCTGTTCCTATGGAACATTGGGCTAGCACAATCGGGACCACCTGGTACACACCGATCTTTGGGAATTCCGTGAAATTCGGACCGGCAAAACTTAAGGTGTTGTCCGTGGCGGATGTCTGCTTCAGCATGATGCCCGTGGGCGCCATCACCTCGCCTTCGTGCATATGATCCGGATAGACCGCGAGAACGCCCGTCGCGCCTTGAACCACCGGATGCGAGGGGACCAGTACAGTCAGCGGTTGCGGAATGTCGTCTGATTGATCGTCGAAGAAGAAAACGTTGCCGACGTCCGTTGCGCCTTTTTGCAGAGTATCCGCGCGCGTGGCGCCGCTCCCCGGCCAATTCCCATTCCCAACCCAAAGTGGGGGAAGCCCCGTGCTCGTGTCGCCCTCATTGAACCATTTGCGCATGTAGCGCACACGAGGAATAAAACCGCTCAGTCCTGCGCCGAGGCCGTCATGATCGCCGGTAGCAAACACACCGCCGCCCGCGTTCATGAACTCTGTGATCTTCGCCAGTTCGCTATCGGAAAGACGGCCTGGCTCAGCGGTCCCGGATACAGGACCAACCGGTTTTCCGAAATCGAGCCCCTCGAAGCCGAACAGCCAGATCTCGTCGTAGACCGTGAGGTCGAGGCCGGGATCGTCAAAATGAAAGGATGTAGGGTTGCTCGGGTCCGGCCCTTTAAGCGTCGCATCCGGATCGGGCGTCGTATTCGTGATGGTGTGTGTGTCGAACGCCTCAGCGGCATTGAACCCGCGGCTTGCCGTATCGACCGTAAATGTCGGCGACGGACTATTTTGCAGCGTGTAGATCAGATACGACAGCGTAAACCACGCGTCGGGTCCATAACCTGGGTCAGATTCGGGTCCAAAAGGTGGGACCGTCGGGTCAATGGGATACTTGGTCGTTAGCGAAAAAATCCCGTCGACAACGATCAAGACGTTGATATCAGACATGCTGTTCTCCCGCGCCAGCTTCCCACAGCGTATCACAACGTGCCGCAATCGGCCAGTCGAGCTCAGAACATTTTTGCGCGTTACGCGCGTGCATTTTGCGCCAGGGGAGCGCGATTAGGAGTTGGAGCGCCTCGGAACCCTCGCGTCGCTACCGGCGAGCCCCCTACGCAGGCCGACTCGCGTGATTTCCCGGTACGGTTTGGACAATGCGCGTACCGTTTTGCGCAAGAAAAGGTGGCAAAACGGTTCGATTCGACTCTAAACGCGGTTGTCGATGCACGATCGCGCGTGCGGTGCTGGGTCCTGCGCGGGGGTGGCGCCGGGGCCCCCCAACTGAGGACGGTGCGCTCCATTTTCCGGGAGTGTTTGCGCGTTATTCGCTTCTAAATTTCGCTCGAAAAACCTAGCTGACTCGGTACCGTGGCGCGCGACAGGCCGTGCCAGGTACGTGGGGATCCCCCAACGCGAGCCGGTGATTTCCGATAAAACGTTTGCGCGTTACCCTGACGCAGATGTCGACGTCGCTTTCCTGCGGGATATTGGTCAGGTTAGCGAACGAGCCTTGCGTAAATACGTCGATTTTGTACTTATCAAGGATGCCGGCGTCGTTGAGCGTGTCGGTAATAATCCGCTCCGCATTCGCGCAGCGCTCGGATTCAGTCTTTCCAGGCCCAAGCACCCACCCTTGGAGCCGCGATTCCCAGTCAGATTGATTCACGGGTCATCGGCCCGCGCCGGCGAGCTGCGGCAGCAGCAGAGGTTCGATGTGCTCAACGAAAGCGCGAACGCTCGCTTCCTTCGACGCCCGGCCGTGGTCGAGCGCCTGCGCAGCGGCGGTCGGAGCGAACTCCGATTGCTGCGCGAGCACTTCCTCGCGGGCTAGATTCGACCACGCCATTGCCGCGATCCGGGTATCGGCATTCGTTGAGAGCGCCCGTTCGATGACTTCGTGATACAGCGCGCGCCCGTGCTCCGGCCGCCCTTCGCGGAACGCAATCAGACCGCGGGTAGCGGTAATGATGAGCCTCGTGTCGTCGTCGTCATCGTCGCAGCAGAGCATCGCACGGTCGATGTACCTCCGTGCCATCTTCGTCTTGTTGTCGCTTGCGTATGCGAACGCAATGTTGTTCAGCAAGCCGGAATCGCGCGGATTCGGCCGCAGCGCGCGCCGTAGGATCTCGATCGCATTTTTGTGGTCGTCCTTTAGCGAGGAAAGGATCCACGAAAGCAGCTGCGCCGGCATAGGCGAGAACGGCTGGTCTTTCAACCAGGCGTGCGCGAATACCAACGAGTCGTCGAAGTCGCCGCTAACGAAACTAACCCACGCCCGCGCCTCGTGTGTATCGTCGCGGTCGTCGATCCGGGGCTTCTCGGTAAGGCCCTCGTGCTGGCGAGAGGCCCACTCCGCCTGAGCCAGACTGTTTTCTGTCGGGTCTTCGAGCGACGCAGCGAACATCGTACGAATCTGCCGGCGCGGAGCCTCATCAAGAAGTTCGGCCGTACCGATCGCGCTCGCAAGCTCGCTCGTCTGAAGCGGACTGAAGACTCGGTCCTTCACGAGCGAACGAGCAGCCTTCAAGTGAGGCGAGCGACGCTCGGCACCGGTCGCCGCGGCGATTTCAGCGGCGAGCAGCCACGGATCACCCGACGTCTGGGGCGACGCATTGAGGATCGCCTGCGCCTTCGCAAAACGCTCGTGATGGATATGGAAGCGTGCGACAGCGCGCAAAACGAATCGATTGTTCGGTGCTAGCTGCACCGCAACGGATAGGGCTCGGTTGGCCGCGTCGAAATTGCCGGCGAGATTGAGATAGTATCCGAGGTCGGCCCAAGCGATACCGTTGCGGGGAAAAGCTCGCAGACGGTGACGCAGGTTTTTGATCTGCAGGCGGTAGTTTGCCGTTGATTCCGGCTGGACGCTCTCGGGATCCAAATGCTGCGCAGCGAGCTGCCGGAGCGGAGCCGACGCGTGCGACTCGACGCTCAGGATGAACGCACCAATCTCAGCGGCAGCTGCTAGGTCTCCCCTCGCGAGGGCGTCGACGAAGACGTCGCCGGCAAACCATGCGGTTCGGTTCTCGCGAAATTCTTCCAAAGACTGCTCGTAGTCTGCGGTGTCCAACTCGTCGGACGCCGACGCCGGCCCCGTCGACGATGCCGACGATGCCGAGAGGTCGTCGCGTTTGACGGCCTCTTCGAACGGGCGCCACCGCGGAACGATCGTACGCGCTTCGGAATCGAGGAGACCGCCGCTCTTCTTCTTCTTGCGTTTCATGCGCTCGCTTTCACGCGCACCCGGCTTTTCTTAACAAGAAGGTCGAACTTGGATATGACCTTCGTGAGTGCGAGCGAACGCGCGCCGCCGCGCTCGACGGTGCCGCGCTCTTCCGGAAGCGGATGCGACAGGAGCGCGATGAGCTCCATGAGGTCTGGGCGGTAATCGAACGCGCTCTTGGGCTCGGGGAGAGCTGCCTCGATCTGCGCCAAGCTCTTGCCGAACGAGTCGATGAGGTATGGCTTCGCATCCTCGAACGTACCCAGCCACTCACCCCCGTAGTAGCCCGGCCGGTGAGCGTTATCAAGGTTCGCGTACATCAGCAGCTTGCAGATGGATAAGCCCGTAAACAGAAAGCAAGCGATGTTACCGAGCGCAAAGAGGTCACCGGGGATGTGGCGCGTGACCCAGTCCGGGTGTTCAAAGCCGTAAACCACTTCCGGCGCCGCGAACCGCATATCGCCAGGAAAAAAACGGCGATCATGAACTTCGGGCTTTCCGCGGCGCGTGCTGCTGCCGAGGTCTCCGAGCTTGCGACCGTTTTCGGTGTCGAGGATATTTGCTTGCTTGATGTCGCGGTGCGCGATGTCGTTGCCGTGAAGTTGCGCAGTAGCGGTCGCGACGTGATGAAGCGTCGTGAGGCGCCATTCGACTTCGCCGGGCTCGAGTTGCGGTAATACGCTGCGGATGTCGCCGCCGGGAGCGAGCTCGCAGATGATGTAGGGAACGTAACTGCTCAGGTCCCCGTCCTTAAGAAACGTTTCGCCGTGCGCGATGAGATCGATGATGCGATCCATCTTCTTGCAGTCGTCGAGCAGATCACGTTCGAACATGTAGACGGCCGTCAGCTTGTTGATGCTCTCGATCGGGCTGAAGCCTGGTTCCTTCTGCGCACGTTTCAGCACGTCTTCGAGGTCGTACGCCTTCAGAAAACCGCGCTTGTCGTCGGTCTCATTGCGAACGACGTAGCTGACGGAGTTATACCCGCCGCTATATTCAGTGTTGGAAATGCGGTTTTCTACAATCCAACCGTCGGTGAGCGTACGTCCTTCGAGCGTCTCGGCGTACGTCGGGGTGTCGTTCACATTCGCATCGTCGAAGTAGTCATCGTCGTCCGTCATGCGACCTCCGTGGGCGAGAGCCCAAGAAACGCCCGAACCGAGTTCATCACGGTGACGCTGACGTCGGCAACTCCGCTGGTAGATAGTAAGGCGAGGGGCGTTGCGTCCTGAAGACGCGGGTTTACGCTCGTGAACCACGCGGCGATCGTCGGATCGGTCTCGCCGGCGGCGCGCATCACGTACACGATTTGCAACGCGAAGCGTAGGCTGTCAAGCTTCTCCGGCTGCCGCTCGCCGCTCAACCATTGATAAATGGACCGGGTATTCTTCACGCCGGCCAGCTCCGAAACGATAGCGCCGCTCAAGACGTCCATGAGCTCGCGTACCACTGCCCCGGAAATGAGGCGGCTAGGCGCCTCGGCCGCGCGCAATAGCGCTTCCGAGTCTTGGACCGGGACTTTGTTCCTAGTATAGTTCCTGTTCGTGTTCATAGCTCTGTTCACAGTCTACCACGGCTTGGCAAGAGCCCGAGGCGGGCAGTGGAGAGGGGTGCTCCTCGTCGTGCGGACGGACCGCGGGGTCGGTGTGTTTGGAGACGGTCTAGCGGAGCCGGGGTCGCAGTAAGAGCGCGGGCGTCAAGGGTTTGCCGGACCGGGTCCGGGGTGCTCCGCGGGGCTGCTGACAAGGATAACCGTTCGCGGTGAATGAGCCCCCGCAGCTGATGAAGTCGCGGCGGCACCCAGAGAATCCCTATGCTCGTATCACTAGAAAACGAAATCCTCGGCTTGGTCGCATCAGGTTGTCCGGGAGCGTTTCATTTGAGTACTGAGACCCAAGCATGAGCCCGGAAGTGCTAGCTTCATTGGATTTCGTGTAACACTAAGACGTGGCTGTAGGTATCCATAGTGATCGCGATCGACCCCGTGGCCTAGCGTCTCCTGAACCACCTTCGGGTGAAGGCGGGAGACAGCGCCTGGTTTCGCACGCTCCTCGAGTTGCAGATAAAGAGCCACGATTGGATGTACGGCTACAACACGAAGCATGCGCACTCAGCGCTCGGCTATCTCACGCCCGAGGAGTTCCTCCCAACCTACGAAACTATCCACTTCCACAGGAATCAGTGGCCGCATGACGGGTCCGACGCCACTACCGCGATCGACCGAAATGGCTAGCGTCATCACGTTGTTCAAGGACCCCGCCCGGCTTGAGAGCTCTATGGGAAGATACCGAGAAGCTTGCTCGAAAAGCAAGGAGGAATGTTCACCCTCATTGGGCGGTCGCTTAAACAACGTTGATGGACCAACGCGGTTTTGACAATGCACGGCGCGAGCTAAAATATCAGGCGCTGGTCCGCAAAGAGCGCCTCGCCGCCCTGGACGACTATATCGGTTTCTGGGTGCGGAGTCTCACGGGATTCGGCGCAGCGATACTGGGGATTGGCAACTTCGTTGCCCCCACGGTCTTCTTTCACGTGCCACATCCAGAGTTCTGGATCGGCGGCGGATTGGCGATCCTCGCTGGCAAGAGGACACTAAGTATGTTAATCAATCGAATAACCGGATCATGAAGACAGCCGCGTTCCTTAAAGCCCCTCGCAGAGGACTTCGCCCGGAGTACTATGCCGCGGCCGCTGCTCTTGTGCTTGGACTCCTTGCGTTAGCAATGTTTCGCGCAGATTTCCCAGGTAGCGAGGTCGTCGCGGCATTTTGTGCTGTCACTGGCGCTCAGTTCATTTTTTGGGCTTTTGGCTTTCGGAGCGAACTACTGGGGACTTCCGTCGAACCGACACAATCACCAGATATCGTAACACTAGAAATCCGGGAACTCAAAGACGGTCTGGAAGAGGCGGAACTAACATCAGCATATGCGCCTTCGATAGCCGAGCAAGCCATGTCGCCTACGCCAAAGGTGGATGAAGTGTCTGAGGCCACTCTTCGGAAACTGTCCTGGGATTTGCAGCAGGCGATATTCCAACTTTATCTGCGCGAGCTCAAAGAAGAAGTGCCTCTTTCACCGGTTATTGCTGTGCAACGGCTCGCTAAAGAGAATCTAGTAACGCCCGAGCTTGCCCATGCAAATACTGTGTTTTGGCAACTTCGCAATAGGATTGCACATGGACAAGAAACGGCAGACTATCAGCAGCTCAGCAGTCTTGTGGACTTCGCGAACAGCTTGCGTCTGTTTCTGTCTGCCCCTACAGTTCATCGGACGGAAGCACTGCCCAAGCACTTCAGCGACTAAGAACACCGCTTCTTGAGCTTTGCTTTGGGACCAGTTGGAGTTGAGGTCAGGCGTGACGCGGCGGCCGAAAGATCTTCCCAAGCGGCCAGAAGCTTTATATGGTCGGACGGTGACTCTAAAGTTCGAGATGTCATCCCCCGCGGCCGTGGCGACCTTTATGGCCGCGATGGAGTCCCACGTCACGGCGGACGCGCTTTGAGGGGAGCTCGCTGAATACCGCGAGCACCACGATGTCGGCATCTACACCGGGTTCTACGAGGCGGCGAGGCAAGGGTACGACGCGTACAGAGCCCTGCGGTTGTGTACGAAATACAAAGAGCGGCAGCGCTGTCGAAAGGAGGGTTGGTGTGGCTACCGGCCCCCAGTACCGCGAATCCCAACTTCGGACGTTGTCGCCGTAAAGCCACGCCTGGCCACGCCGAAGCCGGTAAACGATCGCACTCCAAGGCGTCAGCGGCCGCCCCATTCGATCGGTTGACAACGGTGCGCTGTCAGGCAGAAAGCAGTTGTTCACG
>PLLA01000029.1 GCA_003140835.1 Candidatus Tumulicola scandinaviensis | reverse complement strand
CCCGAGCGCACCCGCGCCGAAGGGCTGCAAGCCCGAGCGCACGACCTGCAAGCGGCCTTCGAGTTTCTCGATTCAAAGCTGGCCTTGGCTGGGGACGAGCTTGCGAAATCGCAGGTGCTGCGCCAGGAGATGGAGCGCGAATATTCGGCAAAGATCGCGCGCACCGAATCGGACTGCGACGAACTATTGGAAGAGGCGACGGCGATCGTCGACGCCGCCAGGGCGCGGTTCGAAACCGAGAGAAGCGCGACCGAAGCCGAACGTAACGCGCGCGCGCAGAAAGTCTCGGAGCTCGAAGAGCAGCTCGAAGCGATTCGCAAGGCGGCACTCGCCGACAAGCTCGTCATGCGCGCCTATGCAAACGAGTTTCAACAGCGCGCGGAAGAAGCCGAGGCCGAGTTTACCGCGGCGATCCGTCAGCGCGACGATCTGTACCTCCGGGTCCTCGAGACCGAGCGCGTGGTGCGCGATTCGGCCGAGCATGCCGCCCGGCTGCAAGCCGAAGTCGCCGGGCTCGAGGAGGCCATCCGCGAAGGGCGGGTGGGCGGCGAACGCGCGCGCGCTTTGGAGACCGAAGTCCATCGGCTTAAGGGCATCGTTCACGAGGAACGGTCGCGCAGCGGACGCGCCGAAGTGGCCGTCCACGAGCTGAGCGCTCGCGCAAAATCGCTTGAGAACGACGTTACCAACCAGCAGGCTTCGTTGCAGGCGCTGCGCGAGAGTGCGGAGCGCGAGCGTTCCCGCGCGGAGTCGGTTGCTGTCGAACTTTCGTCGCTCACCGTTCGTTACGAAATCCTGCAAGGGAACCTTGCCGAGATGGACAACCGGTTGGCGGCACAAACCGAAGAGTTGCTCGTTTGCACGAGCGCGGAGAACGCCAGACTCGCGACCCTGATCGACACGGTTCAGTCGAGCCATTTCTGGAAACTCAAGAACTGGCTCGTGCGACTGCGCGTACGCGCTTTGGGTGCTGCGCGGCCGTCAACTCGGGTTGAAGTGAGGAATCGACAATGAGTACGAAGCACGTACTTCCATTAGCGCTGGCTGCGGCGTTGATGACCGGATGCTCGGGCACCAACGCCGGTGCGCCGGCCGTGTCGCCGCAATTTCAGCCGGCGGCGTTCGCCGGTAACGGCCTCAGCCAGAAGACGGCAAAAATCAAGCACATCGTGCTGCTGGTCCAGGAAAATCGCAGCTTCGATAACCTGTTTGCGACCTTCCCCGGGGCGGACGGAGCGACGACCGGTATGCGCCATAGCGGTAAGATCATACCGCTCGCCAAACACGCTCTCAGTTCTCTGGACGTCTCGCACGACTGGACCACGTACGTAACCGACTACGACGGTGGAAAGATGGACGGCTTCGATTTGTCCACCTTTATCCACTCGACCAAAAAGGCCGGCACGTACCCGTATCAGTACGTCAATCCGTCGCAGATCCAATCGTATTGGACCATGGCGCAGCAATACGCGCTGGCCGACCACATGTTCCAGACGCAAGGCAGCGGCAGTTTCACGGCGCACCAAGATCTCATCGCGGGTGCCACGATCATTAATTCAACGCAAAGCCTCATCGATACGCCGTCGAGCGGACCGTGGGGATGCGACGCGCCGCCGAGCACCAAGACGTCGGTGTTAACGACGACCGGGCAGTACCTGCGTAACAAAGGCCCCTTCCCGTGCTTGACCTATCCAACTGGCACCATGCGCGATTTGCTCGACGCCAAGAGCGTTTCGTGGAAGTACTACGCGCCGCCGTATAAAGCGGGCGGCGTCGGCGGCCTGTGGAACGCGTTCGCCGCGATTCAGGCGGTGCGGCAAGGCCCGGAATGGGCGACGAATATTTCGACCCCGGAGAGCAACATCTTCAACGACATCACCAACAGTTCGCTGCCGGCCGTATCGTGGGTGATCCCGGATCAACCCGAGTCGGATCATCCGGCCGACAATCACACGCCGGATCAGGGTCCGGCCTGGATCGCGTCGGTGGTCAATGCGATCGGCGGCAGCAGTTACTGGAACTCGACGGCGATCGTGGTGGTATGGGACGACTGGGGCGGGTTCTACGACCACGTTCCGCCGCCGCTCTTAGACAACGCCGGCGGTCTGGGATTCCGGGTTCCGATGATCGTCGTGTCGCCGTACGTTCCGGCCGGAACGATCTCGCACACGCAATACGAGTTCGGCAGCATTCTGAAGTTCATCGAGGAGACGTTTGGCCTGGGCTCGCTCGGAACGACCGACGCGCGGGCGACGTCCATCGGCAACATTTTCAACTTCAAGCAGTCGCCCCGCAACTTCACGCCGATTCCCGCGCAGCGTTCGCGCGAATACTTCCTCCACCAGCGGCCGTCCGGCCAGCCGATCGACACCGAGTAAGCCGCGCAGGGCCTTACTGCGGAAGCGGCCTAGACAACTCGCCGAGGCGGCGCGACAGCGCGTCGTCGCGTTGGAGAACACCCTCCTGCAGATAGGTTTCAATTTCGGGTTCGCTCAAAAATTGTCGCTCGAACTCTTCCTTTATTATTTTGTGGCGATAGAGGGCATTGATGATGCGCACCCAGTGCAAGCCCACGCGCACCCCTAGATACTCGGGCGGGTTGCGTTCGATGCAACGATAAACGAGTTTCGCTTTCTTGCGAAACTGCGTCAGGCTTCGAAACGGTAAATGGGGCACGTCGCCGAATTCTTCGGTGTGACGCGCGGGACCGGCCGCCGATCGGATCCGCGAGTATCTGTACGCGCCGCTTCCGCCGCCGCTCGATTATCTCGAAGCGGGGCTGCGTTTAGTCGTCGATCTGCTCGGCATCGACGTTCGCATCACGCGCAGCAGCGTATTTAACCTCGGCCCGCTACGCGGTCAGAAGCGCGTAACTCGGCCGTCAAGGGCGCCGGAGGAACCGAGTACGTGAACCTTCCGGGCGGTCGGACGCTGTACGATCGCGACGCGTTTGCCCGCGAGGAAATCGGGCTGAGCTTCTTGGCCCCCTACGAGGTGCCACATTGGCAAATGCCGGCACTTATGGAACTGTCGCCGAGAGAGATCACGTCTAGCGGCGACAGCCGGCGAAACGGCCGCTATTTCTTCGCGCGTTCCATGATCACGATCCACGTCGAGCCGCCGCAGCAAGCCGAAACGACGCGCCAGCCGTCTTTGGCGAATCTATTGATGTCTTCAACGGGAACCGGATGGCCGGTACTGGGCAGTGAAATGTATTCGTGCATCAAGGCTAACTCCGTTCGAATGGCAACGATGCCAGTTAGAAAGAATAGGTACTATGTTTCATCGACGGAGGCCTGTGCGGGCTCATCCGCTGAGAGCTCGCTTTCGGCCCGCGACGCGTTTCCGAGAGCGCTCTCTAGGGCCGCGTTCGTTTCAGCAAGTCGTGAGGTGAGCCCGGCGATTTCTTCGCTGAACTGCGCTTCAAGGGCGATGACGCGTCCTCGCTCTCGATCGAGCTCTTCTCTGGCGGCCTGCAGTTCGCGCTCGAGCTGCGTCTGGCGGCGTTGCGCCTCGAACTCGGTCTCAAACTGGACGACGTACTCATCTTCGCGTTCGTCGAAGTGTTCTGGTTGCGGGTCCTCGGAGGGGCTGCCGCTTTCGCTGGCCGGGAGGACTGCCGTAATCAAGAATTTCACCGTTTCGGCTTCGAAATCGTCCTCGACCTGACGGACGACCGCGGCTGGAAAATCCGACCGCGACACGCTCGGCAAATCGCCGGTCTGTCCGAAGACCGGCAGCAAGACGCGGCGGACGTCCTTGACGCTGTACCCCGAGCGCTGGAACATCTTGGTGGCTTCGTGAGACGAGGCTACGCCGAGGTAAGGCTCGCTCAACGCGTCTTGTATCAGAGCGAGCCGTATCGCACCGTGAGCGGTATGCGAAACTGTCGCGGCAACGAATCCACGATCGTTTACGAGTTTTCCGACGTCGGTGAGAACCAGCGTTGGCTGTGCGACCAGCTCTAGAGCACCGTCGAAAACGACGGCGTCAAATCTCAAAGCGCTCACGGTTTCGGGGAGCGTCCATGCATCGGGATCAACGATTTCAACCAGCGAACAGTACGCGCGGGCTGCATCCGCGGACGCCTCGTCAAAAACGATGGCAATTTGTCCGCAGTCGGCAGCATGCAGCCGCTCCGCAAGAGACGAGCTGGGCCGGCCGACGAGCAGCACCGTCTTCGACCGGCCGATATCGCCGGCCAGCACCTCTGCCGGATCCACGTTGGTTTTGACGTCGGCTTTTCGAGACGCTGCTTTGGGCTTGTGGCGAGTCTTTTTCGCGGTCACCGCCTCAACCGATCTTAAGCGTCAACTAAACCCATTCCGCTAAGCCATTCGTAGTAAGAGCCTGCGCCTGTGCGAAACGGGTTCCCGAACTGTCTTTGAATATTTGGGTCGGAGCGGTATCGCACGCGATGCGCTTTTGCTATCGGGACGCCGTTATCATACACGCTGTACGTCCAGTAGCCGCTCGGGATCGTGGTATCGGTGGTCTGCTCGATTTGACGCCGGTACCAGTTCCAGATCTCGTAGACGGGGAAATTGTCTCCGGCGTACCGCTTGGTCATAACGTCGGCGATACGGCCCAGTTTTGTGAAGTGCCAGAAGCGTAGCGGTGAGCCGTTTACCGTCGCACCCTCGGGACTGATCGCCAGCTTCCGGTCGATCAGATTCCAACTGGCCACGTTATAGCCCGGGTCACGAAGGATTTTGACGCGGTCGAAAAGCGCCGGCGCCAAATCGCACCAACGCTGATCCACGAAGAGCCCGTTGGGGATGTCGTCGTAGCCGTACGTTAGTAGCCGGTCCGCCCACCAATCGGCAAATCGCAGGCCTTCCCCCGTCGTTCTAATCGCACAAAATCCAAGATTATAGATGCCGGTTTTTAGCGAGCAGATTTCATTGTCGATCACTGCGCGCGGGTCGTCCGTTGGCGTCACGGTATGCGGCGTTAATACGACGTCGTAGTTCTCGAGCAACTCTTCGAGCGGCGACAGGGATGCGAACAGGCACGTATCGGGGTCAAGGTACACAATCGCGTCGGCGCCGCTGGAGCACGCCATCCGTGTAAAAGGGCCTTTGACCGCGGTGCACGCTTCGATGACGTCGTGTTTGAATATCCAGGATCGAAAATCTTCGATCCCAAGACGGTCGGCGTAGTGGACCGAGTCGAACGGCTCGTTCTCTACGCAGAAGTTGAGCGACGGCGGGGGCTCGTCGGTTATGAGGGCCACGAGTTCCCAGTCGGGCTGATACTTGCGAAGAGAATTAAAGAGAACTCGCGCACGATTCAGATATCCGAACGAAAAGCTGCTGAAGCAAAGAACTTTCATCCTCGGGCGCCCACCAGATCCGCCGTCATCGTGCTGAGCTCGAGGCGAAAGTGTTCTTCAGGGCGGTTCGACCGCGCCAGCGACTCGGCGACGTCAGACTCAAACAGGCGCGTCAGCGCGGCTTCGTCGGCTAAAACGAGGCCCTTGCCGGTTTCGTGCACCATGCGCGCGACGTTTCCACTGCAGTCGGGCGCGATCACCGCCGCCCCGCCGGCGACCGCTTCGTAAGCCGTAAAGCAAAACGTTTCGGGCCATAGGGACCAAATAATGACCACGTCGATTTGAAGCTCCTCAATTTTCGCAATCATCGCTTCGGGGTCGCCGGCGCTGACGCGCACTTCGACGAATTCCGCCGGGACGTGCGGCTGCCGATGCATCCCGAGATGAAAGAAGCGAAAGCGCCGGTCGCCGGCAAATCGCAGCGAGAGGTCTCGATAGACGGGCCACCCCTTGTGCACGGCCGGCTGGCCGAGAAACGCAACGTTCAGGCGCCTGCCGTGATCGTCGCCGAAGCGCTCTCTCGCAGGTCTGGGAATGAGGCGGCAATGCGGGTGAACGCATTCACCACCGCGCGGATCGAGTTTCGTGCCGCCCTTCCACGTGTTCAGCGCGGTCTGCGACGGTGCGATCACCGTAAGGTTAAACTCGTTGAAGAAAAACGCGTGATCGGCCAGCTGTATGCGCCGACGCTCACCGTAGACGCAGATTTGGCACGCCGTGCTGTCTGGCGGCGGCGCGCCGCAAAACTCCACATCGTTGCGCAGAAGCTGCAGGCCGGCGGAAATGCTCGCGTAGTCGTGGACCCAAAAATAGCCATCATCCATTCCCACCGATTTGAGGATCGCCGCAAGCGATTTCACGTTATGGCCTAAGAGGCTGTGGATTGCGAAGCTGCGCTGCGACCACGCGGACGCGGTGTCGACGGTTTCGCCCAGAACTTGAGCTATGCTACTTGCGCGGAAGTGGCCGGCGGCGTTGCCATTGATGAGTAAGCCGGTTGGCGGGTCTTCGCCCTCATGATCGGTGACCAAGAACATTCGGCCTGGAAAGAAGTGAAGATGATCGAAGTCGCGCTCTGCAAATGCGTCGGCTTCTCGCTGCAGACACAGCTGCACGCCGCCGACGTTCTCAGTGAAGTCGTCGTGACTAACGGAGATATACAGCCGCTGCTGCTTCGAGCGGGTCAGCGACGAGAGCGCATGTTCGAGCTGAAACTTCGATCCAAGGCGCCACGTTGGGACCTGCAGTACCGTTGCCATCCGCTTATCGAGATCGGGCTGATTGAGAAGCACGTGGTAGCGAAACCCGAGCGTCGATCGCGGAGAACGACCCTCGCTTCGCCCTGCGGCGACGTAGTGGTAGAACGGGTTGACGCCGGCGTTCGCGACGTCGGGATTCTCTTCCAGATAGGTCGACGTTGAAAAAAAGGCGTTTGGATCGCGGCCTTCGCGCCAGCCGAATTCCACGAAATGGCTCAGCGGGTCCGTCGGTGACGTCGCAACGTCCGGGTTGAGCGCCAAATAAAAATCGGGATCGAATTCTTTTCGGATTACCAGCTTCTGATATTCGTACTCTTCGCTTTGAACCGTTGCCTGAGCACAGCTCTCCTGTTGGGTCGTCACCAAATCCCGAGTGAGATACGCTTCGGCGTAACGTGACGGTTTGCACTCACGTCCTTCTGCGACACCGAACTCGAGGTAATGGAAGAGCGGTACGAAGTCCGTCTGGGCGACGTCGGGGTTTTCTTCCAGATAGGCTTCGGTGGAGAACCACGGACTGGGATCGTGCCCCTGTCGCCAGCCAACGGTCGCGTAGTGGGATGCGGGGGTGACGCCGGGCGGCAAGTCACCGTAGGTGTGGAGATAAAACCCCTCGTCTACCGCCGAAGAGAAAGCTTCCGACAGAGAAGCTTGCATGGCAACCCCTTCCATGGGCTATCCTTTGGTGGAAATGGGGATTGCCCTGCCCGGCGGCAGAGTCAGGTAGCCGCCGCTGCGCTCACTTCGTCTTTGCAATGATCAAAGTGAAGTCGCTTTCGAGCTCGCCGCTATCGATGAGCGCATCCTCGATCGCAAACAGCATCTCCAATATGGCAACCGCGACCCGATCGTCCGACCGAAAGTTCCCGGCGATGTCACGCAGGACAAACTGCAAAAGCGTTCCACCGATTGCGCGACACTGCGCCAGATCGAAATGGTCGCGCAGCACGCGAATGACCCGGGAACTGGCAACAGGCAAGGACGCGCTTTCAGGAACGCCTTCCGGAGCAGGCAGCGCTACCCCCTTGAGGACGGTTTCCGGGCTTTCCGGAATGCGGCGGTAGCGGGCAGGGATGAGCGAAAACGCAGCTCGAACGGCGGCCCGCTGGACCGGCCCGATGGCGAGCCGATCCGCGCCGACGTACTCGTATGCGAATAAGAACCCAGCGGGTTGAAGCGATTGGGCAATTTGCGTGACAAGGTGTTCGAGACCGCCTACGTGGCAGAGCGTGACGTCGCACCATACAACATCGTACATCGCTTGGGGAAGGCGAATTGAACTGAGATCGGCGTCGAAATATCGGACGCCAGCAATCCCGTTTTCGGCGCGCGCGCTTAGCGAAGTGGCTTGCGATTGCGCAGGGATCCCGACAACGTCGCAACGTTCGAACACGTTACGCCGAAGAAGATCTTTTTCAAGCCATTCCGACTCGCGGCCGACGATGAGCATGCGCGCGCGCCCCAACAGCTCGCGTCGAAGCAGCGACAGGCAATACGCGTGCCAGCCCATATCGTTCTTGCCGCTGGACCGCATGTTCATTCGGACTTGGACCTCTGGAATCGCCGTCCAAGCAACACCGTTACGACTCACGCGGGAGGGTTCCTCATTGCGCGAAAGAACCCCGCACCGCCAGGAGTGGCGTTATGCCCGTCTCACGTTCGCTTTCCTTTGCCTTTGTTCACGTGCGCAAGACCGCGGGAACGTCTATCGCACGTGTGCTGGAGGCGGCCGATCCGCAGCTGTATCTCAACGAAAAGGGAATTTGGGACATGCTGTGTGCGCATCCCGAGCGCCGGCGACTCCTCGAAACGCTGCGCGACTTCTATTTGATCGGCTCGGCCGACAACTATCCCCAATGGCACTTGCCGGCCGTCATCGTGCGCAAACTGATAGGGCACCGTGAATGGAGCCGCTTATTCAGCTTCGCTTTCGTCCGCAATCCGTGGGATCTAGTCGTCTCTGCGTATCACTTTGAGAAAAGATATCTAGCTCAGGCTCACGTGAATCGCTCAGAGCCCGATAGAGCTGAGGCAATCCGCCGATGCCAAGACTTCGATCGTTTCGTTAAGCTGTATCCGCTTCTGGAGCCCAGAGACATGACGTCGATGCTCGTTGACGAGGACGATCGCATCATGGTGGATTTCGTCGGACGCTTTGAAGACCTCAGCGCGGATTTTGCAACGATTTGCGATCGAATCGGGCTAAGCCGCACAGAGTTGCCGCACGAAAACCGAAGCGACGATCGACGCGAATATCGCGGCTATTATTCAGACGAGACGCGAGCCATAGTAGGGCGATACTTTCACCGCGACATACAGCATTTTGGTTACGAATTCTGATACGCGTGCGGTTAGTGTTGCTCCGCGGGTCTGCTCGACGAAAGAGCAGCGCGAGCCGCCGCATAGCGACGAGTAGAGGAACCCAAAGATCTCACAAGTGGGCGCCTTAGGGCTGTGAACGAAAGACGCACCGCAACGCGCGGCTGGAGAAGTCGAGCAGCTCCCTTGCGGCTTGTTCGTAATTGGAACTCCGAACTCGGCGGGCGTCGTTCCGCGAATTCGCATCTTGCGGCCTAAGAGTCGGTGTTGTGCGGGCAGTCGTTGTGATGTTCTAGAAGGAATTTTGAAGGCTGATACCTCGCCGGAATGGACTTAAACGGAGGTGGTTTCTTACTAAAATCGAAACACGCAAGTTGTGTGAACAGATTGGGTTGATCGCGAAACTATGCTCGCCTCCGGCTCCTGTGGCACCCTGAAATGCTACGGCCACGTTCGGTGTGGCAAAACGACGGGAGAATTGCGCCCTAGGCGTTTCCCTGCTCCGGCGCGGCAAAAGCCGCCATCGCCGCCTATTCTCCGTTGGAGGAAGCCTGCTAGGGCCTAAAGGCCGGAAACCAACAATTTTCACCGAAGGTTTAGCCTTATGGGGAATCCCGGTTAAGACGTCCCAGTACCTCCGCCTGCTCGGGGAGCGGGTTCTCATCTTTGACGGCGCCATGGGCACGCAGCTTATGGCACTCGACCTAACTGCCGCCGACTTCGGTGGAGAACGCCATCACGGGTGCAACGAGGCGCTCGTCCTCGCGCGTCCCGCTATCGTGCGCG
>PLLA01000122.1 GCA_003140835.1 Candidatus Tumulicola scandinaviensis | reverse complement strand
TCGGCTCCGGCATCTTCATGAATCCGTCGGTGGTCGCACGTCAGGTTCCGACCGCCGCGGCGATCGTGCTCGTGTGGGCGGCCGGCGGCGCGATCGCCTTACTCGGGGGCGGCATTTTCGCCGAACTCGCCGCCCGGCGCCCGCACGACGGCGGGCTCTACGCGTACATGCGCGACGCATTTCACCCGGCGCTGGCTTTCATGTACGGATGGACGCTCTTGCTCGTGTCGCAAAGCGGGGGCATGGCCGCCGCCGCGGTAACGTTCTCCAACTACTTCGAACCGCTCACCGGCCTTCTCGTTTCGACGAAGATCATGGGCGTAGCGGCGATCGCCGCGTTCACACTCGTCAACGCGCTCGGAGTCCGGACCGGAGCGTCGACGCAAAATGTCTTCATGATTCTCAAGANNCAAGATTGCGGCGATCGGGGGTTTTGTAGCACTTGGGTTGTTCGCCCCGCACGGCGGCGCGGTGTCGAGTCCCGGCGCGCACGCCGGAACGGCAACCATCGCCGCAATGGGTTTGGCAATGGTACCGGTGCTCTTCGCATACAGCGGGTGGCAGACGGCGAGTTTCATGTCGGCCGAGTTGAAAGATCCCGCGATTACGCTTCCGCGCGGCATGCTGATCGGCGTGTTGTGCGTGGTAGCGCTGTATCTCGCCGTCAATGCGGTGTGCTTGCGCGTACTCGGTCCAGCCGGCCTGGCGGCCACGACCACGCCGGCCTCGGCCATCGCACGCCTTGCGTTCGGACCGATCGGCGCGCGGATCATGGCGATCGTCGTCGCCCTCTCGACGCTCGGCTTTCTCGGGAATCAGATTCTCACGTCGCCGCGCGTGTACTTTCAGATGGCTGCCGACAAAACGTTCTTCCGGCAGCTCGCATGGGTCGACCCGCGCACGCACGTACCGGTGGTCGCGATCGTCCTCCAGGGCGCCGTCGCAGCGGTGATCGCCTTATCCGGCCGGTACGATCAAATACTCAACTACGTAACCAGCGTCGATTACTCGTTTTTTGGGCTTTCCGCTATCGCGCTCGTGATCTTTCGCAACCGCGACGCGCGGGATCCAAGCGCACCTCGGCCGTTTTTCAGCATGCCGGGGCATCCGTGGACGACCGTGCTCTTTCTGGTCGTCGCTTGGAGCATCGTCGGAGACGTTCTGATCAAATCGCCGGTCGATACATCGATCGGGCTCGGCATCCTCCTAACCGGGCTGCCGGCGTATATTATTTTTGCAGCGCACAATCGGCGCGAGGTTGAAGCCTGGTGATCGCGCGGATTCTGCGAATCGCCATCGTCGCGCTCGTGAGTGCGTTCGCGATCGCCTGCTTCGTCACGACGCTGGCCACCTACAACGACCCAGTCGCCGAGTACGGCTACAACGTCGAGGCCGACGGCGTCACCATCGGAGCCGTCGAACCCGGCCTGCCGGCGGCCAACGCAGGCATCGAGGCGGGCGACCGCATCGTCTACCAGCGTCTCCCCGTGTACGCGCGTCTTAATGCGATAGAGAACGAGTGGGTCGAGCCCGGCACGCCCCTATCACTCGTCGTCGTTCATTCCGGAACGCCGCGTACCGTGCTGCTGCACTCGGTCGCCCTACCGTCGTTGTACGGCATGGCTAGCCTCTCGTTTGCGTTCGCCGGACTGGCTCTATGCGCGGTAAGCCTCGCACTTGTACTGTTGCGCCCCAGTCGCATGACGTGGGGATTCGCACTGGTTTCTCTCCCGCTGCTGCTTCCGGACGTGATGGTGCGCTGGTCGCAGCACGCCTCGCCGGGCTGGGGCTTGACGTACGAAATTTTCGTGGCGTTGCTCTACGCACTTCAAACCGCCGGCATGCTGATCTTTGCAAGTCGCTTCCCCACCGACGAACCGGCCGGTTTCAATCGCCTCATCGACCGGCTTGCCGTGCCGATCGGTCTGCTCGTCGCGGCCATTTACATCTACATCGACGTCTGTATCTGGTTCTCGCCGTTTCCTCCGCCGCACTGGATGTTGTTCGCGCAAGACTACGCTGCGGCCGGCCTTCCGAGCCTCGCTGCGCTGGTGGCAATCGCGACGACGTATGCACGGAGCGTCGGCAGCCTTCGAAGCCGGCTGGCACCGACCCTGGTCGCATTCGTCATGCTCATCGTATCCGCCACAGCGCAACAGTTCGGATCCGTGCTTACCAGCAATCCAGGCCGGACGCTGCTTCTATACTTCGCCTTTTCGTTCGCGGCCGTGTTGGTCGCGGTGGCCGTCGCCTACGGGGTGATCCGTCATCGCGTGATCGACGTCAACTTTATCGTCGGCCGGACGCTCGTCTACAGCATTTTGACGGTCTTCGCCGTCGCCGTTTTTTCGCTCATCGAATACCTCTTTGGAAAGCTGCTCGAACGCGGCGGCTTGGCCATGGTTTTGGAAATCTTGGCGGCCGTCTGCCTCGGCCTTTCTTTGAACTATTTGCACGGCCGGCTGGATCGTTTCATCGACGTCGTACTCTTTCGGCGGCGCCACCTCGCCGAAGCCCGGCTGGAACGCACCGCGGCGACGTTGCCGCACGCCACGTCGAGAGAGCTGGTCGCCGATTTGCTGATTGCCGAACCCGCCGACGCGCTCGACCTCGCCTCTGCAGCGGTCTTCGTTCAAAGCGAGGACGAGACGCGCTACGTTCGCACGAGGGCGGAATCTTGGGACGACGAGAACGCCGCCGAACTCGACGCCGACGATCATCTCGTCGTGCGGCTAAAGGCCGAACTCGGACCGGTTCGTCTCGAGGACGTGCGGTGGCCGCGCGCCGACGTGCCGGGCGGCAAACGGCAACCGATTTACGCCGTTCCGGTCGCGGTTGGGAACCGCCTCGAGGCCATCGCGCTGTACGGCGGACATACCGGCGGCGAAGACTTGGACCCCGACGAACGAAAAATCGTGCGCGCCCTAGCGAACGCGGCCGCCCTCGCTTACGATCACATTCGGGCGCTGGAACTGCGCAAGAGCCTCGACGAAGCGCGCGGCGAAAATGCCTCCTTACGGCAGGTCGAGCGCACGCTGATTGCGATCCTCAAGGAACGTTTAAGCGAATAACCGATCGTGCGAGCGCCGCGCGATCTGCGATGAGATCGATCGCCGCGATGCGATCGCCCGTCACCGTAAAGCGGAACGCAACGCGCAGCTCGCCGGCCTCCATCCACACCGCTGCCGGTTCGCCGTCGATGAATGCGGCCTGCGCGGCACGCGCACGTCCGGAAAACGCCCGCGCAACCGCGTTCGCGCCTTCGATGCCGGCTTGCAGACGATCGTTCTGCCAATACGCCGCGCCGCCCATCGCCACGACCGCCGCATCCGCGCGAAGCGTCGCTCCCGGATCGAGCAGCGCGAGCAGCGCGGAGAAGTTCCCCAACCGCGAGGCTTGAAGAAACGCGCGCACGAGTTCGTCGTGCCGCTGCGTTGCGGCATCGCGGCCTTCAGATGCGTCGCGCACGCGGCGGCGGGCGCGACTTGCGAGTTGCCGCGCCGCCTCCGGCGTCCTTCCGACGATCGCGGCGATGTCGTCGAAGGGCACGTCGAACGTGTCGTGGAGCACGAACGCAACCCGCTCTGCCGGCGGCAGCGCATCGAGCAGAATCAGCAGGGCCATGCCGATCGAATCGGCGAGCATCGCTTCTTCCTCGGGGCGTTCGCCGGGAGCGATTGCAGCAACGTCGCGACGCGGGTCGTCCGGCGTCAAGTGCTCGCGCCGGCTTTCGCGCCGTTTCAGTGCATCGAGGCAGACGCGCGCGACGACCGTCGTGAGCCAGCCTTGGAGATTCGCAACGCACCCGGCGTCCGCTCGGCTGATGCGCAGCCAGGTTTCCTGTAGCGCATCCTCGGAGTCCGTTGCCGATCCGAGCATTCGCAACGCAACCCTTTGCAAACGCGGCCGAGCCGCTTCAAAGCGCTCCGCGAGGCACGTCGCATCGTTCACCAATCGCCTCCCCGGCGCCCGTCACGTTTCACCACGCTCGTTCCGTCATAGAGATGAAGGAGTATGCAATCTTGAAAGACGTTTCCCTTATTACGTACGCCGTTGCCGACCTCGCCAAGGCGAAGCGATTCTTCGGCGAGCTCATCGGTGCCAACCCCTATGTCGACAGCCCCCAGTACGTCGGCTATAAGAGCGGCGACGTGGAAATCGGGCTGGTTCCGAGCGGAGGCAAAGGCGACTCAGGTGGCCTCGCCTATTGGACGGTAAGCGACATTTCGGCGGCCGTGAACGCGCTGGTAGCGGCCGGCGGCACGGTCGTGCGAGAGATTACCGACGTCGCCTACGGACTGCTGGTCGCCAGCGTCAAAGACCCTAATGGCTCGACCGTGGGGTTACGACAACCGCCCAAGGGTTGATACCCGTTACACGCTTCGGGCGGTCATGGCTGAGTCACGGCCGCCCGATGGTGCAGCTTCCCAAACGGCAGATAGTGGCGCAGTGGAATCTCCGCCTTGGCCGCATTTCGGAGTGCGAAAACCGCCGCCAGCGTTGCGACGCCGAAAATCGCGGAGACCCAGAACGCGGCGTGCAACCCGGCGGCGAGCGCGACGCTTGATAGGTTTCCGGCGCGCAGCAACAGGTTCGCTCGCAATTCCTCCGCGGCGGCGCCGAACGCTACCCCAAAACCGATGCCGAGTTGTAACGCGAAGCTCAGCGCCGCCGACGCGCTGCCCTCGTCGGCGTCGTCGACGTGCCCGAGCCCGGCGATCATCCCGCTTTGATAGGCGAGCATGCCGCCGAAGCCGCCGATGCAGGTCGCTGGGAAGATTGCGGCCCAGTACGACGTGCTCGGCTGCATGAACAGCAGGATCGCTTCGCCGAGAATCATCACGGCGCTCGCAACGATGCCCATCGCACGGACGCCGATCGCGCGCGCGATGGGCATCGTCAGCGGCGACGCCACGAACGAAACGATCAGCGACGATGGTAGAAATGCTAAACCCGCCGCGAGGGGGCTATACCCGGAGACGCGCTGCGCGTACATCGAGGCAAACAGCAGGACGCCGGCATACGACATGGGTTGCAGCATCACCACGGCAGCACCGGAAAGCAGATCGGGATAGCGAAACAGCCGCGGCGATAGAATCGGCACATCCGCCCGCCGCTCGGCCCGTGCCAGCATCGCGAGCAGCGCGACCGTCACCAGCAGTCCGGCGAGCGTCGGCACCGACAAGAACCCGCGTGAAGGTATCGACTCGATCGTGTAAACGAACGTGATCAGCGCGCCGGTGAGAAAAATCGATCCGCCAACGTCGAGCTTCGGCCGCTCGTCCAGCCCGTGGTCGCGCGCGACGAAAAACGGCACTAACGCTCCGATGGCGATCGCAAACGGCACGTTTACGAAAAGCACCGACCGCCAACCAAAATATTGGACGAGAACGCCGCCGAACAGCATGCCGGCAGCGATACCCGCACTTCCGATCGTGCCCCACAAGGCGATCGCGCGCGAGCGCTGCGGCCCGGGCGGGAACATCGACAGCACGATTGCCAGTGCGGCCGGGTTGACGATTGCCGCGCCCAACCCTTGAACGGCGCGCATGGCAATAAGAAAGGTTCCGTCGCGAGCCAGTCCGCCGAGGAACGAGGCTACGGTAAAGATCGCGAGACCGGCTACGAAAAATCGATAGCGGCCGTACAAATCCGCGCAGCGACCGGTCAGCATCAAAAACCCGGCGAGGAAAATCGCGTAGGTGCTCACGATCCACTGACCTTGGCTCGCGGTGAGATGCAACTCCGTTTCTATCGAAGGCAACGCGATCGAAACGATCGAGAAGTCGACGAGCAACATGAAAAAGGTCGCGCTCAAAAGGACGAACGCGACCCAACTCCGCCGGCCGGCTGCCGTCCTTCCAAAGCTCACGGGTGCATGAGTTTTTCCCAGTCGTCGCGACCGATTCGAAGATCTTCCTCCTCGAGGCGTACGAGCGGGTCTCGCGGCAAGCGTTCGCGTTCGCACAAGTCTTGCGATTTCGTATCCACGTACAGCAACCCGGTTACGAATTCGCCCCGGGCGCCGGCCTCGTGGATCGTCCGCAAGGCGAGCATCGAGTCGGTCGGATCGTAGTCCACGTCCAGCTTGCGCAGAAGAATGTGCGACCCGTCCTCGAGCTCGACGTCGCGAACGGTGCCCGGCTCGTAGTCTACGCTAACTTCGCGGCCGCCGGCAATGTAGTCGGCGGTATGAAGCACGACGTCGTGGTCTTTCACGTAAGCGTAGCTCTTGGTGGAACCCTGATGATCGTTGAAGGTGACGCACGGGCTCACGATGTCGAGGATGGCGGTTCCCCAATGAGAGAACGCCGCTTGGAGCAGCGGTACGAGTTGCTTGCCGTCTCCTGAAAACGATCGTGCGACGAAGGTCGCGCCCAGTTCGATGGCCAGCCCGCAAACGTCGATGGTCGCGTAGTCGTTGACTTTGCCGCTCTTTTGGGTCGATCCGACGTCGGCGGTCGCCGAGAACTGGCCCTTCGTGAGGCCGTAGCAGCCATTGTTTTCGATAATGTACGTCAAGTCGACATTCCGGCGAATCATGTGGCAGTATTGGCCGATTCCGATGCTCGCGGTGTCGCCGTCGCCGCTGATGCCCAAGACCAGCAGATCCCGGTTCGCGACTTTCGCGCCGGTGGCAGCCGACGGCATGCGACCGTGCAGACTATTGAAGCCGTGAGCCTGTTCGACGAAATACGCCGGCGTCTTCGACGAGCATCCGATACCGCTCATCTTCGCCAGTTTGTGCGGCTCGACGCCGTAATCGAACAGCGCCTTTATGAGGTGATTGGTGATCGAGTTATGGCCGCAGCCGGCGCAGAGCGTCGTCGGTAGACCTTTGTAGACCTCGCGTGTAAGCCCGATGAGATTGACTGTCATAGGTTAGAGCTGCCTCATTCCGCAACCACCGCCGGTGCCCGTTCGGCATCGAGCAGCGGGTCGATGATGGCGTGCGCGTCGATCGGCACGCCGTTGTAGTGACGAATGGATTCCAGTCGCTGCACCAAGTGGGTCGGTAGCTCCGTGCGAAGAATGCCGTAAAGCTGCCCGTCGCGATTCTGTTCGACGACGTAGACCCGGTCGTGACGCTGAATAAAGGTCGCGATTTCGGGAGAAAGCGGCAGCGCCCGCACGCGCAGATAGTCGAGTTCGAGACCGGCTTCACGGAGCCGGTCGCGGGCTTCGACGACGGCGTGATGCGTCGTTCCGTAGGCAAGAATGGCAACGCGATGGCCTTTGCCCTCGACGATCGGCGCGGGCACGGCGTTGCGAGCCGTTTCGTGCTTGCGCACCAGCCGGTCGAGGCTGCGCTTCCAGACGTCCGGAAGTTCCGAATAGCGCGCTTCTTCGTCGTGACCGGTTCCGCGGGTGAAGAAGCCGGCGTTGGTGTGTTTCGTGCCGGGTAGGGTGCGATAAGGAATACCGTCTTTGTCGACGTCGCGATAACGGCCCCAGGACGGCACGCGATTGAGATCCTCGGCGGTCAGCACTTTGCCCCGCTCGAACGACTTCTCCGGGTACGGCAGCGGCGGGGCGAGCCACGAGTTCATTCCGAGGTCGAGATCGCTCAGCACGAACACCGGGGTTTGGAAACGATCGGCCAAGTCGAAAGCTTCCATCGCAAACTCGTACGCTTCCCGAATGGTCGCCGGCAAGAGCACGACGTGCTTGGTGTCGCCGTGCGAAAGCGTGTAAGCGAAGGCCACATCGCCTTGCATCGTACGCGTCGGCAGTCCCGTCGACGGCCCCGCGCGTTGTACGTCGAAAATCACGCCCGGGACTTCGGCGAAGTAGCCGAAGCCGGCATATTCGGCCATGAGCGAAATTCCCGGACCCGACGTCGACGTCATCGCGCGCGCACCCGCCCAACCCGCACCGAACACCATGCCGGCCGCGGCGAGTTCGTCCTCGGCTTGGAGGATCGCGAACTTGTGCTCGCCGGTTTCTTTATCGACGCGAAAACGCTCGCAGTAGTCGATAAAGTGCTCGCACAACGAAGACGACGGCGTGATCGGATACCACGCGGCGACGGTGCAGCCGCCCATCACGCAGCCGAGCGCCGAGGCACGGTTGCCCTCCAAGAACAGCAGTCCCTCAGTTTTTCCGCTCATCCGTTCCAAGCGGTACGGGTCGCGCTTTTCGAAATTCTCGCGGCCATACTCTATGCCCACGCGAATCGCGCTCATGTTCAGGTCGACGGCCGCCGGCTTGCTGCGAAACTGTGCCTTGAGCCCCTCTTCGAGCGTCTCTTCGGGGATCTCCAACACGTGCGCCAGCGCGCCCACGTAGATCATGTTCATGAGGTACTTACGCAGGTCGCCTTTGTCGGCAAAATGCTCCTTGGCGAGCTGAGCGAACGGCACGGCGTAGTAGGTCACGTCGTCGCGCGCGGTCTCTCCGCCGACTGGGAAAGCTGCTTCGTGCAGCACGGCCCCCCCGGGCTTCACGCCGGTGACGTCCGACTGCCACGTCGTCGCATTGAGCGCGACCAGCACGTCGACGTCGCGGGTCCGGCATTGGTAGCCCTTCGCCGTCACCCGAATGTCGAACCAGGTCGGCAGCCCTTCGATGTTGGACGGGAAGACGTTCTTGGGCGCGACCGGAATTCCAAGACGGAGAATCGCGTTGGTGATGACGAGATTTGAGGATTGGCTCCCGGAGCCGTTGACCGTTGCCACCCGAATGGTGAAATCGTTGACCGAGCGCGAAGCCATGCACCGTCTATTTTCCGACCCGGCGAGCGAGCTCCTCGGATTAAACGAAGAGAGGGGCGCTTTCGCGCCCCTCTCGTTTGGTACCATAGCCCCGGTTGGGAGCTACATCATGTCGTAGCCGCCCATGCCGCCGCCGGGCATGCCGGCCGCTTCTTTCTTCGGCTCGGGCTTGTCGGCAATCAAGGTTTCGGTCGTCAAGATCAGCGCACCGATCGACGCCGCGTTTTGCAGCGCTGCGCGCGTGACCTTGAGCGGATCGATGATGCCCGCTTCGAACATGTCGACGATTTCGCCGCTCATCGCGTTGAAACCGAGCGGAGCGCTCTTCGTGCGAACGTTGTTCACTTGAACCGAACCCTCGAAGCCGGCGTTCTCGGCGATCTGACGGAGGGGTTCCTCGAGCGCCTTGCGCACGATTTGAATCCCGATCTTCTCGTCGGCCCACGTGGTGGCGTGTCCGTTGGCTTTCGGGGGCTCGTAGCGATCGATCGCTTTGACGGCGTGCACGAGCGAACTGCCCCCACCGGGGATCATCCCCTCTTGAACGGCCGCGCGGGTCGCGCTAAGGGCGTCCTCGATGCGGTGCTTCTTCTCTTTGAGCTCGGTTTCGGTCGCGGCTCCCACTTGGATGACCGCCACGCCGCCCGAGAGCTTGGCGAGACGCTCCTGGAGCTTTTCACGATCGAAGTCCGAGTCGGTCTCCTCGATCTGCTTTTGGATCATCTTGATGCGGCCTTTGATCGCATCTTCCTTACCGCCGCCGTCGACGATAGTCGTTTCGTCCTTGTCCACCGTCACGCGCTTGGCACGGCCAAGCTGCTCCTGCGTCACCTTGTCCAGCTTGAGTCCCAGCTCTTCGGAAATCACCGTCGCGCCGGTAAGCGTGGCGATGTCTTTGAGCATTTCCTTGCGACGGTCGCCGAAGCCCGGCGCCTTCACCGCAACGCTGGTAAACGTACCGCGCAGCTTGTTGACGACGAGCGTTGCGAGCGCCTCGCCCTCGACGTCCTCGCAGATGATGAGCAGCGGCTTCTGCATCTGCACGACCTTTTCGAGGATCGGCAGAATGTCGGCAATCGCCGAAATCTTGCGCTCGGTTACGAGAATGAACGGATCGTCCAATACCGCTTCCATGCGCTCGGAATCGGTCACCATGTACGGCGAAATGTAGCCCTTGTCGAACTGCATGCCATCTTTGGTTTCCACTTCGGTTTTGAGCGTGCGCGATTCCTCAACGGTGATCACGCCGTCCTTACCGACCTTCTCCATCGCATCGGCGATCAGATCGCCGATTTCGGTGTCGTTGGCCGAGATGGACGCCACTTGGGCGATCTTTTCTTTGGTGTCGACGTTCTTCTTGAACGTTTCCATCTCTTTGACGGCCATTTCCACGGCTTTTTCGATGCCGTGTTTGATTTGCAGCGGATCGCTGCCCGCGGTCACGTTGCGCAGGCCTTCGCGAATGATCGCTTGAGCGAGTACCGTAGCCGTGGTGGTGCCGTCGCCGGCGACGTCGTTGGTCTTGGACGCGACTTCCTTCACCAGCTGGGCGCCCATGTTCTCAAACGAATCGGATAGTTCGATCTCTTTAGCGATCGTCACGCCGTCGTTGGTGATCGTCGGCGAGCCGAACTTCTTGTCGAGGACGACGTTACGCCCTTTGGGTCCGAGCGTCACCTTAACGGCGTCGGCAAGGATGTTTGCACCGCGTTCCAGCGCGCGGCGAGCGCTTTCGTCAAAAATGAGTTGCTTTGCAGCCATAATAAACTTTCAAAACTCCTTAAACGCCGGCCGGGACTTTATCGACGATGGCGAGGACGTCTTTTTCGGGAATGATGAGGTACTCGTTGCCATCGATCTTGACTTCGCTGCCCGAATACTTCCGGTACAGCACGTGATCGCCGGCCTTGACGCTCATGCCGAGCTTGGTGCCGTTATCCAGCACGCGCCCGTCGCCGGCCGCTCGGACGACGCCCTCTTGGGGCTTCTCCTTAGCGGTGTCGGGCAGAAATACGCCGCCCGTCGTTTTGTCGTCTTGCGCGACGTGTTCAATAATCACATTATCGTGCAAGGGCTTGAGATTCACGGAAAAACAACCTCCCACAGTACTCTTCAAAGTATTAGCACTCTCGGCGCGAGAGCGCTAGCCGTGCCATCTTAGCAAACCGGAACGGGGAGTGCAAGGCCCTCGAAACGCGTTGCGCATCCTGGGCGGCTCGCTTGTCTTGGCGCTAAGGCGTCAGATGCGCGAACCCGGGGCCGCCTACCGCATACCCGATGACTAGCGTGGCCGCGAAAAGGACGAAGAAGACCCGCGTCAAGGGTCGATCGGCGCCCAAGCCGATCAGCACGAGCCCAAGACTTAGGCTCCCGACGGCCCCTTGGGCCACGATCGCCTGGTCGCTGCGGTGCAGCGCGAACCACAGGCAAAAGGCCGTTCCGAGACCAAGCAAGAGCGCCAACAGGCTCGAGGCGGTCCAGATGACGACGTCATTGGGCTCCCCAAGGGAGCGGTCGGGCATCATGCCGACCATTCTACCCGTCGATCCGTAGAGGTTGCTTAGAGATGCGGCCCCAGGCCACGCCGGCGCCTGAGCGAATCCCAGCCGCATGATTTCCCGCCCGCGAATTTCGTGGGGCCATCTCGCCTTCCGAGCGGTCGTCGCCGGCATCGCCGGCGGCGTTTTGTTCGATCTCTACGTGTGGGTGACGACGCTGCTGCCCCAGCACACCGGCATCGTCACCATGTGGCAATGGGTTGCATCGACGGCCCTCGGGAAAGTTGCGTTCACCGACCCCGCGTATGCCTTCGCCGGCGCGGCCATTGTGTTGGTCGCCGGCATCGCGTGGGCGGCCGGGTACGCCTACCTCGCCGCGACGCGCCCGGCCGCCACCCGGCAATGGATCGTTTCGGGAATCGTGTACGGCTTGATCGTCTACACCATCGTGCAAGTGATTCTGCTGGCAGACAACAACTTCACGTACCCGCCGACGCCCAACGCCTTCATCAACGGCGTCTTCGCTTCTGCGGTCTTTTTCGGTCTTCCGGTCGCCTACGTCGTGCGCGTACTGCAGGCACGTACCAATACGTGATCGGCCGGCTGCGCATCTCGCTCGGCGCGATTCGGCACAATGCTAAGATGCTGCGCGACATGGTCGGGCCGAAACACGCCGCCTTCGTGGTCAAGAGCAACGCATATGGCCACGGACTCGTCGAAACCGCCCTTGCTGCCGAGCCTTTCGCGCGCCGCGTGTGCGTGTATACGCTTGAGGAAGCCGTCGCACTGCGGGACGGCGGGATCACGGCACCGATTCTCGTGCTCGGGCCGGTGCCGCCCGACGCATTGAACGACGCCATGGCCGCCAACGTCGACCTCGCTCTGTGGGATACCGGCGCGTTCGCACGCAAACTCGCCGGCGCGGCCCGCAACCGTCAGACACGCGCGCCGGTGCACGTTAAAGTGAATACCGGCTTGAACCGCCTGGGCTTCGAACCGCACGAGCTCGTCGACGCGGTCGAGGACTACCTCCACATGCCCGAGCTGAACATCGCAGGCGTTTTCTCACATCTGTCGTCGGCAGAAGAGCTGGACTCGCCGTTCACCATGCATCAGCTCGAACGGTTCGAGCACGCGCTGGCGTTGGCAGAGCCGTTGTTCGCAAAAGGCGAGATCGTGCCGCTGCGCCACATCGCCGCGTCGGCTGCGGCGATGCTCTGGCCGCAAACCCGGCTCGACTTCTCGCGATTCGGCATCGCATTGTACGGTTTGTGGCCGTCCAAGCAGACCCGTGAAGCCTCGCAGGCGAACGGCATCGTCTTGGAGCCGGCCCTGTCGTACGAATCGGAGCTGGTGGTCGTCCGCCCGGTGGCAGCCGGATCTCCAATCGGTTACGGCGCGAGCTATCACGCCGCGCGCGATATGCGCGTCGGCGTCGTACCCGCCGGCTACGGCGACGGCGTCCCGCGCGCGTTGTCCAATCGCGGCGCGTTTTTGGTCGATGGGGTCCGCTGCCCGATCGTCGGCCGCGTCGCGATGAACGTCACCGAAATCGATCTCTCGGCCGCCCCCAACGCACATCCCGGATCGAAAGTCACGTTGATTGGATGCGACGGTGGCGAGTGCATCGGTGCCGACGATTGGGCCGAATGGTGCGAGACCATCAACTATGAAATCGTCGCGCGCCTTCCCGCAGATCTACCGCGCATCTATATGGACGAAGACCCCTAGCGACAACGGTTTTGGATAATTCGGAGGCTTCCTAAGCGACAGCCGAGATGGCGTCTTTCAACTCGATCGTCCCCTTGTAGAGCGCGCTTCCGACGATACACGAATCGACCTTCGGCGGCACCGAACGCTTCAGGATTTGCAGGTCTTCGACGTTACGTGCGCCGCCGCTTGCGGTGATCGACACGTCGGCGACGTTCGCAACCGCGTTGAGCGCGTCGACGTCGTAGCCTTCACCCATACCATCCCGTCGAATCTCAGTGAAGATGATGCGCCCGATTCCCCACTGCGCGACCCGGCGCACGAGCGCATCACGATCGACCGGGGTGCGTTCCTGCCAACCGTGCGTTGCGACCTGGGAGCCGCGTGCGTCGATGCCGGCGATGACCTTCCCCGGAAAGCGGCCGATGATGTGGCGCGACAAACGCTCGTCTTCGACCAGGAGCGTTCCCAAAATGATCTCGGCCGCGCCGGCCGCGAACGCAGCCTCGGCGTGCTTGACAGCGCGCAAGCCTCCCCCGGTTTGAACCGGCACCTCGACCGCCGCACAAATCGCCTCAACCGCGGCGAGGTTTTCGCCCGAACCGAAGGCACCGTCGAGATCGATGACATGCAGCCGCCGGGCCCCCGCATCGACGAACGCTCTGGCTCGCTCCACCGGATCGCCATCGTACGACGACGTCGTGGTGGGATCGCCTTGCTCCATACGGACGCACTTCCCGCCGCGCAAATCGATCGCGGGGATGACGATCACGGTGTCGAGCCTCGATACGACGGCGCTTTCAGAGGTTTTTAGTTCCTCGCACCGTTCACATCGCGCTTCTCGATGGGCACGAACGGTCCGGGAGGCGGTCCATCGTAGGTGGCTTGAGGGCGGATCAGGCGGTTGTCGGCGAGTTGTTCGAGGATGTGTCCCGTCCAGCCGGCGATGCGGCCGCACGCGAACAGACACGTAAACTCGTCGCCCGGAATCCCCAAGTCCGCAAGCACGGGGGCGGTGTAGAAATCGACGTTCGCGTAAATGGTGTTGTCGGGTTTCTTTTCTTGGAGAACCTTACGGCTGGCGTCTTCCAAGCGGCTCGCGATCTCGTACCAACGGCTATTGCCTTCTTGTTCCGACAGCTTCTTTGCCATCGCTTCCAAATGGCGTGCGCGCGGATCGCGAACCTTGTATTCGCGGTGACCCATTCCCATAATGCGCTCGTTGCGCGCGAGCGCTTCGCGAACGTAGCCTTCGGCATTTTCGGGATCGCCAACTTCGGTTAACGCGCGGAACGACGCAGTAGCGGCGCCGCCGTGCAGGTCGCCCTGCAACGTAGCCAACGCGGCGGTCACCGACGCGTAGAGGTCGGCGCGCGTGGACGCGGTTACGCGAGCGGCAAAGGTCGACGCATTATACGAGTGATCGGCGAGCAGCACGAAGTACGTGTCCAGCGCGTCGGCCTCGATGGCGTGCGGCATTTTGCCCGAGCGCATGTATAAAAAGTTGGACGCTTGCGACAAATCGGCGCGCGGCTCGACCGCGTCGAGTCCGCGGCGGATGCGATCCCACGCGGCCACGATGGTCGGCGTCTTGGCGACCAGCTCGATCGCCGTGTGCACGTCGGAGAGATGTTCGCCGCGCGCGTTGACGGGCGAGAACAGGCCGAGCCCGCTCACGATCGTGCGCAGGACGTCCATCGGCCACGCCGTCTTCGGGACGTTCTGCATCGCGCTGATCAACGGCTCGGGCAACGAGCGGCGCGAACCGAGTTCGCGCTTGAGCGTTTCGAGTTCGGTCCGATTCGGCAGATGACCGTACAGAAGCAGGTGGACGATCTCTTCGAAGGTCGCGCTTGGGGCGAGATCGTCGATATCGAAGCCGCGATACGTGAGGCGTCCGACGGTCCCTTCAACGTTACTGAGTTTGGTAGATCCTACGACGACGCCCTCGAGGCCCCGATCGACAACGGTTGGCAAGATGTCCTCCCAAAAGGAAACTCCGCGAATAGGTGCGGGGAGCGCAAAAGTTTTCAGTCCCCATTATTAACCCCTTTTACCGCGCCCGCGTGCCACCTTAGGGGCCGCGCCTGGAGCTCTCGGGCCCAAGCCGGGCCGTGCCGGGCGCAGCGCGGCCCGGCCCGCCCCCTCGACCTGCCCTCAAGCCCCTCGGATTCAGCGTCCGCCTGCTCGATAACCCTAGCCCGAAAGGCGCGAGGGATCGACTTTCTGGCCGCCCAGCATCGCCAGCGCCGGCGGCCGCTCCATGAGGTCGATTTGGGCGAGCGGATCGCCGTTGAAGACCACGACGTCAGCCAGTTTCCCGGGCGCCAGCATGCCGCGGTCGTCTGCGCCGACAAGCCGCGCGGCGTTGAGCGTCGCGGAGCGCAATACGTCGATGGGCCGCATTCCCAAACCCGCCATGAGCGCGAAGTCTCGATTGTTTTGCGCGTGCGGAAAAACGCCCGCATCGGTTCCGTACGCGATCGTGACGCTCGCCGCAATGGCGCGGTGCATGCCTTCGTTGCGCAGCTGCGCCGCGTACTCGGCTTTCCGGACCGATTGCTCCGGAATGGGGTTCGGATTGCCCGGTTGCAGAATCGAGTCGAGCGCCCAGATCGTCGGAACGAGGTTGGTACCGCGCTGCTGCATCGAATGCAGCGTCTTCTCGCCGACGCCCGTACCGTGCTCGACCGAATGCACGCCGCCCTCGACTGCGACGGCGATGCCGGGGTCGCCATGCGCGTGCGCCGCGACCTTGCGCCGGAATTTGGTGGATTCTTCGACGACCGCTTGCACTTCGTCGAGATTAAATTGCGGAATGTCCCAAACGTCGCCGTACGAAAGCACGCCGCCGGTAGCCAAAATTTTGATGTGGTCGACGTGGAGTTTCACGTGCTGCCGCACGAGTTCGCGAAAACCGTACGGACCATATGCAATCGCTCCGCCTTTCACCGACGGATCTTCGTCCACCCAACCGGGAACGTCGTTCGAATCGCCATGGCCGCCGGTGATCGAGAGCGCCTGACCCGCCGCGAAAATACGCGGCCCGACGATGGCTCCGTCGTTAACGGCATCGCGGATCGCCAAGTCGATGCCGGCGCCGCCGCCCACGTCGCGAATCGTCGTAAACCCGTTTTTCAACATCGCTTGCGCGTTACGGACGCTGTAAATGGTGGCTTCGGGCACGTTGTCGGCCACGCGATACTTCGGGAACATCGTCGTCAGGTAATATGACGGAAGCACGAACGCGGCGACGTGCGTGTGGCAATCGATGAGCCCGGCATGATGGTGGCATCGCCAAACTCGACCACCGAGGCGGCGCTTCCGGCATCGCCCGCGTGCATCGAGACGATACGATCGCCTGAAATCACCAGCACGCCCGGCGACTGCATTGTTTCGCCGGTAAACATACGCGCTGCCTTGATGACGACCACGGCGTCTGCGGCGCGCGCTCGCCACGGCATCAACAGGGCCGCGCCGGCGGCTGCCGCGGCTCCGGTAAGGAACGCGCGCCGGCCGAGTACGCGCCGAGCTTCGGCGACGACCGCCGGCGAGTAAGGTGTGTGGGGGCAGCGACAGGCGATTTCCATCGGCGCATCTTCTCCGCACCCGTCCGATCTCCTAAGGATGCCGGCAAGCAAGCGTTGAATGGACGTGCTATGACTGCAGAGATCGTCGTCTCCGCGGATTCCGGCGTAGGCGACATTCGCATCGATCGCCCGGCGAAGAAAAATGCCATTAGCACGCCGATGTACGCGGCCATGGCCGACGCTTTGGAGGCGTTCGATCGCGACGCCGCCATCAGGACGGTAACGATCCGGGGCGGAAGCGACTTCACCGCCGGCAACGACATGCGCGATTTCATGGGCGCCGCGGCATCGGGCGATACTTCGGCCCTCGACGCCATCGTCGACTTTCTGACGCGCTTGAGCGATTTTTCGAAGCCGCTGGTTGCCGCGGTGCGCGGAAACGCCGTCGGTATCGGCACCACCATGCTCCTGCACGCCGACGTCGTCGTGGCCGGCGCGCCGGCACGGTTCCGATTGCCGTTCGCGCAACTGGGGCTCGTCCCCGAAGCCGGCTCGTCGCTGTTACTGCCGTTAATCGCCGGGCGAACCCGCGCTGCATGGTTGCTGCTGGCCGGAGAGTTTTTTAGCGCCGACGAGGCACTCGCCGCCGGCATCGTCACCAAGGTCGTGCCCGACGAGCGCGTCGACGAGGTTGCCGCCGACATCGCCGCAAAGCTGGCGGCGCTTCCGCCCGTCGCGCTGCGCGAAACCAAACGGCTCATGCGCGATGCCATCGCCAAAGACGTACGCGCACAAATGGACGCCGAAGTCGGCGCGTTCAGCGAGCGTCTCGCCTCCGACGAATTCCGAACCGCAGTCTCCAACGTACTGGCACGCTAAGGAGGGAATCTTGCGATGCACTCTCACGCACGCACGGCAATTGTGACCGCCATAATCACCGCTATTGCCGTGGGGCTGCCCACATTTTTCTTCGCACATTATTGCGTTGGTCCGAATCCCGATGACGGCAATCCGGTGGGCTTTCGCTTGACCGGACTCGTAAAGTTGTCCGCCAGTCCGGCCCCCGGATGCGTCGCAGGTAAGGCCTGTTGGATCGAGATCGATCTTCAGATGCCTAATCCGGTGCCCTCGCCGTCACCTGCGCCTTCTAGTTGTCCCTTTTCGAATCAATGCGCGACGTTCACCGGCAGCATGAATGCGATTAGCTACGATTGGAACGGAGTTCGACATCCGGTTGCCGCTACTGCGCCGTCGGAGCGCCGCCAAACCTACGGCACGATTTACATCTCGCAGAAATCGCCTCCGCCTCGGTAATGATCGCGTCGTAGCTCCGACATTTCAGCTTCGATGTCGAATTCATCAGGTTCGGCGACGAAAGAAGTCCATTCCGAAGGAGGGATCGCCGCCTCGAGGCTCGTGATTGCTACGTCGTAAGCGACGCTATCCCGAAGTTCGCGGCCACTTTCGCGAAAGATGCGTTCCGCTAACCGAAGATACTTGGAAGCCCTTTCAGCGTCGCCCTTCAGTGCGAGGGCGGCACTGATCCCGTAGAAACCGCGGAAAAGATAGTCGTGCAGCTGCAATTCGCGAGCCATCTCCACCGTGTCTTTGAACTGCTCGAAGGCTTCGTCGAGCCGGCCGCCTTTGAGAGCAACCGTTGCCAGGCCATGTCGCGCAGCGCAAATGCCGTATCGATCCCGTTCTAACTTCTTCTCCGTCAACGCCCGCTCGAAAAGCTCGTTCGATTCGCTCAGATCTTCCAGATACAGGTTGACCCAAGCCAGCGCGATGATGAAATCGCCCAAGATGCGGCGCTCGCCGGACGCGCGTGCGCGTTCGAGCGCGTCTTCGAGAAACGCTTTAGCCCTCTGATGATCCCCTTGCTGACGCGCGAGCATTCCGAGGTTTCCGATGCAGAGCATCTCGCCGCGTCCGTTTCCGGATTCAACGAACAGTTCGCGGGCTCGCTCGTATCCGGCGCGCGCGTCCGGTAGGTTTCCCTTACGATGCTCGACTTCCGCAATCCGAAAGAGCGCGTCGCCGGTTCCGCCGATATCGTTCAGCGTCTCATAGAGCGACAACGCTTCGTTCGAGAACCATAAAGATTCAACGAAGTCATCCTGCATCGCCGCAAAGCTGGCCGCACTGCACAGGAGGGCCGCGCGATCCCGCTGCCCGATCTCACTCCGTGCCAAAAACTGCGCTAGCCGTGCTCGCGCCTCGGTGATGTTTCCGCGCACGCGCCAATAGGGCGCGAGGTCGAGGGCGAGCCTTGCGCCTCCGAGGGGATCGTTTTGAAGGCACCAGTCGAGCGCCAGACGGAGGTTGTAGGTCTCGTCGTCGAGCTGCCGGTGCCATTCGAGCGCCTTGCTGCCCGAATTTTTTTCGCTGCGGGCTGCAAATGCGATGTAATACGTCGCGTGCCGCCGTTGCGTTTCCGCCACCACACCGGCAGCCGTCAACTCGGCCCAGCCGTACTCTCGCATGACGTCGAGCAGGCGGAACCGCGTTCCGTCCGCGCGGACGTCGGCCTGAACGAACGATTTTTCCGCCAGCGATTGAAGAACGTCGAAGGTTTCGGCATCCTTGGCCGGAGCGACGCGCTCGCCGGCATCGAGGGTGAAGCCGTTCACGAAGACCGAAAGCGCCGCGAACACGCGCTTCTCATCATCGCTCAATAAGCGGTAGCTCCAGTCGATGGTCGCGCGCAGCGTCTTGTGCCGCCCGAGCGTGCTGTCTTGCGACGACAGCAGGACGACGCGTTCGCTCAAACGTTCGTTGAGTTGGCCCAAAGAAAGACTGCCGACGCGGGCCGCCGCCAATTCGATGGCCAAGGGAATGCCTTCCAGCTTCCGGCACAACGCCGAAACCTCGCCGGCATCGCGATCGGTCACGACGAAGTGCGGGGCGATCGAACGCGCGCGCTCGAGGAACAGCCGCGTGCTGTCGTGCGCGGTCAAGTCGCTTGCCGTTGCCTCCTTCGGCGCTTCGGGCATCGCCAACAGACGGTAGGTCTGTTCGCCCGTCAAATGCAGCGGTTCTCGGCTCGTGACCAGGACGACCACCTCCGGACACCGCGTCAATATCGTTTTCACCGCGACGGCGACGTCACCGAGAAGATGCTCGGCGTTATCGACGACGAGCAAAAGCTGCTTGCGCGACAGCTCGCGCAGCAAGGTTTCCTCCATCGCTTCGTTGCGAATTTCGCGCACGCCGAGTGCGCTCGCGATCGTTTGCGGAACGAGCGACGGGTCGTCGATCGAACTCAGTTCGACGAACCACGCACCGTCCCGAAAACGCGCTACGGCACCCGCCGCCACCTGCAGCGCTAGGCGCGTCTTGCCCATACCACCGGGTCCCGTTATCGTCACCAGGCGATGCTCGCGCAAGAATGACTGAAGCTCTTGGAGTTCGCGATCGCGGCCGACGAAGCTCGAGATCTGAGACGGAAGGTTATTCGGCCGCGTATCCAAAGACGACAATGCCGGGAAGTCGGCTCGCATTCCCGCGGCCGTCAGTTGAAACGTCGTCTCGGCGAGACTGAGGTCTCTGAGCCGGTGCGCGCCGAGATCGCGCAGCGTTACGCCGTCGTGGAGCGTTCCCTGCAGGAGCGCTGCCGTCGCCGATGACACCAGAACCTGTCCGCCGTTTCCAATCGCCGTCAGGCGCGCGACTCGATTGACGGTCGGACCGAAGTAGTCGCCGTCGCGTTCCACCGCACTGCCGGTGTGAACGCCCATGCGCACTCGAATTTCGCCGACCTCTTCCGGCCAAACGTGGCCGGCCAGCGCGCGCTGAACGTCGATCGCGGCGCCGGCCGCATCCTGCGGACGGCCGAACGCACAGCAGAAGGCGTCGCCGACCGTCTTGAATACCACGCCGTCGTGCTCGGCGGCCGCGCCGCGAAGAATCCTATCGTGATCGGCGAGTGCGACGCGCATGGCTTCCGGGCAGCGCTCCCAAAGCGCCGTACTGCCCTCGATGTCGGTAAACAAAAACGTCACCGTCCCGGTCGGAAGCGCGTCGCTCACATTCGCTCGATCACCTCACGAGCGGCGGTTATGCGACGGCGTCGCGCAGATCGCCACGCGCGAGCGCGTACCCGACCAGCCGGTCGATCAAGGCTTCGAAGGTAATGCCGACGCTCGCACACGCGTCGGGGAAGAGGCTGGTAGGCGTGAGGCCGGGCAGCGAATTGATTTCGAGGATGTAGGGCCGCAGATCGTGGCTGACGATGAAATCGGTACGCGAGTAATCGCGCAATCCGAGCAGGCGGTGTGCCGACAGTGCCAGCATTTGCAGGCGCGCGGCGAGATCGTCGTCGACGTGAGCCGGAACGACGTGCGTGCTTCCACCGGTCTCATACTTGGAGTCGAACGAGTAGAACTCGGCGCGATTGGCGACGATCTCGACGATCGGAAGGGCCTCTTCACCAAGCACGGCGCACGTAAACTCGCGCCCGTCCACGTATTCCTCGGCGAGGATCTGCGAATACGTTTTCGACGCCGCGAGCATTGCGGCGGTCCATTGTTCGTGCGTGCGCGCGATAGCGACGCCTGCCGACGACCCTTCGAAGCGTGGCTTCACGACTAAGGGGAGATCGAGAGAGCCCGGCAGCAGCGGCAAGGTGCCCCCGCTCAAGTCGAAGAGATCCCAGGCGGCCGTCGGCAAGCCTTCGGCGGCGAGCAGCTTCTTCGTCAGGTGCTTGTCCATCGACAGCGAGGCGGCTTCCAAACCACTCCCGGTATACGGAACCGCTAAGTACTCGAGCAGCGCCTGAACGTGACCGTCTTCGCCGCCGGGTCCGTGAAGAGCGTTGAAAACGGCGTCCGGCCGGCGTTCGCGAACGCCGTCGACGAAGCGCTCGTCGTAGTCGAGCGACGACGCATCGTGGCCGAGCGCCTGCAACGCCTGCATGACCCCCGCACCGCTGCGAAGCGAGATCTCGCGTTCCACGCTTTTCCCGCCCATGACGACGGCGATCTTGGCTGTACGTTTCATGCGTCGACGAAGACTCCGATTAAGTGCACTTCGAGTTGCAGTTCCACACCGAAGCGCTCGTGGACTGCCGAGCGCACGCGCGCCAGCAGCGTTGCGACGTCTTTGGCGCTCGCGCCCCCGACGTTATTAATGAAGTTCGCGTGCAGCGGGGAAACTTCCGCACCGCCCTCGCGCCACCCCTTAGCGCCGGTCGCCTCGATCAGCCTCGCGGCCTTGTCGCCGTCAGGATTGCGGAAACACGAGCCGGCGTTCGGAAGGGCGATCGGCTGCGTATCCTTGCGCCTCACGAGCCGCCCTCGCATCTCCTCGCGTACCGCGCTGGGATCGTTTTTGGCAAACGCGAGCGTGACGCGTGAAACGATCGCGTCGCGGGCGAGCGTGGAATGACGGTAGAAGTACTGCACGGTCACCGGGTGCGCGACCGGCTTGGATGGCGATTGCACCCAAACGTCTTGCACGAAATCGCCGATCTCGCGGTCGGTGCCGGCGTTCATCCGCAGCGAGCCGCCCACCGTTCCGGGGATGCCCGCCAGCGAACCGATGCTCGCCGCACCGGCAGACGCCGCCTTGGCGGTGACCGCCGCCATCCCGGCCGAGGCGCCGGCCTCGACGATCACGCGCTCGCCTTCGGTGCGAACCTCAATGCCGGCAAACGCGCCGCCTAAGCGAATCACGATGCCGCGCAAACCGCCGTCCCCGATCAGAACGTTACTGCCGCCGCCGATGGCAAACCACGGCATGCGCCGTTTGAAACAGAATCGCATTAGCGCTGCCAGCTCGTCTTCGCTTTCCACGGCGACCAGCGCATCCGCGGGGCCGCCGATCTTCCACGACGTGTACGGCGCCAGGGGCTCGTCGAAGTGCGCGCGCGTCCCGAAGATCGCCGCCAGCGCATGGCGGTCGTCTCCACCCAACAACGAGCGTAACGCTTGGGCCGTGGTCACGCTCACGCGCGCACCGCCGCCGAGCGCGCCACACGCTCGGCCAGGCGTGCGGCCACGTCGGTAACGTTTCCGGCACCGAGCATCAGGACGAGTGCGCCGACCGGCGCCTCGTCGAAGATGCGATCCTCCAAATCCTCGACCCGCGCGACGTAGCGAACGGTCGTGCCACCGGCCGCCAGCGGCTCCCCGATCGACCGCTCGCTCACGCCGGGAATCGCCGGCTCCGAAGCCGCGTAGACCGGCGCCAAGTACACGCAGTCGGCGTCGCCAAGCGCGTCGGCGAAATCGCGAGCGAGGAACGCCGTGCGGGTGTATCGGTGCGGTTGAAAGGCGACGACCAGCGGTCCCGGGCGGTATTCGCGTGCCGCCGCGATGGTCGCTCGCACGGCCGTGGGATGGTGGGCGTAATCGTCGACGACGACCATGCGTTCGGTCCGCGCGAGCACGTCGAATCGGCGGCGAACGCCGCGAAAAGCGCGCAACGCGCCGGCGATTCGCGGAAACGGGATACTGAGCTCGCGACCGACTGCAATGGCGGCCAGCGCGTTTTGCACGTTAATCGCGCCGGGTACGATCAACTCGGCGACCCCAAGGCGCACGCCGTCGGCGACGACGTCGAACCGAGTCCCGAAACCATCCGGCCGAAGGTTGTCGGCGCGGACGTCCGCCTCTGAGACCAGCCCGAACGTAACCGTACGAGTGCGCAACTCGTCCGACACGAGCGAAGCCGATAGCGCGTTGTCGACACCGATGATGGCCGCGCCGCCAGCCGGCAGTTTTCCGATGAACTCCGCGAACGCGCGCACCAACTGCGGAAGGTCGTCGTCGCTGACGAGGTGGTCGTTCTCGATGTTGGTCAGCACCGCCATCGCCGGCTCGAGGAGTGCAAACGATCCGTCGGACTCGTCGGCTTCGGTCACGAACCACGGGGACGTGCCGTCGTGCGCATTCGACTCGAGCAGGCTGTCAATTCCACCCAGCACGAGACCGGCATCGATTCCACCGGCGCGCAGCACCGCGTACGTCATTGCCGTCGTCGTCGTTTTGCCGTGCGTCCCGCACACCGCAATGCCGCGCCGGCCGTTCAAGAGTTGCGCCAGCATTTCGCCCCGATGCAGCACCGGCGTTCCGTTGCGCCGGGCGGCCGCGTATTCCGGGTTGCGTCGATCGATCGCCGAGCTCACGACCACGGTTTGCGCGCCGCGAATGTTGCCGTCTTCGTGCCCGATCGTCACGCGAACGCCGGCGGCTCGCAACTCTTCGACCAACGGCGTCGCCTTGACGTCGGAGCCGGAAACCGTCTCGCCGCGCGCCAGCAGGATGCGTGCAATAGCGCTCATCCCGATTCCGCCGACGCCGACAAAGTGAAAAGGCCCTCGATTCATCGATTCAACTTACTTCGCGCCAGCAGCCAATCGACCCGGGCGAGAATGGTCGCAAGCGGGTCGCTCGAGTGCAGCCGCTGGGAGGCCGCTCGCAGGGCGTCGAACCGCGGTGAGGCTGCCGCTTCAACGATCGCATCGCGCAGCGCGCCGCGTTGGAGTTCGCCGTCGGAAATGATTGTGGCGGCACCGCTGGCTGCGAAGCGCTCGGCGTTGGCCGTTTGATGATCGTCGGCAGCAAACGGATACGGCACCAAGATTGCCGGCTTTCGGACCGCCGCCAGTTCGGCCAGCGTGGACGCTCCGGCCCGGGCCAGCACCAGATCGGCGGCGGCATACGCTTCCGACAAATCGTCGAGATACGGCCGCACCACCGCACCCCGGTCCTTCACTTCCGCGCATATTTTTGCGTAGTCGCGCGAACCGGTCACGACGATCAGTTGCCATCCGGGCGGCATCCCGCCGTCGTTCAACAGCGCACTGAGGGCGTCGTTGATGGTGCGCGCCCCTTGGCTCCCTCCAATCGCCAGCAGGGTCTTGCGACCGGGGTCGAGCCCAAGGCTCGCGATGGCAGCGGCTCGCGGCGGCAGCGCGTGCAGTGCCGAACGGACCGGCACGCCCGTGCGCACGTACTTACCGGCGAAGCGCGAGTCGGCGTCGGAGAACGCCCCCCACACTTCATCCACCATTGGGGCAAGCAGCCGGTTCGTGAGCCCGGGTTTGGCATTCGGCTCGAGCAAAGCGATCGGCGATCGCGAGATCCGCAGCGCTCGCAACGCGCGCGCCGCCAGCACCGCCGGAAAGCAGACGTATCCGCCGGTGGCGATGACCAGGTCGGGCCGCAGTCGCATTAGCAGGGCGAGACTCTGCGCGGTTCCGGCGGCGTTGGCGACGACCGTGCGAAAGAGATCCCACGACGGCGTGCGCACCAGCGGACGGCTTGCGATGGTATGCAGCGCGTATCCGGCCTTGGGGACGATCGTCGCTTCGAGCCGATCGCCGGTTCCCACAAACGCGATCGCCGCCTGCCGTTCGCGCAGTGCGTCGGCTATGGCAATCGCGGGGTAAAGATGGCCTCCCGTGCCGCCGCCCGCAAAAACGATCCGCTGGGCGTGCGGACCGCGCGGGCTATTGGCCGGCATTCAGCCGGCGATGGCGTCCGACGTTGGCGATCAGGGCGACCGCAATCAGATTCACGACCAGTGAGCTGCCGCCGAACGATACGAACGGAAGCGGGACGCCGGTCACCGGCCACGACGACGTCACGACGCCGATGTTCATAAAGGCCTGAATTGCAATCATCGCGCCGCAACCGCAGGCGAGAAAATATCCGAAGCGATCCGGAGCCGCGAGAGCGATTCGCACTGCACGGTAAATGAACGCGACGAATAGGACCACGACCGCAAACGCACCGATCAGACCGAGTTCTTCTCCTAACACCGAAAAGATAAAGTCGGTGTACTGTTCGGGAAGATAGAAAAACTTCGCGCGCGAGGCACCCAGCCCCATCCCGAAGATACCGCCGCTGCCGAGCGCCAGGAGCGACTGTACGATATGGAAGCCGGTATTTTGTGGATCTTTCCATGGATCTAGGAATGCAAAGACGCGGGCGCGACGGTACGGGCTCGCAAGGACGCTGAGCACCGCCATCGGGGCCGTTACCGCCATGATGGCAATCAAGTGAAAGACGCGCGCGCCGGCCGCAAAAAACAGCGTGAAGGCGATGAAGACCAACAGGCTGGCGGTGCCCATGTCGGGCTCCTTGAGCACGAGCACCGCCATGATCAGCACCGGCACACACAGCGGAAACAGTCCTCGAACCAACGAGGTTATGCGATCGCCGCGGTTGGCGAGCATGGCCGAAAGGTAAATCACGAGCGCGAGTTTTGCGAATTCCGACGGCTCGAGGCTCAATGAAGAAAACCCGATCCATCGACGGCCGCCGTTGACGCCTACGCCGATGTGAGGCACGAATACGAGCACGAGCCCGACGACCGCAGCGACCAGCAAATACGGAGCGGCGCGTTTTAAACGCGTGAGATCCATCTTGTACACCGCAAACGCGGCGGCCAATCCGACGATCAGCCAGATCAGCTGGCGCTTGACGTAGTAGGCGATGTCGCTGTGTTCCGCGTACGCGGTCGCACTCGAGGCCGAGAAAATCATGACGAGGCCGATTCCAACGAGCGTCGCGACGACCGCAAAGAGCACCACGTCGGGAGCCGCCGTGACGTACGAGCGCACCGGCGATCGGTCGGCCGCGTCGCCGCGCACCGATTTCCGGCCCCGTTTCAACGCGCGCGACGAACTAAGCACCGGCCGGCTCCCGGAGCGCCGCGACCGCCGCCGCGAAGCGTTCGCCGCGATCTTCGGCCGACGCAAACATGTCGAACGACGCGCACGCGGGTGAGAGCAGCACAACGTCGCCGGGAGCGCTCAGCTCGCGCGCGCGCCGTACTGCGTCCTCCATCGACGAGGCGCGAATGGCGGGAACGCCCTCGCCGGCCCGCACGATATCGCCGGCGGCTTCGCCGATCGCCACGACGGCTTTTGCACGCCGGCGGATCGCCGCCCCCAACTCGTCGAAGGCCGTTCCCTTTGCGCGGCCGCCTGCGATCAAGATGACCGGCCGCTGAAAGCTGGAAAGCGCGGCGATGGTTGAGTGCGGATTGGTCGATTTCGAATCGTCGACGAACAGCACGCCGTCGATTTCGGACACGGATTCGAGCCGGTGCGGCATCGCGCGAAACGACGAGATGGCATCGCGCAACCCCGCCGGTTCGCAGCCGGCGGCCAGCGCCGCCAGCAAGGCGGCCATCGCATTGCGAACGTTGTGCTGCCCCGGCAGGGCGATGGCATCGCGCCCGACCAAAGACACCGGCCGCGGGTCGCCCGCAACCGGCACGTACGTCAGCGTTCCGTCCCGCCGGAACATCGTTGCCCACTCTTCGTGCTCCTTCAGGGTGAACCAAAGTTGTCGCGCCTGCACGCGGTTTTCACCGTACCGCCAATGCAACTGCGCGATGCGCGGGTCGTCGAGGTTCCCGACGAACCAATCGTTTAGCCCCTGATTGGCAAAGATGCGATACTTCGCTTCGGCATATTCTTCCATCGAGTAGTAGCGGTCGAGGTGATCGGGCGAGAGGTTGAGCAGCACGGCGATGCGTGGCTTGAACGCGCGGATGGTTTCCAGCTGGAACGACGAAACCTCGGCAACGACCCAGTCGCCTTCGCCGGCGCCGATCACTTCTTTGATGAGCGGATTTCCAATGTTGCCGCCCACGCGAGCGTTCATGCCGCACGCGCGCAACAGGTGTCCGATCAACGCGGTGGTGGTCGACTTGCCTTTCGTCCCGGTCACCGCGATAATCGGCGCCTTGCAGAAGCGGTAGGCGAGCTCGATCTCGCCGACGACCGGAAGGTTCGCGCGATTGACGGCTTGCACGACCGGTGACGTCGGTGGAACGCCCGGCGAAAGGACGGCTGAAGTAATGCGCGCCGCGAGCGCGTCGACGCCGGCCGGCGGAACGAAGCGGGCACCCAGGCGTTCGACCGTCGCGATCGGTTCCGCCAGCTCGCCGGGCGCTTTTTCGTCGGTCGCATAAACGCTGACGCCGCGCTCGCGCAATACCTCCACGCTGGCAAGGCCGCTACGGCCGAGACCGATCACCAACACGCTGTCGCGTGCGCCGAACTCGAACATCTCGCTCATCGGACGACCGCCAATCCGACCAGCGAGCAGATCAGCGAGCCGAGCCAAAACCGAGCGGTCACTTTCGTCTCGGGCCAACCGCTGAGCTCGAAATGATGGTGCAGCGGGCTCATCTTCAAGATGCGTTTGCCATTGGTGGCTTTGAAGTACGACACCTGGAGAATGACCGACAGCGTTTCGGCCACGAACACTCCACCGATGAGCAGGAGCAGCAGCATCTCGCCGGTCAGGATCGCAACCCCCGAGAGCAACGCACCCAGCGCTAGCGAACCGGTGTCGCCCATGAACATCTTCGCGGGATGACGGTTGTAGAAAAGGAAGCCGAGACACGCGCCGAGGCCGACCGACGAGCCGATCAGCGCTGCCGGCACCAGCGTCTGAGCGGCGATCGGGATCGAGACGGCCAGCGGTGGGAGCATTGCCCCGGTGGCGAGGCCGTCGAGCCCATCCGTTAGATTGACGGCGTGGATGGTCGCGGTAATCGCGAGAATTCCGAGGAAGAGCCACACCCAATGGGGCGCGATCAACGAGAACGTTCCGGCGTGAAACAAGACGTCGCGTGGGAAGAAGCTCAGCGTTCCGTCGATCGAGCGTAGGAAAACCACGGCGATCAAGGCGGTCGCCAGGAACTTCGTGCGCGCGCGCAGTCCGCGGTTGCGCCCGGAGCGAACTGCCAAGGCGTCGTCGATGGCGCCGACCGCGGCGCAAGCGATCACGAGAAGACCTAACTGCAACAATAGTGGCGCCCGCGTCGCGGGCAGCGCTACCACCATGGCGGCGACGAAAACCAATCCGCCCATCGTCGGCGTTCCGGTCTTTGCTTGATGGCTTTGCGGTGCGTCCTCGTACGCTCGCTGCCGCACCTGCAAGCGCCGCAGTGACGGCAGGAGCAGCGCTCCGGCGATGAGCGCGACGACCAAGCCCAGTAAGATCCAAAGCGGCGCGACGCTGAAAAGAATTCGCGCATCGTAAACGCCGCCAAAAACGGCGTGCGCGTTATTCACGGTTCGCGCTTTCCATCAGAGGGTTGGGGCCCGGTCCGCGCCACTTGAGAACGACGACGGGCGTCTGCTCGTCGCCGTTTCCGTGTGGATTGTCGAGCAGCGCGCCCTCGACCGTCGCACGACGCACTCCGCGCGACGCACCGAGGACCTTGGCTTTTTCGAGATCGTTGGCATCCACCACCGCGCACGCCGGACCGATGCTCTCGAAGACGTTTTGGGCGAAGCCGTCGGGATCGCGAGGAGCGAAGACGATCGCGCGTTCGAATGGCGGCATCGTTCCCGTGTATCCGTCTATTGCCGTTAGCGAATCGCCCATGATTTCGTAGAACGCACCGCGCCGGCCAAGAGCGCGCCCGACGAGGTGAGCCAGCGTCGCGACCATCACCTTCGAGGGGCCCGCGCGGTCGATCACGAGCTGCATCGATTCGGGCTGATTCACGGTTGCCAGCGCACCCGCGCGGCGCGACAGCGCGTAAGCCAACGCCGACGGGCGAACGTATTCGGCCGGTACGTATTCCCCTTGCGCGATCGCCAAGGCCGTCTCCGACACCGCGATCACGTCGCCAGGGCGCGCGATCCCCTCCACCGCGGCGCCCACGATGGCCGTCAGATCGTCGCCTTGGCACACCAACCGCGTGCGCACCGGAATTGCCACTAAGCCGGACGGCACTTCCGGACGCGTTACCGCCAGCCCGTGCGTGGCCGCGCTCACGACCGCAGCTCCGCGAGGATTTCCTCCAACCGATACTTTCTCGAACCTTTGAGGAGCACTACGTCGCCGTCGCGCGCGTGCGAACGCAACCAGTGCGCCGCATCCTCGTTCGATGCAACGCGCACCACCGATGCCGTTTCTAAACCTCCACGCTCCGCCCCGCGGGCCATCGCATCGGCGTAGTCACCGCTCACCAGCACGACACCGGCTCGTCGCGCCGCGTGCGCGCCGACTTCCTCGTGCAGCTGCGAGGATTCCGCACCCAATTCCGCCATGCTGCCGAGTACCGCAATGGCGCGTTTAGGACGTTCCAAATCGAGGGCGTCTAAGGCGGCAATCATTCCGCTCGCGTTGGCATTGTACGCGTCGTAAATGATGCGCCATCCGCCCGGCATTATGAACGATTCAAAACGCCCCGGGGGCAGGCGCAGCGTGGGAAGAATATCGATCATTGCAGGCAGCTCGACGCCGAGCTCGAGCGCTCCGGCGATCGCGGCCGCAACGTTCGCGCGGTTGTGCGCACCCGGAACGCGGATCTCGACCGAACTGTCAAACGTGCGCCGTCCGCCGGCAACGTCGACCAGGCGCGTATGGCCGACCAGCGCCGTCGTACGCTCGCGTTCGTCGATGGCGACGTCACCATCCTCACCGGCGGTAAACCAATGGGGCGGGTGGGACAGTCGCGGCGCGCGCGCCACCGACACGGCGTCGCGGGCGTTGAGCACCGCGCGCGCGCCGTCGTCGAACAGCGCCCACTTCGTTTCAGCAAGCCGCTCGCGGGAGCCCATGATTTCTACGTGCGCTTCGCCGACGTTGGTAAGGATTCCGACCTCCGGTCGAGCCACGGCGACGAGCGCCGCGACGTCGCCGAAATGGCGCGCGCCCATCTCCACTACGATCGCATCGTGCTCGGAGTTCGCGGCATTCAGCATCAACTTACTCACGCCGATTTCGTTATTCTCGTTGGCCGGCGCGGCCAAAACGCGCTTACCGAAGCGCGCTGCCACCAACTGAGTGACGAACCCCTTACACGTCGTTTTCCCGGCACTGCCGGTGATTGCGAGGACGCGGCCTTTGAAAAGCCGGCGCGCCAGCGACCCAAGGGCCATGTAGGCGTGTAGCGTGTCGGCGACGACCATCGTCGCGACGCCCTCGACGCGTGCATCGGTGCGATCGATCACCAGCATGCGTGCGCCGCGACGAACGGCTTCGGCCGTGAATTCGTGTCCGTCGAAATTCGTGCCGTGCAGCGCGACGAACGCGTCGCCGGCTTCGATCGTGCGCGTGTCGGTCGCCACCCGAATCTCGGCCGGCGCCGCCTGAGCATCGAGCAGCGTCGCGCGCGTCGCCTCGACCGCGGCTTCGAGCGGGAGTTTCATCGCAGAACCGCGCGGAGATGCAGCGCGTGACGCGCTACCGCGGCGTCGTCGAAGTCCAAAATCTCCGACCCGACGATTTGATAGGTTTCGTGTCCTTTTCCGGCCACCAGCACCGCGTCGCCCGGATGCGCCTCCGAAATCGCGCGCTCGATCGCGCGGCGACGGTCGAGCTCGATCGCGTGACGGCGGCCGCCCATGCCGGCGACGATCTCTTCGACGATCGCGCGGGGGTCTTCGCTGCGGGGATTGTCACTGGTGACGTACACGCGGTCGGCGAGGCGCGCGGCCGTCGCTCCCATGGCGCGCCGTTTGCCGCGATCGCGATCGCCGCCGCAGCCAAAAACGACGGCGAGCTTTCCGGCGACCGTTTCGCGCAGCGCTTCGAGCACACGTTCCAATGCGTCGGGAGTATGCGCGTAATCGATGACGACTTCGATGCCGTCCTCGCAGAGGCGCTCCATCCGGCCCGGCACGCGCTCGAGATCCGCCAGCCCGCGAGCAATCGTAGCGTCGTCGACGCCGAGTTCGCGCGCCACCGCGATGGCCGCCAGTGCGTTCAACACGTTGAAGCGTCCGGGTAAGTGCACGCGGTAGGGCGTGCCGTCGAGGGTAAAGCGGCTCTCGTCGGCCGTCGCCACGATGTCGGCGGCCACCAAATTTGCGCCGGCGCGATCCGCATACGTCGTCACCGCCAGCCCGCGAGCGGTTAACTCGCGCGCCCAGCGCGCACCGTAGACGTCAGCCGCGTTGAGAACCGCACGTCGTGCGAGTGAAAACAGACGTCGTTTCGCCGAGGCGTACGCTTCCAGCGTTTCGTGAAAGTCGAGATGATCGCGCGTGACGTTGGTGAGCGCAGCGACCCTGAAACGCACGTCGTCGACCCGGCCCAGGGCGAGCGCGTGCGAGCTGACCTCCATCGCGACCGTTCGTGCGCCGGCCTCGCGCATCGCTGCCATCAGTCCGTGAAGTTCCGGCGGAAGCGGCGTCGTATTCGCGAGCGGCCACGAACGCGAACCGAAAGATGCGCCGATGGTACCGATCGTTCCGCACGGCCGGCCGGCGCGATCCAGCACCGCCTGGAGCATGTGGATCGTCGTCGTTTTTCCGTTCGTGCCGGTTACCCCGACGACGTCGAGCGCGTGCGAGGGGTCGTCGTAGAATGCCGCCGCCAGCACCGACAGCGCGTGCCGCGAATCCGAAACGCGGATAACGGTGACGTGCGGCGGAACGGCGACGGTTGGTAACGTTTCAACGACAACCGCGACCGCGCCGTTGGCAACGGCATCGGCCAAGAATACGTGGCCGTCGTCGTGCTCCCCCCGCAACGCCACGAAGACCGCACCGGGCCGCACGTTGCGCGAGTCGTTTTCAATGCCGCAAGCGAGGACCGCGGCAACCGCACCGGCTACGTTCGTATCGGTCGGCAGCCGGGCAATTAACCGTGCAAGCTCGACCTCACGCTCAGCCATGCGGGAGCGTCGCCGTCGGCAAGACTCCGGCGTGCAGCATCGCCGCGCGCGCAATCTCGGCAAACGCGGGCGCGGCCACGACGCTTCCGTAGTAGGACCCAAGGGGCCGCTCGACCTTTACGTAGACGAGATAACGCGGGTGCTCGTACGGAACCATGCCGATGAACGATGCGGCGTAGTATCCGCCGCGGTATTCTCCGCCGACCACCATCTCGGCGGTGCCGGTCTTACCCGCGGTCGAGTACCCGGGGATCTGCGCGCTCGGATCGCCGGTACCGTGCAATACGACCAGCCGGAGAAATCCACGCAACTCGGCGGCCGTTTGCCGGGAGAAAACTCGCCGTACCACCTGCGGCGCGATGCTGCGAACTTTGCGGCCCTGCTGGTCGTAGATGGCTCGAATGATGTGCGGCTGCATCAGGAGGCCGCCGTTGGCAATAGCACTGTAGTAGCGGGCCATCGCAATCGGCGTTACCGAAACGCCTTGACCGAACGACATCGTCGCCAGCGACGGCGCACTCCAGTCTTTCGGGGCCGGAACGATGCCGGGATTCTCGCCCGGAAGTCCGACTCCGGTCGGATCGCCGAAGCCCGCTTTGCGCTCCATCGCGTAAAACGTTCTCGCTCCGATGGACATGCCGACTTCGGCCGCGCCGACGTTGTGCGAAAACTCGATGATCTGCGCCAACGTCTCGCTGCCGCCGGTACCGCTCATGAAGCCATCTTCCGCGTTGTGAATCGTTCGCCCGCCCACTTCCAGCCGGTCGTACGCCGGAAAGCGCGTCGCCAGCGTGACTTTGTGCGAGTCGAGCGCCGCGGCCGCCGTCACGAGTTTGAACGTAGAACCCGGCTCGTACGCGTCCATGACTGCGCGGTCGCGCCGCTGGGCGTCGTTGAACTTCCAGAAGCGATTGGGGTCGAAGGTCGGCTCGTTCGCAAGCGCGAGCACTTCGCCGGTCCACGGGTCCATGACGATGGCGGTACCGTCGAGCGCGTGGAACGCGGCGACTTGCTTTGCAAGCGAACGCTCGGCAACGAACTGGAGATAGGAGTCGAGCGTGAGCTCCAACGTCGAGCCGGGCTCGGCGGGCTTCACGACGCGCTCGCGACCGAACGGAATCGGACGTCCGAATTCGTCCGTCTCGAGCACCACGCTTCCGGAACGTCCGCGCAGCAACGCGTCCTGCGAATATTCGATGCCGTCGAGGCCGTTTTCGTCGGTTCCGACGAATCCCAGTATCGAAGACGCGAGTTTTCCGGCCGGATCCACGCGGAGTCCGCTTTCCTCTTCTTTGAGCGCGACGCCGTTGAGGTTCAGGGCGCGGACCCGATCGATCTGGTCGTGCGGGAGCTTGCGCGCGATCCAGACGAACCACGACTTCTTATCGTGTAACGCCGTTACGGTGGACTGATCGAGCTTCCCAAAAACCGTCTCCAGCTTCGCAGCGGTCGCATCGGGATCCGATAAATCGCGCGGTACCGCGTAGACACTCTCGGACGGCAGCGACCGGACCAGCACGTTGCCGTTACGATCGAGAATGCTGCCGCGCCGCGCAAACACTTCGATCGTGTCCGAACGTTGCGCCAGTGCCTCGCGCGCGTAGACGGCACCGTGCAGCACCTGAACGTCGTACAGGCGCCACACGAGGTAGACGGCCATCGCCAAACAGGCGTAGAAAACGAGCTTGGCGCGCACCGGGGAAACGCGCGCAAACGTTCGTTGATGCATCGCCGCAGCGCTACCGCTGCTGGGCGACCGCAGGGATGAAGAATCCGGCCAGCGACGAGAGCAGCGCGATACGCGGACGCTCGAGAGCCACTGGCGGGCGGCTTAACCGGATGACCGCGAACCGTTCGGGTTCGATCATCTTCAAGCGCGCCGCTATCACCGAAAGCCGATCGTCGGAACGCAGCGCCACAATTCGGTCGTCGAGGCGCATCGTCTCCTCTTGCATTGCCGTTCGCTGGTGTTCCGCTTTCGCAACCGCATACGATAAGCCGGTCAACATGGACGTCAGCAGCACGTACATCATGAAGAGGAATAATAGCCCACCGATGGCCGCCGATACGCGCGTGATGTTCGAGTACCGCGCGCGCGACTTGTGCATGATGCGACGCTGGGTTGCGGCGCGAGCAACGCGGGGATTACGGACGCGGACCGGGCGATCGAAGCAACGGGGTTGGATCACAGTCAACTGGCCTTCCGTCGGGCGGCGCGCAGCTTGACGCTGCGGGCGCGTGGGTTTTCTGACATTTCGCGGTTACCGGGAACGAGCGGTTTCTTCGTGAGAATCTCGAGCCGAGAGTCGCCGCGGAACGTGCGTTTCACGATGCGGTCCTCGAGCGAATGAAAACTCATCGCGACGACGCGCCCCGCGACGCGTAGGCGATCGATCGCAACGTTCAATCCGTCGCGCAGCGAATCGAGTTCGTCGTTGACCGCGATACGCAACGCTTGAAAGACACGCGTAGCCGGATGGATTCGTTCGCGGCGTCCCGGGCGATGGAGAATCCCCGAGACCAGCGACGCAAACTCGGTCGTGGTGGTCGGCAGCGCGCCGGCCGAGCGGCGCTCGACGATAACGTGCGCGATACGCCGTGCCGATCGTTCTTCTCCGTAGAGGAAGAAGATATCCGCGAGTTCGCCCTCGCTCGCGGTCGCGAGCACGTCGTAAGCGCTACGTCCGGAATGCGGATTCATGCGCATGTCGAGCGGGGCGGTCTTTCCAACCGAAAAGCCGCGCTCGGCGTCGTCAAACTGCATCGACGAAACCCCCAAGTCGAAAAGCACGCCGTCGACCGACTCCACCCCGCAACGATCCAGGACGTGCGCCAGCTCTCTGAAATTCGCGTTGACGAAGGTCAGCCGCGGGTCGAGAATCGCGCGTGCCCAAGCCGCGGCCGAAGGATCGGCGTCCAAGGCGATGAGCCGTCCATCGCCCAGTCGCTCCAAAATGGCGGCGGAGTGGCCGCCAGCCCCAAACGTGGCATCCACATAGACCCCACCCGTCCGGATCGCCAGCAGCTCCAGCGCCGGTTCGAGCAGCACCGGGACGTGCGTCACGTGCGCCCTGCCACATCAATAGAGCCCCAGGTCGGCGATGAAGTCGGCGACCTCTCCTTGCGGAGCTGCGTGGGCCTGGTAGCGCTCCTTCTCCCAGACTTCAACACGCGTCAGCGATCCGACCGAGACGACGTCGCGAACGATGCCTGCGTACGCCCGAAGCGGCGCCGGGATGACCAATCGCCCTTGGGCGTCGCACGCGACTTCCTCTGTATGTGCGAAAAGATGGCGCACGAACCGGCGAAACGCTTCGTCCTTGCGGGGCGCCGATTCGAGCCGGTCGCAGAAATTTGCCCAGGTGACGCTCGGCAGCAGCGCTAGGCAGGGATCGGGTGGAGCGATCGTGAGCACGAAGCCGGCGCCCAGCCGCTCGCGAAAGCGCGCGGGGACGATAAGCCTGCCCTTGTCGTCAAGGGCGTGTTCGACCGACCCGGTAAAACGCGGTAGATCCGCGTGCACACAGCCCTCCCTGTGGCACCATTAGTCACCACTTCCCACCACTATACGCCCCGCCATGCGCCAACGCAAGCAAAAGCACGGCTCGTCCTCCAATAGAAAAATGCCGCGATGGCGCCATCGCTCGGCAGTCGGGTCCGACGAAGCCGGCGGCGTTGGGCGCGCGCCTCAGCAGAGTCTGTGCCGCTCGGCGATGCGGAACCGTCCCTTGCCGGACGTTACCGGTGCTAGAGGCACCCGGGAGCGCCGAACGAAGCCTTTTGCTGCGGAGGTGAACCCATGATGAAGTATTTCTTCACCGCTGTCGTGATTCTCGCGTTCGTTCTCGGAGCGACACTGGGGCGGTCCCATGCGGGGGCGCTCGCCGCAGCACCGGCCGGTCCCAGCGACGGCTGGACGATTCACATCGACGCCGAGCGGCATTTCGGCGACGCTCACCCCACCGAGATCGCCCATCACTGGTGCAAACCGGTCGCCGGCGGATTGGTCGAGTGTCAAATCTACGACAGCGACGCGCCCGACGCGCATCTGGTCGCCGTCGAAACGATCGTATCGCCGAAGGTGTACGCGTCGTTCACGCCGGCCGAACAAGCGGTATGGCACTACCACAAGGTTGAGATTCCGAAAGTTCATGCAACGATGCCCGGAATGACGCCGGATCAGGCCGCCAAGGCGCTCGCTGCCATCAGCGACACCTACGGTAAGGTGTGGCTCCTGTGGGACCCGATGACCAACGTCAATCCGGTCGGTATGCCGACGATCACTCTTTTGAAGTAATTCGATCGGCGCACTACACGAAGTCTTGCAGCGTGAGGGCGACGTTGCGGGTGGCCCCGTCTTTGCCTGATATACCCAGCTGAATAGTCGTACCGGGAGCTCCGTACATGAGCTCGCGCACGGCTTGCAGACTCATGCCGGCAACGGGCTTGCCGTTAATAGTCGTGATGGTATCGCCCTTCACGATTCCGGCTTGGGCGGCGGGAGTTCCCGGCCGCGAGTCGAGCACGACGAACTTGCCGGCGCGGTTAAGTAAGAAGAGGCCGGCGCGCTCGTACGCATCGGGTTGGCCGTAGGAAGCATTCGGCGTCAGCGTCATCGTCTGCTTGCCATAGTCGAGCGTTAGCGTGACGCGTTTCCAAATATTGCCGCCGACGTTGGCGGCGATGAAGGGCACGGCCAGCGCCCCTTTCTGTTGCGTCGTAAAGTCGCCGACCACGTTGGTTACCGTAAAGCTGCCGAACGTCACCGACCGGATGCGGCCAAGCTTGCCAAACGCCGGTCCCCCGAAGCCGAAGCCGTTGACGCCGACGGCGCTCATCGTGGCGGGGACGATTTGGGGATGCGCCGCAATGAACGGTCCCATAAGCGTGATCGAGTCGCGCGCACCGGTATCGAGGGTGCACTGCGCACCGATACCGTCGATGCCGCAGGCAAACTGTGGTTGCCGGCCATCGAGCACGAAGGCCAGCACGTCGCTGCCGGGCGGCGGCGACGTACCGTTACCGGGCATCGCCAAAACAACGGTGCCTCGCGCGTAGTCGAACGTCGTGACGAAGCGCGACAGCACTTCGAAACCGATGAGTCCATCGACCGGCTGACCGCCGGACATGCCAAAGCCCATTCGGGTCGGCGCGACGCCGAAAAGCTGGTCCTTGATCGTCGCGGCGCCGATCTGCATTGAATCGACTTTCGCAAAACTGACCGACTCGGTCGTCGAGCCAACCCCGCCGCCTTGAATCGAGCCGTGGCCGCTCGCGCCTATTTCCTGCGCGACCGCCGGATCGACGATGTTCGCACCGCCGGTATCGTAGATGAAACGATACGGACCCTTACCGTTGAGCATCACCGAGAGATACACGTGATTGTCAACCAGGTCGATGGGCACGCTCGTACTGGGCGCATCGCCGGCAATTGAGAAGTCGTGCACGTCGGACGCCGGCTTGCCGAAATGCCGGGCGGCCTCCGGAGCGTTGGCGGTTACGGAGGTCACCGCGACGTCGCTGCTATTCCCGTCGTTGCTTTCGGTGTGGTTCGCATACGGAATCATCAGGCCGTCGAAGGCGCGATACTTCGAGAACGTCGTGACTGTTGTCGTGCTCCCGATCGTTTGCACGAATCGTACCGGCAGATGGCTGCTGCGATCGAACCACAGTTCGAAGGGAAGAGCGGCGTGCGGGGCGGTCACACTAAGCACGTCGTACGCGCGACCACCCGCACTTTTGATTCCGATCCATGCGACCGCAGCGCCGCCGCGTTCGCGTCCCCATAGTGCGTAGTTGCTCGCGAACGCTTGACTGATCTCTTGCGTGCGGCCGGTTTGGCCGCCGTCGACCCAAACGAGACCGGAACCGTCGCGGTTCCAAACGTCGGTTCCGTCGTATCCGTCGCCGCCTAGCGGCGGGGTATCGTACGACTCGGAAAACCGAACGCCGCCAACCTCTTCCCACGAACCGGCCGTTCCAGAGATTCCACCGATCGTCGCCGTCCCTCGCAGTTCGAGCGTCTTGACGCGCTCGAGGGCGGGGCCGCCGAGCGCGGCGCGGGCCGCGGTCAAGACCTGGGCGACGCGATCCGGCGCCGCCGCCGGCGAAGGGAGAGGAAAGGCGGCAAAGCCGCCGGCGCACGCGATCAGCGCACCGAGCGTTCGAAAGAAGTTCATGCGCTCGTTACGCGCCGGAGCATGCAATTGTTTCCGCATGCGAAATGGGCCGTTAGGCCCACGCCGCCGCGGGCACACTATCGCTGCACGCCGGGAGGTACCGCCGCATCGCTTCTCCACAAGGCCCGTTGGATCCGAAATGGGTCAGAGCCGACGCCCAACTCCGGGCCCTGGCGGAATCGGTTCCCGTCATCGTCTGGAGCGCCGGCGCCGACGGCTGGATCGACTGGTATAGCCGGCGGTGGTACGAGTACACCGGCCAAACGGTCGACGATGCCGCCGGCTGGGGCTGGCAAGCCGTCCACCATCCGGACGACTTTCTCGAGGTCATGCGGAAGTGGCCGCACTCCATCGCGACCGGCGCGCCCTTTGAGATGGAGTTGCGTCTGCGCAAGCACGACGGCTCGTTTCACTGGTTCCTCGCCCGCGCGGAGCCGTTCTGCGACGAAGGCGGCGACGTATTACGCTGGTACGGCAGCGTCGTCGATATCGACGCGCAAAAATTCACGGCGGAGCGCAGCAAACGCATCGCCGAGACGCTCCACGAAATCTTTCTTCCGCGATCGCTTCCGCAATACTCCGATCTGCGGCTCGACGCCGTGTATTTGCCCGCCGAAACCGACGCGCTGATCGGCGGCGACTGGTACGACGCGTTCGAACTGCCCGACGGAAGGTTGGTTTTCTCCATCGGCGACGTTGCCGGCCACGGCCTTGCGGCTTCCATCACGGTGGGGCGGCTCAGACAAGCCATTTTTACCCTCGCGTGGCGCGGCGACGATCCCGCCACGATCCTCAAAGAGGCCGATCGGATTCTCGCCCATCAGGAACCGGGAACGATGGTCACGGCAATCGTCGGCACCATCGATGCGACGCACTCCACGATGCAGTACGCCGTCGCCGGCCACCCGCCGCCGCTCATCGCGCGTACGAAATATCAGCCTGCCGAGTTGTTGCCGTTCGGCGACCCACCGTTGGGCATAGGCTTCGACCTCGATCCTCAGACGCACACCGTTTCGATCGCCCCGGATACGGTGGTCGCGCTGTATACCGACGGAATGACCGAGTTCACTCGCGACGCAGCCACGGTTGAGCAAAAACTCGCAACCGCGCTATCGCTGCTGGTCGGCGATACCAGCATCGCGCGCCCCGCAAAAGCCGTTCAGGAAATCGTGTTCGACGATCGGCAGCCGACCGACGACGCAGCGCTGCTTTTGCTGCAGTTCTCTCAAGTGCAAACCGGTGACCGCCACGCAGAGCCGCTTCCACTCGAAAAGGTATGGAGGTTCCACTCCAGTAGCGCGCATACTGCGCAAGCTTCGCGACGAGAAGTGATGGCCTACTTCCGCACGATGGCCGCCCACGCTCCGAATCTTTTTGAAGTCGAGCTCGTTATCGGGGAAATCTTCGCAAACACGGTTCAGCACGCTCCCGGTTTGGTCGAAGTTCGAGTGGAGTGGCTGCTGGAAAGTCCGATCCTTACCGTGCGCGACACTGGACCGGGTCTGGAATACTTCGATGCGAAGCTTCCGGACGACGTCCTCAGCGAAACCGGCCGCGGAATCTTTCTCGTCAGCACGTTGGCTGCCGGCGTAACGCTGCGGTCGAGGCCCGGTTACGGAACCGAGCTACGCGCCGTTCTTCCGCTGAAGCGGACGGTCGAAAAGCATCAAGCGCAGCCTTCATAGTAGTATTTCCGCGCGCGCTCGAGCACTTCGCGGGCACGGTCGGCGTGCGAAGCCTTGAGCCACAGGACCATCGATTCGCCAGCGGGCAGCGCGCCACGCTTACCGGAGCGTTGGGCGAGCAGGTGGCGTTCAAACCCGTCGAAGTTCGAGCCGAGGAGTTCTTTGGCCGCGCGAGTTACCGCCGATTCGAGCGATCCGCCGGCCTCAGCCGGTAAGAACTGCGTGTGCGCGCGCAACAACGCATCGGCGGCAACGGCGTCGAATCCGTTGCCGAAGACGTCGATCGGATAGGCGCAGTAAAGCGATAGCGGCACCTCGCGGCGCAGCGCGCTCCAGAGCTGCTCGAGCCGGATGGCCGCCGGAAAGCGCCCGGTTTTCCAAAGAACGCCGACCATTTCTCCGTAGGCGCGCAGGTCTGCGCTGCGCGCCCACGCATCGCGAACACGTTCGCCGACGACCGCGTCGAAGCGCTCCGCGTCCGGATATCCGCGCACCACGAATCGATCGAGCGTCTGTTCGGCATCCATGAATTGAAGTGCGCCCTCTTCAATCGAACGCTCCGCATCGATCCGCTCGCGCAAGGCGGCGAGTAGCGCCTCGCGATGCTCGCGCGTGGCGATGGTGATCGCCGTTCCACCCGACTCCAGCCCGCGCGCGAGGTAATCGCTCACTTCCCGAATCAGAACCCGGTCGTCCGGACCATGAAGCTGGGCAAAATGCCCGGCTTCCGCTTCCTTAGCGGCTTGCACGATTCGGACTATACCTCGCTTGGATGGGTTTTAACCGGGCGTCCGCGAGGCCGCTTCGCCGTTCTTGCCCCGCTCGCGGTCGATGAGCGCGCGCTTGCGTACCTGCCCCCAGCGATAGCCGCCGAGTTCGCCGGTTCCCCGAATAACGCGATGGCAGGGGATGACGAGGGCTACCATGTTGCTCGCGCATGCACCGGCGACCGCCCGGGCCGCTCCGGGCGCGCCGATACCAGCCGCGACTTCTCCATACGACGCGACGCTTCCGTAGGGGATCGATTGCAAGTATCGCCAGACCCGCATTTGAAACGCCGTTGCCCGGATGTCGAGCGGTAGGTCGAGGTGGGGCTGCTCGCCGCGCAAATGGTTCGCTACCGCATCGACCCAGCGGCGAAACTCCGGATGGTAGGGCGTTCGCATTGGTTCGATGCCGGCGCCGGCATATTCACGCCGCAACGCGGCCGCTAAGGTTTCGACGTTCTCGCCGAACTGCACGAAGCAAATGCCGCGGTCGGTCGCGCCGATCATCATGAGCCCCACCGGCGTTTCGAGAGCGGCATACGAAATGGAAACGCCGGCACCGGCCGCCCGATATTGCGCCGGCGTCATGCCGAGTCGCGTCGATGCCTGCTCGTAAACGCGGGAAGCCGAACCGTAACCCGCATCGTACACGGCGGCATCGATCGGCTTCGCCGTTTGCAAATCGCCCTTGAGGCGTTTCATTCGCGTCTCGGACAGATACTGCTTGGGCGTGACGCCGACGACGGCTTTGAAACTGCGAGCAAAGTGAAAGCGACTCATCGCTGCCTTCGCGGCGAGGTCGTCGAGGGTCAGCCGGTCGTCGCTGTGCCGCTCGATGTAGCGGCACACTGCCTGGATGCGCTCAGGAACGGAACAGGGTGCGTGGTCTAACATGGGTATCACTCTAACGCGAGCGATGCGCTCGGGCCATCGGAAAGTTGCGGTTATCGTGGCTTGCTTGCTTGGCCTTCCCGCCGGCCAAACCGCCAGGCCCGGCGGGAACCTTGGAAGAAAGCGCGGTTAGAGTTTCGGCGACCCATCGCGGGGTCGCCGGCGAACGTGATACTTTGAGGGACGATGCGGCGACTTTTTGGGATTCTCGGCGTCTTAGGCCTGCTGTACGGCTGCAGCGGGGCGGGCTATTTGCCGTATTCCGCGCACGCGCTGCAACCCGGCGAGATTCACATGCTGGTCTCCGACGCCTCGCATAATAACGGCGTGCCCGAGGGTCTGGTGCACGCGATCCTCATGGCCGAGTCTGCCGGCGACCCGTCGGCGATCAGCACCGCGGGCGCCCAGGGCCTGATGCAACTCATGCCCGGCACCTCGTCGGGCTGCGGAATCGCCAATCCATTCGACCCGATGCAAAACGTCGAGTGTGGCACGACGTACCTTCGCTCGCTGCTCGTCAGATACCATAACGACGTCCGGCTCGCGGTCGCGGCCTACAATGCGGGGCCGGGCGCAGTCGACCGATATCACGGGGTGCCGCCGTACCCGGAGACGCGAGCCTACGTGGACCGCGTGCTGGCGGCCTACCGAAGCTACTAGTTCCACTCGCGATGGCGACGCTCACCCGCCGGCAACCGCTCCCACGGATCAGCGCGGCTACGTTTCGGCTGCCGATTCTCGACAGCTACATGCTCGGCGAGATGTTCGGCCCGTTCATGTTCGCGTTCGGCGCGTTCTTGCTGTTCTGGGCTCTCAACATCTTCTTTCTGGCCGCCGATTACATCATCAACCAGCACGCGCCGTTTTTTCTGGTATTGCGATTCGTCATCTTTCGCATCCCGCAGGCGATTCCGATGGCGTTTCCGTTCGGCTCCTTGTTCGCGGCGTTGCTTGCCGTCGGCCGCGTGATGGGCGACAACGAAATTACGGCTATGCGGACGGCCGGCATCCCCGTGATTCGCATCGCGCGCGCCCCGCTGGCCTTCGGCGTCGTCATGTTCCTCATCTGTTACGCTACCAACGAGTGGATCGCACCGCCGTCGGTCGAACTGTCGACGCGCACGTTTTATCAAATCATCTACCATACCGAATCGCTCCCGGTCGAGCCGCAGTTCTTCCGCAAAGACCAGGATACGGGCAACGTTTTTTACGTCACTCAAGTCGCGCCCGATAACAAGACGATGATCGGCGTCCAAATTTTCAAGCCGGCGCGTTACGGGCCGTGGAACGAGACGTTGCAAGCGAAGCGAGCGACCGTCAACGGAACGTCGCTGGTTCTGCAAGACGTCATCGACACGCGCTTTAACAACGACGGCTACATGACCAGCCAGCAGCACGTCAACGATATCTCGATCGGACTGCCGCTCGGCGAAACGGCCTCGCAGTTCGTCAGCAACGTCAACAATGATCCGTGGACGATGAGCAGCAAATCCTTGCGCGTTCAAGTCAACGCCTTGCAGCAGCAAGGCATCGGCGGAACGGCGCTCGGCAACCTACAGATCAACCTTGCCAATAAGCTGGCTTGGCCGTTCGCTTGCATCATCAGCATCTTGCTGGCGCTCCCGTTGGCGCTGCGCTTCGGGAAGCGGGGCCGAACGTTGGGCATCGCCCTGGCGATTATTCTGTTCTTCGTCTACTATCTCATGATCTCGGCTGCTGCCGCATTCGGACGTAACGGAGCGATCAATCCATTCTTCGCCGCATGGCTGCCGAATATCATTATGGGTTCGGCCGGTGCGTTGTTGTTATGGATGGAAGAGCGCTGACTTAGCTTGCCGTTCGGCAAATTGATTCGCGGCCTAGCCGCGATCGCGGGCTTTGCAGTGCTCGCCGCCGGTGCCGTTCCGGCATGGGCGAACGGCGTCACGGCCGACGACAACGACCAGGCCCTGGCGTTGGTGCTCTTCAGCAAACAGACGTGCGGCCGTTACGTCGAAACGAATTTTCTCAACGACGCGGTCGCCCAAGCCACCGCCGTGCCGTCTGCGTCGCCGACGAGCAGCGCGCCGCCGAGTGCGGCACCCGGACCGGTGACGACGCCCGGGTTGCCCTATGCCCAACCGGGGTCCGGCAGCACCTTCCAACTCTTGCAGACGCCGCGCCCGCAGCCGGGATCGACGGCCCAAGTCAGTCCCCCGCCGGTTCCGGTTCCGACGACGAGCCCGCTCCCGTCGGGCGAGCCGGTGTTCCTCATTCGCGGCGGAGAAACGCCTCCGCCGATGACGCCCGCCGGCGTTTCCACCCCGCAGCCGACGCCGACGCCGACGGGGGCGCCGACGCTCTCTCCGGGATACGTCGCCGTCATCGCGGACTCGGTGACCGGCGGCACGAAAAAGGGCGAGCCCGGCGATGCCGTCGGCAACGTGCACATCTACTACGGCGATGAAGAAATCGTCGGCGATAAAGCGCATTTCGACGGCGAGCGCACGGTCACGATAACCGGCCATCCATTTTTGATCAACCATACTCACGACTCGGTCCTGACCGCCGACGTCATTACGTTCGATACGCTGGCCGAGACGGCCAAACTCGTCAACGGCAACGGCGAAAGCGCGCAGGGCATCGAGCGGGGATTCGTCCACTTCAAGGCCGACGATCTGCACACCGATCCCGACGGCACCGCGCACGGCATCGATCCGTTCGTTACGACCTGCGAGAACCCCCGAGCCGGTTACCACATCACCGGCAAGACGATGGACGTCATTCCGGGCGACAAGATCGTTATCAACAAAGCGGTGCTGTGGCTGGGGGCGGCCGCCATTTTCTACCTTCCCAAACTCGTCATCCCGCTGCGTACCGTCGACGACCAACGTGCGCGACCGCAGTTCTTTCCGGAAGTAGGATACGATTCGTACGAGGGCGCTTGGATCAAGATGCGCGTACCCTTCGGAAAAGATCAATACTACTACGGATACTACATCATTAACTACTTTACAAAGGCGGGTCTCGGAATCGGCTACGTCGGCTTCTATTCCAGCCGGCGCGGACGGCGCACCGTCAGCATCAATTTCTACGGCATGAACGACCGGTTGCAAGGCAGCCGAACCTACAACGTTGCCGCTCAAGAGCAGGAGAACTTTTCGGAGCACCTTCGCGGAAACTTTCAGTTCGGCTATCAATCCAACTACGGAGCGCTGACCAACATACCGCCAAACGAAACCTTGAGCGGCGCCATCGTCCATCAAACGCAGAACACCTCGCAGAACTACTCGTACACACACAGCTCCGTCGGCACGCAGTCGAGCAGCAACAGCCTTTCGTTCACCGACACCCGCCAGATCAACCAGAACCTCGATCAGGCCGTTAGTTTTAACATGTCCAACAGTTCTTCAAACTTTGGAACGTCGTCGTACGATGCGAGCAGTGAATTCGACTACTTGATGCACTACACGACAGCCGGCGCGGACTACCAACTGGAATACGACAAGACGTACGCGCAACAAGGCTTTGGAATCGACAAGATTCCCGAGTTCCAAGTGCGGCCGTACGAATTTTTCCCGCATTTCTTCATTCCCTTGACGGCTCAACTCACGGTCGGCGAATACAGCGAACCGCCGGCCCAGTTTCCCGGCAGCACGAGCCTGGCCACGTGGCGCGGCGATGCGGGCATCGTGCTCGGCCCGGCGCTGGCCAAGATTTGGGGCAGCGACTTCCAGGCGACCGTCGACATCGATCAGTACGCGTACGGAACCGGCGACCTCAAAGGAACCGTCCAGCAGACGGCGAGTCTCACCACGCCCATCGGGACGCACGTCGTGAACTCGCTGACGTACAACGAAGCCAACTATAATGGACCGGCGCTGGTTCCATTCCAATATCTCGACCAGCAGCCGACGGAAAACCTCAAGAACGCACAGGATCTCGTCCGGTTTTTCAACGACGACACCTATACCGTCGCCCTGGGTTTTTCAACGAATTTCAATGGAATGGCTCAGCCGGTCAGTTATCAGATTACGGCGCGGCCGTCGCCGCGTTCGGTCGTGCTCTTGAGCGGCTCTTTCCAGCCCGGCCCGGGACTAGGGTTCGAGACAACCAACCTGCAGCTTTCGACGCCGTTCGGGCGCGACGCGTCGCTTCAGTTCGTCACCGATCTCCAGTGGAAAGGCCCCGAGTTTCTGTCCAACAAGATCATCTACTACACGCGCACGATCGGAAACTGCTATCAAGTGCAAGTGCTGTACAGCGAAGCGTCAAGGTCGGTCAACGTCGGTTTGAGCTTGCTCGCGTTTCCGAACCAAACCGCTACGTTTGCGATCGGTCAACCCGGCTCGATCATCCCGTCGACGTTTAATTTTTGAACGGACTTCGTAGAGTTTCCACGCGGTTACATCGCGTCGCACTGCGGGTGGCCGCACGCGCAACTCTCCGATTCGAGACTGCGCTCTTCAGCCGAACTGCAGAAGTCGCTGCAGTACGCTTCACTCGAAGCGACGTCGGCAATGACGAGGCAACTGCATGGTTCGTACGAACATTCGATTCCGCGATCGTGCATAGTCGGACGCCTCGTTTACGGGCAGGGACTCGAGTGCGGACCAGGGCTGGGATTGTTTGCGATCTCGATGCTGACGATTTGAGCGGCCGGATCGCTGGGCGGATTGATGTCTTGTTGTTTGTAGAACGTTTGGTCGAAACAGGTATCGATGTCGAGTTGCGGCGACACGAACGAGTTGTCGGTAGCGCCACCCGACCCCATCGAATCGAGGAATACCAACTGATTTTGAGCCGTCGCTTGCGTCGTAAACGCATTGAACTGCCAAATATGAGAGACCGGCGGCGGGCTCGGCGACGAGGTTGCGTTGACCGGGTTGAAGATAACTCGCTGGAACGTAATCTGGTACTCACTGCCGGTTCCGTTGCTGTTTGGAATGTACTGGAACTGCTGCTGAGTCGGGAACACCCTCAAGAACTGAGGTGGGATCACCGGGTTCTGGTTCTTGACGAATTGGATGGCGCTGGCGTAGGTCGCGCCTCCGCTGCCGCCGGCGAACAAGGCCGTCGAATAGGCTGCCCAGTTGGTTTGCTGCGGATTCGTCAACGGCGTCAAGCCGTTGCCGGTCGTGTTGAAAACCGTCCAGTACTGATAGCTGGAAAAGTTGAATTGACCGGCGATGTCAAACTTCACGGCCATGTAGCCGGGAAGTGCGCCGCCCGCTCCCAAGCCGGGAGGGTTCGGCGTGACTTGTTTGCCGCAGGCCGCAATGATGAACGCCGTTACCAGCACTAAACCAAAACTCAATTTACGAATCATGTTTTCCTCGTCTCGCCTGCGCGATGCCGGCGTCGCCGGCTGTGCGGCGGTCGCACTCGCGGCGGCCTTCCCTAAACTCGGCGCTGCGTGGCTGGTTCCCTTCGCAGCAGCCGCTCAGTTTTGGGTTTGGCAGGGCGCGTCGTGGAAATGGGCCGCTTTGCTCGGTTGGTTCTCCGGAATCATCTTCTTCGCGATCGGCTTTTCTTGGATCGGCCACACGGTCGGCGGCTACATCGGCATTTTCGGCCCGTTTCTCATGTTCGGCCCGGCGTTCATCGAGGCACCGTTCTTCGCACTCGCCGGCGCGCTGGCCGCGATAGCCTATCAGCGCATGCGGCCCGGGCTGGCACCGCTCGGCGCGGCGGCAGCGTTCACCATCGCGGAGTGGCTCCGCTCGATCGGACTCCTCGGCGCACCGTTCGACCAGCTCGGGTACACGCAAGCCGATACGCCGTTGCGCGCGATCGCGGCCTACGGCGGCTCCTACGGGATTACGTTCGTTCTCTGCATCCTCGGAGCGTATATTGCCGACGCGATCCATCGCCGTAACGTGCGACCGTTAGGCGCCGCGTGTGCGATCGTCGCCATGCTGGCATCGGTCGCGTGGGCGGCCTGGCCGGCTCGCCGCTTGCCTCCGCCGACGATCGAGGTCGCGGCGATTCAGGGAAACATCGCGCAATCGCTCAAGTGGAACGCTTTGGATCTCGCGATCTTTCGCTACACGATCATGACGCGAACCGCGGCGCTGCGCAAACCGAAGCTCATCGTTTGGCCTGAGACCGTCATCACGACGACGCTGGATATCGATCCGCGTTTGATGCAGCAGTTCAAAGACCTCGCCGCCGAGTCACATGCAACCATCGTAGGCGGCAGTTTGAGCCTGGAGCGGCGCCGGATGTATAACGCGCTCTACTTCTTTCAGCCGAACGGATCGTACGCGATTTACGACAAGCGGCAGCTGGTGCCGTTTGCCGAATCGTTTCCGGGCCGCGCGTTCTTATCGTGGTTGCCGTACGTCGGCGAACTGAGCGGCCGGTTCTCGACCGGCACCGCGGACGGCGTGTATCCGACTGCGGCCTTGAGCGTCGCGCCCCTCATCTGTTGGGAGTCGGCTTTTGCCGATCTTGCCTTCGCGCAGGTCAGGCGGGGCGCGCAGCTCTTGGTCATCAGCACCGACGACGCGTGGTTTGGTACCACGTCGGGCCCCTACATGCACGCCCAGATTGCGCAAATCCGGGCGATCGAGACCGGCGCATACGTCGTCCGTGCCGCAGCTACCGGCATCAGCGGCATAATCGCTCCGGATGGCACCTGGCAAAAGCGCAGCCGCATGGAAGAGCAGGCCATCGTTCCCGGCAAAGTCGGCCCGCGCGTGCCGACGATGTTCTCGCGCATCGGTCCCACCGCCGTCGCGCTCGCGCTGCTGTGGCTCTACGTTACGCTGCTGTTCGTACCGCGCCGGAAGAGCGACGACGTTGTTTAGGCGGATCAAATGGAAGCGGATCAAATGGAAGCGGATCGCGACCGGAGCCGCGATCCTGTTCGGCATTTACGTTATCGTCGAGGTAATTTTGGCCGGCGGCGGGACGCCCCCGATTCCACCGTCGCAGATCTCAATGAACCTTCACGGCGGCCACGTCCTCACCAACCGCATTACCACCAAGTCTTGGAGTTTCGATTACGACTCCGCCCATTTGTCGCCGGACGGACTGGCCGGGAGTGTCGACGGCGTTCGCAACGGCATCGTCTTCCGAAAGGGAAAGCCCTATCTACGGATCTCCGCGCAACACATTCAAGTCGACATCCAATCGCTGAACTTTACGGCCATCGGCAAGGTACACGTCGAGCGCATCAACGATCCGCAGCGGCGCGCCTTTGACACGGATCTCGTCACCTGGACGAACAATGCGAAGCTCTTGCACATGGATCATCCCTCATACATCCATACCAACGGCCAAACGCTGCGCATCGACGGAATTACCGTCGACTTCGATGCAAATACCATCCACTTGGGAAAGATGAACGGCCAAGTCGACGTCCACAAGTGATCCGACCGCGTAGCAGCAGTCCTTCGACTACGCGCCTGCGGCGCTCCGCTCAGGATGACAAGAACGGCGGCGCTCCGCTCGGGATGACCGGGCTTAAGGCTTCTCTTCGCTAAGTTTTTTCTTAGCTTCGGCGATCAATTTTTTGACCTTTTGGCCGCCCTTGTGACCGATTTCTTCGTAGAAATCGGAGCCGTATTTTTCCTTGACGACTTTTCCGCCTTTTTGACCGATCGATTCGTAGAACTCTATGCCGTGCCGATCGCGCGTCGCCTTACCACCCTTGCGGCCAATGTCCTCATAAAACGTGGAACCATAGCGGTCGCGGACGGTATCGCCGCCTTTTTTTCCCGCTTCACGTACGGACATCTCGCGCCCCTCGGCGCCGTCGTTTGTCTTTTCAGCCATCGATCCTTACGAACCATGTGGATGCAGGGTGTTTGCGTAGCGTCTGTGGGGTCTCGACGGTGGCCTTCCCAAGGATTTACGCGGGAACCACCTTGCGTTTAGGACGCTGGCCGCCTTTTTGTCCGATCACTTCGTAGAAGGAGGGGCCGTATTTGGTTTTGGTCGCTTCGCCGCCCTTGCGGCCGATTTCTTCGTAGAACTCCGAGCCGTATTTAGCCTTGACCCGTTCGCCGCCGCGGCGACCTGCTTCGCGAACGCTCATGCCGCCCGACTGTCCGGATTCTTGCGTGGCCATGTTGAGACCTCATTCATTTAGGGGAGAGGGAGTACAGGACTACTCTTTCCCTTCCGAGCGCTCGGCAAACTTAGGAATCTCTCAGGAACCGCCGGGCAGCTCGGTAAGACGGCCGTAGATCGCCCGCGCGCGCGCGCGCAGGGCGGCAAGATCGCCGTCGTTGTCGATGACGTAGTCGGCCCGGGCACGAGCCAGTTCGGGCGCAATTTGAGCGGCCATGCGCGCACGAACGCGGGCCTCGTCGAGATGGTCGCGATCCGCAATGCGAGCGAGGCGCGCCGCTTCCGGAGCCGCAACGAGGACCGTTTTGTCGACCAGCGCGTCGTAGTGGGTTTCAAACAGCAGGGGTACCACGTGAACCAGCAGCTGCCCGGGACGGGCGTTCGCCTCTCGCTCGAAGGCCAGGCGACGCACGTGCGGATGGACCAGCGCGTTGAGGCGCTCGCGTGCCACCGGATCGGCGAAGACGGTCTCGGCCAAGACCGCGCGGTCGAGCACGCCGTGGCGCACTGCTTCCGGCCACGCCCGGGAAATTGCGAGAAAGCCGTCGCTATTGGGAGCGACGGCTTCGCGTGCGAGAACGTCGGTGTCGATGACGAACGCGCCGAACTCTTCAAACAGTTTCGACACGGCGGTCTTTCCCGATCCGATCCCGCCCGTCAAACCCACTCGCATGGGCCGCCGACCGCTATTCCGCGGCGGCCACTTCGGTCGGAGGAGCGTGGTCGGTCGAGTCGGCTACGACCGGCGCTGCCGATTCGTCGGAAGCCGGCGCGGCCGCCTCGTCGGTAACCGGCTCGGCCGCCTCGACCGGCGCGATGACGTCGATTTCCGGAACGACGAGCTGCTCGATCTCCTCGGGCGGAATGTCGGCAACGTGCTGGATCGATGCGGTGATGCGACGCGTCGTGTGATTGATCGTCAGCAGCGTAACTTCGACGTCCTGACCGGGGCTGTACTGAGCCGATGCATCGAACTCGCCCTTCGGAACCATTGCCAAAATGCCGGGGATGACTTCGACCAGCAGGTAGTTTGGCGTTACCTTCACGACCTGCGCCGTGAGTTTGTTGGTCTCGTACAGCTTGTCGGCGTGCTCGTCCCACGGATCGGGTAACGCGTGCTTGAGCGAAAGACTGACCTTCTTCGCGTCCGCATCGAACTTCATGATTTCGACGTGCACGACGTCGCCGATCTTCACGACTTCGGACGGGTGCTTGATGCGAGCGTACGAGAGTTCGCTGTTGTGAATTAAGCCGTCGATGCCGCCAAGGTCGACGAACGCACCGAAATCGGCCAAGCGAACGACGACGCCTTCGCGAATCTGGCTTACCTCGAGGGTATCGAGCAGTTCCTGCTTCTTGGCTTGGAGCTCTTCTTCCAACACGAGACGCTGCGACAGCACCACGCGATGACGTTTGTGATCGAGATCGATCACTTTGAGCCGCAAACGCTGCCCGACGAGCTCGTCTAGATTGCCGACCGGTTGGCGACGAATCTGCGATGCGGGTACGAAACCGCGCATGCCCAAGTCGACGAGCACGCCGCCCTTGACGACTTGCGTGACGGTGGCTTCAATCACTTCGTCGCGCTCGTGCGCTTCGATAACTTTTTCCCACGTCTTGAGCGCGCGCGCGCGACGCTCCGACAAGAACAGCGTGCCGTCCATGTCGTCGATGCGGTGGATCATGACTTCGAGGGTGTCGTTCACCTTGAGCAGCTTGGGATCGATGGCGAGCGAGAGTTCGCGAAATGGGAGAACGCCTTCGGATTTTCCGCCGACGTCGACCAGCAGTTCGTCCTTATCTTTTTGGACGATCGTGCCGGTGAGAACTTGACCCTCGTCCAGGACCTTGAGCGACTCTTCGTAGAGCTGCTGTTCGAGCGCGAGTTGATCTTCTTCGGGAGCAACCGGGGCAATTTCAGTCGTAGAGATGTTGAGATTCCTACCTTACGTTTAATATTTTTATTCTGCGAACGTTCACCGCTGGCATCGCCGGCACCACCAGGTTCCGCGTTGCCCCAGCACCGTTCGTACGACCGGACTTCCGCATCGCACGCACGGCTGGCCCAGCCTTCCGTACACCGAGAGGATGTTTTGAAATCCACCCCGGAGGCCGGCGGCATCCACGTAATCGTCGACACTCGTTCCGCGCAAGGCGATCGCGCGCTGCAAGACGTCGACGATGGCGAGGTGTAACCGGCGAATCGCTGGCTTCGTCAACGCCTTTGCGGGACGGCTCGGACGGATCCGGGCCTCCCACAGCGCCTCGCACGCATAAATGTTTCCTATGCCCGCAATGCGCCGCTGATCGAGGAGCAAAGCCTTGATCGGCGTCGTCCGCCCCGCAAGCATACTCATAAAGGCTCCGGGTGTAAAGCCTGAAGAGAACGGCTCGATCCCGAGGTCGCGGTCCCAGACCTCGGCTGGTTCCACGAGCCGCATGCGGCCGAACGTCCGCAGGTCGGCGAAGCTCAGCCGGCTGCCGTCGGTGAACCATAACACCACGTGGGTACCGGGGAAATCCTCCTCTCCAGGCTTCTGGACGACCAGCCGGCCCGTCATCCGTAGTCCGGTCACCAGACTGCGGCCGGAGACCAGATCGACGATTGCATACTTCCCGCGGCGACGCGTGCCGGTGATTCGTTCACCGCGCAGCGCTTTGCTAAAGGCGACCCCGGGCGGCGCGATCGCGATTTTCGCGAGCCGAATTACGGCGCGTTCGATCTGCTTGCCGACGATCGTTCCGGCGAGGCCGCGTACGATCGTCTCGACTTCAGGAAGCTCCGGCATCCGCGGCTTTACGGCGGGAGTACGTTGGGAATGGCCAGCCGGACGCCGGCCCGGATTCCGTCTCGGTCGGCCTCGTTGGCTCCGAGTTCGATGACGTACTTCGCGGTTGCGCCTTCGCGTGGAATGTCGGCGTCGGGGAGCGCCGGAGGGGCCGTCGCTACGTTGCGAAAGACCGTACGCACCTTCCCGTCGGCGCCGACGAAGATCATGTCGAGCGGCACGAGCGTATTCTTCATCCAAAATTCGACTCGCTCGTCGGTGTCGAAAACGAACAACATCCCGGCGTGCGGTGCGATGGCCGTCCGACCCATGAGCCCGCGTTCTTGCTGCGCCGATGTGACGGCGACTTCCAAGTGCAAGTCGGCGTTGGGAGCGTGGACCACCACCACCGGCATCGGCGGCGCAGCATTGGCGGCGACGGCCGTAACCACGGCAAACACGATCGATCCGAATCCCTCAAGCACGGGATCGCGCCTCCTCTTCGGCGTGCATGGTTTCGACATCGTACCAGTTGCGGCCCGACTTGAGCGTCACTTCTAGCGGAACCGACAGCTCAATCGCGTGCTCCATGTGATCGCGTACCAGTTTCGATACGGGGGTACGCTGCGCGAGAGAGACTTCGAAGATCAACTCGTCGTGAATCTGTAAGAGCAACGTCGCGTCGAGGCCCGACGCCACGAGCGCCCGGTCGATGCGCACCATGGCCAGCTTCATGAGATCGGCTGCGCTGCCTTGCAGCGGGGCGTTGGTTGCTTCGCGCTCGGCCGCGGCGCGCAGCATGTAGTTCCCCGACGTGAGGCCGGGCATGTATCGGCGGCGGCCTAAGATCGTCGACACGTAGCCGTTGCGCCGTCCGTCCGCAATCGTGCGGTCGATGAAGTCGCGCACCGAGGGAAAGCGCGCAAAATAGGCGGTGGTGATCTCCTTGGCTTCGGCGCGGCCGATTTCCAGACGCTGGGCCAGCCCGAAGTCGCTCATGCCGTAGAAGAGCCCGAAGTTGACGCTCTTGGCCATGCGGCGCTGATTGGCGTCGACCTGCCCGCCCGGCGGCACGCTGAAAATCTGCCGCGCGGTAAAGTCGTGGATATCTTGTCTTTCTTCAAATGCGCGGCGCATCGCCTCGTCGCCGGAAAGATGCGCCATCAAGCGCAGCTCGATTTGGCTGTAATCGGCCGCCAGCAGCACGTGGTCGTCGCTTCGCGCTACGAACGCTCGCCGAATGCGCCGTCCGAGATCACCGCGCACCGGAATGTTCTGCAAGTTGGGATTGGTCGACGACAGCCGCCCGGTCGCGGTAGCGGTTTGGTTGAAGACCGTGTGCAACCGGCCGTCGCGTACGTCGACCAGCCCGGGAATGACGTCGACATACGTGTTCTTGAGTTTGGTGACTTCGCGCCACTCCAAGACCAACGAGCAAATCGGATACTCGCGCGCCAAGACTTGAAGAACTTCGACCCCGGTCGCCCACCCCGTTTTGGTTTTCTTACCGCCCGGAATCTGCAGTTTCTCGAAGAGAATTCTTCCGAGTTGCTGCGGTGACCCAATGTTGAACTCTTCACCCGCAAAATCGTAGATCCGGCGCTGCAGCCGCGCCGCCGCCTCGTCCACGTCGCGACCGATCGCGTGCAGTTCCCGCGGGTCGATGGCGACGCCCGCGGCCTCCATGCCGGCGAGCACCGGTGCCAGCGGCACCTCCACGTCGGCATAGAGGCGTAGCTGGTCCCGGCGTTCGAGAGCCGGACGAATTTTTTCGACGAGCTGTAAGGTCGCGTCGGCATGGGCGGCGGTCTCGCCGGGAAGCCCGGCGCTCAGATGCACGGCGGCGGCGTCTTCGAGATCGGCAAAGCCGCGCGACGGATCGAGCAAGTGCGCGCCGATCATGGCGTCGTCGGCGAAATACGCGTTCGGCACGCCGCCGTCGCGCAGCAGTCGCACGACTCGCTTAGCGTCGTACGCGGCCGTCGAGACCCCACTATCGAAGATCGCGCGTAGCCCTTCGCGGACCGGTTCGTGTACCAGCGCGCCGGCGGCGAAACCAAGTCCGGTTCCAACTCGACCACTCGCGCCCAGCGTGTCGCCGACCGCCGCGAAGGCCACTCGCGAACCGCTCGCGAGCGCGCGCAACTCCTCGCCGAGCCGCACGAACTCGGGCGAATCGACCGAGGCCACGTAGCTGCGATACTCGCCGGAGAGCTGTGGCTGGTTTTCGAGAAGCGGCAGCCCGGCGGGGGCTTGGAGTTTGGCCACCAGCGACTTGAACTCGAGCTCGCTGTAGAGTGCGTACAGGTCATCGTCGGCGGGCGCAACGTACCGGCTTGCCTCCCAGTCGACGCCGACCGGCAGATCCCGCCGCACGATGGAGACCGCCCGGCACAAACAGGCCTGCTCGCCGTAGGTTTCGATGAGTTTCTGAAGCTTGGGGCTGCCGGCTAGACTCGGATCGGCGATCAACGCATCGAGCGATCCGGCGGCCTGCAAGAGTTTGGTCGCAGTTTTTTCGCCGATGCTCGGGATGCCGGGAAGGTTATCCGACGGATCGCCTTTGAGTCCACGATAATCCGGCAGCTGCGAGGGATCCAATCCGAAACGCTCGCGCACCGCTGCCGGATCGTAGCGTCCGAGCTCGGTGATGCCGCGACGCGTCGTCAACACGGTCGTCCGGTCATCGACGATCTGCAACAAGTCGAGATCGCCGGTCACCACGAGCGTTTGCTCGCCGGCCTCCTCGGCCTGGCGTGCGAGCGTCGCGATCACGTCGTCGGCCTCTTGACCCTCGAACTCGACGATCGGAATGCGATGAGCGTCGAGAATGCGCCGCACGAGTCCAAACTGGCTGCGCAACTCGTCGGGCATCGCCGTCCGTTGCGCTTTGTATTCCTTATAAAGAGCGACCCGATCGGCGGGCATGCCCTTGTCGAACGCTGCGATGACGTGCGTCGGCTTCTCGTCGGCGACGAGCTTGTTGAGCATCATCGTGAACCCGTAGGCCGCGTTGATCGGCACGCCTTTGCTCGTGGTCAAACCCGGCAACGCGAAGAACGCACGGTACACCAATCCGTACGTATCGAGCAGCATCAAGCTCATGGAGCCGGCACTCTCACGGCGTCAGCGTACCACGACGCCGGAGGAGCCGGCGCTGACGCTTCCGTCGTCGGAGATTTTGAGAACCGACAAGGTGTAGCGTCCGCTTTGGGCCGGCATCTGCACCGCGAACGCGTCGCCGCTCGCCCGCTCGACGCTCCACGAAACCGGGTGCGATTCGGCTTGCGCGAGCGAGATCTGCTGCGGCGGCTGCGTCCGCCGTACGAAACCGAGCACTTGCGCGTGATCGCCGGTCGAGTCCACCCATGGGTGCCAGGTCGCGGCCGCCGGGGCGCTGGTTTGCGTCGAAGCAACGCCGATCGCGAGAAGCGCGGGCGCGGACTCGAACGTCGCGGTACCGGACGGATCGCCGCGGCTGAGCCGCACGACCAGCGTCCCGTTCCCAGATGACGCGCCGTGGAAGGCGATCGTAGCCGCCTGACCCGGCGCGAAACTGGCGTCGTGATCGAATGCAAGCGGCACGAAGTTCGGGCGGCCGGGAGCGTCGAGGACCAGCGGAACGGTCGCCCACTCGATGGCGCCGTCGCGTACGAATGCCGCTCCCACCCGCAGTTCGCCGGTCGCATCGGCAGCGCGAAAATGTGCCGACGCGCGACCGCCGGCCGTGGACACGACGGCGGCTTGTGCACCTTGGGCGCTTTCGAACGAGATCAAGCCGTCACCGACCGCTCCGGGGGCGACCGCATCCACGCTCACGTCGTCGCCGGCGCGATACACCGGTTTGGCGAGCGTAACGTGCACGTCGGCGCTTCCCTCTTCCGACGACCCTGCGCTCGCGCGCGCGTCGACTTGCTCGGCGGCGGCATCCATTGCGGTTCCCGAATCGTCGACGCTTGCGAAAATCAAGTTCGTGCCGAGTTGCGGCGAACTAAAGCTTCCGCGTGCGTGCCCGTCGCCGTCGAGCGTCAACTGCTGTTGCGAAACGGCCGCTCCGTGCGTCAGGCGCACCGTAACGATGCCTCCGGACAGCGGCTTTCCACTGGCCGCTTCGTTCGCGTACACGTCGAATCCAAGCGGCGTTCCCAGCGCTTGTTCGTCACGATCCAGCTGCAACCGTATCGCCGCGCGGCCGGTCGGCACGACGACGCGCGTGTCGGCGGTTGCGCCGCCCGACTCGACCTCGACTCCGTACGTGGATCCGAGTTCGTCGTTGGGATGGGGAATCATTACGGTTGCCGTGCCGTCGCTGCCGGTGCGCACCGCTTGATCCAGCCAAATGGTCGTCGCCCACGGCGTCGTTTTCGGCGTGTAGCCGACGTACACGTGGGGGGAGCGCACGACGGTAACGTGCACCAGCGTGTCGCCGCGCGACGAGTGGATCGAAAGTGGTACGTCTTGATGAGGGTCGCACGACCCGCCGCATCCGGCCGCAACGTCGAGCGAAAGGCCTCCCGAGTTCGCATCGACGTGGACCGTCGCCCCGCCGATTCCGCCGCCGGTTTGCGCCAGCACGGTGTAATCGCCGGCGGCTGCGCCGGCCGGTACGACGAACGACGCGCCAAAGGCACCGGCGCCGTCGAGCGGTACCTGTTGCTCGGCAACCGCCGTGGCTCCGGATCGAAGCGAGACGGTCGCGCTTCCGCCGCTCGGCCGCAAGACGCTCCCGGCGCGGCTGCGTGCGAAGCCGACGACGCGCAGCGTATCGCCGGCGTGGACGACGGCCGAATCGGTGCGAACGCCGACGATCGTCGACGGCAGCGGCGCTTGCGGCAACAAACTCAAGAATGCATAGCTGTTGCCCCACTGGGCGAGTGCAAAAACCGGCCGCGGCGAGCGCTGCCAGCGAATCAATCCGTGCGCGTCGGTCATCGAGAAGGCAAAGGTGTTGTTGACGACGAGCTGCACGCGCATGCGAGCTAAGGCTCGACCGGTGCCCAGATCCGTACCATACAATAGGAGTTCGCCAGGCGTCTCCTTTGAAACGAGTCCGACGCGCGAACGATTGATCCAGACCTGCTCGCCCACGTCCCCACGACGCGCTTCCACCACGAAGAATCCTTCGCGCGCTCCGAGTTGCACGTCGATTTCGTTCGATTGAAACTGATAGCCGCCCGGAGGTGCGAAGTTGAAGGAGACGATCGGACGCATCCCCCGCGTCGAGATGGCACGCGGGCGCGCGTTCGAACCGGCAGTGAGGACGTCGACGGGGTCCACCTGATACACCGAAAACTGCAGCGGGGCGCTCGAATAGGTGTCCAAGCGGACCGTCGTCGGTTTCCACGGCACGTTCGAGTCACCGGCAAACAGCGCAAAATACGCATCGAGCCGGTGTAAGTCGACGATCGGCCGCTCGGCTCGAACGGGAATCGCGCACACCGTCAAAGCGAGCACGAAGACTGAGATCGCGCGAAGGAACACGCGCGGAGTTTCGTTGAGCACCCACTGACCGCCTCGGCACGGAGCCCGGCTCGCGTGGGGAGGTCGGCGCGGCGAGTGTGGGTAAGCGCTTGACGGATATGAAGAATTCATGCCTTGGAGCCGTCGCGCTCGCTACGATGCTGGCGCTGGCGTGCGCCCCGGCGATCGCCGGCACCAGTCCGGCGCCGAGCGCGACGCCGCACGTTATTAAGGTTCCCCCGCCGCATCTTCCGCCGGTACCGCTTCACGCCGAGTACGTGGTCGAAGTGAACAATCGCGGGCAAGTCGTGCGGATCAAGTCGGGGAAAGGGACGAAGTACGCCACCTTCAACGCGCAAACGTACGGCAACGCGCTGCAAATGTGGATTCGCAAGGCCGACGGGACCGCAGTGGTCGGACTCTTCAAGGTAACGTACGACTACAATCCCAAGACGCGCGCGGTTGCGCGGAAGATTTCTTTGCTTTCGACCGGCGGAAACTGGAGCAATCAAGAGGGCGCGGCCAACGTGATGATCGACACGGCGAAGAAAGAGGCGGCTGAATCGGCCAAACAGCAGCAAGCGCAGCATGCTAAATTGCCGTCACTCAATAGCATCACCGGAGCGAAGACGCCGTCGCCGAGCCCGCTGCCCACGATCCCCCATCGCCGGTAACCCGCGCCGAGCGCTGCAGTGCGTTTCATAACCTATGCCACGCTCGACGGAGAGACGTCGCCCGGCGTCCTCGAAGGCGGCGCCATCCATCGAATCTCGACGCCGACGTTGCGCGACTACATCGCGCTGGCCCCGCACGAGCGCATCGCATGGCATTCTTCGGAGGAGCTCGTGCCGTTTGCCGGCGTCCGGCTCGAAGCGCCCGTCCGTCCCGCGCGCAACGTGTTTTGCGTCGGGCGCAACTATCTCGAGCACGCCAAGGAGGGCGCGGCGGCGGCCGGCCGCGAGCTGCGTCTTCCCGACGTGCCGGCCTTTTTTACAAAAGCGCCGACCGCGATCGTCGGCCCCGACGCGACCGTACACTTACAGGCAAGGCTCTCGCAGGAATACGATTTCGAGGCGGAGCTGGCAGTCGTCATCGGCGCGCGCTGCAAGGACGTCGCCGAGGCCGATGCGCTGCATTTCGTCTTCGGTTACACCGCACTCAACGACGTCACCGCCCGCAACCTCCAGCGCGAACACGGACAATGGTTTAAAGGCAAGAGCCTCGACGAGAGCTGTCCCATCGGTCCGTGGATCGTTTCGCCGGACGAAGTCGGCGACGCCCAAACGCTCGCGATCGCATTTCGCTTAAACGGGGTGGAAAAGCAGCGCAGCTCGACCGCCCAGATGTTGTTCGGAATTCCCCGATTGATTGCCGAGCTCAGTAAAGGCATGACGCTGCTTCCGGGTGACGTCATCGCGACCGGAACGCCGGCCGGCGTCGGCTTCGCGCGCAGGCCGCCCGAGTTTCTGTCCGAAGGCGACGTCATGGAAGTCGAGATCGAAAAGATCGGAATTCTGCGCAGCGCGGTCTCGATCGCATGAGCCCGTTGCTGATCGTTGGCGCCGTCGTCGCGCTCGGCTTGACGATCGTGGGCATCCTCGCGCTCGTAGCCCCGCACCGCATGGCTCACGCCTACGGTATTCCGCTCGACGGCCGGGCTTCGCGCGGTTTCGCTCGAGCGACCGGCATCCGCGACGTCGCGATCGGAGTAGTGCTGGGCGCAGCCGTGTATTTTCGCGACCGGCCGCTGCTGATCGTGCTGGCGATTGCCGGCGTGGTCCTCTCGCTGACCGACCTGGCCATCGCCTATCATGCCGGCGGCCGGAAACTGCGCCCCGAGCATGGCGTACACGTCGGCGGCGTCGTCGCCTTCGTCCTCGTCCTCACGATGGCACTTTTCGCGATAGGGTTATAGCGCGGCTCAGGCGAGGGAGTCGGCTCTCTTGAGACGTATCACGGGTGGCTATGGTCGTCGCTGTTCCTCGTGAGGCCGCTCTACACGAGCGCCGGGTCGCGCTCGTGCCCGAAACGGTCGCAAGACTGGTAAAATCCGGAGTCGCCGTGCACGTCGCGCGCGGTGCCGGCGAAAGTGCTGCATTCCCCGACGAACTCTACGAACGCGCCGGTGCGATCGTCGTCGACGACGCGACCACCCTCGCGAGCGGCGCCGACGTCGTGGTGACCGTGGGGCGGCCGAGCGCCGAGGTGCTGTCGGCGCTCAAACCGGGAACCGTGGTCGTCGGCTTTTTCAATCCGTTGGGCGACCCCGGCTACGTACGCGAACTCGCGCAAGCGCGCGTAACCGCGCTCGCCATGGAGATGATTCCGCGCATCACGCGTGCGCAGTCGATGGACGCGCTGTCGTCGCAAAGCAATATTTCCGGATACAAAGCCGTTTTGCTGGCCGCCGCCGCGTTGCCGAAATTCTTTCCGATGCTCACAACCGCGGCCGGCACCATTCCACCGGCGAAGGTGCTGGTACTGGGAGCCGGTGTTGCCGGGCTGCAGGCAATTGCGACGGCCCGGCGTCTCGGCGCCGTCGTGAGCGGCTACGACGTTCGAGCCGCCGTCAAAGAGCAAGTGCAGTCGCTCGGTGCTACGTTCTTGGAGTTCGACCTCGGCGCCGATGCCGAAGGTGCCGGCGGATACGCCAAAGAGCTCACGCCCGAGCAGCAAGAACGGCAACGCGCGTGGATGGTCGAGCAAATCGGCGCCAACGACGTCGTCATTACCACGGCGCTGGTGCCGGGAAGAAAGGCGCCGGTGCTGGTCAGCGCAGCCGCGGTCGCGGCGATGAAGCCGGGAAGCGTCATCGTCGACCTGGCCGCCGAGGCAGGCGGAAACTGCGAACTGACGGTCGCCGATCAAATCGTCACGTCGAGCAACGGCGTCACCATTGTCGGAACGACCAATCTCCCTTCGACGATGCCGAATCACGCCAGTCAGCTCTACTCGCGCAACGTCTTTGCGTTGCTGTCGCCCTGGCTCAAAGACGGCCGGCTGACCGTCGACATGAACGACGACGTCGCCAAAGGCGCTTGCGTTGCGGCCGACGGGAGCGTTTTGATTGGAGGAAGCGCTTCGTGACCGATGCTTCGCACTACGTCAGCCTGCTGACGGTCCTCGTACTGGCGGTTTTCGTCGGCTTCGAAGTCATTTCAAAGGTGCCGACGACCTTGCACACGCCGCTCATGTCGGCTACCAACGCTATCCACGGCATCGTCTTGGCCGGCGCCATCGTCATCGTCGCGCAGCTTTTCGGCGCGGGCGCAAACTCGACGCTCCTAACGGTACTGGCGATTCTCGCGGTCACCTTGGGGGCGATCAACGTCTTCGGCGGGTTCGCAGTCACCGAACGCATGCTGCAGATGTTCCGCCGCAAAGAGGGCGGCAAATGAGTGGTGCCGACCTTGCCATCGCATTGGCCGATCTCGTCGCCATCGGGCTCTTCATCTACGGCCTCCACGATCTGAACTCGCCGGCCACGGCGCGGCGCGGCAACCGGCTGGCGATGGTCGGCATGTTCATCGCGCTGGTCAGCGTCCTGGTGCAAACGCTCGGTGTCGGATGGTGGGCGATCGCCGTCGGAACGATCGTCGGCGGCGTCATCGGCGTCTACGCGGCGCTCAAAGTCAAGATGACCGCCATGCCGCAAATGGTCGCGCTCTACAACGGCGCCGGCGGCGGCGCCGCCGCTTTGATTTCTACCGTCGAGTTCTACGTTTCGCGCGGCGGTACGGTCAGGATTGACGATGTCATCGCGGTGTCGCTGGTGTTGTCGGCGATCATCGGCGCGGTAAGTTTCGCCGGGTCGATCGTCGCGTTCTTGAAACTTCAGGAAGTGATGACGGGGCGGCCGATAACGTATCCCGGACAGCAATTCGTCAACGCGCTGGTCGCACTCGGAATTCTCGCGCTGGCCGGATGGCTCGTGGTAACCCTCGGAGCGTTGCCCGTCTGGGCGTTTGCAGCGTTGCTGGTGGCCGCGCTCCTGTTGGGCGTGCTCTTCGTATTGCCGATCGGCGGCGCCGACATGCCGGTCGTGATTTCGTTGCTCAACTCCTTTACCGGCTTAGCAGTCGCGATTACCGGCTTTGAAATCAACAGTACGCTGCTCATCATTTGCGGCGCTCTGGTCGGCGCCAGCGGTACGCTGCTGACGATCCTCATGGGTCGCGCGATGAATCGCCCGCTGACCAACGTGCTGTTCGGCGCCTTCGGTGCGCATGGTGGCATGGAAGTGGCAACCGGTGGCGGGGGACCGCAGCAGGTTCGCAGCGCGAGCGCCGACGACGTGGCGATAATGCTGGCGTACGCCGGCAAAGTCGTGTTCGTTCCCGGATACGGAATGGCGGTCGCGCAAGCGCAGCACAGCGTGAAGGCCCTCGCGGATCAGCTTGAAAAACGCGGCGTCAAAGTCGCCTATGCGATTCATCCGGTCGCCGGGCGCATGCCGGGACACATGAACGTGCTGCTGGCCGAGGCAAACGTTCCATACAACCAGCTGCTGGATATGGACGACGTCAATCCCGAGTTCCCGACCACCGACGTTGCATTGATCATCGGCGCCAACGACGTGACCAATCCAGCCGCGCGCAACGTTCCGAGTTCGCCGATCTACGGCATGCCGATCCTCGACGTCGACAAAGCCGCCAACGTGGTCGTGCTCAAGCGTTCGATGCGCTCCGGATTCGCCGGCATCGAAAACCCGCTTTACGAAATGCCGAACACTTCCATGCTATTCGGCGACGCCAAGGCTTCCGTCGACGCCCTCACCGCCGCCGTAAAAGCACTCTAATCTTCGCCTTGTTATCCTGAGCGGAGGCGCTTGTCATCCTGAGCCGAGCGCCGAAGGCTCGCAGTCGAAGGAACACAAAAGCTGCGCACCTCCGCTCAGGATAACAAGGCGCGTTACACCATGGCGGGCGGGGGTTCGGGCAGGTGCGGAGGCGGAGGCGGATCCGGAAGATGCGGTGGCGACAGCGTCGGGCCTTTTTTCTTCTTGCGCTCGCTCCAGTTGACGACGATCACGTACAGCACCGGGACGATCGCCAAATTCATGACGGTCGAAACGATCATTCCGCCGAGCACGGCGGTGCCGAGAGAGATACGGGATTGCGCGCCGTCGCCGTGAGCGAACGCGAGCGGCAGGATACCCAGGATGAATGCGATCGAGGTCATGAGAATTGGCCGCAAACGTTCGGCGGCAGCGTGCGTCACGGCATCGATCGTTTCGCGTCCCTGTTCGCGCAGCTGATTCGCAAACTCAACGATGAGAATCGCGTTCTTGGCGGCCAAGCCGATGAGCATGACATAGCCGATTTGGGCGTAGATATCGCTCGACGTCTGCGGCACGAGCACGAGATGGCCCGCGATCTTGGAATGTATGACGATGCTCAGCAGTTCGCAGAGCCGGCGAATATAGATTCCGCCGACGGCGCCCACCAACGCGAGCGGTACCGCCATCATAATGACGAACGGCGTCGTTAAACTCTCGTACTGTGCGACGAGCACCAGGAACACGAAGAGCAATCCCATCCCGAACACCAGAATGGTTTGCGGTCCGCTTTGGACTTGTTGGCGCGCGATGCCGCTCCAGTCGTATTTCATGCCCTTCGGCATGTTGTCGGTCGCCAGTTTTGCCATCGCGTCGAGAGCCTGCCCGGAGCTCGCATTGTTGCCCGGCGAGCCGTCGATCTCGTACGCGTTATACTCGTTGAACCGCATGATGGTCACGTTGGCGGTTGTTTTCGAGATATCCAGGAGTTGCGAAACCGGCATGAGGTTGCCGTTTGCGTTGGCGACATAAATGCGGGTCAGATCCTCGGGAGTGGTGCGGTACTTTGCGCCGGCCTGCACCAGCACGTTGTACGAGCGGCTTCCGTAATCGAAGAAGTTGACGAAGGCGGCGCCGGTGGTTGCGTCGAGGGTATTGAAGAAACTCGTCGCGGAAACGCCCAATGCCAAGGCTTTCGAACGGTTGAACTTGGCGACGACGTACGGCCCGGTAAGCAGCGTCGGAATGTACACTTGCGACAACTGCTTGACTTTTTGCGCTTTAGCGAGAATCGTGTCGCCGACTTTATTGAGGGTCGGTAAACCGAGATTGTTGATGTCTTGGATCTCGATCGCAAAGCCGCCGGTCGAGCCGAGGCCCGGGATCGCGGGCGGGTTGGCCGGCAGCGCGGTCATCCCCGCAATCTTTTGGAACTGATTGTACAGGTCGTACTGCAAGTTGAGCGAGCTGCTGGCCAGGCCGTGCCGCTCCGAAAGAGGATGCAGCTGCACGAAAAGCGTTGCTTGATTGGCACTACTGTTGGCAAAACCGAAGCCGATGCCTGACGTGACCGCTTCGACCTGCGGCATCTTCATCATGAGGTGCTCGAGTTTGTTCACCACCGCCGTCGTTTGATCGAACGAGGCACTCGTCGGTAATGTCACGAGCACGTACAGCAAACTCTGGTCTTCGGTCGGTAAGAAACCCTGCGGCGTGATCTTGAACAGCACGCCCAGCAGGACTAGACCGCCGATGAAAATGGCGACCATGATTCTGCGGTGCTCGACCAGACGGGGAACCCAGCTGGTGTACCACGCCTTCAACGCCAGCAGCCGGCCGTTGAACCACATCATGAACCGGTTCTTGCTGGGTTCTTCGCTGTGGACTAACTCGTAGGTCAGCACGGGCGCCAGCGTCAAAGCCGTAAACAACGAAATGCCGATGGAAGCGGCCATCGTCAAGGCGAACTGCTGGTAGAGCAGGCCCGTGGTTCCCGGCAGAAATGCCACCGGTACGAAAACCGACATGAGCACCAGCGAAGTCGCAATGACGGCGCCGGTGATTTCTTTCATGGCACGTTTGGTCGCTTCGAACCCGTTCACTTTGTCGTCGACGATGTGACGGACGATGTTTTCCAAAACGACGATTGCGTCGTCGACCACCAGTCCGGTGGCGAGCGTCAGGCCAAACAAGGTGAGGGTATTGATGGTAAAACCCATCACCTTCATGGCCGCAAACGTACCAATCAGCGACACCGGAATCGTGATGGATGGAATGAGCGTGCTGTGCCAGTTCTGTAAGAAGATGAAGATTACGAGCACGACCAGCAGAATGGCGATCAGGAGCGTGACGACGACTTCCTTGATCGACGCCCGGACGAAATCGGACGTGTCGAAGGCGATCGCGTAATCCATTCCGCTCGGAAAATAGGGCTTGAGACGCTCCATCGTCGCGCGCACGTTTTTCGAAATCTGCAGGGAGTTGGCGGTCGGCTCGCCTTCGATGGCGAGCACGACGGCGGTACGTCCGTCGTACCGCCCGGACGTGACGTAGTTCTGCGCACCCAACTCGACGTCGGCGACGTCGCCCAAGCGCAGGTAGCCGCCGTTCGGCTGGGCCGCGACCACGATTTGCTTGAACTCTTGCGGCGTCTGAAGGCGGCCATTGACTTTGATGGGGATTTGGAACGGTTGCGAACCCGTCGTCGGAGCCTGCCCGAGCGCGCCCGGAGCGACGTCCTGGTTTTGCTGCTGTATCGAGCTGAGCACCGTGTCCAGCGAGATTCCGTTGGCCTGCAGTTTGTGCGGATTGACCCACACTCGCATCCCATACGTCCGGTCGCCGAGCACTTCGACTTGACCGACGCCGGGAATACGCTTGAGATCTTCGATGACGTTGATATCCGCGTAGTTGCTCACCGCAACGTCGCTCACCGCAGAGCTCGTCGAAACCATGGCGACCGCGATCGTGATATTGCCGGAGCTCTTTTGCACCGACACGCCCTGTTGTTGCACGGCGGTGGGCAGCTGCGCAAGCGTCAGATCGACGCCGTGCTGCACGTTGGTCTGATCGGTCGTCGGGTCGGTCCCGAGAGCGAACGTGCATGTAATGGTGACGATGCCGTTCGAGCTCGAGTACGACTGCATGTACTGCAGGCCGTCGGAGCCGTTGATATTGATTTCCAGCGGTGTGGTCACGGAGCGCACGACCGCCTCGGCATCCGCTCCGGGGAAGTTTGCCGTCACGGTTACCGTCGGCGGCGAGATTTGCGGGTACTGCGAAATCGGCAAGATCGGAATGCAGATCAAGCCGGCCAGCAGCACTACAAAGCTCAGAACGCCGGCAAAGAGCGGACGTTTGAGGAAGACTTCGATCAAAGGTTCAGACTCCCGGACGCGCTTTTCGCCAAGCGAGGGGGCCACCGCCTGTAAAGCACGCTCGTCTCGGCCGCCCGGGGATTGCTAGCGCAGCTGCCAAGCAAAAGCGTTCCAGGTCGGTAGGAATGCGTTTGGTGCAAAACCGGCGAGCCGCTTGCGATACGCGTAGACGTAGTCGGCGTTAAACAGATAAAGGATCGGCACGTCGGCGGCGACGATTCGTCCGATGCGCGCGTACAGCCGCTTGCGTGCTGCTTGGTCGGTCGATCCCAATGCCGCGCGCTCGAGCGCGTCGACGCGGGCATCGCACCACTGCATGTAGTTGGACGCCGCGCCGCATTGCAGAACCGACGAGTCGTCGGGATCGGCGCCCATCGTCCACGGGACGTAGGCGAGATCGAAGGTCCCCGTCGCCAGCACGCCTGTCCGCGGGAGGAACAGTTGTGCGTTGGCAACGGCTTTGACGCTCACCACGACCCCGCGCTCGCGTAGCGACGCTTGCGCCGCCGTCGCCACCCGAACCCCGGTCGTCGTTTCCGGAAACTGCACGTAGAGGAGTTCCAGCGGTTTCCCGGCCTTGCGCCTCACTCCGTCGGCACCTCGTCGCCAGCCGGCCGCGTCGAACGCGGCGTCGGCCGCCGCGGGATCGTACTGCGGCTGGCGCACGGACGGATCGAACGCCCACGAAAACTGCGGCTGAATCATGTTGGTGACCGGATAGATCCCCAGCGTAATCTTGCGCGAGATCGCGTCGCGGTCGATCGACATCGCAATGGCGCGCCGGACGCGGACGTCGTCCAGCGGCGCGTGCCGCGTGTTGAAGGCGAGCCCGGCGACGACCGCGGTGGGGACTTTCACGAACGCGATATCGGGTTTTCCGCGCACCACCGCAAGCTGCGCCGGAGCCACCAGGTTCCAATCGAGTTGACCCGACTGCAACAGCAACACGTTCGTGGTCGGGTCCGGAATGACGCGCACCGCGAGGTGCGCGACGGCGGGCTTTCCACGCCAGTACGACGGATTGGCGGAATACGACAATCCTTCGCCGCGGCGCCACGAATCGAAGCGATACGGTCCGTCACCGACCGTCGGCGCTGCATTGAACGGCGCTTGCGCGAGCGGCCGTTGTGCGCGCAGGACGTGTGCCGGCAGAACGAACTGCGGAGCGAAACCGTACGAAAAGTACGTCATGACGGCCGGAGCCCACGCATGTTTTAAGTGGAAGACGACGGTGTGCGCATCGGGCGCGGTCGCCCGGTCGATCAGGTCGTAGCCTTCCTGCGAGCGCACCGGATTGCGTGGATCGAGGATAGCGCCTAGAGTGAAGAGCACGTCCTGAGAGGTAACCGGCACGCCGTCGCTCCACTTCACGCCGCGACGCAAGCGATACACGATCGTCCGGCCGTCCGCCGAAAGGCCGCCGTTGTCGCGCGCCGGGATGACGGCCAGCAGGGCCGCCTCCGGTTTCCCGCGAGCGTCCAGATCCACAAACGGCTCGAAGGACAGGCGGTCGACCTGGTGCTCGACCGTCGCCGCGTCGGGGTGGAGCAGGAGCGGATTGAGGGTTTGCGGGTCGGCTGCCAGGGCGAAGCGGATAGTTTCCGGCGGCGCCGCAGCCGGCTGGGAGGCTCGGCCACAGCCTGCAAGCAGCCAAATGGCCGCCGCCACGATGCTTCGGCGCCTCCCCCTTGCGCCGAATAAATCGTTGGTGCTATAGTTTGACGGCCGAAGATTGTTCGGCAAATCGTCCTCCTTGGCGAATATGGTAACGACGACTGAAGAACTCGACGAACTCGACCTCCAACTCTTGGATGCGCTGCAAAGCAACGCGCGCTCTACCTTTGCCGAACTGGGTTCGATCGTCGGCCTCAAGGCGCCGGCGGTTCACGATCGCGTTAAGCGTTTGGAGCAGCGCGGATACATTCAGCGCTATTCGGCGCAACTGGACGCGAAGCGTCTTGGCCTGCTGCTGACTGCCTTCGTCAGCTTGTACACCGCTCCAGACTGCAACTACGACGATTTCACCCGCGCGCTCGGCGAGATGCCGGAGGTGTGCGAAGTCCATTCGGTTGCAGGGGAGGAGACGTTCGTTTGCAAGGTCGTCACCGGCTCGACGAAGCACCTGGACGACCTGCTTGCCCGCCTCAAAGGGATGCCGGGAATGGCGCGCACGCGCACGACCATCGTGCTCACCACGCCGTACGACCGCGGCGGAGTGACGGTTCAATCGTGAGCACCGTTTCCGGCCGGCGGCTGCATCATCTCGGAACGCACCGGGTTCTCGACCCGGTGGGCGCCATGCCGCAAAGCGCGTGGCAACTCGACAACACGCCGGTCGCGCTCGACAACGAGATTCTCTGCGACGTCGAAGTCCTGAACATCGACTCGGCGTCGTTCAAGCAAATCGCCGACGAGTGCTGCCGCGATGCCGACCGGATCGCCGCGCACATTACGGCCATCGTCGCGCAGCGCGGCAAGCAGCACAATCCGGTGACCGGAAGCGGCGGGATGTTCGTGGGATGCGTGCGCGAGGTTGGGCAAGCTCTGCGCGGCGGCATCGATCTCATCCCCGGCGAACGCATCGCGTCGCTGGTCTCGCTGACGTTGACGCCGCTGCACATCGATGCGGTCACGCGCGTCGATCTCACGACCGGACGCGTTTGGATTCGAGGTCAAGCCGTTCTCTTCGCAAGCGCTCTGTGGGCCAAGCTCCCACACGATATCGACCAAAACGTCGCGCTGGCGGTTCTCGACGTCGCCGGCGCTCCCGCCCAAGTTGCGCGTTTGTGTTCGCCCGGTCAAACGGTGGCGATCGTCGGTGCCGACGGCAAAAGTGGCCTGCTGTCGTGCGCCCAGGCCAAATCTCGCGTGGGAGCGGCCGGCCGCGTCATCGGCATCGTTCCCGACGCTTCGACGCCTGCATCGCAGCTACTCGAGCGCCTCGGTTTGGTCGACGATCTCGTGGTTGCCGACGCGCGCGACGCGCTCGACGTGAGCGAGAAAGTGGCCGCAATAGCGCCCGCGCTCGCCGACGTGGTCGTCAACTGCGTGAACGTGCCGGGCACCGAGCTGGGATCGATTCTCTGCGCGAAGGACGACGGAATCGTCTACTTCTTTTCGATGTCGACGTCGTTCACCGCGGCGGCGCTCGGCGCCGAAGGCGTGGGACGCGACGTGACGATGATCGTCGGCAACGGCTACACCAAGGGCCACGCCGGAACGGCGCTGCAAACGCTGCGCGACCATCCGGGCGTGCACGCTTACTTCAACGAAAAATACGCTCAGGTCTAAAAGCGAGGAACCAGCCATGAACGATACCGCCATCCGACACGTCAAGCCGCCGGTCGCGCCCGACCAGTTCGAATACAAAAATCTCAAACAGGGAGAGTTCTGGCGACATATCCCGGCATATAAAGACGTCGACGAGGCGACGTTCCTCGACCATCTTTGGCAGCAGAAACACGCGGTAAAAACGTCGGAGGAGTTGCTCTCCACCATTAAAGACGTCTGTTCCCCGCAGTTTTTTGCCGACGCCGCCGAAGGTTTCAGCCGAGCCCCGATGGCGGTACGCGTTTCGCCTTACGCCATTTCGCTCATCGATTGGAACGACCCGATCGCCGATCCGATCCGGCGGCAGTTCGTCCCGCTCGCATCCGGGCTGCTGCCCGATCACCCGCGCCTGACGCTCGACTCACTGCACGAGCAAGACGACTCGCCGGTTCCGGGTTTGGTGCACCGCTACGTCGACAAGGCGCTCTTCCTGCCGCTCAACACGTGCCCGGTGTACTGCCGCTTCTGCACGCGCAGCTACGCGATCGGTCCGGATACCGAAAACGTCGACAAAGTCGCGCTCGCCAAGACGCCCAAGCAGTGGGAAGATGCGTTCAGATATATCGCCGAACGCCCCGAACTCGAAGACATCGTCATTTCCGGTGGCGACACCTATCAGCTTCCGCCGAAGAACATCGAGCTGATCGGAAACGCTTTACTCGACATTCCGCACGTCCGTCGTATGCGATTTGCCACTAAGGGCCCGGCGATCATGCCCATGAAAATCATCACCCACACCGAGTGGCTCGACGCGATCACCGCGATCGTCGACCGCGGCCGGAAGATGGGCAAAGAGGTCGTGCTTCACACCCACTTCAATGCGCCCGAAGAAATCACGTGGATCACCGAGAAAGCGATGCGCATCCTTTTCGAACGGGGTATTTTCACCCGCAATCAGTCGGTCTTGATCCGTGGCGTGAACGACACGCGCGAGCGGATGCAGCTGCTCGTCAAGCGGCTCGGCCACCTCAACGTCCACGCCTATTACGTCTACATGCACGACATGGTGAAAGGCGTCGAGGAGTTGCGCACGACGATTCACACCGCAACCGACACCGAAAAGTTCGTTCGCGGCAGCACGGCCGGCTTCAACACTCCAACGTTCGTCTGCGACGCCCCCGGCGGCGGCGGCAAGCGCGACGTACACTCCTACGAATACTACGACCGCGTCAACGGCATTGCGGTCTACGCAGCACCGAGCGTCAAGCCGGGCAAAGCGTTCCTCTATTTCGATCCGATCGATAAGCTCTCGGTCGACGCGCAAGCGCGCTGGGCCGTTCGCGAGATTCAAGATCAGATGATCCACGAGGCCGTTCGCAAGGCCGGCATCGGCGACGAGCAACTCGTGTTGGCGTAAAGATCGAGCTTGCCGGCTTTACCGGCAAGGGTGCCCTTGACCGCGGTATCCATAAGGACTACTCTTAAGAAAACCTTATGGAGGACCAGCTTGTGGGCGTGCGTTCTTGTGGTTTCGTCTTAATTTTCGCCTTGGCGCTTTACAGCTGCGGTCAAGCTCCATCGACGGGGATGCCCGTTGTGGGTCGCGGCGCAGGAACCGCGCACACGACGCGGCTGCGAGGCCCCCTGAGTCAGAGCGCCATCCAGCATATCGTTATCATCGTTCAAGAAAATCGTACCGTCGATAATCTCTTTCAATTTCTGCCCGGCGCCAACACGCAGTCGTACGGTCCGGCCTCGAATGGCCAGATCGTCCAACTGCAGCCCGAATCACTGGCAGCGCACTTCGGTTTGGGCCACGGTCACGTCACCTGGCTGAGTGAATACGCGAAAGGCGCCATGAACGGGTTCGACAAATCGGGGTGCAGCGGCGCTTGCCCGACCGATGCAGCCTACGGCTACGTGCCGGAAAATGAAGTTGCGCCCTACTACACGCTGGCCGAAGCATACTCGTTCGCGGATAATTTCTTCGAAAGCGACGAGGGGCCGAGTTTTCCATCGCACCAGTACCTCGTAAGCGGAACCTCGACGGTCAGCGACTCATCGCCGAACAAGGCGTCGGACAACCCTCTGCCCCCCACCGGCAGCGCCACCGGCGGTTGCGATTCTCCACAAGGTACGCTCGTTAACGTCGTCAATCCCCAAGGCCACCAACCCACCACCCTGCAAACGTTTCCATGCTTCCAGCGGCAATCCATCATGAACGAGATGGACGCCGCCGGCGTAACCTGGAAGTACTATCAGCAAAAACAGGGGGCGGGAATTTGGAACGCCGTCGACGCGATTTACTCTATTTGGTCGAACCCGTCCGAAATCGCCGCGAACGTGGTCACGCCGCCGTCGCAAGTCCTCACCGATATTGGAAACGGTCAACTGGCGAGCGTCGTCTGGGTTACGCCGACGAGCGACGCTTCGGACCATCCCAAAACGAACGACGGATCGGGGCCGTCATGGGTGGGTTCGGTCGTCAACGCGATCGGCAACAGCCAGTACTGGAACGACACGGCCATCTTCATCGTCTGGGACGACTGGGGCGGATGGTACGATCACGTTACGCCGACCAGGTACAACTCGTTTGAGCTGGGCTTTCGCGTCCCGTTCATCGTCGTATCGCCGTACGCCAAGACCGGCTACGTGTCGCACGTGCAGTATGAGTTCGGAAGCATCCTCAAGTTCGCCGAGGAGACGTTTGGGTTGCCTTCGCTCAACACCACCGACGCGCGTGCCAACGACCTTTCGGACTGTTTCAACTTTTCGCAACCGCCGATACGATTCGTGCGCGTACGAACGAAGTACTCGGCGCGCCATTTCTTCGGCCGTCCGTCAACCGGGCCAGACGATTAGCGCTGCGCTGGCCGGCTAACGTTTCTTCAGCGCGATGGAACCATTGGTCGTGGTAAGGCTGACGGATGGGCCGCCCGGACCGAGCGTTTGATCGACGGCAGCACCAACCAGGCTCGAACGGTCGACGCGCAACGGCCAATCGCTCGAGATTCTTCCGACCGACGTTTCCATCCGCAGCCGCCCGATTTTTGACGAAGCCGGCAACGAAAGTTCGAGCCGCCCGTTGCTAGTGGTGAGCGAGACCTGCTTTACGCCGGTGAAAGCCGCGTACGACGCGATGACCGAGCCGTTGCTCGACGCCAGGCGTGCGTCGGCACTTATGCCGGTTGCCTCGATTTGGCCGTTGCTGGTGCGGAGGTCCAAGACCGTACCCGGGGGTGCCGTCACGGCAAACGAGATTTCGCCGCCGCACGAGCTGCCGCACCCCTGTGGATAGACGGCGCGAAGCGAAATCGCGTTCCGGTGCTGTTGCGTAGCAACGCTAAGGGCCCGGACCCCATCTACGGTATCGGCCCGCTTCGTCACGGTCACGTTCACGCCGGCGCCGGCTCGACCGGTGGTGACGGTGATGAACCCGTTGGCCGTTTCGACGCGCACGTGCGTCCCGGCGCTGGTCGCGAAGTGAAGCTGCTGCTCCGAGTGCGCGCCGCTTCCGAAGAGCGACCAGGCAAGAGCGAGCACGATGACGTTCTGCATCCGACCTTCTTACCGCAATCCAGACGGAACGGTTTCGCTCTCGCTTGAACGTGGAGCGTATGGACGAGAAGCGTTTTCGGTTCGACCTGTTCATCGCGCTCTGCGCGTTGCTCATCAGCGCCGTCGCGGCCGCCGCCTCGGCGTATCAGACCTACGTGATCCGCCAGCAGTACAGCGCGACGGTGTGGCCGTACCTCACCTTCATCACGACCTCGTCGACCGGCCGATACTTCGAGCTGGACGTCAGCAATGCCGGGATCGGCCCGGCGCTGATTCGGAGCGCGGTCGTCACGCGCGATGGGCGGCCCGTCAGTACGCCCGAGACTCCGACCACGTCGCCCGCGCTGGGACTGGCCATCGGTCCGGAACGAGAGGCCGCGAGAATCGAGGAAGCGCGTACCCACCAGCGCGCGAATCTGACGATCAGTTCGATCGTGCGCGGCGACGTCGTTCCGGCGGGATCGAAACTCGAGCTCTTGCGTGTCGAGGGCGAGCCGCTCGAACGCTTCATTCTGGCCGACGCACGGCGCGTGGATTTGAAACTCTGTTATTGTTCGTTGCTGGGAACGTGTTGGGTCAAGCGGCTGTGGGACCCATCGGTCGAGCCCCACGCCGTCGCCGGCTGCCCGGAAACGTAACTGGACCGCGGAACGGCTCGCAGCGGCACCGGGCCGGCCGGTCGCAACGTGACCAGTGGGGCGGTGGCGACGTTGACGCCTGGTTCTTTCGTCAGCGAATAGCGTCGAGCGATGGCCCCGGCCACGATTTCGGCTTCGCGCAGCGCGAACTCATCGCCGATGCAGCGTCGCGCGCCCGCTCCGAACGGAAGAAACGCAAACGGAGGCGGCTCGGGCCCCAACCAGCGATCGGGATCGAAGCGATCCGGATCGCGGAAATATTCGGGTCGCCGGTGCAACAAGAGCGGCGAGACCAGGACCGTGGTTTTCGGCGCAATGACGGTTCCGTCGATCAGCGTCACCGCCCGCAGCGATTCGCGTCCGATGAGCCACGCCGGCGGATACAGGCGTAAACTCTCGCGCACCACTCGCGACACGTAGCCGAGATCACCGCCGGCCGAGGCTTCCCCCATGCGGGCGTCGATGGCGGGGTGTTGCGAAAGCAAATAAAACGTCCACGTGAGCAGATTCGCGGTGGTCTCGTGCCCGGCCATAAAAAGCGTCATGACCTCATCGCGGATCTGTTGGTCGGAAGGACGGTGTCGGGTTTCCGCGTCGTGCGCCGCCAGCAGCATCGAAAGCGCGTCGCCGTTGTCGCTTCCGCTTTCGCGCCGTCGCGCGATCAATCCGTAAATGATGTCGTCGAGCGTCTTGCGCGCGTGCTGGAAGCTTCGCGTTGACGGCAGCGGGAGTCGCTGTCGCAAATGCCCGAACGGTACCAACACGTGGGGAAATTCTTCCATCATCAGCCCCAACGCATCGCTGACTTTCTGCGTCGAGCCGCTTTCGTCGCTGCCGAACAGCGTCGTCGTCGCAATCCGCAGCGTTAACGCGGCCATCGCGGCGTGGAAATCGAACGTCGCACCCGGCTCGAGGCCGCCCACGAAATTCGCTGCGGCCTCGTCCATAATCCGAGCGTAGCGCGCGATTCGTTCGCGGTGAAAAGCGGGCTGGACGATACGGCGCATCTGCCGGTGCAGCGGTTCCTCGCTCGTGAGCAGCCCTTCGCCGAGGAGAAAACGCAGCGAGCGTGCCCCCAGAGATTTTGAAAACGCCTGCTGCTGCGTCACGAAGACGTCTTTGATGAGCGCGGGCTGGTTGAGGAAAACGTAGCGCCTCCAGGGGACCGAAAACGCGAACAGATTGCCGTATCGCGCCGTCATCTCGAGCAAAAACGGCGTGAACTTCGAGAACGGTACCGGGAAAAGGCGCCGCATGGTGGTCCATTGCGCCGGACCGGGGAGACGTTTGCTCATCCGCCCGCCAGTTTCACGGCGCGGCCTTGGGCCGCGAACCACGCAACGATCTTTTCGCGATGGTCGCCTTGAATTTCGACCGTTCCGTTCTTCGCGGTACCGCCCGTTCCGCAGTGACGCTTTAGCGACTTTGCAACGTCGTCGAGTTCCGGGGTTCGTAAGCCGATCACCACGCTCACGGTGCTCGCGCGCCGCCGAACCCGCATGATGCGAACGACGCCGTCGTCGGGCAGTGGGGGCCGGCGTTGCAAACGGAGATCGCGGGGCATGCGCGTGCGCTTCGGCAGGCACGCGATGCTCAACTGCCCAACGGCGTGCGCGATGAACCGGCGAATCTGCGTCTTCTGTGGCAGCAGTCTCGGACGAGACGTTTCGTACGCGACGGCGGCGCGCGATGTGGCACGCGTAATCGTTCGCGCCGGCTACGGAATCGTTTACGGCGGCGGGCGGATCGGCTTGATGGGCGTGTTGGCCGATGCGGCGCTCGCGGCAGGCGGTGAGGTGATCGGCGTCATTCCGCGCGCCCTGTCGACCGCGGAGGTCGCTCACGACGGCCTGACGCGCTTAGAGATCGTCGAAAGCATGCACGAGAGAAAGATGCGCATGGCGGACGAGAGCCACGCGTTCCTCGCGCTCCCCGGCGGCTTCGGGACGCTCGACGAAGTCGGCGACGTTCTCACGTGGCGTCAGCTCGGCATTCACGATAAGCCCATAGGGCTACTCAACCATCGCGGATACTTCGACCCGCTCATCGCGCTCTTCGACGCAATGGTCGCGGAAGGGTTCGTCACCCCGGCCAACCGGCGGCTCTTGGTGGAAGCGCCGACGATCGAGACGCTGCTTCCGCGCATCGCTCCGACACCGGTCTAACCGGTTACCCCACAGGTTCTCCGATTTCGATTTGACGTCAGCTTTGTAACCTTATAAAGTAGTTACCATGTACGGAAGCTTGAGCCTCGGCTTTCTGGCCGTGGCAACCGTGGAGCGCAGCGAGCTCGGGCGATCGCTGGTGGAGATCGGGGTTCTGTCGTTCGAGGCGGCTGCCGACTTCCAAGATGCCGCCGACGCGGACCGGCTGAGCGAGGCGATTAGCCGGACCTTTGCTGCGACCGCCGCCGGATCCGGGCTCCCGGAACGCGACGTTGCGACCATCAACAGTTACGCATCCGACGAGCCGCCTACGCTGGTGCTTCGGATCGACGGCAGCGTTGCCCGCAACGCGACCGCTCCGGTCCGCGCCGCGCTCGCGGCGGTCGCCCGCGATGCCGTCGAAACGATCGCCCATCACGCGCTCGACCTTCGAACCTGCGAGGGTCGCGGCTGCGGGCGGATGTTTCTCGATCGCTCGCGCGCCAAAGGCCGGCGCTGGTGTTCGATGCGCCGGTGCGGAAACCGCACCAAGGTCGCGGCGTTTCGCCGCCTCCGCTCAGGATGACGGCCGAGGAGCGCGCTTTTCGATGACGCGCTTGACCACGGCGATGGCGTTGAGTGCCTTGGGGAAACCGACGTATGGAATCAGCGTCATCACGGCTTCGACGACTTCCGCCTCGCTTAGCCCGACGTTGAAGGCGCCGTGCACGTGCGTCTCGAGCTGCGGATCGCACCCTCCCATGGTGGCGAGCGACGCAATCGCGACCAGCTCGCGCTGCCGCAGGTCGCCATCGCGCGCGTAGACTTCGCCGAATGCGAACTCAATCAAATACCGTACGAAGTCCGGAGCAATCCCTTCGTAGCCGCGCAAGAGATTGTCGGCAACCTTATCGCCGTCGATTTGGCGGAGCAGCCGTTCGCCTCGCTGCCGGGGCGTTTCGCCGGAGGACGGCACGCAGTCGCTTCGGCTATTCGGACAGCGCGGTAGCGACGATGCGTTCTTGTTCCACCGCATGCTGACCGGCGTACCCTTCGCTCGGGCTAGCGCGATAGCCACGCCCGATGTACTCGATGTCGAATCCGTCGCGCTTGCTCTCGAGCAAGCGGCGGCGTACGAACGCACGCGCTCCCATGTTCTTGGGTTCCTCTTGAACCCATACGATCTTCTTGAGCTTCGGATAACCGTTAATGACGCGGTTGATCTCACTCGCCGGCAATGGTGCGAGCAGCTCGATGCGCGCGATCGCGGTTTTCCGTAACGCGCCGTACGCGGCGTGGCCGACGAGATCGTGGTAGATTTTTCCGCTGCACAGAATCAATCGCTCGATCGCGTCGCGGTCGAGCGGACGCGGATCGTCGATAACCGGCACGAACGACCCGCCGGCCATGTCGTCGAGCGCACCCGACGCGCTTTGCGCCCGCAGCAGCGATTTCGGCGTCATCACCACCAGCGGAACGGCGATCGGCGAGCGCGCTTGCATGCGCAACAAATGGTAGTAGTTGCTGGCGCTCGAGGGATAGGCGACTCGCAGATTGCCCTCGGCGACGAGCTGCAGAAAACGTTCCAACCGCGCGCTCGAATGTTCGGGGCCGCCACCTTCGTAGCCGTGCGGAAGCAACAGCACCAAGCGCGACGATTGTCCCCATTTGGCTTGTCCGGCGGCGATGAATTGATCCACGACGATCTCGGCACCGTTGAAAAAGTCGCCGTACTGCGCTTCCCAGAGCACGAGCGCCTGCGGCTCCTGCGTCGAGTAGCCGTATTCGAAACCCATGCAGGCATATTCGGAAAGCGGGCTGTTGCGGATTTCGAACGAGGCCTGGTTTTCCGAAAGATGCTGCAGCGGAATCCAACTGGTGGCCAAGTCGGTGGCGTGCAGGACGGCGTGGCGATGGCTGAAGGTGCCGCGTTCGGTGTCCTGACCGGTGAGGCGAATCGGCGACCCGCTCGTCAGCAACGACGCGAACGCGAGCGCTTCGGCGGTTCCCCAATCGACGATGCCTTTCTCGGCGATCGTTTCGCGGCGACGATCGAACTGCGTCACCAGTTTGCGATTGAGGGCAAACCCTTCCGGCACGCGCGCCAGAGCGTCGCTCCAGGCAATGAGTTGGTCGCGCTCGACCGGCGCCAAAACGGTGCCGTCGAACGTGTTGCTGCCGGCCATTTTGCGGCCCTTGGTATGCGTGGCCAGCACGCCTTTGACGGCCTTGCGCGCCTCGCTCAACCGCTCGTTGGCTTCCTCGATCATCGCCCGCGACTGTTCGGGCGTGAGAATCCCCTGGTTGATCAACTTATTGGCAAACAGCTCGCGCACGGTCGGGTGGCTCTTGATCTTTTCGGCCACGATCGGCTGCGTATATGCGGGCTCGTCTTGCTCGTTGTGGCCGAACCTCCGGTATCCGATCAAATCGATTAAGACGTCGCGGCTAAAAGCGCGACGGAAGTCGACCGCCAGATGGACGGCGGCGATGCATGCATCGACGTCGTCGGCGTTGACGTGTACGATCGGCACGTCGAAACCTTTGGCCAAGTCCGATGCGTAACGCGTCGAACGCGCGTCCGCCGCGTCGGTCGTAAAACCGATCTGATTGTTGGCAATCAAATGCACCGTTCCACCCGTTTGGTATCCGGGCAGCGACTGCAGGTTGAAGACCTCCGACACGATGCCCTGTCCGGTGAAGGCGGCATCGCCGTGTATCAAGATCGGAACCGCGCCTTTGGGTACGAGTTCCGGAACGCCGCGAAGATGATCGGTTTGAAGCGCGCGCGCGCTTCCTTCGACCACCGGGTCGACGGCTTCAAGATGGCTCGGGTTATGCGCCAGGGTGACGGCGATCGACTTTCCTTTCGACGTCACGAACGTACCGGTGGCGCCGTGATGATACTTCACGTCGCCCATGACGTCGTCGTCACCGAGTTCGCCACGGTATTGCGCCGCTTCGAACTCCATCATGGCTTCTTCGTAGGGCGCGTTGACGACGTGCGCGATCACGTTGAGCCGGCCGCGGTGTGCCATCCCGAAGACGGCGTTGCGAACCCCGTCGTCGGCAAACATGTCGAGCATCTCTTCGAGCATCGGCACCATCACGTCCAAGCCTTCGCCGGAGAACGTCTTTTGGCCGAGGAACGTTTTGCGCACGAAGCGATCGAACGCTTCGACCCGAGTGAGGCGGGTGAGGAACTCGAGTTGCCGCTCGGGGGAAAACTTGATCTTATTCTTGCCCGACTCGATGTAGTCGCGCAGCCACACGCGCTGGCCCGCATTCGAAATGTGCTCGATCTCGTAAGCGATGGTCGAACTGTACGTTTCCTTGAGGTGCGGAAGCACTTCGCCGAGAGTATTGCCGGGAACTTTGACGCGCAAAACGCCGGCGGGGATCGCGCTCATCAACGCCGGTGTCAAGCCGTACGTTTGCGGTTCGAGCGACGCATCGCCGACCGGTTGCGCGCCGAGCGGATCGAGATTGGCCGCGAGATGGCCGTGCCGGCGGTAGGCCGAAACGATCGCCATGCCGGCGGCGACGGCGCGCAGCATTTCGTCCGACGGCGGCGTGGCCGCGGCCGATCCCCCCGGCCTTGCGGCCGCCAGCGCGGTGGTGATGTGCGGCACCGGAGCCGCTTGCAATCCGAGCGATTCGAAAATCTCTTCGTAGAAACGGTTGCGTCCTTGCAGCAGCTCGTCGACGTGGCGGAGGTACTCGCCCGACTGCGCACCTTGCGTCACGCGATGATCGTACGTGCTCGTCATCTGCATGACTTTCGAAACGCCCAACAACTGTAACGACTGCTCGTTGGCATTGGCAAAACCCGGCGGATAGCCGATCGCGCCGGTCGCGATGATGGCGCCTTGTCCGGCCATCAAGCGGGGAAGCGAGGCGACCGTCCCGATTCCGCCCGGATTGGTAAGCGTGAACGACGCGCCTTGCAAGTCGTCGGCCACCAGTTTGTTGTCGCGCGCTTTGACGACTAACTCTTCGTACTTCGCGCGAAACGCCGCGAAGTCGAGCGCGGCGGCATCCTTGATGACGGGGACGACTAAGAAGCGCGTTCCGTCTTTGCGCTCGCTGTCGACCGCGAGGCCGAGATGAATGCCCGGTTCCAGCCGCGCCGGCGCGCCCTTTTCGTTGCGTCTGAACGAGTAGGTGATAAACGGGAGATCGCGCGCAGCCCGTACCAGCGCATACGCCGCCACGTGCGTAAAGGAGATCTTTTCGCTACGTCCGGCCGCCTTGATCGCACCGTTGAGTTCCTTGCGCCGGGCGTCGAGCACGTCGACTGCCAACGCGCGAAAGCTGGTGGCCGTCGGAATCGTCAGACTCTGCTCCATGTAGCCAACGAGAGCCGCCGCCGGGCCTTTGAGCGGCGTCACCGCGGCCCCAGCCGGTATTGCCGGAAGCGGCGCGGACGATTCGCGCTCCGGCGGCCGGCGTCCGGCGTCCTCGGCTTGCGCGACCACGTCGCCACGTAAGATGAGTCCGTTGGGTCCCGATCCGCGGATTTTGCCGAGGTCGACATCGAGCCGGCGGGCCATTCGTCGCGCCGGCTGATCCGCGACCGGCTCTCCGGAGCGAGTGACGTCAGCCGGTGGAACGTCGGCCGTTTTGACGGGCGAACTCGCGGAGGCAGCCCCGCCGTTAACCGCACCGCGCGCCGCGGCGCCCTTGCCGGCTACTTGACCGTTCGTTTTCGTCGTATCGATCTCGGCGAGCACGGAGCCGACGGAAACCGTATCGCCCTCGCCGGCGAGGATTTGCGTGATGACGCCCGAGGCGGTCGCCGGTACTTCGACGTCGACTTTGTCGGTGGTGACGTCGACCAGAGGGTCGCCCTCGGCGACGAAATCACCAACCCGCTTGCGCCACTCGACGATGGAGCCTTCGGTGACCGACTCGCCCATCTCGGGCAGGGCGACGTTCACCAGCGTTTGCAAACCGTTCTCCGGGGACGTACCTTCTTCGCGCCAGGCTTTCGGCTCCAGCCGCGACGACCCATGGTACCACTAGAACACATCGTGGGGCGTGGACCGTTGTCGTCGGCCTCCGTACGGTCGCTCGCCCCCTGGCGAGAACTAGCGTCCCTTTCCGGGTATCCTAGGGGACATGCGCACCCTCGTATTTGCCTTTCTGACCGCCCTGGCCGCCTTTGCACTGACCGGACCGGCGGTGGGTCAGCAGACGCCGAGCCCGGCGCCGATCGGGACCGACGCGCCCAACCCCTCGACGGTCGTCCACATCAAGAACTACGCCTACGCGCCGGTTACCGTCACGATAGCGGTCGGAAAGAGCGTAGCCTGGGTCAACGACGATGCCGTGTCACACACCGTCACCGCACGTGACGCATCGTTCGATTCCGGCAACCTCGACCNNAGCACGCTGTCGTCCTGTCGCCAGGTGGACAGCAGATACAGCAGTCGCGGCGCGACCTCGCCCAGCAGGGCTCCCGGCACGGCGACGTCGTCGCCGAGCAGCAGCGGAATCTGTGCGCCGCGCGGGATCACAACGTCCTTTCCGTGATGCAGAAAGCCATACGGTCCGAGGATGTAGCCGGCAAACGGAATCGCGCCGACGATCCCCGGAATGTTCAGCGACGCCCCGGTCGCCGTTGCCCGCTTGGCGCTCGACCAATCGATGGAAACCGGCACATGCTGGCCGCTCGGGAGCGTGAGAAAGCGCGCCTCGAGCACGACGTAGCCGCCCTGTCCGGCGCGCTCCGCATGTTTCGCGATCGCGATCAGGCCAAAGCCGATCGTGCCGGCCGGAACGGGCGTCCCATCGGTAAGCTGCACCGCATCGACGGTGACGAAACGGAACGGGTCGTTGGCGCGCGCTTTGCCGGAGTCGATGTCGTCCTCGAGCGCGACGGCGACCCGCACGCAGGGCGGCTTCGCCGGCTCGCCGATCCCGAGCGCCGTCGCGAGCATCAGAACGGTTATCGTGAGCGCCCAGCCGCGCCGCAGCCACACCGGCATTGATCCCCTACAGTCGTGCGTAGGTGAGTC